>JAAWCJ010000013.1 GCA_022793195.1 Lachnospiraceae bacterium | reverse complement strand
TTTCCGTTATGATAGATTTCATCGTACAGATTTCTCCTTTGTTTTTGTCACGCAACTAAACAATAACCGAAATCTGTATGATTGGGAAGAGGTTTTTGGCCTCTTCCCTTTATTTTTGCCAATGATAATTATACTCTAAGATTTATTCTCAGCCAAACCAATCAAAATCAGGCACCCAGAAATGTAACAAAACAATTCGTAATCAAAATGTTAATAAAATTCCTCTTGTGATGGAGCAAGAGGAATTTTTTGGAATCAATTACCAGTCAAAATTTCACAAAGAATTTAGCAATATATTCTTGTTTTTATTTGTATTATAAAGCATAATATGGCCAGGGGTTAATTTAATTTGCTGGATTTATAAAAGTCGAGGCAGAAATACAGACTATATCTAATGGCGGAAACAGTAAAAATATGTACTAAAAACAGGAGACAAATTATGAAGCCAATATTGACGATTAATAAAATGATTGAACTTGCAAAGTATTTTTGTGAGACTGAAAGTCAAAAAAACCATGCCGACTTGATCGGAGTTACGGACGGAAAAAAGGTGGGTACATATATAGAGCACAAATTTCAACATTTGTTGCAATCACAGTATGCACTTGAAATTGGCAGCAGCGCCAGAGGAATTGATTCGCCGGGCAATGATATTCAGACAGATATAAAAGTTACATCAATTACCCAGCCGCAGTCAAGTTGTCCATTTGAAAACACCCGTCAAAAGATTTTTGGGTTAGGATATCATTTGTTGGTTTTCGTGTATGATAAAAAAGATACACACACATCTTGTACATTGCGGTTTACCCATTGTGCTTTTATTGATAAAGACAGGACCGCAGATTATACTACTACGAAACGGTTGCGGGAAATGGTTCATGACGGTGCAAATAAAGAAGATATTGTAAGTTTTTTGCAGGATAGAAATATGCCTGGGGACGAAATCGTTTATAATGCTCTCGCAGATGAAATCCTTGAGTGTCCTCCGGAACAGGGATATTTAACCATAAGTAATGCATTGCAGTGGAGGCTGCAATATACAAGAGTGATTGGATTGGATAATCGCATATCGGGAGTTGTAAACTATGAGTGGTAGGAGGGAGTTTGGCGATTATCAGACACCACTGGATTTTGCGGACAGAGTCTGCCGTTACCTTAAATATGAACGGGGAATAAAACCTTCGGCGGTTGTTGAACCCACATGTGGATTGGGAAGCTTTCTTCAAAGTAGTTTATTGTTTGATGCCAGAGAATATTATGGGATTGAAATTAATCCTGAATATTGCAGGATATGTAAAAAGACGATACAGGATGAAAGGGTACAAATAATCAATTCAGATTTTTTTGCTTTTTCAACGAAAGCTTTGATAAAAGATTGTTCACAAATATTGGTGATTGGAAATCCGCCCTGGGTGACAAACAGTACATTGTCTTTGCTTGGTTCTGGAAATTTGCCTGTAAAGGTTAATTTTAAAGGAATAAAAGGAATTGCAGCAATCACGGGAGCTGGTAATTTTGATATTTGTGAATATATGATTTTACAGATGGTTCATGAATACAGAAACACAAATGCAGTCATCGCAATGCTTTGCAAAACATCAGTAGCCCGTAACGTTTTTCGAGAATTAAAGAGAAATCATATTAATTTTGAATCTTGTGATGTGCTTGAATTTGATTCATTAAAAGTCTTTGGGGTAAATACCAGCGCCTGTATTTTAATTATCCAGTTATCTGAAAAAAATATATCGTCGGATACATGTGATGTTTATGATTTTGACGATACACAAAAAATTAAAATGCGATTTGGTTTTTTGGAAGGCCGCTTTTACAGCAGTTTAAATTCTCCAAAGACAAATTTTGATGGAAAATGTTGCTTTGAATGGCGCCAGGGAGTAAAACATGATTGCTCTAAAATTATGGAATTGACTGTAAAAGAAGGCAAATTACAAAATGGGAAAAAAGAAAATATAAAAATAGAGGATAATATTCTTTTCCCATTGGTAAAAAGCAGTATGTTTAAAGCTCCTGTGATTCACAGTTTTACAAAATATGTTATTGTGACACAGAGAAAAGTGAGGGAAGAGACAGGGCATCTTAAATACGATGCTCCAAAAACCTGGAACTATCTCAATGAAAACCTGGAATTTTTTGAAAACCGTAAGAGTTCTATATATCGTGGGGCGCCGCCTTTTTCGATGTTTGGCGTCGGTGAATATGCGTATTCACAGTATAAAGTTGGCGTCAGCGGTTTTTATAAACGGCCTTTATTTTCCGTTCTATATTCAGATGATAATAAACCCGTGATGACAGATGATACAAGTTATTTCATATGTTTTGATAAGTACGATATGGCATATGTGGCAATGCTTATTTTAAATTCTGTCAAGGTTCAGGAATTTTTAAAAAGTATTGCATTTCTTGACGCAAAGCGCCCTTTTACAAAAAAAGTACTTGAACGGATTGACTTTCATAAAATAGTTAGAAGCTTGACGGTTGAAGAATTGGCGGAAACAGAACGGTTCTTAAATTTAACTGGCTATATTACAGATACAAGGTATGAGGAGTTTAAAACAGTCGTTATGGCAGGACAAATGAGTTTTTTATAACAGTAAAAAATGATGGCCACGTAAAACAATCTCAGTTTTACGTGGCCATTATTTAATCTGTTTTATTTTTCTTTCTGGTAATGGTCATCCGGCAGGGCTCCCCTTTTCCATCGGCAACGGTGGTGGGGAAATCAATTTCCACATGAGGGAAAGGATGTACGATGGCATAGTCACAGGCGCCGATCATATCCCGGCAAAAAGCCCTGATCTCCTCGGGGGTGGCGCCAAGCTCACGTATAGCCTCACAGTGGGGGCAGGCGTTGAAATGTTTTACAGCTTTTTCATCGTCCGCTTCTTTGATTTCCTGTTCAAACACCAGCATACCGCCTTTACTGGTTTGGCCAAAGAGGGCTTCTTTCGGCCCGATATTTTCGGCCCCGTATTTTTCCGCTATTTTATTTCCCTGGTAAAGTCCAAAATCCCAGGAGCCTTCACGGATGATACGCTCCGCGTCAACCTCAGGGTAAAGCTCTTTGATTTTTTTGTAAATAAACCAAACCTGGCGGGCGCGGTCCATATAAGCGCTCTTTACAGCGCTTTTGAAATCCTCCTGGGAAATGGGAGTATCAAAATCCATTTTTGCGACAAAATTGTCAATATCTTTCTGGCTCATAACTTTCCTCCTAAGTTTATGACATATTTCCAGTGGAAACATATGTCAAAAATAAACAAAATAAATGTAAAGCGAAATATAAAAAACTGCACAATTATGGACAATTATAATAGGAATACCAAAAGGTGTCAAGTGAAAAGCAGGCTGTAAAATAAAATAAGACTTGCCAAGTAGTAAAATTGGTGATATTCTTAATGATTGAAAGTGAAAAGTTTATATGATCCAAAATTAAGGAGGAAAAAAAATGAAAAAGCTGTTGGCATTACTGCTCAGCGCCATGATGGTGGTTTCCTGCTTTGCCGGCTGCGGCGAGAAGCCGAAGGAGACAGAGGCGCCGGAAAGCAAGAAAGAAGAAAGCAAAGCAGAAGGCGAAAGCAAAGCGGAAGGCGAGAGCAAGGCGGCAGAGAGCGGCGCTCCTGCAGCAGATGGCGAGACCATCAAGATTGCGTATATCGGACCGTTGACAGGAAATTATGAGACATATGGCCGTCATCAGCGCCAGGCCATTGAACTTGCTGTGGAAAAGGTGAATGCAGAAGGCGGCATCAATGGAGCAATGGTTGAAGTAGAGTGGAATGATGACAAGTCAGACCCCAACGAAACGACAAACATGGCTTACAAGGTTTGTGATGAAGAGGATGTTTTAACGGTATTCGGCCCCTTCACCACCACATCTGCCCTTGCCACTGTGGATATTTTTAAGGATGCGCAGATTCCTGTATGTTCCGGTTCTGTCTCCAATGCGGACTGGTCCGGCCTGGGCGACGGACGTTTCTTCCGCGGAGATGCGACAACCCAGCAGATGTGTACTTATTTTGCAGACTTTATCATAGATGAAATGGGACTTACAAAAGTGGCTATGTACTATGAGCAGAGCGACTGGGGACAGGGAATGTATGATGAGTTTGTAAAGGCCTTTACAGCAAAAGGCGGAGAAGTGGTATATCAGGATATCTTCCAGATTGACCAGAAAGATTTCAATGCGTCCCTTTCTAAATTCAAGGAGAAGGAAGATGAGTATGACCTGTTCTTCCTGGTTGCCCATCTGAATGAGGCCTCTCTGGCTGTCAACCAGATGCGTAAGCTTGGCATTGACAAGACCATCCTTTCCAACAACTCTCTGCAGGATCAGGTGTACCTGGACAATGTAGGGGACAACGGCGAGGGCCAGATTCTTCTCACCTACTTCGGAAATGAAGGAAACAGCGACGTTTTTGAACAGTGGAAGAGCGATTACGAAGGTAAGTATAATGAGAACATCGACAGCCACGCATTTAATACCACAGATTTGATCAACGTGATGTTTGAGGCAATGAAAGTTTCCGGTAATGACCGTGAGGCTTTTGTGAAGGCAATGCATGAGATTCAGGATTATGACGGATTAAACGCCAAGATCACCATGGAAGAGAATGGGGATATGACAAAGCCCCTCAGCCCCTTTGTGATCAAAGACGGCCAGTTTGCAGCCTGGACAAAAGAATAATTATACCTCTTTCGGTAAAAAAGGGCGCCGGAGGATATTTCTTAAAAGAAATCCTCCGGCGTTTTTTAAGAAAGGTATTTGTTAAAATCATGTTCTGTACCACACAGGAATACGGAGGACAGTTTTATGCATTTTCAACAGCTGATTAACGGTCTGGCGGTCGGCAGTATTTATGCACTGGTAGCCGTTGGATACAGCATGGTTTATGGGGTTCTTAAACTGATTAATTTTGCCAATAATGCTTTTATGGTGGCGGCGGCATTTTTATTGATTCTTTTTTACAGTACATGGCATCTTCCTTATGGGCTTGCCATTATTCTGGCCTTGGTTTTGTGTGCGGCCGGAGCTGTCTTTATGGAGCGGGCCTCCTTAAACCCGATACGGAAGAAAAATGCTCCCGGAATTTCGGCTCTGATCTGTACCGTTGGTTATTCTACGGTTATTACAAATCTGCTTTTATACGCCTTTGGTTCACAGACTATTATGGTTCCCTTTGTATTACATCTTCCTACTTTTGAACTTTGGGGAGCAGTGATTGATCCCTTTACTTTAATTATTTTAGGAACCGCATTTGTGCTGATGGTTTTTTTAACATGGCTGACTTACGGAACCAAAACGGGAGAGGCTATGCGCGCCATTTCCCAGAATACACAGGCGGCGAAGTTAATGGGTGTCGATGTCAATAAAATCATTACGCTTACCTTCTTCATCGGGACGGTCTGCGCGGCCCTTTCCGGTATTATGATTGGTATTTATTACAGCGCTGTGGACACGACCATGTCATTTACCATTGGAATCAAGACATTTGCGGCGGCAATTTTAGGCGGCATTGGTGTTCTTCATGGTTCCTTAGTCGGCGGCCTGGTGATTGGCCTTTTGGAAACTTTTGTAGCCGGGTACATCAGTGCGGGTTATAAAGATGCAATCGCATTTATTATTCTGATTCTGGTGCTTGTGATCCGGCCCAGCGGCCTTTTCGGTAAACCGGTCCAGAGTAAGGTTTAAAGGAGGACGGATATGTTAAAGAAAATAATCAACGGCTGGGCAAAGCATCAGGTTGCGGTGACACTTATTTTCCTGGCGTTCCTGATTCTCTATCCGGTGTTGTTTCATTCATATTATTTGCGGAATGTTGCGATTCAGTGCCTGATCTATTCTTTATTATCACTTGCACTGAATTTGATCATGGGCTATACGGGAATCGTGGTTCTCGGCATGGCGGCCTTTTATGGAATCGGGGCATATGCATTGGCCCTGCTTACCACAAAGCTTGGAATCTCTTTCCTTCCGGCAGTGGTTTTGGCAGTGGCGATTACCTTTTGCTTCGGTGTGCTTTTAGCATTGCCCACCTTACGTATCCAGGGAAATTACCTGGCCATTGTAACTCTGGGCTTTTGTGAAATCATACGTATCGTGGAGCTCAACTGGGTTTCCCTGACAAACGGGCCTTTTGGAATTAAGCAGATTCCGGCGCCTGACATTTTTGGAATCAAAAGTATCTTTGGGCTGAAGCTTTCCAAACCGGAAGGGAAATATTATGTGGTTCTTGTCCTTTTGGTCATCACGGTGGTGATTTTGCATAATGTGCTGAATTCCCGGTCAGGAAGGGCATGGAAATCCATTAAAGGCGACCCAATCGCTGCCAGGGCCATGGGAATCAATGTGTTCCGTTATAAAGTGTTTGCATTTGCCATCTGTGCGGCAATCGCGGGGCTGGCCGGGGCTTACTATGCGGCATATACCGGCTATGTGGATTCCACCACCTTCAATTATAACCAGTCCATACTGATCCTTTCCATGACCATTATGGGAGGGCTGGGAAGTATCCCCGGAAGTATCATCGGCGCTATTTTCTTTGTGATCTTACCGGAGGTTTTACGGTGGCTGGGGACATTCTGCGGGGAATGGATTGTGGAATGGAGGCAGATCATCTACGGCCTGATACTGGTGATTATGATTATGTTTAAATCAGACGGTATTCTCGGCGGGTTTGACTTGAGGCAGATTCATTTGTACAACAAGCTGGTGAAGGAAAAGGAAGCGGAGGAAAAACAGAATGGGTGAAACTGTAAAAGAAGCTGTTTTGCACTGTGAAAATATTACTCAGCGTTTTTCCGGCCTGGTGGCTGTCAGCGATGTGTCAATGGATGTTTACACCAATGAGATTGTTGGCGTGATCGGCCCCAACGGAGCGGGAAAAACCACTCTTTTTAATGATATTACAGGAATTTATAAGCCGACGGAAGGGAAGGTATTTTTCGGCGGGGAGGACATTACCGGAATGGCCTGCCACAAAATCACTGCAAAGGGAATGACAAGGACCTTTCAGAATATCCGTCTGTTCAATAATATGATGGCCATTGATAACGTGCTGGTGGGGCTTCATACGGCCACAAAGGCCGGGATAGCAGAATCCATGTTGCACCTTGGACGCCACCGGAGGGAGGAGAAGGAAAGCCTTGCCAGGGCAGAGGAAGTTTTACAACTTACCGACCTTTATGAGTACCGCTATCATTACGCGGACAGCCTTCCCTACGGATTGCAGAGGCGTCTGGAGATCGCCAGAGCTTTAGCTTGCCATCCGAAACTGATTCTTCTGGATGAGCCGGCGGCCGGCATGAATGAGCAGGAGACCACGGATCTTTTGCAGTTTATCCGGAAATTAAAAAGTATGGGCAATACCATTATTCTCATCGAACACGATATGCGCCTGGTGATGAATCTGTGTGACAGGATTTATGTGCTGGATCATGGAACACGCATTGCGGAAGGGACACCGGATGAGGTTCGGAAGAATCCACAGGTCATCACTGCGTATTTGGGCGAGGAGGTTTGATTATGGCGCTTTTGGAAATTAAAGATATGCATACCAACTACGGTGTTATCAAAGCTGTCAGGGGGATTTCTTTCCAGGTGGAGCAGGGGGAGATCGTCACGTTGATTGGTTCCAACGGCGCCGGAAAGAGTACAACTTTAAATACCATTTCCGGCCTTGTCCCCATTGGGGGAGGGGAGATCTGGTTTGACGGGCAGAATATCACGAAGTTGGAGACCCATGACCGGGTAAAGATGGGGATAGCCCTTTCACCGGAAGGCCGCCAGGTATTTCCGGATCTTTCTGTGGAGGGAAACCTCCGTATGGGGGCTTATACTGTTTCTAAAGAGACACTGGAAGAGGAACAGAAAAATGCTTATGAATTATTCCCGATCCTGTATGAGAGGAGGAAACAGGCAGCAGGTACTCTTTCCGGCGGAGAGCAGCAGATGTTGGCTGTGGCCAGGGCCCTTATGTGCAGACCGCAGGTTTTAATGCTGGATGAGCCGTCTCTTGGCCTTGCTCCTCTTATCGTGGCGGAAATTTTCAAGCTGATTCAGAGAATCAATAAGATGGGAACCACGATTCTTCTGGTGGAGCAGAATGCACGTATGGCGCTTTCTATTTCCGACAGGGGATACGTGTTGGAAACAGGAAAAATTGTACTTTCCGGTACAGGGGCAGAGCTGGCGGCAGACGAAAAAGTACGGTCTGTATACCTTGGAGGTCTTTAACGGATTTTTTCCGATATCCTGCTGTAAATTGTAAAATATCACTATTGCAATTTTTATGCGTATTGTGTATAATTCGTGTATAAAAGACAGATGTTCGCCACACAAAGACATGTCAGAAACAGATGTCCGAGAGAGAAAGGGCTGTTGTAGAATATCTGGATTTATATCGACCAGACGCCTACCCTGTCTTCGCGTTTGTCTGATAGGCAGATTTTGCAGGTTTTGTAAGCCTAGCGGCGGCAGTCCCGCTGACCGGCTTCTATGGAAGCGGTGGCTGACGGCAAAAGGCGGCGAAACAAAACCCAAAAATCAACGTGGACAAAGGTGAAGACAGAGCAGGCGTCTGGTCGATGTAAATATCAGAATATTTTATATTTTGCAACAGCCCTTTAAGGCGGCCTACATCGACATAAATAAGGATTCCGAGGAGAGAAAAGCATGGAAATGAAGGAAAAACTGAAAGTTGGCGTACTGGGAGCGACAGGCATGGTGGGACAGAGGTTCGTGTCCCTTTTGGCAGACCATCCCTGGTATGAGGTGGTGACTGTGGCGGCAAGCCCCAGAAGCGCGGGAAAGACTTATGAGGAGGCTGTGGGAGGACGGTGGAAGTTGGATACCCCCATGCCGGAAAATGTAAAGAAACTGGTGGTAAAAGACCTGCATAATATCGACGAAGTTGTGGCGGACGTGGATTTTGTTTTCAGCGCCGTGGATATGACAAAAGATGAGATCCGCGCCATCGAGGAGGCTTACGCGAAGGCGGAAGTTCCCGTAGTGTCCAACAACAGCGCCCACCGCTGGACACCGGATGTACCGATGATTATCCCGGAGCTTAACCCAGAACATGCAAAGGTCATTGAATTTCAGAAAAAGCGGCTTGGCACAAAGAGGGGCTTTATCGCGGTGAAGCCCAACTGTTCCATTCAGAGTTATACTCCCGCCTTCCATGCGCTCCGTGAGTTTGGCGTGAAAACAGCAGTTGTCACCACATATCAGGCGATTTCCGGTGCCGGAAAGACATTTAAGGACTGGCCGGAAATGGTGGATAATGTGATTCCTTACATCGGTGGCGAGGAGGAAAAATCTGAGCAGGAGCCTCTCAAGATTTGGGGAAAGGTTGAGGATGGCGTCATCAAAAAGGCAGAAGGCCCTGTGATCACTTCCCAGTGTATCCGTGTTCCTGTCAGCAATGGGCATACGGCAGCAGTATTTGTAAGCTTTGATCAGAAACCCACAAAAGAAGAGATTTTGGAGCGGTGGGCAGCATTTTCCGGAGAGCCTCAGAAACTGGGCCTTCCCAGCGCACCGAAGCAGTTCCTCAAATATTTTGAAGAGGACAACAGGCCCCAGGCAAAGATGGACAGGGATTATGAAAACGGTATGGGCGTAACCCTGGGCCGCCTTAGAGAGGACACCGTATTTGATTATAAGTTCGTGGGACTGTCCCACAATACCCTAAGGGGTGCGGCGGGAGGAGCGCTCCTTTGTGCGGAGCTTTTGACTGCGCGCGGATATATCACAAAAAAATAAAGCAAAGGGCTATTGTAAAGAAAAATATCTGGATTTATATATACTCGGCTTCCTAACCTGTCTTTGTGTTCCGTCCGATAGGCAGATTTTGCAGGTTTTGTGAGCATAGCGGCGCCAGTCCCGCTGACCAGTTTTTATGGAAGCGGCGGCTGGCGGCAATAGGCGGCGCAGCAAAACCCAAAAATCAACGTGGGCGGAAGCAAAGACAGGAGGGGAAGCCAGGTATATATAACTGTCAGAATATCTTAATTTTGCAACAGCCATCTGCTATCTTTATTCTGTCACATGCTCAAAGCCCTGGCTTAAAATGGTCATCACGTGCTGATCCGCAAGGGAATAGAAAACCATTTTTCCGTCCCTGCGGAATTTAACCAGGCTGCTTTGTTTTAAGATTCGGAGTTGATGGGAAATGGAGCTTTGGGTCATGCCAAGGAGCTGTGCAATGTCGCAGACGCACATTTCGTGCTCCAGAAGTGCGTAAAGGATTTTGATTCTGGTGGGGTCGCCAAAGATTTTAAACAGATCAGCCAGACGTATGAGAACGGTCTCATCCGGGGTTTGTTCCTTTAAGGAAGCGACCAGTTCTTCGTGGACATGCTTACATTCGCAGACTGGCATCTCAAATTGTTCTTTCTGTTCCATACAGGCACCTCCATGGTCTTTAGTTTACTACCTGTGGGAAGAACTGTCAATGAAGAACCGTCTTCAGTTTCTCTATTTTACCTATACACAGGAAGAGGGAGGTATTCTGATGCCCAATAAAAACGAGGCTGCGCTGGCAAATGCTCCCATTGGCCCGATGATGGTTAAAATGGCTTTACCGGCAGTGGCAGCCCAGCTTATCAACATGTTGTACAATATTGTTGACCGGGTTTATATTGGCCATATTGAGGGAACAGGCCGCGCGGCCCTTACGGGGCTGGGGGTGACGTTCCCTATTATCATGCTTATTTCTGCCTTTACAGCCTTTGTCGGCATAGGTGGGGCCCCGCTGGCGTCGATTGCTTTGGGGGCGGGAGATCGGGAAAAAGCGGAGAAAATTTTAGGTAATTCCACAACATTGCTGCTGATTATGGCAGTGGTGCTGACGACGGTATTTTCTGTGATCAAGGAGCCGGTTTTAAGGACTTTTGGCGCTTCGGAAGATACCATTGGTTACGCAGTTGATTATATCTCCATTTATCTGATCGGAACTGTATTTGTACAGCTTGCCCTGGGACTTAACGCTTATATTACGGCACAGGGCCGCGCCCTGGTGGCAATGAGTTCCGTACTCATCGGGGCGGTGCTCAACATCATCCTGGATCCTGTTTTTATTTTTGTCCTGAAGATGGATGTGAGAGGGGCGGCCCTGGCCACGATTATTTCCCAGGGGGTGAGCGCCTGCTGGGTGACCGGGTTTTTATGTTCCAAGTGGTCGGGACTGCGGATCCGCAGGAAAAATATGCGGCTGGAGTGGGCCGTGATGGGCCAGGTCCTGGCCCTGGGGATTGCGCCGTTTATTATGCAGTCCACAGAAAGCCTGGTAACGGTGGTGTTGAATTCAGGCCTGCAGTTTTACGGAGGGGATCTGTATGTGGGAACAGTGACCATTATGCAGAGTGTGATGCAGATGATTGTCATGCCTGTACAGGGAATTACCCAGGGTGTGCAGCCCATTATCAGCTATAATTATGGGGCGAAAAATTATGCCAGGGTAAGAAAAACCTTCCGCCTGCTTTTACGCACGACATTGACAGTAACCATTGCTTCCTGTATCCTGGTGGCGTTTATCCCGGAGCAGCTTGCCTTAATCTTCAATAATGACCGGGAGCTGGTGGAACTGGTGGGAAGGGTTATGCCTGTTTTCTTTGGCGGTATTTGGGCCTTTGGGGCGCAGATGGCCTGCCAGTCTACGTTTATGGCTTTGGGGCAGGCGAAAACCAGTTTGTTTTTAGCATTGCTGAGGAAGATTATCCTGCTGGTGCCGTTAGCAATTATTCTGCCTGCGGTGACAGGAAAAGTTATGGGAATCTATGTGGCTGAACCGGTGGCTGATATGACGGCCTCCGCCATTACCCTTACCTTATTTATGATTCGTCGGAAAAAGCTGCTGCCTGAAGATGAATAAAAGTTTCAGATGGTTTTATGGGCAGGTGCCCTGACTGAAAAAACAATACTGGGATTTTATAAAAAGTTTAGATACTGAAAATTGACTTTGCATTTCCTTTGGAATATAATAAGCACAGACTGGAAGCCGACCAACTGGTCGGCTTTTGATTACGAAGTATTCGACAAAATGCGGAACGGTACATTTTATCGGACGACCGACAGGAGGCGCAGCATGTTTGCAAAGTTCAGTGTGAAAAAACCCATGACCGTATTTGTGGCGGTGGTTCTGGTGCTGATTCTGGGTGTGGTTTCTTTTACGGAAATGACGCCGGATTTACTGCCCAGTATCAACCTGCCTTATGCGGTGGTGGTGACTACTTATCCGGGCGCCAGTCCGGAGGAAGTGGAGACAACCGTGACAAGGCCGGTGGAGCAGTCCATGGCGACGCTCAATGACATCAACGAAGTGACCTCTGTTTCCAGTGAGAACCTGTCCATGGTAATCCTGGAATTTAACGATGAGGTCAATATGGATTCCGTAACTGTGGACATCCGGGAAAAGCTGGATCAGATCACGGGATACTGGAATGACAGCATAGGCTCTCCTTTGATTATGAAAATCAATCCCGATATGCTTCCGATTGTGGTGGCTTCTGTGGATGCCGATGATATGGATGTGAAGGACATTTCGGCTTATGTGGAGGAGACGGTGCAGCCGGCCCTGGAAGGGGTGAGCGGCGTGGCCAGTGTATCTGCTTCGGGCCTTCTGGAGGAGCAGATCAATGTGGTGATCCGCAAGGAGCTGGTGGACGATGTCAACGGAACCCTTGAAGATTCTGTCCTGGACTCTTTAAGCGAGGCGGAGGACGCCCTCAAAGAAGCGGAAGAAAAGATTGCCGACGGGAAAGCGGAGTTGGAAGAGCAGACTTCAAAATTCCAAAGCGGGATGGTCCAGGCAGACCAGGCCCTTTCGGAGGCCAGAATGCAGATTCTCCAGGGGGAAATCGCCTTAGACCGGGCAGAAGAGGAATTGGCCAGGAAGGAGCAGGAGGCCTTGAGCCAGGCCGGATATTCCAGCGTGGAAGAAATGGAAGCAGGGCTTAATGCTTCTCTGGAGCAGTTGAACGGGCTTCTGGCCCAGGAAGAAACTATCCGGGACGGCCTTTCCCAGATGGAAAACGGTCTTTCCCAGATTGAAAGCGGCCTTTTGCAGGTGGAGGAAGGGAAGCAGAAGCTTCTGGAGGCAAAGACGGCGTTTGACGCGCTGGTAGCGCAAGGGGGAATTATTGGCGAAGATGGAAACTTACTGATTTCTCCAGGGACTCCAGGATATGAAGAGGCGGCGGCATTAAAGGCGGTTATGGATACGTATTCCGCCAGTATGGACCAGCTTACGGCCACGGAGGCCGATCTTACGGCAAAAAAGACAGAGCTCACTGCCAAAAAGGCGGAGGCGGAAGCGGCCGTTGCCCAGATTGACAAGATCAAAAACGAAGGGACGTTAGATCAGCTGACAGCAGGGCTGGAGGGAATCGCCGCCCTCCGGGCGGGAAAAGCCCAGATGTCTGCCGCCAGGGCAGAGCTCAACGCGGGAAAAGAAACTCTTCTGGCCAAATCCCAGGAAGCCGGAATGACGAAATATGAAGCGGAGGCCCAGTTAAATGAGGCAAAACGTCAGCTGGAAGAAGGGGAGAAAGAGTTTCATACTCAGAAGGAAACCTTTGACAGTTCCAAAGAAAGCGCCCTTAATGCAGCCGATGTTTCCGATAAATTGACTGTGGATATGATTTCCCAGATTTTGACGGCTCAGAATTTTGCCATGCCTGCCGGTTATGTGACGGAGGATGGGATTCAGTATCTGGTGCGGGTGGGCAACAAGCTGGAAGACATTGAAGAGCTGAAAAATCTAATCCTTTTCGATCCCGGTATGGAGGGGGCAGAACCGATTCGCCTTTCTGATGTGGCGGAAGTTTATAAAAGCGATAACAGCGCGGATATTTATGCAAAGATCAATGGAAATGACGGCGTAGTGCTTTCCATTGAAAAACAGCCTACTTATGCGACAGCCGACGTGGCAGAAAATATTCAGAAAAAATTTGATCAACTGGAAAAGACCCATGAGGGGCTTCATTTTACCATGCTGTCCAATCAGGGGGACTATATCCATCTGGTGGTGGATTCCGTGCTCAATAACCTCCTTTATGGGGCGGTACTGGCCATTGTGATTTTGCTGCTGTTTTTAAAAGATTTGCGGCCGACGGTGATTATCGCATGTTCCATTCCGGTCAGCGTGATATTTGCCATTGTGCTGATGTATTTCTCCGGTGTCACCCTCAATATGATTTCCCTGTCAGGGCTGGCAGTGGGAGTCGGCATGCTGGTGGATAATTCTGTCGTTGTAATTGAAAATATTTACCGGCTGAGGCACAAAGGCGCCTCAGCCATCCAGGCGGCTGTCAGCGGTACGGTACAGGTGGCAGGGGCCATCACCTCCTCCACCCTCACCACGGTCAGCGTGTTTGTACCCATTGTATTTATTCATGGTATGACGAGGCAGCTTTTTACGGATATGGCCCTCACCATCACCTATTCCCTGATGGCCAGCCTCATTGTGGCCATGACGTTAGTTCCGGCCATGGCTTCGGGGATGTTAAAGAAAGAACAGAAGCAAAAGTCCCATCGGCTGTTTGACGGGATGTTAAAGGGCTATGAGGCGGCGGTCAGGTGGTGCCTGAGGCATCGGATGGTTACCATTCTGGCGGCAGTGGGTATGTTGGTGTTCAGCGTCATTGCCAGTACCAGCAGAGGGACGGCCTACATGCCTCAGATGGACAGTACACAGATTTCCGTAGCCATTGAGATGCCGGAGGAATCGACCACGCAAGAGGTTAGGGAGCTGGCCGACGAAGCCATTACGCGGATTATGTCTGTGGAAGATGTGGAAACAGTGGGTGCCATGATGGGCGGTGGCGGAATGATGTCCATGATGGGGGGAGGCTCCTCCGATTCGGTGTCGGTTTATGCGATTCTTAAAGAGGATAAGTCTGCTTCCAGCCAGGAAATTGCCGAACAGATTGAGGAGGTTTGCGCAGACATGGAATGTAATGTTTCTGCAAACGGCTCCACGATGGACATAAGCGCCCTGGGCGGTTCCGGTATCAGCATCAAGGTGAGCGGGCGCAACCTGGATGAGCTGAGGGAGGCGGCGAAAGCCGTGGCCGAGCGGCTTGGGACTGTCAAAGGGGTTATTGAAGTGACAGATGGCATTGAAGACCCGACCCCGGAGCTTAGGGTAGTCATTGATAAAGAAAAGGCAATGGCGCAGGGGGTGACGGTGGCCCAGGCTTATATGGATTTGCAAAGCGCCCTCCGTTCTGAAAAAGAAGCGACGGAGCTTACGGAAGGGACAAATGGTTATTCTGTCATGGTGGATGATGAATCCCTGGCGGATTTTGAAAGGGAGGATATAGAGCGTTATAAATTCCATGTGACAGGAATGGATGGCGAAGAAAAGGAAATCGCCTTGAGGGATATTGCCACAGTGGAGGAAACGGAGAGCCTTTCTTCCATCAGGAGAGAAAGCCAGCAGCGTTATCTGACAGTCAGCGGGCAGATTGAAGAAGGTTATAATGTGGGCCTGGTCAGTAACGATGTGGAAGAAGCTTTTGAGAATTTTGAACTTCCGGAAGGCTGCGCCATAGAATTTGCGGGAGAGAATGAAACCATTGTGGAAGCAATGAATCAGTTGATCAAAATGCTGCTTGTGGCAGTTGCCTTTATTTACTTGATTATGGTGGCCCAGTTCCAGTCTCTTTTGTCGCCTTTTATCGTCATGTTTACCATTCCCCTGGCCTTTACAGGAGGATTCCTGGGTCTGTTCCTCACAGGGCAGGAAGTCAGTGTCATCGCCATGATTGGTTTCGTCATGCTGGCCGGAATTATCGTAAACAACGGCATTGTACTGGTGGACTACATCAATCAGCTGAGACAGGAGGGGACTGAAAAGAGGGAGGCCATTGTGGAAGCCGGTGTTACCCGTATGCGCCCTATCCTGATGACGGCGCTGACCACGATTCTTGGCTTGGCTACCATGGCCATTGGCGTGGGGACAGGGGCGGAGATGATGCAGCCGGTGGCTGTGGTCACCATCGGAGGCCTCTTGTATGCAACATTGATGACTCTGTTTGTGGTGCCCGTGCTTTATGATATTTTCCACAGGAAGAAAATGCGTGTTGTGAAAGAAGAAGAGCTGGTGGTTTTAGATGAGTAAAGATTCTGTTTCTAAAAAAGAGATCTTGTTTAAAAGTGTATGGAAGCTTCATGCGGAGGGAACAAACTGGGCAAATATCCGCATGGGAGCTGTGGCGGAGGCCTCCGGAATTCCCAAAGGGACGATTTATGAACATTTCCGTAGCAAGGATCAGTTGCTTGCTGAAACCATTGTCTGGTCTTTAAAAAAAGAGGCAGAGGAAGTGATGCGGAAAATGGCGGAGGCTTCCGGCTTTGTGGCCATGCTGGATGTGATTTTTGAGTGGGTGGGCTCTCCCCAGGGCCGTACCCTGTTTCTGATGCGGTTTATGGATGGGGGGAAGCTCCCTGAAGGACTAAAGAAAGAACTGTGTTGCTGTGAGGAAGCAAACCGCAGAGGGCTGGATACCGCCGAGCAGGTGACGGAGATACTGATTAAGGCGGGGATTTCGGATGGATGCCTGGAGACAGAAGGAAGTCAAATGGCAAGGAGGACGGCGCTTTACAGCGCCCTGGCCCCGGTAGTGGCTTGTAGTATGTTCCCGGAGCGGTACGCAGGGATTTCCTGGGAAGAGATAAAAGAACATTCCAGGAGAATTTTTGCAGCGGCTTTTCAGAGAATCTAGCCGGCTCCCTATTTTGTATTTAAGAAGAAGGGGCTGTTGCAAGATATTAGAATATCTTATATTTTGCAACAGCCCCTTCTTCTCTTATGTTAAAAATACAAAATAGGGAAACTCAAGTAGTTTCCGGTTTTACAAAAAAATGAAATGTGCTATACTGAAGATAGTTTAAAATTCTGGGAGAGGAAAGTTTGATTATGGACAGAGAGATTGCAAAACAGGAAATTCTGGATGGAAAGGCCGTGTTGGGGATTGAGTTTGGCTCCACGAGGATTAAAGCCGTCCTCATCGGAAGCAGCCATGAGCCGCTGGCCCAGGGGAGCCACGACTGGGAGAACCGGTATGAGGGAGGTTATTGGACATATTCCCTGGAGGACATCTGGAAAGGGCTTCAGGATTGCTATGGGAATATGGTGCAGGAGGTAAGGGAACAGTACGGCGTACCGGTGCGCCGCCTGGCTTCTATTGGTTTCAGCGCCATGATGCATGGATATATGGCATTTAATAAAGGAGGGGAGCTTCTGGTCCCTTTCCGTACCTGGCGAAATGGAACCACGGGAGAGGCGGCGGAAAAGCTGATTGATTTGTTCCAGTACAATATTCCCCAGCGGTGGAGCATTGCCCATCTGTACCAGGCCATGTTAAATAAGGAGCCTCATATCAGTGAGATTGATTATGTGACGACCTTGTCAGGCTATATCCACTGGAAGCTGACAGGGAAGAGAGTGCTGGGCGTGGGAGATGCCTCAGGTATGTTCCCTATTGATACGGAAAAGAAAGATTATGACAGCGCTATGGCAGCAAAGTTCGATGCTTTGGTGGAAGCACAGGGCCTGCCCTGGAGATTTAAGGATGTGATGCCCATGGTGCAGGTGGCCGGGGAAGACGCCGGAGTATTGACGGAAGCGGGGGCAAAGCTTTTAGATGTGAGCGGAACCCTGGAAGCGGGGATTCCCCTTTGCCCGCCGGAGGGGGATGCCGGGACAGGCATGGCGGCCACCAACAGCGTGGCAAAACGGACGGGGAACGTATCCGCCGGGACTTCCATTTTCGCCATGATCGTTCTGGAAAAAGAGTTATCGAAAGTCTATCCTGAGATCGATATGGTGACGACGCCTTCCGGCAGCCTGGTGGGCATGGTACATGCCAACAACTGTACCTCCGATATCAATGCCTGGGCAGGCCTGTTTAGGGAATTTGCCGAGAGTATGGGAGTGAAGCCGGACATGAATCAGATTTTTACAACTCTTTACAGCAAGGCCCTGGAGGGGGATGCCGACTGTGGCGGATTACTTTCCTACGGTTATCTTTCAGGGGAATTCCTGACAGATGTGGAAGAGGGGAGGCCTCTCTTTGTACGGACGCCGGACAGCCATTTTACGTTGGCGAACTTTATGCGGACCCATCTCTATTCAGCCCTCGGAGCCCTGAAAGTGGGACTGGATATCCTGGAAAAAGAAAATGTCCAGGTGGATGAGATTCTTGGCCACGGCGGTTTCTTTAAGACAAAAGGCGTGGGCCAGAGATTCCTGGCGGCGGCCATGGATACGGATATCTCCGTCATGGAGACAGCCGGGGAAGGCGGCGCCTGGGGAATTGCCCTTCTGGCTTCTTACCTGGTAAATAAGGAAAGCGGGGAAACACTGGAATCTTATTTGTCAGATAAGGTATTCGGTTCCATGGAAAAGACGAAGCTGTCGCCGAAAGCGGAAGATGTGGCGGGGTTTGGCGTCTTTATGGATCACTACAGAAAGGGGCTTGCCATTGAAAAGGCGGCGGCCGCGAATTTTTCCTGAGAAATAAAGTTTATCTCTCCCGCATACCATGTAAAAACGGTGTGCGGGAGTTTTTTTGTGATCTATATTTCTAATTTAATCATTCCGGCCCTGGTTTGCATGATCGCAGTACATGGCCTTTTGGCAAAACGTCCGATTTTTGAGGATTTTATAAGAGGGGCAAAGGAAGGGTTAAAGACGGTGGTAAATATTCTGCCTACCCTTGTGGGATTGATGATTGGAACCGGAGTTTTACGGGCTTCCGGTTTTCTTGACGTATTGGCCGGCTGGCTTTCCAGGTTGATTCCTGTAGCGCTTCTGCCTGCCCAGGTTCTTCCTGTGGTTCTGGTAAAGCTGTTTTCTTCTTCGGCGGCCACAGGCCTTGCCCTGGACGTGTTCAAGGAATTCGGGCCGGATTCTTTATCCGGCCGTATGGTATCCATCATTTTAAGCTGTACGGAAACCGTGTTCTACACCATGAGCGTTTACTTCATGAGTGTGAAGATCAAGAAGACAAGGTACACGCTGGCCGGTGCCCTCTTAGCTTCCCTGACAGGGATTGTGGTCAGTGTGGTACTGGCATGGAATATGGCAGTTTGAAAAATGCTGCCGGAAAGCTTGTGCACAGACAGATTTTGTGTTAAACTGTGAAAAGTAAGGCAAGGATACGGACCGCGCTGTCTGTCAGCACGGAGATACCGCCCATTGACAAGAGCATGCAGATTGGAGTGCGTGTCCTTGTCAATCGGCGGCAGGCCATCCGAATCTATGGGATTCGATGTCATAGAACGACTATGCCGAAATATTCGGAAAGTGGGGAAGGCCTGTGTATTTTATGCTGGATAATTATGATTCATTTGTCTATAACTTGTCCGCTTATTTTAGAGAGCTGGGACAGGAAATTCTGGTGGAGCGTGAAACGAAAAACACGCTTTCTGAGATCGAGGCTTTGGCGCCGGAGGGGATTATACTTTCACCGGGCCCGGGGAAGCCGTCGGATGCGGCAGCGTCGCTGCAGATTCTGGAAAAATTCAAACAGAAGATTCCAATTTTAGGCGTATGTCTGGGACACCAGGCAATCGGCTACTATTTTGGTGGCCGTGTGGAAAAAGGAAAATGTCCCATGCATGGCAAGATAACGGATGTTATTCATGAAGGAAATGGAATATTTACGGGACTTCCAAAAAGATTTCAGGCGACCAGGTATCATTCCCTGGCAGTTAGCTGGAAAGGATTTCCAGGAAGCCTGTCTGTGGATGCAGTGTCTGAGGATGGGGTTATCATGGGGATTTCCCACAAATCCTGTCCCGTATATGGGATACAGTTCCATCCGGAGGCAGTGCTGACGGAATATGGGCGGGAACTGTTGGGGAATTTTGTTGGCATATGCAGAAATTGGAGGGGGAATGAATGAGAACCATAAAAATGCTTGAAAACTATCCGCCGATTCACCGGATATTTGATTTGTATTGCCAGGAGGAGATGGCGGTGTTTTTGGATTCGTCCCTGAAAAACCATCTGGGGAGGTATTCTGTCATTGGCCTGTTTCCTTATCTGACACTGGTGAAGGGGGAACAGTTTACAGTAAACGGCAAAGAGTGCGGGCAGGAGTTTGAAGCTTACGTGAAGGAATACCTGGAAAGCCACAGGGATGAGAACCTTACAGACCTTCCGATTGTTTCCGGGGCGATTGGTTATTTTTCTTATGATTACGGGAGAAAAAAAGAAGGGATAGAAAGCCGCTATAAAAAGGATGTCAGGATTCCGGAGTGTATCCTGTGCTTTTATGATGTATTTTTAGTGGAAGACCATGCAGCCCATAAAATGTATCTTGTCGCAAACGGAAAAGGAAAAGAAAGCAAAATCAGGATAGAAGAAATTCTCGGGAAGATCGCGGGGATTCCAAAAGGAACGGCAGAAACGGCAATGGAAGAAATTTCCCAAAAAGAGTTAAAAGTGGAAACAAATTTTGAAAAGGAAGAATATCTGAGAGCGGTGGATGAGGTCATTTCCCATATTATAGAAGGGGACATCTATATTATGAACATGACACAGCAGATTAGGGCTTACAGTGACAGAACGCCATACCAGGTATTTCAAAAGCTACGAAGAGATAACCCTTCTCCCTTTGGAGGCTATTTCCAATATGGGGATTTTCAGATCGTATGTGCTTCCCCGGAGCGTTTTTTACAAATGAGGCAAGGCCATGTTGTCACCAGGCCCATCAAAGGAACCAGGAGGCGGGGAAGGACAAAGGCAGAAGATGAAATGCTGCGGGAGGAACTTTTCCGGTCGGAGAAAGACAGAAGCGAACTATTGATGATTGTGGATTTGGAGCGGAATGACCTGAACCGCGTGTGTGTACCGGGAAGTGTAAAGGTGACAGAGTTATTTGAGGTGGAGACTTATGCCACAGTATTTCACTTGGTTGCCACAGTGGAAGGAGATCTTGAGAAGGGAAAAAATGTGATGGACTTGCTGGAAGCTTCATTTCCGGGAGGCTCTGTCACAGGGGCGCCGAAGCTTCGGGCCATGGAGATCATAGATGAACTGGAGCATGGAAGGAGAGGGGTTTATACAGGTTCCATCGGTTATCTGACCCTGGATGGAGGCTGTGATTTTAACATTGTCATTCGGACGGCGCTTTGCCTGGATGGAGTTTTTCACCTGGGGGTGGGAGGAGGCATCACCTGCGAATCGGAGAGGGAATTTGAATATGAGGAAACGCTGCAGAAAGCAAAAGCAGTCCTTGAGGCCATGAAAGGAGCATGAAATATGGATGTGATTTTGGATGATGGATTTTTCTTTGGCCTGGGAGCCTTTGAGACGATAGCGGTTTACGGCTATCCCATATTTTTGGAGAGGCATTTGGAACGTTTGGGACGGGCATTGGAATTTCTGGGGATTGCACAGCATGTGTCGGAAGAGGACGTATATGGATTTTTAAATGGGGAAATAATGGAACGCGGGGCGCTGAAGATTGTGGTGTCACAGGAAAACAAGCTTTTTTTGCCCAGGGAAAATCCCTACGGAGAGAAAGATTATGAAAAAGGTTTTACGATGGATTTTGCCCGGGTAAGACGTAATGCAAGTTCGCCGTTTACATATCATAAAACCATGAATTACGGGGATTGTATCCTGGAAAAACGGCGGGTTCTGGGAAAAGGGCTGGATGAGGCTGTTTTTTTGAATGACAGGGGAGAAATCTGTGAAGGAACGTCATCCAATATCTTTTTTGTGGGGGAGGGGGGAATTTTTACACCGGAGATTTCCAGCGGACTGCTCCCGGGCATTATGCGGAGTTATGTACTGGAAAATTATGAGGTTGCGGAACGGAGGATTACCGTCGGGGATGTGGAGCAATTTGAAGAGTGTTTTGTCACCAATTCCCTGATGGGAATTATGCCGGTTGTGAAATTAGGGGGATACTGCTTCGATAAAAGAGAAACGGCAGATAAAATCAGAAAGGAATATTTTGAAAATCAGGTAAAATGATCATTGACACAATAAATAATTTGTGCTAGAATTGTTCGGTGCAAAACAGTTCGGGAGGAAACAGTTCCAATACAAACAGTTTGGTGGGAAACTGAAAAGAGGAGATGGTTTTATGGAAGATACTCATCCGCTTCATATTGGATTTGAGATCAACAGGACGTCACGGCTGATTCGGAAATATATTGATAAATCAGCAGCCATGCAGTGTGCCAGCAAGATGACAGGTACTCATGTCTGGATTCTTAAGTATCTGCAGGAAAACAGCGGAAAGGAAATATTTCAAAAAGACATAGAAAAACGATTTGATATCAACCGTTCGTCGGCCACAGGGATTTTACAGCTGATGGAGAAAAACGGTTTGATTTGGCGGGAAGAAGTACCATATGATGCCAGGCTGAAAAAGATTGTGATGACAGAGAAGGCAATATCTCTTGAGGCTTCCATCCGCAGAGAAATTGAATTGATAGAGGAACGGATTTCCGGAGGATTATCCGAAGAAGAAATTCATATATTAATTGAGCTGTTATCCCGGATCAGGGATAACCTGAATGAGGGCTAGAAGGAGGACGACATGATTAAAAGGCTTGCAGCATGTATCAGGGAATATAAACGGGATTCGGTTCTGGCGCCGGTTTATATCATTGGAGAGGGCGCCATGGAGGTGATCATCCCCATGCTTATGGCCAGATTGATTGACAATGGCATAGACAGGGGGAATATGACATCCATCTGGCAGATTGGCCTTATGCTGGCGCTTTGCTGCCTGGTTTCCCTCACTTTCGGGATTCTGGCAGGGACTCATGCGGCCAGGGCTTCCGCCGGGTTTGCAAAAAATCTGCGCCACGATATGTATTATAAAGTACAGGAATATTCCTTTTCCAACATTGATAAATTTTCCACAGCCAGTATTGTCACCAGGCTGACCACCGATGTGACAAATGTACAGAATTCGTTTCAGATGATTATCCGAATGGCGGTCCGCGCGCCGATTCTTTTAATCTTTGCGCTGTTTATGTCCTTTATGGTTAACCCCAGACTGGCAGTGATTTATCTCTGTGTGATTCCTGTCCTGGGAATCGGGCTTTTCATCATTGTGACCCGCGCCCATCCCCTTTTTGAACGGGTATTTAAGACGTATGACAGGCTGAACATGGTGGTACAGGAGAACCTCCATGGAATCCGGGTGGTGAAATCCTTTGTGAGGGAAGACCATGAAAAGGAAAAATTTGGCCGCGTATCGGAAAGTATTTACCGGGATTTTAAGAAAGCGGAGCGGACGGTGGCATTTAATATGCCCCTCATGCAGATATCGGTTTACACTTGTATGCTGCTTCTGTCCTGGATGGGGGCACGACTGATTGTGGGAAGCCGGGGAATGGCCGGAGGCATGACCACGGGACAGCTGATGAGTATGTTTTCTTATACCATGCAGATTCTCATGAGCCTGATGATGCTTTCCAATGTATTTGTGATGTTGATTATTTCCAAGGCGTCTGCGGAACGGATTGTGGAAATCCTGGATGAGGAGAGCAGCCTTAAAAACCCGGAGAACCCGGTTACTTTCGTAGCAGACGGGTCGGTTTCGTTTCGCAATGTATCTTTCAGCTACAAGGGAGATAAAAACAAACTTTGCCTGATGGATATTGACCTGGACATCAAATCCGGGGAAACCGTGGGAATCATCGGCGGCACCGGTTCTTCCAAGAGTTCCCTTGTGCAGCTGATTCCAAGACTTTATGATGTGACGGAAGGGGAAATCCTGGTGGGAGGACGGGATGTGCGGGATTATGATATAGAAGTCCTGAGAAACCAGGTGGCGATGGTACTTCAGAAAAACGTACTGTTTTCCGGCACTATCAAAGATAACCTCCGCTGGGGGAATCCTGATGCCACAGAGGCGGAGATGGTTCATGCCTGTAAACTGGCCCAGGCAGACGGATTTATCAGAGAATTTCCTGATGGTTACGATACATATATCGAACAGGGAGGTTCCAATGTATCGGGGGGCCAGAGACAAAGGCTCTGTATTGCGAGGGCGATTCTGAAAAAGCCAAGGATTCTGATTCTGGACGATTCCACCAGTGCGGTGGATACGGGGACGGACGCACTTATCAGGCGGGCTTTCCGGGAAGAAATTCCGGAAACCACAAAATTTATCATTGCCCAAAGGATTTCTTCGGTGGAGGACGCCGACAAGATCATTGTCCTGGAGGGAGGCCGTCTGAACGGTTTTGGTACTCATGAAGAGCTTTTGAAGAACAATAAAATTTATAAAGAAGTATATGAATCTCAGATGAAAGGAGGAAGCCAGGATGACACAAAAGAATGAGACAGCGGGAAGGTTGGAAGCAAGCAGAGGCTCCGCACCGCAGACAGCGCGGGTGGCCAGAATGCCCGGCCGGATGGGAATGGGGGCGGTTCCTCCGGGAAAAGGCGTAAAACTGAATACGGGAACGGCAAAACGGCTTTTTAAATATATTGTATCGGAAAATAAAACGCTTTTTGCGGTGGTGTGCGTCTGTATTTTGATCAGCACTGCCGCCAATGTGGCCGGTTCCCTGTTTTTGAAGATTTTGATCGACCATTATATCGAGCCGCTTCTTTTGTCGGCGGCGCCGGTATTTGACGGGTTAATCCGGGCCATTGCCACTATGGCCTGTATTTACCTGGCGGGGGTTTCCTGTACGTTTACTTATAACTGGCTGATGGCCGGAATTTCCCAGGGAGTCCAGAAGCGTATCCGGGATGAGATGTTTGCCCACATGCAGAGCCTTCCTATCCGGTATTTTGACACCCATACCTTCGGGGATGTGATGAGCCACTATACCAACGATATTGATACCCTCAGACAGATGGTGTCCCAGAGCTTCCCGCAGCTTCTCTCCTCCTGTATGACCATCGTTATGGTATTTTGCGCCATGCTCTACACCAGCATTTATTTGACCTTATTCATCCTAGTGACGATTACCTGTCTTGTGACAGTGTCCAGGAAAATCGGAGGGAGGAGCGCTTCCTATTTTATCCGGCAGCAGAAATCCCTGGGGGACGTCAACGGATATATAGAAGAAATGATCAACGGACAGAAGGTAATCAAAGTTTTCTGTCATGAGGAAGCGGCGAAACAGGAATTTGATATCAAGAACGAGGAACTTTGCAAAAATGCTTCCAGCGCCAACACATTCGCCAATATTTTGGGCCCCGTTTCCATGAACCTTGGAAACCTCCAGTATGCTCTTTTGGCAGTGCTTGGCGGTCTTTTGGCCGTAAACGGAATTGGTGGAATTACGCTGGGGACCATTGCCTCTTTCCTGCAGCTCTCCAGAAGCTTTACCATGCCCATCAACCAGATGTCCATGCAGTTAAACGCCATTATCATGGCCTTGGCCGGCGCGGAGCGGATCTTTAAGCTGACGGACGAAGAGCCGGAAGCAGACAGCGGCTATGTGACCCTGACAAAAATCCGGGTGAAAGAGGAAGGTGGGGAGCTGCCGGAAGAGATTCCGGAGGCGCTTGTGGAGGAAACGAAAGGGCAGGGAGGAATCTGGGCCTGGAAGCATCCCCATGAAACGGGAACTGTCACCTACACGAAGCTGAAAGGGGATGTGCGGTTTTTTGACGTGGACTTTGGATACGAAGAAGAAAAAACCGTTCTGCATAACGTGACTCTCTATGCAAAGCCGGGGCAGAAGCTGGCTTTTGTGGGAGCCACGGGAGCGGGGAAAACCACCATTACCAATCTGATCAACCGGTTCTACGATATTGGCGACGGAAAAATCCGCTATGACAATATCAATATCAATAAAATCCGAAAAGCGGATCTCAGAAGATCTTTGGGAATGGTGCTTCAGGATACTTGCCTTTTTACGGGTACAGTCATGGATAATATCCGCTACGGGCGGCTTGACGCCACCGATGAAGAGGTGCGCTATGCGGCGAAACTGGCCAACGCCGACGATTTTATAAGACGGCTGCCCCAGGGATATGACACCATGCTGACCGGAAATGGCGCCAGCCTTTCCCAGGGACAGCGGCAGCTTCTGTCCATTGCCAGGGCAGCGGTGGCCGATCCTCCGGTGATGATTCTGGATGAAGCCACCTCCAGCATCGATACCAGGACAGAGTTCCTCGTGCAGAGAGGGATGGACAGTTTAATGAAGGGAAGGACCGTGTTTGTCATCGCCCACAGGCTGTCCACGGTGAAAAATTCCAACGCCATCCTGGTGCTGGAACACGGGCGTATCATCGAGAGGGGCACCCATGAACAACTCATCGAGGGACACGGAAAATATTACCAGCTTTACACGGGGGCCTTTGAGCTGGAATAAAAAGTCTTTTAAGAAAGAAATAGAAGGATGCTCATTGATATGTTATAATGCATGTGTTGTCTAACCTACACCCGGCAACGGGGGGAGGTGTTTGCATGGAGTTATTCTTCACATTTCTTGTGACTGTCACAGCAGGTGTGGTTTGCCACCTCATCAGCAAATGGCTAGACAGGCACGACAAAGGCAACAAATAGTCTAGTGGGTGCTTTGCCACTATAAAAAGAAAAGAAGAATCC
>JAAWCJ010000012.1 GCA_022793195.1 Lachnospiraceae bacterium | reverse complement strand
TCGTGATGCAGACGAATCTCCCGTGCCAGTCAAAATGACATTTGGGGCAGTCGGACCCTCTTGTTTTTATGTGGAAGATTGGATTAACATGGGAGCAAATCCTGGTGAGCCTGTCCCATTTGACCAAAACGGGGATTATCAGGGTATTGCTGATTTATTTTATGTAATGTCGGGAAATAAAATTACAAACGATATGTTTAAAACTGGCGAATATAAAGAGTCAGTGAAAAATATTTCAGCTGAAATGTGGATAAATGAAAATTCAGTCCCTACTGTTGTGGCATACGGTTCATGGGATAGGGTACAGCCATTCAGGGCCTCCCTTAAATTGAAACAGACATTGGAAAATAACGGCATAGACTATCAGTATTTCGAGATGAAACATTCGGGACACGGCTTACAAAATGACAGTAAGATGTATGCGGAATATATGCGGAAGGTACTCGAATACCTTGATACTTATATGCCTGTAAAATAATAATCTCTTTCATTTTACCGCAACACTGACACACACTGTAACATTACTTAAAATGAAATTCCTCTTCCAGGATTTCTGCCGCGCACCTCACCAGCTCTTTGCAGGGACGCTTCTTATAATAATCTTCCGTACGGGGGGAGGGCGCTGCGCCCTCTCCCTTCTTTTCCTGCTCTGAAAGCCCCAGGAGTTCCCCGCAGACAATGCTTCCGTTCTTTTCCCGGAAAGCAGACGCCAGCCTTCTCATGGTTTCATAATTTTTCGTCTTGGCCTGCCTGTCCCCACAATCCGTATTTCCCGTCTCCAGGCCGCAAATAAGAGCCATGCCCGACACCGCCCCGCAGACCTGGCGCATACGGCCCATACCGCCGCCAAAAGAACAGGAAAGCTTTAGGGCTGTTTCCCTGTCGATTCCATAACGGCCGGCAAAAGCCAGAAACACCGACTGGCAGCAATTATACCCCTGGGAAAAAAACTCTGCCGCCTGCCCGGCACATGTCATCTCCGTCTCCATTATACCTTCCCGTTTTTCTTCCATAATATCCGCCTCATATACCTGCCTTTATCTATACCTTCCTATTACTTTCATTCTGCTTTATCGTCCGAAATATGCGTCAATCCCGTCGGCGATTCCCTGGACAATTTCTCCCTGACAGGAATCTGTGGCCATCAGAGCGTCCTCGTCGGGATTGCTCATATATCCCATCTCCACGATTGTCACCGGCACCTGGCACCAGTTGATTCCACTCATGGTATCCGTTTCCCACACGCCGTTGCTTTCAAAACCTGTGGCAGCCGTCATGTGATCTAAAATACAATCGGAAAGTTCTCTGCTTTCCCCATAGATCTCACTGCAGTAAGGATTGGACGGCGTAGGGCAGATGGTCATAGAACCTGTTTTTGAGGAATTATCCGAACCATTGGCATGGACACGGACAAAGGCGTCTGCGCCTGCATCGTTGGCAATGGCAGCCCGCTCTGCATTGCTGATATCCACATCATTGGTTTCCCGAATCATTAACACCTGATACCCTCTCATCAGAAGCTCATCGCGAAGCTTCAAAGAAACGGCCAAATTCAGCTGGAACTCATCCAAACCGGAAACAGCCCCCGCCGTACCATAAGAAACCTTTTTCTTTGTCTCAGACGCGCCAGGCCCCACCGGTTCCTGTTCGTTATTTCCCACTGCCTGATGTCCCGGGTCGATGCATACCAAAGGGCCGTTTCCCGCGTGATAAATACCCGTCCCGGCTTCTGCCGAACCCGGAAGCACTACGGCAGGTTCTTCTGTGGTCAAATATGCGGAAGCGATATAACAGACTTGCTCCTCATACTCCACACGGCTCCATTCTTCACTATAACCTGTCCGCCTCACCGACTGTCCTGTCCGAAGCTTTCCTGCCACTTCCGCTCCCGTATCTGCTTCTTTCCTGATATTGACTGTCTCTGAGGCATATACTGTCTCATCCGCGTCCGCAAAAACAAGCGCTTTCTCCGTCTCCGTTTCCGGTACTGTCGTCTCCGCTGCCACAGTGGTTTCAGGAACTTTGCTCTCCACACTTCCCAACGTTTCCACTTTCTCCGTCTCCTGCATCGATTCTGTTGGAAGCTTTCCTTCAATATCGACTCCACAGCCGCCGGCAACTGCTGCCAGTAAAAGAACTGCTGCCAGCAGGAAACCTGTTTTTCGTGCCTTTCTCTTTCTCATCACCCTTGTCCTCTCTGCTTTCCTTCCCGTTCTGAAATAATCGTACCTCCCCCGGCCACATATTCTCCGTCATATAAAACCAGGGCCTGTCCCGGCGTCACAGCCCGCACCGGATGTTTAAAGCGACATTCCATCAAATCATCACCGAGACGTTTCACCACGCAGCGCTCCCCCCGGTGCCCATAGCGGATTTTTCCAAGAAACTCTTTCCCCTCTTCAAAATCAGGGCAGGCCATAAAGTTTAACCCCGTACAGTAAACCGTATCGGTAAAAACATCTTCTGCTTCCCCGATCACCACCTCATCTGTCTCCGGCCGGATTTCCGTCACAAACACGGGATGTCCCATGGAAAGACCCAGCCCTTTTCGCTGTCCCACCGTATAATGGGTAATGCCTTTATGGCGTCCCAGAATCGTTCCGTCCCGGTCCACATAATTTCCTGGCCGAAGCCCGGAACAGTTTCGTTCGATAAATCCCGCATAATCCCCATCTGGCACGAAACAGATTTCCTGGCTGTCCGGTTTGTCAGCCACCAAAAGCCCTTTATCTGCAGCAATGGAACGGATTTCTTCCTTTGTATAACTACCCACAGGCATCAGAGTATGGCTCAACTGTTCCTGCGTCAGATTATAAAGGGCGTATGTCTGGTCTTTGGCAGCCGTCACAGAGTTTCGGACAGCCATCCGTCCATTATGAAGCTGCTCCACCCTGGCATAATGGCCGGTGGCAATATAATCTGCCCCGATTTCCATACTGCGTCTAAAGAGCGCTTCCCATTTCACATAACGGTTGCAGGCGATACAAGGATTGGGCGTCTGGCCATGGACATACGACTCCACAAAATAATCAATGACTTTTTCCTTAAATACGTCTTTAAAATTCATTACGTAATAAGGGATATCCAAAAATCCTGCCACCCGCCTCGCATCTTCAACTGCCAAAAGACCGCAGCAGCCACCATTTTCTTCAATGACTGTCCGGTCTTCATCCTGCCAAATCTGCATGGTCACACCTATGACCTCATAGCCCTGTTCTTTTAGCAGGCAGGCAGCCACCGAAGAATCCACTCCGCCGGACATGCCCACCACTACCTTTTTTCCTTTCATGGATTAATAATCTTCTTCCTCTTCGCTTTCACTGATATCGGATTTTGGCTTCGCCAACCCTTCGATCTTCAGCTGATTTTTCTCCGCATAGTCCCAGAGGGCAGCATGGATGGCCTCCTCTGCCAGCAAAGAACAGTGTACCTTAACAGGGGGCAGTCCGTCAAGCGCTTCCATCACAGCTTTATTTGTCACTGAAAGCGCTTCATTCACCGATTTCCCTTTCACCATCTCCGTCGCCATGCTGCTGGTGGCCACTGCCGCGCCACAGCCAAAAGTCTTAAATTTCACATCACGGATCACCTGGTTTTCGTCAATGTCCAGATAAATCCGCATAATATCCCCGCATTTGGCATTTCCAACAGTCCCCACCCCGCTGGCTCCATCTATCTCTCCCACATTTCTGGGATTTTGAAAATGATCCATTACTTTCTCACTGTACATTTTATTTCCTCCATATTTGTATTCTGTCGAATTTTATTTCATTTCGTCCGCCTGTACCACTTCACTGCCCTTATTTATGAAATCTTCATAAAGGGGAGACATGGAACGAAGCTTTTCCACAATTTCTTTTAATTTGTCAACCACATAATCGATCTGCTCTAAAGTCGTGTCCTCCCCCAGGGTCAGCCGCAAAGAACCATGAGCAATTTCATGAGGTAGTCCAATGGCCAAAAGCACATGGGAAGGATCCAGGGAACCGGAAGTACATGCCGAACCGCTGGAAGCACAAATCCCGGCCATATCCAACATAATCAACATGGATTCCCCTTCCACAAACTGAAAACTGAAGTTGGCATTGTTGGGAAGCCTGGAGGTCCGGTGTCCATTGAGCCTGGTATAAGGAATCTCTTTCATAACCCGGTCAATGAGGTGATCCCGCAACTTCTTTTCCCTGGCGCTTCTCTCCTCCATGGTTTCCTCACAGAGTTTTGCCGCCACGCCAATCCCGATGATTCCCGGTACGTTTTCTGTCCCGGCACGGCGTTTTCTTTCCTGTGCCCCGCCATGGACGAAAGAACGGATCTTCACCCCTTTTCTGATATACAGAAAACCAATGCCTTTTGGCCCATTCAGTTTGTGGCCGCTGGCGCTCAACATATCAATCCCCATCTCATCCACCTTGATGGGCACATGGCCGAAAGCCTGGACTGCATCCGTATGGAAAAGGATGCCATTCTCTTTTGCCAGCTTTCCGATGTCTGCGATGGGTTCTATGGTTCCGATTTCATTGTTAGCAAACATAATGGAAATCAAAATAGTATCGGGGCGGATGGCTCCCTTTAACTGCTCCATATCTACCACGCCGGCCTCATCCACATCCAGATAAGTAATTTCAAATCCCCTGCTTTCCAAATAATCGCAGGTATGGAGAATGGCATGATGCTCAATCTTTGTGGTAATGATGTGTTTCCCTTTACTCTCATAAGCTTCGGCAGCTGCCTTAAGCGCCCAGTTGTCCGACTCCGAACCACCTGCCGTAAAATATATTTCTTCCGTCTTTGCGCCGAGGATTTCTGCTATATTTTCCCTTGCTTCCGTAATTGCCTGTTTATTGGCCGATGCAAATCCATACACCGCAGAGGGATTTCCGAACTTTTCTGAAAAATAAGGCAGCATGGCCTCCAGTACTTTCGGATTTACTTTTGTCGTCGCTGCATTGTCCAGATAAATTAACTGCTGTTCCATAATCTGTATCCTTCTTTCCTTATTTTATACCTTGCCAATCGATGGTAGAAAGCCCCAATGGCCACGTGTACCCTATATGGTTGAAAGTCCCAATGTCCACGTATACCCTATGGGGTATCTCTTCCAGGCATCCTGCGATCGCCTGCCTTATAAGGTATATTATTCCTCTTTCCATGTCCCTGCCTGCATGGATTTCGTCTGTTCCACCAGCTCTTTCAGGGTAATGTGATTTACCGTATCTTCCAGGCTTTCATTGATTTTCTTCCAGACATATTTCGTTGCACAGAATTTGGCGGTTTTGCAGCTACTCTCTTCCCCAAAGCCTGCACATTCCACCGGAAGCAAATCTCCTTCCAGGGCCCTTAAAATATCGCCCACTGAAATTTTGGCCGTGTCCCCTTCAATCTGATAACCGCCCTGGTTTCCCCGGATACTTTTTACCAACCCGGCTTTTTTTAACATTCCCAACAACTGTTCCAGATATTTTTCAGACAAATCCTGCCTCTTTGCAATCGCCTGGATTGGCACGGGCGCCTCTTCACCGGCTACTGCCACATCAACCATTGCCCGAAGTCCGTATCGGCCTTTTGTTGATAATTTCATCTGATGCCTCCGAATCCCCAGCAATTTACTATGAATTACAGTGTCACTATACCACCCTCAGGTATTTTTGTCAAGTCCTCTCCTGAAATAATGTCCTGTCCCTTACCGGAATCTCATACAAACAGCCGTCCCATTCGAAAAGGATGGGACGGCTGTTTATCGTATCACCGCAATCATAAAATATCTGCTATCCATTCATCTTGTTAAAAAACTCATCAATTCTATTCTTAATGTCCGCAGGCTTCAGATATTTCAGCAAATAGCCTTCCGGTTTTAAAGACAATACCTTTCTGACACTTTCCGGATCGTCTCTGCTGGTTAAGAAAATCACCGGGATATCCTCAAATTCTTTCTCGGAACGAAGCATTTCAAATACATGGCTTCCGTCACAAACCGGCATTTCATAATCCAGAAGAATCAGATCCGGCCGGTCTAAGGTGATGGCCCGGATCGCTGCTGTTCCTGAATCCACCTCTGAGACTTCATATTTCCCAGCTAACAGCCTTCTCATTCCCATCCGTATGGTCATGGAATCATCAACGACAAGTATCTTCTGCTTTGGATCCAATTTCCTGTTCAGAAGATATTTCTCAGTCTCCCGCATTTCATTTTTCACCATCAGAGGCGTCCCTATGCCGCTCTTCAACAGGTGGGGGGCAAAGACGCAATAAGAGAAATACCCTTCATTTGTATCAAACAGCAGGCTGACCTGAGGTTTCTTTTTCTCAAACATTTCACGGAACTGTTCATAAGTCAGAAGATTTTCTTCCACCATCTCATAAGGCTCCATGGATGGGAACCGCCCCATAACACGCCATACAAACTGGCTGGCCGCATATCTGGTCGCATTGACCAGCATAATATCCATCTTGTCCGACTGGAATCCCATCATTTTTCCGATGGTGCTGAGCACAATCTTTTCTTCCCAGACTAAAACGATCTCCCATTTTTTTCATCTTCCTCCCTGCCATAAACCAGCCGGTAATAGATGCCATTCCCGTATCGTTCCCCATCGTAGGATTCACTGATCGCCCGCGCTTTCAGTTGGAACATATCATATAACAACTTGCTGATGACTTCTTCCATAACCGAAAGTTCTTCCTCCGGTAAAAGATCCGTCCACTTACTCTCCCGTTCTCCGGTTATTGCCTGATCTTCCGTCAAAGTATGCCCGATCAGCCAACCGGCGCAGGCTGCCAGAAAATGATCTACAGCAATCGGAGAATAATTTTCCCGCACCAGTTCCTCCTCCAGGGCCGGAAGGGTATTATTCCGGAATCCTCTGTGGATGCGCTTATGCATTTCAAGATCTTCGTAAGCAATCAGCTCCATATACTTTTCTTCGTCTTCAAAATGTTTCATTGCATGTTCTTTAAAATATTTGATTCCTTCCTGACATGCTTTTTTACTTTTCTTTTCCTCTTCCCCTAGAGCATAAAGCTTATTAATAATCTTAAACAGCCTATGGTGCTCTTCATCAATGATTTTTACACCAATATTAAACTCATCTTTCCACTCCAGCTGATTATTCATAATAAATTTAACTCCTTACCCTCTACACTCTGGCATGTACTTTGCCATAGTAGTCAGTATATCATAGAACATTCGAAAATGTAACCCCTTACTGGTAAAAAATGTCAACTAAAAATATAATACTGTCCTCTATTCGTTCCTGCCAGATCTTCTTTACTGATATAATATGATATTTTGTTGAATATAGTTTAAAGTATCCTGAAATCCGCACACGTTTGAGGTTTAATTATGAAGAAAAACAGACAAAAAAGCCCTCTGATCTTCGGTACGCTCCTGTTGACAGCTTCCGGGATTATCGCCCGGATTGCCGGGTTCTTTTACCGTATTTTTCTTTCTCATAAAATCAGTACGGAAGCCATGGGGCTTTACCAGCTTGTCTATCCCATATATGGCATCTGTTTTTCCCTTTGCTGCGGTTCCATACAGACTGCTATTTCCCGTTTTGTGGCCGCTGAATACCGAAAAAAAGAGGGAGGGGACAGCCGCCGTTATTTGGCATGCGGGCTTTTCCTGGCTCTCTCCCTGTCTTTAACTGCTGCATTTATCATTTACCGCTTCGCTCCCTTTTTATCTGTCCGCGTCCTTTTGGAGCCTCGTGCCGAAAACCTGCTTCGGGTTTTAGCTTTTTCTGTCCCTTTAAGCGCTGTACACGCCAGTATCTGCGGCTATTATTACGGAATCAGCAAGGCACAGATTCCTGCAGCCGCCCAGCTTATGGAACAGTTTGTCCGAATCCTGACTGTGATTACGGTTATTCATATTGCTGAAGCTTCCGGCAGGGAAATCACCGCTATTTATGCAGTGGTTGGACACTTAGCCGGGGAAGGCGGCGCACTGTTTACAAGCCTTCTGGCTTTTTCCAGGCACTCCGCCAAAAAAATCCCTTCCCCACAACCAGATGCCATAAAAAGATATCCTTCTCGGTTCCTTTTTCATGGCCTTCTGGCTATGGTTCTCCCTCTCATGGGCAACCGGCTGATTTTAAGCCTTCTTCAAAGCGCCGAAGCTATCATGATCCCCGGCTGCCTGAAAACTTATGGCCTCACTTCCGGCGAATCCTTAAGTGTCTACGGTGTCCTGACAGGTATGGCCCTGCCGTTCATTCTTTTTCCAACGGCCATTACCGGATCTTTATCTGTCATGCTCCTCCCCCATATCGCAGCCGCCCAGTCGGCCAACGCCTATGACAGAATCAATTCCTCCGCCGGATTCTCAGTCCGTTACAGCCTCTACATCGGAATCCTGTTTGCCGGAATTTTTCTCCAATTTGGAGAAACGGTCGGCCCTGCTATTTTTCACAATGAACTGTCAGGAAGCTTCCTTTCCGTACTGGCCTGGCTCTGTCCTTTCCTATATGTATCCGGCACTGCCGGAAGTATCATAAACGGCCTGGGATATACTAAAACAACCTTCCTACACTCTGCTTTAAGCCTGGCTGTCCGGCTGCTTTTTGTGGTGCTTCTTATTCCCCGCATGGGAATCCGCGCCTATTTATATGGCCTTCTTTGCAGTGAGCTGGTTCTCACCTTCTCTCACCTTTTCTTCCTGCGAAGAAAAATTGGGCTTTTCATCTCCCCTGTCTATGAACTGCTCCGCCCTGTCTTTGCTGCTATCCTTGCAATGGGTATTTCCAAAGCATGGGAATCCCTTCCCATCCATAGCGGGATTCCGGTTCTTTTGGATTTAATGGGTTCCGGCATTTTATTTGTCCTTTGCTTTGGTTTTTTCCTTTTTGTCACCAAAAGGAACATCTCTGACAAATAATTTTGCAATTTTTTGAAAAACTGTGGCAGAATAAAAAAGAGTCAGATATAAGAGGCCGGTAATCTGTGCCTTTTCCTTAAAAAGCATACAAATGAGAAGAGTCTCCCTTCTGCAAGCAACCTTGCTTCAGGGAGACTCTCCTCATTTATTTACGTTTGATCTGACATAAAGCCGTCACAATTTGCCGATTATTCCTCAACGCCGTACAGTTTGACCAACTTCTGAAGATGCTCGTATTTCGCTTTGGACTGTGCCTCCGCAGCATCGAACAGCTCTGCAGCCCTTTCAGGGTTCGCACGTACAAGGGAATTGTAACGAACTTCGCCGTTAAGGAACGCCTTGTAGTCTCCGGTGGGAGCCTTGCTGTCCAGGCTGAAGGCGGGTTTTCCGGCTGCTGCCAGCTCAGGATTGTAGCGGAAGTTAAACCAGTAACCAGCCTCAACTGCAGCCTTCTCCTCCAGCTGTGCCTTTGCCATACCGGCCTTGATACCATGGTTGATACAAGGAGCATAAGCGATAACCAGGGAAGGTCCGGGATAAGCTTCTGCCTCTGCCAGAGCCTTCACGCACTGATTCATGTCAGCACCCATGGCGATCTGGGCAACGTATACATAACCGTAGCTCATGGCAATGGCTGCCAGGTCTTTCTTCTTCACATCCTTGCCGCCTGCTGCAAATTTCGCAATAGCGCCGGTAGGTGTTGCCTTGGAGGACTGTCCGCCGGTATTGGAGTAAACTTCAGTATCAAATACCATAATGTTTACGTCCCTGCCGCTTGCCAGTACGTGGTCCACGCCGCCGAAGCCGATATCGTAAGCCCAGCCGTCACCACCAAAGATCCACTGGGACTTCTTAGCCAGGAAGTCTTTATCCTTCAGGATATCTTTTGCCCTGTCACAGCCGCAAGCTTCCAGAGCAGCAACCAGCTTGTCCGTAGCCGCGCCGTTGAGCGCACCGATGCCGAAGGTATCCAGCCACTCTTTCGCAGCTGCCTTCACATCTTCATTGTCGCCATTGGCCACAACATCTTCGATCTTGAACTTCAGTGTCTCTCTCATCGCATTCTGAGCCAGGCTCATACCATAACCAAACTCAGCTGCATCCTCAAACAGGGAGTTGGACCATGCCGGACCTTTACCCTCAGGAGTCACAGTATAAGGAGTGCTGGGTGAGGAGTTACCCCAGATGGAGGAACATCCTGTCGCATTTGCAATATACATTCTGTCACCGAAAAGCTGGGTGATCAGTTTCGCATAAGGAGTCTCGCCGCAGCCTGCGCAAGCGCCGGAGAACTCAAGGAGCGGCTGCCTGAACTGGCTGCCTTTTACCGTATTCTCTTTGAATTTCTCAAGGACCGCTGCTTTCTTAGGCAACGTCAGGCCGTAATCGAAGCCCTTCTGGCAGTCGATATTTGCTTCCAGAGGCTCCATGGTAAGGGCTTTTGCACCCTTCTTGCCAGGGCAGACCGTAGCACAGGAACCGCAGCCTAAGCAGTCCAGGGCATCCACTGTCACAGAGAAGAACATGCCCGGCATACCGGTCATAGGGATCTTCTTCAGCTGGTCAGGAGCAGCTGCCGCTTCTTCCTCGGTCATGGCCGCAGGACGGATGGTGGCATGAGGACATACATAGGAACAGAAGTTACACTGGATACAGTTCTCAGGATTCCATACAGGAATACTTACGGCAACACCGCGCTTCTCAAATGCGGCAGCGCCGGAAGGTGTGGAACCGTCCACATAATCTACAAAAGCAGATACAGGCAGCTTGTTGCCTTCCTGTGCGGAAACGCTCTGCTGTACTGTCTTGACAAACTTCACAACATCTTCTCTGTCGCCGGTGGGAACTGCTGCGGACAGGTCTTCATACTCAGCATTCTTCCAGCTCTCAGGAACCTCGATCTGATGAACCTGCTTTGCACCTTCCTCGATGGCAGCCCAGTTCTTCTGGACAACATCGTCACCCTTGCGGCCGTAAGTTGCCTTTGCGGCAGCTTTCATAAGCTCAATGGCCTGCTCTTCCGGAATGATGGCAGCCAGCTTAAAGAATGCGGACTGAAGGATGGTGTTGATACGGGTGGCACCCATACCGGTCTCAATACCGATCTTCACACCATCAATGACATACATCTTGATGTTGTGGTCGGCAATATACTTCTTAGCCTGTCCGGGAAGATGCTCTTCCAGGCCGGCCATATCCCATGCACAGTTGAGCAGGAATGTTCCGCCGTCCTTCAGATCCTGTACCATGTTGTATTTTCTCAGGTAAGCAGGATTGTGGCAGGCCACAAAATCAGCCTTACTGATCAGGTAAGTGGAACGGATGGGATCCTTACCAAATCTCAAATGGGAAATGGTAACACCGCCGGACTTCTTGGAATCATAATCAAAATATGCCTGGGCATACATATCGGTATTGTCGCCGATGATCTTGATGGAGTTCTTGTTTGCACCTACCGTACCGTCGGCGCCAAGGCCCCAGAACTTGCAGCTGATGGTTCCCTCAGGTGTTGCGGAGAATTCCTCTCCCACCGGCAGGGACAGATTGGTCACATCATCCACGATACCGATGGTGAATACCTTCTTCTCAGTATTATTGTAAACAGCAACGATCTGCGCAGGAGTCGTGTCCTTGGAACCAAGGCCGTAGCGTCCGCTGTAGATCGGAACATTGTGGAACTTGGTGTCGCGAAGGGCAGCCACCACATCCAGGTACAGAGGCTCGCCCTGGGCGCCGGGCTCTTTCGTCCTGTCAAGTACGGAAATCTTCTTAACCGTGTCAGGAATCGCTGCGATCAGTTTTTCAGCCACGAAGGGACGGTACAGACGGACGATCACGAGGCCGACCTTCTTACCCTGGGCATTCATAAAGTCAACAGTCTCTTCGATGGTTTCGCAGACAGAACCCATGGCGATGATCACCTGCTCTGCATCGGGAGCGCCGTAATAATTAAATAACTGATAATCCGTACCAAGCTTCTTATTTACAAGTGCCATCTTTTCTTCTACGATTGCAGGAAGCGCATTGTAGTAAGAGTTGCAGGCCTCTCTTGCCTGGAAGAAGATGTCAGGGTTCTGGGCAGAACCTCTCTGGCAGGGATGCTCAGGATTCAGGGCATGTCTTCTGAAAGCATCGATGGCATCCATATCCACCATATCTTTCAGATCTTCATCATCCCAGACTTCGATCTTCTGATATTCATGAGAAGTACGGAAACCGTCAAAGAAATTGATGAAAGGGACACGGCCCTTGATTGCCGCACAGTGCGCAACGGGAGTCAAATCCATGACTTCCTGTACACTTCCTTCACACAGCATGGCAGCGCCGGTCTGACGGCATGCATACACATCGGAGTGATCACCAAAAATAGACAGTGCATGGCTTGCCAGTGCACGTGCGGATACATTGAACACGCCCGGAAGCAGCTCGCCCGCCACCTTATAAAGGTTGGGGATCATAAGCAACAGACCCTGAGACGCCGTATAAGTCGTCGTCAGCGCGCCGGCAGCCAGAGAGCCGTGTACGGCGCCTGCCGCACCTGCTTCGGACTGCATCTCAGCCATCTTTACCGTCTGGCCAAAGATGTTCTGTTTTCCCTGTGTTGCCCACTCATCTGTGGCTTCTGCCATAGGAGATGAAGGGGTGATAGGGTAGATGGCAGCCACATCAGTATACGCATATGAAGCATACGCTGCCGCATGGTTGCCATCCATGGTTTTCATTTTTCTTCCCATAGGTATTATCCTCCTCTAAATATATAGATGAAATATTAATAATTTTAAACAAATCATCTTTTCTATTATACAATCAGCATAATGGGAATGTCAAACAAGTATCTTAAAAAGTACACAGTTCGTACTTATTTTACAAATGCTTTTACTTTTTCAGCAATACTTTCGCCGTCCAGTCCGTATTTCTTAACCAGGTCCTTGGCCGGTCCGGATTCGCCGTAAGTATCGTTGATACCGATCTTTAATGTTTTTGTGGGAGCTTTTGCAGACAGCACGTCGCAGACTGCGCTTCCAAGTCCTCCGATAATGGAATGTTCTTCCACCGTCACGACTTTTCCTGTCTCCGTCGCCGCTGCCACCACCAGTTCCTCATCAATGGGCTTAATGGTATGGATATTGACCACTTTTGCACTGATGCCTTCTGCCGCCAGCTTCTCAGCTGCCGCCAGGCACTCGCTCACGCAGAGCCCTGTGGTAAAGATGGTAACATCTTTTCCTTCTCTCTCCACTATACCTTTGCCGATTTCAAATTTATAAGATGCCTCGTCATGGATGACAGGAACCGCCAGACGTCCGAATCTCAGATAGACCGGGCCATCATGTTCAATGGCGGCGCGTACTGCCGCTTTCGCTTCCACATCATCGGCAGGGCTTATCACCACCATGCCGGGAATGGTCCGCATGAGGGCGATATCTTCATTGCACTGATGGGTCGCGCCGTCTTCCCCTACGGAGATGCCCGCATGAGTCGCACCAATCTTTACATTCAGATGGGGATAACCCACGGAATTCCTCACCTGCTCAAAAGCCCGTCCTGCCGCGAACATGGCAAAAGAACTGGCAAAAGGAATCTTCCCTGCCGCCGCCAGGCCGGCTGCCACTCCGATCATATTGCTTTCCGCGATACCGCAGTCAATGTGGCGATCCGGAAAAACTTTCTTAAACACGCCTGTCTTGGTGGCGCCGGCCAGATCGGCATCCAGAACCACCAGGTTTTCATATTTCGCACCACATTCTGCCAGTGCGTTTCCATAACTCTCTCTTGTGGCAATCTTCTTTACTTCTGCCATTATGCTTCACCTGCTTTCTCCAAATCTGCCATTGCAACTGCGTACTGCTCGTCGTTGGGCGCAGTCCCATGCCAGGATGCCTGGTTTTCCATAAAGGAAACGCCTTTGCCCTTGACTGTCTTTGCAATAATAGCCGTAGGACGGCCCTTGACTGTCTTTGCTTCCTCAAAGGCTGCACGAATCTGATCAAAATCATGACCGTCAATATTGATCACATGGAAATTGAAAGCTTCAAATTTCTGGTCAATGGGATACGGAGAATTGACATCAGCCACATTGCCGTCAATCTGAAGGCCGTTGTTGTCCACGATCACCACCAGGTTGTCAAGCTTTCTGTGGGCTGCCAGCATGGAAGCCTCCCATACCTGGCCTTCCTGAAGCTCGCCGTCGCCCAGAAGTGTATATACACGATAATCCGCGTTGTCAAGCTTTCCTGCAATAGCCATACCTACCGCCGCAGAAATCCCCTGTCCCAAAGATCCGCTGGACATGTCCACGCCAGGTGTATGCTGCTTACAGGGATGTCCTTGCAAATGGGAACCGATATGGCGCAGCGTCACGAGATCCTCCACCGGGAAAAATCCCCTGCGGGCCAAAGCCGCATAATAACCGGGAGCCGTATGTCCTTTTGACAATACAAAACGGTCTCTTCCCGGTGCATCCGGGTTTTTCGGATCAACCCTTAATTCTTCAAAATACAGATATGTGAAAATATCTGCTGCGGAAAGAGATCCGCCCGGATGGCCTGCTTTTGCGCTGTGAACAGACGTTATAATGTCTTTACGCACTTCATTGGCCATTTTTTTGAGTTCCAACGTATTCATTGCACTTCCTCCTTGTGATATCATACCTTTTATAACGGCCGGATGGCCATGACGGGGTACCCGAAGGGTATACCTTTTGAGAACTCCCTTTCGGTATAGTTACTAAAAGTATATCATTTACCAGTTTTTATGTCCACCTTATTTTGCTCCTGAGTTTTTGTATTTTCTTTTGGATACAAAGGCATAAAAAATAATTTACAGATTCTTACAGAAGAATCAGAACTTGCCAGTGTATTATTTTTCTGTATGCACATAATAAGCGTGTACCAAATAACAACCGAAAAGGAGGTGCTTCAGATGTCAAACTCAGGAAGCAATCAGGTAAACGTACCCGAAGCAAAAGAGGCTATGGATCGTTTTAAAATGGAGGTAGCAAACGAGCTGGGTGTGCCGTTAAAGAATGGTTACAACGGTGACCTTACTTCTTATCAGAATGGTTCCGTAGGCGGCTATATGGTAAAGAAGATGATTGAAGAGCAGGAAAGACAGATGGCAGGTAAATAAACCTCTCTCTTTCCTGTTCGGGAAATGAACTCACGAAATTTCCCGAATGAAAATGGCTGCCCTTTTAAAAAAGGACAGCCATTTTTTTGTCATATTAGGAAAAGTCCCTATTTTCAAATCTTCCCTGCGGATCCCAGAACCTCTGTAATCTTATGCTTTACAACATCTTTTACATAAGCCCTTGCAGGAGACAGGTACTGTCTGGGATCAAAATGATCCGGGTGAGCCATCATATGCTCTCTGATACCTGCAGTCAGAGCCAGACGGAGATCGGAATCAATGTTGATCTTGCAAACTGCCATCCTGGCTGCCTGGCGAAGCTGGTCTTCGGGAACGCCGATCGCATCCTTAAGGGCGCCGCCGTTGGCATTGATGATCTTTACATACTCCTGAGGAACAGAAGAAGAACCATGAAGTACAATGGGGAATCCGGGCAGCCTCTTTGCCACATCCTCAAGAATGTCAAATCTCAACTGAGGGTTTGTGCCGGGCTTGAACTTGTAAGCCCCATGGCTTGTCCCAATGGCGATGGCCAAAGAATCCACGCCTGTTTTATCCACAAACTCTTCCACTTCTTCCGGTCTTGTATAGGAAGAATCTTCAGCGCTTACCTTCACATCATCCTCAATACCGGCTAATGTTCCAAGCTCCGCTTCCACTACCACGCCTTTATCATGAGCATATTCGGCAACTTTCTTTGCCAGGGCAATATTCTCCTCAAAAGGTTTGGAAGAGCCGTCGATCATGACAGAAGTAAATCCGCTGTCAATACAGGATTTGCAGATTTCAAAATCTGCGCCGTGATCCAGATGAAGGGCCACAGGAAGCTCCGGATAAATATCCAGGGCAGCCTCAACCAGACGTTTCAGATATGCGCCATTTGCATACTTCCTGGCTCCTGCGGAAGCCTGAAGGATAATGGGTGACTTCTCCTCTGCTGCCGCCTCGGTGATGGCCTGGACGATCTCCATGTTGTTGACATTGAATGCTCCGATTGCATATCCGCCTTCATATGCTTTTTTAAACATTTCGGTAGTTGTAACTAAGGGCATTGTTTTATCTTCCTTTCTGTGGATTTTTTGCGTTTACACGCTTTGTCTTTATTATATCATACTCTCCATTTTTTAACAGTTCTTTTTTCACTGAAAAACACGCAAAAATCATGGTTTTTCTTTTGATATTTTGTAAAAATCTGTCAACAGTCTTTTCGCACCAGATAAAAACTGCCACATATTATAAAGCAACAGCATTTTCCGAAAGGATGGTTCCTTTGAACGAAGCCTCCTGTTATATCCGTTTTTTCCATGCTGCCGCAGATACGGAAGCCCTTCAGGTTTCTGTGGACGACACTTCTCTTCTGTCGGAACTTCCCTACCGCACAGTCACAGGCTATGCCACAGAACAAGTTGGATTTATCACCATTACCCTGGCCGGAACCCGCTCCAGGCGTGTCTACCTTCAGAAAACCCTGCCTTTTTTCCTTCCTATTAAATATACCATTGCCATTATCCAGACTGATAACGGGCTGGATCTGAAACAGATCTTTGACTACATGTGCCCGCTGTATCCTGCCGGATTCGGCTGTGTCCGTGCTGCCAACCTGGCATACAAAAGCGGCCCTCTGGATTTCTTCCTTTACGGAAACAAACTGGTCTTTGCAGATGTAACCTTTAAGGAAGTGACACCGTTCAAGCCCTTCCGCCCCGGAGAATACGGTTTTTATCTGACACCGGGCCAGGATGAAGAGAACCCTCTCCTTTCCATCCTGACAGATGTGGAAGCCGGAACCATGTATACCATGTGCGTCATAAACGGAACCTGGGGACCCGGCGCCCTGGATGTGGTGGTGCTGGACTACGATGATTCCGTTCCAAAAATCGAGCCCAGATGACTGCATAAAAATCCTGTCTGTACGTCCTGAATCAACACTAGAAAGGAGAGACGGGGGAATGGCAAACTCTGAGCGGGCCCGGGGCTTACGCTGCGGTGAACTAACTGCCAACTGCGGCTAAGACGCGCCGGGAAACCGCCGCGCCTAAGTCTGCGTAAGCAGTGGATTTCACCTCCGCTCAAAATGCCCCTAAATATGCCCTTTCAGAGTTTGCCATTCCCCCGTCTCTCCTTCCTGGTCTGTATCAGGATGTACAGGCAGATTTTATGCAGTCCTCTCAAACTGGCTGTTGTAAAGTTCTGCGTAAAAGCCCTGTTTTTCAAGCAGTTCCTCGTGGGTTCCCTGCTCAATGATATCGCCGTCTTTCATCACAAGGATCAAATCAGCGTCCCGTATGGTAGAGAGCCTGTGGGCGATAACAAAGCTGGTACGCCCCCGCATCAAGTTGTCCATCGCTTTCTGGATCCGTTCTTCCGTTCTTGTATCCACAGAACTGGTAGCCTCGTCCAAAATCAGGATTTTATTGTCTGCCAGGATGGCCCTGGCAATGGTCAGAAGCTGCTTCTGGCCCTGGGAAACATTGCCTGCCTCTTCATTGAGTTCCAGGTCGTATCCATCCGGAAGGGTGGAAATGAAATGATGGGCATGGGCGGCCTTTGCCGCAGCAATGACTTCATCGTCGGAAGCATCCAATTTTCCGTAACGGATATTTTCCATAATGGAGCCTTTGAAAAGCCAGGTATCCTGAAGCACCATTCCAAAAAGCTCTCTCAGCTCACTTCTGTTAAAAGAACGGATATCTTTCCCGTCAATACGGATGGCGCCGCCGTTCACGTCATAAAACCGCATGAGAAGTTTTACCAGAGTGGTCTTTCCGGCTCCCGTGGGACCAACAATGGCAATCTTCTTTCCTGCCGAAATCTCCGCACTGAAATCATTGATAATGATTTTATCAGGGCGATAACCAAATTTCACATGATCAAAGGTCACATTTCCTTCAATCCCTTCGAGGGAAGCCGGATTTTCTACATTCTGGTCTTCCTCTCCCTCTTCCAGAAAATCAAAAACGCGTTCTGCAGCTGCTGCCGTGGACTGCAAAAGGTTGGAAACCTGGGCAAGCTGGGTGATGGGCTGGGTAAAATTCCGCACATATTGGATAAAGGACTGGATGTCGCCCACCTGGATTGTCCCCCGTATGGTCAGAAAACTTCCCACAATGGCCACTGCCACATAACCCAGATTTCCCACAAACTGCATGACAGGCTGCATCATACCGGAAAAAAACTGAGACTTCCATCCCGATTGGTAAAGCATTTCATTTGTTTCATTAAATTCCCGCAAAACCTCATCTTCCCGGTTAAACACCTTAATAACCGTATGGCCGCCATAGTTTTCTTCCACCTGGCCGTTGATGCGCCCCAGATATTCCTGCTGCTGGCGGAAAAATTTCTGGGAACGTTTAATAATAAAGGAAATAAGGCCCATGGAAACAGGAAGGATTAAAAGTGCAATCACCGTCATCAAAGGGCTGATGGAAAGCATCATAATAAAGACGCCGATGATCATAGTAATGGAAGTAATCATCTGGGTCACACTCTGATTCAGGCTTTGTCCCAGGGTATCCACATCATTGGTAATCCTGGAAAGCACCTCCCCATAGGTCCTGGTGTCGTAATAATTCATGGGTAGCCGGTTGATCTTTTCCGACATTTCTTTCCTCATACGGAAGCTGACCTTTTGGGAAATAGTGGTCATGGTAAAACTCTGGATAAAACTGCATAAGGCGCTGATTCCATAAAGGACAAGAAGGATAAGCAGAATCCTCCCAATACCGGAAAAATCAATACCTGCCCCTCCCGAAAGCTTGTCTGCAAGCCCGTTAAAAATCTTCGTCGTCGCCTGTCCTAAAATTTTCGGCCCAATGACATTGAACACCGTACTGCCCACGGCAAAAATTAAAACCGTCAGGATTCCCCATTTGTATCGCCCCATATAGGAAATCAGCTTCTTCATGGTTTTTCCGAAATCCCTGGCCTTTTCTCCGCCTCCTTGGCCCCCCATCCTTCCATGCCCCATCCGGGGCGCCGCTATTTTCTGATTTGTACTTTTCGGAGTTTTTTCTGTCCCGTCACTCATGTCCAAATTCCTCCTTTTTTGAAGACCTAAGCTCTTCCTCTGAAAGCTGTGATTTCGCAATTTGCCTGTAAACTTCACAAGTTTCCAAAAGCTCTCCGTGAGTTCCCTTTCCCACAATACGTCCCTCATCCAGTACAATGATCTGCTCTGCATGGAGAATCGTACTGACTCTCTGGGCCACCACCAACTTCGTGCTTTCCGCAGCATATTCGTTTAATGCTCTGCGCAAAGCAGAATCTGTCTTAAAATCCAGGGCAGAAAAGCTGTCGTCAAATACATAAATATGGGGATCCTTTACCACCGCCCGTGCAATGGAAAGTCTCTGCTTCTGTCCCCCGGATACATTGGCGCCGCCCTGGGCAATATGGCTTTCATATTTCTCCGGTTTCTCTTCCACAAAATCTGCTGCCTGAGAAACATTTGCCGCCGCCTTAAGCTGTTCATCGCTGGCATCCCTTTTTCCAAACCGCAGATTAGAGGCAATGGTGCCGGAAAAAAGGACTCCTTTCTGGGGCACGAAGCCAATCTGTTCCCGCAGCTCTTTTAAAGAAAGCTCCCGCACATCGATGCCATCCACCGTAACTTCCCCTTCTGTCACATCATACAGCCTGGGAAGCAAATTCACCAATGTGGATTTTCCGCTTCCGGTACTGCCGATGAACGCTGTCGTCTCTCCCGGCCTTGCCGTAAAGGTGATATCATGGAGCACGTCGTTTTCAGCTCCGGGATACCGGAACGACACGTGATTAAATTCCACAACGCCTTTTGCTGTCTCAGGAAGCTTTTTCGGCGATGATTTTTCATGTATGGAAATCTCCGTCGTCAATACTTCATCAATTCTGCCGGCAGCCACAGCAGCCCTTGGAAGCATAATGGATACCATGGTAATCATCAGGAAGGCCATGACAATCTGCATAGTATAAGTAATAAAAGCCATCATGTCCCCCACCTGGAGGTTTCCTGCATCGATTCCATGGGCGCCGGTCCAGAGAATTAAAACCGTGATGCCATTCATAATAAACATCATGGCAGGCATCATAAAGGACATACATCTGTTGGTAAAAAGCATCGTTTTTGTCAAATCTCTGTTCGCCCCGTCAAACCGCTCCTCTTCATGTTTTTCTCTGCTGAATGCACGGATAACAGGAAGCCCTGTCAAAATTTCCCTGGCCACCAGGTTGACACGGTCCACCAGCTTCTGCATAAGCTTAAACCTGGGCATGGCCACCACCATTAAAAGGATGACTAAGAGGCTCACCGCCAGCACGGCCACCCCGATAATCCATGCCATCGAGGCTTCCGAACGAATCACCTTAAACAGCCCTCCGATACCGATGATAGGCGCATATAATACCATTCTAAGCAACAACACTGTCACTAATTGTACCTGTTGGATATCATTGGTACTTCTGGTAATCAAAGAGGATGTGGAAAACCGGTCCATCTCCCCACCGGAAAAGGAAATCACTTTTTGGAACACCTGTCCCCGGAGCCTTAATCCAATACCGGCAGCTACCCGGGAAGCGATGAGGCATACCAGCACATTGGCGGCCATGGAAAGAAGTGCAATCCCAAGCATTTTGGCGCCAGCCAGAAACAGGTAATCTGTCTGCTTTTTGGCCGTATTGATGCCAATGGCTTCATATTCTCCTTTTACATAAGAAATTCCCATCTGGCTTAAAATGGAATCTGAAAGGGCTGCCGTCTGGCTTTCTATTTCTCCGGCAATTTCATCCACCTTTTCCTGTGGAAGGGCAGATACATCAATTCCCATCCGGTCCACGGCCGTCAGAAGAACTTCTGCCCTGCTTAAAATCCCATCCAGTTCTTCTTCTGCCTCCGGGGATAAATTATTTTTTAGGATCAGCGGCTCTTTTTCCATGGCCGGATACTGTTTTTCATATTGTCCATATTCTTTTTCGGAAAAATTTTCTCCGGAAATCAGAGAATAAGAATTTTCCACAGTCTGCCCTTCTCCTTCTTCCAGAAAAAGGAGCAGTTTTTCCATCTCAGACTGCCGGATAACGTCCGGCGCCGTATGGGAAATTCCACCCTGCTGAATACCAGTATCAACAATATCCGAGGTATACTGTGGAAGTGATAAATCGCAGTATGCCTGCAGACATAAAAGCGCCAGAATCAGAAATGCCCAACCTGCCGATTGCCTGAGATATTTCAAAATCTTTATCATAATTTGTCGTTCTCCTTTAGTCTCCTGTATGTCTCTCTTTTCCGTCTCTTAGAACTTCATTTTAACCCCTTTCCTCCTTCTGTCATTTTGTCAGCTCCTTTTTAGCACAAGCAAGAAATTCTTCCATCAATTCTGAAAGCAGCTTCATCTGTTCTCTCCCCATGCAGTTTATGATATTTTTTATTTTATTGTCCCGGTATTCTCTCTCCTCCTTCAGCCTTTCTGTCCCAAGCTTTGTCAAATTCACATAAACCACCCGTCTGTCCCGCTTTGACGCAGTCCGCATGAGATAACCTTTCTCTTCCAAGTTCCCCAGCATTTTTGATACGGCGGGTTTGCTTAACATCCCCCCTGCAGTCAGCTGTGACGGCTTCACACCTTGCCCTTTCGGGTTTTCTTCCAAACAATGCTCCACCTGGATTAACATCATCATTTCCGCCGGACTTAACTTCAAAAACATTTTCTGCATACAAATCATTCGGTGAAGCCGTTCAATCTGTTCAAAAAAATTGTGCCCAAGCCTGCATACGGCATCCATCTCCATCTCACCCTCCACCTGAAGTAATTAACCAGGTAAATCATTAACTCAAAAAATTATTATAATAAGATTTTACGGAAAGTCAATGTACTTTATACTTTGTTTAGAATAATTTCCTATTTAGATTCGATATAAAAAGGACCGGGGGTTTTAATCATCACAACCCCCAGTCCTTTTTATAATCCTAAGCAAAAACTGTGCCTGCTGCCGTCACGGTAGCCGCCAAATCGTTTCTGTAATTTTCCGCCGTATGGTTCAGGCTGTTCACCACTACGCTGTCCTGTCCCATTTTTCCGGTGGCATGGACATACTGGAGCCCTCCGATATAAAGGGCCATATGGCCGGGAAAGTATAAAAGATCTCCCGGTTTTATGCTGCATACGGGAATTTCTTTTACCGGATATCCTTCCTTGATTTTGGAATCCCGGTAAATATAAATCCCATGGAGCAGGTAGACCATGGAGCAAAGCCCGGAGCAGTCAATCCCCCATGGTGTTTTCCCTCCCCACCGGTACGGGGTATGCAAATAAGAAAGGGCTGTCTGTACCAGGCTTTTCCTCAAAGCTTCTTCTTCCTGTTTAATGGAATAATGGGTTTCAGGAAGGGGGCGGATCTGTGCCGCCCGCATATAGGCTCCCCTGCCATCGATGAGGCGGACAAGCCTCCACCCCGCCTGCCCTTCGCCAGGTGCAGCCGCTACGATGCTGCCTTTAGGAAGCGTAAATAAAAACGGATTTTGGTATCCGGGCATCTCATACACATCTGCGGATGGGGAACACACCACATACTTGGGCAGTTTTTGCCATTTCCGTATGCTCCATTCATGACATTCCAGCCCCTCCGTTTTCACATAGCCCTGATAGCCGTATGCCGTTTCCACAGCCGCCCAGCTTCCTTTTGCCGTTTTTTCCCGAATGAGTACCTCCATTCCATAAAGCACTTCATCCACTGTCTGCACTTCCTCAAGGGGACGCTCTTTCAGCCGCAAAAGCGGCACATTTACAATTCCGGTGTTATTTCTCATGGCTTTTCCTCCCTCAGCCTGTCCGTTTTTTAATTAAGACATTCTATGAACAGGAATCGAAGGATATGCCACCCCAAAAACAGCCGGGGCAAACCGCCCCGGCTGCATTTTCTCTTATGTACTTTCCAGCCATGCTCCAAAAATGGCTCCGGAAAGCTCCTGGAATCTTTTGTCCATCTTTTGATCTATGGCCACAGAAAACGCCTGGAATCTCTTGTCCATTTCCTGAAGTGTTCTGTCCATCCGGCCGTCAATCAGCTCTGCGATTGCGTACAGGTCCTGTTTTTCCAACATATCCATACCTCCTTATGGAAAAACCCATACCTTAAAAGCAACAAAAACTGATGGTGAAGCTGTTGCAAAATGTAAAACATTCTGTTATTCTACAACGCTCCTTTTTCTAGAATATCACAAAAGCCAAAGTCCCGCAAGAAAAACATCACAATTTGTCGAAAAAAGCATGTGAAAGAAACTCCTGTCACTCTCCGTTTTCCAAAAGATATGGAGTCACCTGATATACATAGAAATTAATCCAGTTATTGTAGAGGGCATTTGCATGCATCCTCCAGGACAGGCAAGGCCGATTTTCCGGGTTGTCCCCCGGATAATAATTTTTCGGGATAGCCGTATCCATGCCCTTGCTCTGATCGCGGCGGTATTCACCGTCCAGGGTAATGCGGTCATATTCCGGGTGGCCCATGACAAAAATCCGCCGGCCGTCCCGGCTCTGAACCAGGAAAACCCCCGCCTCGTCGGACTCTGCCAAAAGCATCAAGTCGGGACATGCCACAATATCTTCCTTTTTTACGTAAGTATAGCGGGAATGGGGTGCACGGAAGGTATCGTCAAAGCCACGGACAAGCGGAACCGTACGGTCAAGAACCCTCTGCTCATAGATTCCGAATAACTTTTCCTTCATTTCATGCTTTTGAATCCCATAATGATAATAAAGCCCCGCCTGGGCGCCCCAGCAAATGTGGACTGTGGAAGTCACATGGGTGTCGCTCCAGGCCATGATCTTTTCCAACTCCTTCCAGTAATCCACCTCCTCAAACTCCATCTGTTCCACCGGCGCCCCGGTAATAATCATCCCATCAAATTTTTGCCTCCGGATGGAATCAAAAGTCACGTAAAACTGATTCAGATGACTTAAAGACGTATGGGTAGACTCGTGGCTGGACATATGAAGAAACGTAATATCCAACTGAATCGGCGTATTGGAAAGGGCACGGAGAAGCTGCGTTTCCGTCTCTTCCTTCACCGGCATCAAATTTAAAATCACAATCTGAAGGGGACGGATATCCTGGGATACGGCACGGTTCTCATCCATCATAAAAATATTTTCTGTCTCAAGAATTGCCCGTGCCGGCAAATCATTCTGTACTTTAATCGGCATAATCTACTCCTGTTCCGTCAGTTCAAGAAATTCCTCTTCCGTAATAATGGGAATCCCCAGTTCTTTTGCTTTTTTATTTTTAGAGGAACCTGACATGGCATCATTGTTGATAAGGTAATCTGTCCTGGCTGTCACGGAGCCTGTCACTTTGCCACCCAGGGATTCAATCAGCTCTTTCAGCTCTTTCCTGTTTGCAAAACGCTCTACTTTTCCGGTAATGACAAATGTTTTTCCGCCCAGGACTTCAGTGGCCGCTGATGGCATTTCATCATGAAACGTCACCAGCTCAAACATTCGATCCACCTCCCGGTTATTTCTCTCCGACTGAAAATAATTGAAAATACTGTCGGCAATCACCGGGCCGATTCCCTCTATCTGCTCAAAATCCTCCTTGCTTCCATGGCGGAATTTTTCAAAATCATAGTCAAAAGCCTTACTTAAAATCCTGGCGCCCGCAGCGCCGATACCTGCGATTCCGAGGCCGTAAATAAATCTTGCCATGGTGGTATCCTTCGCCCGCTCCAGTGAAGCCTGAAGATTTTCATAAGACTTTTCACCAAACCCGTCCATGGAAAGAATCTGCTCCTTATGTTTTTCAAGATGGAATAAGTCCGCAAATTCCCGCACAAATCCGGCGTCCACGAACTTTTCCAGAGTCGCTTCGGAAAGCCCGTCGATATTCATGGCGTCCCGGCTTACAAATAAAGAAAAGCCTTTGATTTTCTTTGCCTGACATTCCGGATTGATACAATATAACGCCTTCACATCATTTTCCTGGCGGATTTCCGTGGGACCACCGCAGACAGGGCACACATCAGGAATCCTGACCGAACCACTTTTCGTCAGGTTCTCCGCAATCTGGGGGATAATCATATTGGCTTTGTAGACGGTAATCTCATCCCCTTCCCCCAACTCAAGGGATTCCACGATACTTACATTGTGGACACTGGCCCTGCTGACCGTCGTTCCCTCCAGCTCCACCGGCTCAAAAACTGCCACTGGATTGATGAGCCCTGTGCGGGATGCGCTCCACTCAATATAGGAAAGACGGGTGGCCTGGATTTCATCCGCCCACTTAAAAGCAATGGAATCCCTGGGAAATTTCGCCGTCCGCCCCAGGGAACGTCCGTAAGCAATATCATCAAAAGTCAAAACCAGACCGTCGGAAGGCAAGTCATTATCCTCCGTTTTTCCCGCAAATTCTTTTACTGCATCCACCACGGTTTCCTGCCTGACCCTTTTATACTCTACTACATCAAAGCCCTCTTCCCGAAGCCACAGAAGCTGCTTTTCCCTGGAATTTTCAAAATCTTCCCCCTCCGCTTTCACCAGGGAGAACCCATAAAACCGCACGTTCCTCTTTGCCGTAACCTCATTATTTAACTGTCGCACCGACCCACTACAAAGATTCCTGGGGTTTTTATACTTAGCGTCTGCCTCGCCCAGCTCTTCATTGATTTTATAAAAATCAGAATAAGAAATGACAGCTTCCCCGCGAAGCACCAATTCCCCCCTATAGGAAATAGACAGGGGGACATTGGCAAAGACTTTTGCATTGTTGGTAATGACTTCCCCAATTTCCCCATTTCCCCTGGTGACAGCCTTAAAAAGCCGCCCATCCCGGTAAGTGAGCACAATGGTAAGGCCGTCCAGCTTCCAGGAAAGAAGCCCCTCTTTGTCACCCAGCCATTCTGCTAAGGCGCCGGCCTCCTTTGTCTTATCCAAAGAAAGCATCGGGCTTTCATGTGTTTCTTTGGGAAGCTCTCCCAGGAGCTCATACCCCACCTGGACAGTAGGGCTTTTTGACAAAGTAATTCCTGTCTCTTTCTCCAGGGTCAGAAGCTCGTCATACAGCCGGTCATATTCATAATTGCCCATGATCTCCCGGTTTTCCTGATAGTATGCTTTCCCTGCTTCCCTCAGTATGGAAACCAGCTCTCTCATCCGTGCAAGCTTTTTTTCATTTTCCATATTTCCCCTGCCTTCTGCCGTCTGTTTCATTTTTTCTGTTTCTTTCCCTGTAGGGCCTTCCGTCAGAATCTGCCAGCAGACGGATAAGCTCTTTCATTTCTGCTTCCGTAGCCTCCCTGTAGCTGCCGGAAACAATACCATCCACCACGAAATTCATCACCCGGACCCGCTTCAAAGCCACCACCCGGTAGTCAAAATACTCACACATCCGCCTGATCTGGCGGTTAAGACCCTGGGTCAATATCATCCGAAAACTTTTCGGCCCTGTTTTTTCCGCCTGGCATGGCGCCGTCACCGTCCCCAGCATGGGAACACCCCGCCTTAACGCCTCCAGAAATTCCGCCGTCACCGGACGGTTCACCTCCACCAGGTACTCTTTTTCATGAGCGTTTCCCGGACGGAGGATTTTATTCATCAAATCACCCTGATTAGTCATCAGAATCAACCCTTCCGATTCTTTATCCAGCCTTCCTACCGGGTACAGGCGGACGGGATAATGAACCATGTCCACGATATTTTTCTCTCCTTTAAATTCCGCAGTGGTACAGACAATCCCTGCCGGCTTATTGACCAGAAGGAGCACAGGCCGCTCCTTCTCCCCCACAAGTTCTCCATCAAAAAAAACCTGCTGCCCAGGAAGGATCCTCTGTCCCATAACTGCCGTCTCTCCATCCACCGTAATCCGTCCTGCTTCCAAAAGCCGGTCGGCCTCCCTGCGGGAACAGACTCCTGCTTCACTGAGATATTTATTTAAACGAACTCCAGGCTGTTCCATAGTTCCTCCCTCTTTCCATCCAGGTATAACCTCCGCTTATCCACAAGTTTCAAACATAAAACTTATTATATCTGCCGGAAAGGAAACCGTCAAGTAAACGATAGATCAACAGGCAGTCAGCTTAATTTCATATATAAAAGCGGATAAGGATTTCCCTGCTCATCGCAGTCTGTCCTTTTGTATACCTGAAAACCCATATGTTCATAAAAGCCTCGCGCAAGCGGATTCTGTTCATTGACGGCCACCTCATTGATGGAATAGTTTTCAGTCCCATAGCGGATCAGCTTTTTTCCGAGACCTTTCCCCCGTTCTTCAGGCGCGATAAACAACATTTCAAGTTTTTAACCTTCTATCCCCATAAATGCGATAGGATGCCCGCTGTCCTCCTCTGCAACTACCAAATGGGCAATTTTATCCAGGGCCTGAGGAATATATTTCTTTATCTCTTTTACTTCATCTTCGGACAAAAACAGATGAGTTGCTTTTACAGATCTTTCCCATACTTCTATCAACTCATTTACTGTTGGAGATGACCTTTTCACCACTTCTGAAATTTTCATATTTGCACCTCTTGCTTGAAATTTTCTATGCCATCGGTTTGATTTTCGATTCTATATATTGAATTTCTTCCTGTGTCAATCCATTCTAAAATTTTATCCTTATCCGGTATCGGTCAAGGGCTGTGGCAAAATATAGGATATCCTGATATTTTGCACAGCCCCATTATATATAATAATCCTCAAATTTAATCGTTCCCCATTCAGTCAATTCAAATTTTTTTACAGATAGCCTAAACAGCAATTCTTTTGAAAATTCTTCAAATGAGTTTGCGATAACTCCGGCATAATCCATACCAGGGCACCAAATAAAAACCTGCCCGTAAGTTCCATTTTTACCTGGATCGCAATCCAGAATAATGCACTGGCTTCCCTCAAACTCCGTAAACGGTATCCAATGTTTCCTCCAGATAAAAGGTTTGATTTTATCTTCTGCCACCCATTTGAGAGGTTCCGTATCATCGGCAAAGAGATCATACATCCTGTTCCAGGTTTCGATGATGCCTGTAACAGAGAGGAATGGGTTTAACCCGAGTAACGGGATTTCTGTATTTCTGTTTCTTGTACTTTCTTCCGTATTTTTTTGCCCATTTAACGTGGAAAGGTATTCACAAAAGGCTTCCGGCAATTCTACTCCTACGGTTTTTTCCAGCAGTTGTATTTCTGAGATATCGGCAGGAGCGTTGATACTTGAATAAATACTCTTTGAAATCGACTTAATTTGTTCCAATATTTCGTCCCATTCGTTCACTTCTGTTCCTCCATATGCATTTTTACATATATTAATGCGGCCACTTGGAGGAGGCCTTTCCTGTTGATGATGTCCCCCCGGAAGGTTTTGTTTTCCATAAGGAAAAACACCTGATTCCCTTTTACCCCCAAAGGCTGAAAAATATTCGCCTGTGGGGCACTGAAAATCCCTTCTATAATTTTCATATAGTATAACAAACCTTTTTTGTCCTTTCAATAGACCCTGGAAAAAACTTCTGTTTAAGATAAAATTCCACAAGGGGTATAAAAATATAGGACTTTTTTTCGATTAACAGGATTTTTTTTCGATTAACAGGATTTTTTTTCGATCACATGGTATAATTGAAACATAATTTTTCTGGACGAAAAAACTGTGTGAAAAGGAGGCCGCCATGTCCATCCCTTACTTATATACCATTGTGGAACAAGACAAGATATCCGATATGCTGAAATCCTTTCATGCCTGCTTAGAATTGCCTATCCAGGTAATTGATGACAAAGGCACTATTTTGCAATCCACAGGAAATGTATCCTCCTTCTGCCATTTATTTAAGCGCTTCCTCCCGGCCAATGAAATCTGCAGCGAAATCCATGCCAAAGCGGGGAAGCGGGCAATGGATCTGGGGGAAACTTATATTTTTTCCTGCCATGCCAATTTAAACCATATCGTATTCCCGCTGATTAATAAAAGCTCTCTTTTTGGTTCTGTCCTGGTGGGACCTTTTCTCATGGATAAGCCGGATTCCCTGCTGATATCCGACCTCGGATGCCGCTATCCGATTCCCACGGATTCCCTGTTAGAGCTTTATGAAGAGGCCCATTCCCTTCCCATTGTTCCTCCTGCAAAAGTAACCCAGATCAGCCACCTGCTCTATTACATGTTTTCCAGCCTGATTTCCGACAGCTACCAACATTTTATCATCAACCAGGAAAAACTCCACCAACAGTCCCGCATCAATGAGGCCATCCAGCGATACAAAAACTACCATCCTTCCCAATCCCCGGAATATCCTTATGAAACGGAAAAGGAATTAGTCACCCGGGTAAAAGCCAGAGACATAACACAGGCAAAAGCCCTTTTAAACGACCTTCTCGGATATGTGTTTTTTTCAGAAGGAAGCAACCTGGACACCATCAAAAACCGGGCCATCGAACTCTGTTCCCTTTTATCCAGGGCCGCCATTGACGGCGGGGCTTCCAACCATATTATTTTGAAAATCAACAATCAGTTCCTTGAAAATATCAACACCATCGGTAATCTCGACGACTTGTGTTTCCTGCTTCAGGAAACACTGAATTCTTTTATGGAAAACATGTTTGACCACCTTCCCGAAAAGAACCATGACCTTGCCAAAAAGGCAGTTCTTTATATTGCCCGAAATTTTTCCACCCCCATTACACTGGAAGATGCCGCCGCCCATATCCACTTAAGCCCCGCTTACTTCTCCACCTTTTTCAAACAGGCCACCGGCTCCTCTTTCAAAGAATACCTGAATAAAATCCGCATTAAGGAAAGCAAACGGCTGTTGGCCAACAGCGATTATTCCATTATCGATATTGCCGTTGCCGTAGGTTTTTCCGATCAAAGCTATTTCTCACGGGTGTTTAAAAAATACACCGGCCTGACTCCGAAACAGTATCGGTGACTTTGAGATAACGTCGATTGACAAGGGTATATACAGCCGCCTGATATTACTGGTAAAACGATTCAACGGCTTCAAAAAAAGCCTCAATGTTTTCTTTTGGCGTCATCGGCGGTATATCGCAGCCGGACGAAATCACAAAATTCGGATACCCTGAACACCGCTCCAGCAGTTTCCTCGTTTCCTCCCTGACCGTATCCGGCGTCCCGCCCCGAAGCACCCCGGCAGGGTCAATATTTCCCATCACCAGCCGATCCTGCGGGATAACCTGCAGCGCTTTTTCAACATCAATGGCATTTCCAAAGCTGTAGGCGTAAGCATCCACCTGGCGCATCTGCTCCATAATCGGCTCCACATTGCCACAGTTATGATAAATTACCAGAAATGAATCATCCTCCACCGCTTCCCGAATTTTCGCCACATAAGGGGTGGAAAATTCATTGATTAAATTGGGGGATAAGAGGCCTGCTGCCGGCTCTGCCAATATGACACCGTCTGCTCCTGCTTCCTTGAAAGCGCCTATATAGGAAATTAAAAATTCTGCCGCTTTCTCAGCCACCATTCCCACAGTCTCCGGTTCCTCATAACACATCACCATAATCTCAGTCATCCCCATCAGACGGCCTGCCAGGGTATAAGGCCCTATACTTCCGGCAAACAGCGGGCGATCCGTGATCGTGCCGGCCGCCTCCCGGATTCCCCTGATACATTCTCCTGTACGCCCGGCTCCCACCTTGGGAACCGCAAGGTTTTTCGCATCTTCTTCCGTGCAGACGATCTCACCGTTCACAGTAGGCACTTCATCTTCACCGTAATGAACCGGGCTTCCAAAGGCTTCGGCCTCCACAGATAAATCCATCAGGCTTACTGCAATTCCCATGGGATAGGCCCGGGCAATTTTTTCCATACATAATGCCTGCAAATGGCCGTCTTTTACCATCTCCTCCACGCTTACCCCCAACATCCCGGCTCCCGGAAATGACAAAATGGGCATTCCCCTTTTTTTCTTATCTGAAATAATCTTTTTCCGCCATGCCGTCATATTTTGCTCCATTAAGAATACCTCCTGTCTGCTAAGTAGTTTCATTATACGGAAGTTTCTTTCTGTAATGTTCGTATTTTTTTTAGAATTACAAGAAAAATTATGGATACCCTGGTTTCGGGCCGGATGCTAAAAATATTCTTGTATTTCCAAAAAAAATGCGAGCGCATCCTAACACAGTTTTTATATAATAGAAATTACTTAAATCTCTTATGGATGTAGATATGGAATTCTTATCTGCAGGGAATCATTTTTAAAAACAGGACAGGAGGTATCTGTATGGAACTGTTACAGGAAATTTCTGAATTTTTACAAAAAGGAAGAGCAAAAAATGTCAAACAGCTGGTACAGCAGGCATTGGATGAAGGACTGGACCCGAAAACAATTTTAAACACAGGGCTTTTGGATGGAATGTCTGTGATCGGAGGAAAATTTAAAAGAAATGAAGTTTTTGTGCCGGAGGTGCTTGTTGCTGCAAGGGCTTTAAATGCCGGACTCAGTATTCTGGAGCCAAAACTGATCGAAATCGGAAACGAACCTGTCGGCCGCGTGGTCATCGGCACCGTCAAAGGCGACCTCCATGATATTGGAAAAAATCTTGTGGCCATGATGTTAAAAGGCGCCGGGTTTGAGGTCTTTGACGTGGGAGTAGACGTACCGGCAGAGGCCTTCATTGAAAAGGCTGAGGCTGAAGGTGCCGATATTATCTGCATGTCCGCCCTTTTAACTACCACCATGGAATATATGCAGGAGGTCATTGCAAAACTGAATCAGGAAGACCTGCGGAAAAAATATATTGTCATGGATATCATACACCTCCGGCTGGAACGTCTGGTAACAGTCCAGCCCGATTTCAATCAGATCCGGGAAAATCTCATGGCAGTCCCCACAGGAATGTTGCAATACAAATTTTCCTTTATCCTTCACACGCTTATGAAGCCTGGCCATCTGAGGCTTTATGTAATGCCTCCAGTGCTCCGGCCCCATAATCAGCCCTCTTTGCTGCCCCCAGTCATCACCGAAATAAACTCCGTCAATGTCGTACTCCAGGGCAATATCCACAAGATGTACAAAATAATCGCCGATACGGGAAAACAGCCCTTCCGTCTCCTCCGGATTGGTAATCATACAGCAGAGGACTTCTTCCATTCCCATCAGGGACCAGGCGCGCTCAAACATACAAAACCCAAAGCCGGCAAAAGTAAAACGTCCGCCAGCAGACGCAACAAGCTGTTCATATTCTTTTCTCAGGCGCTCTTCATCGCAAACAGGGAAAACATAATCATAGTCTTCAATATCTTCAATGAGGCAGTTATCCACCATACCGATATCTTTATCCGCACCGTTACGGTTCCAGATAACACCGAACTCATCTTTAAAATAACCGGGGCGTCCCGGAATCTCCTCAGGCCAACCCCAATACTGGATATAGTGGAGATAACTTCCAATCTCCTCTTCAATATTGGGATTCCCGGTGTAGTCGATCAGCTGATCCAGCGCCTGTTTGGTAAATTCTATGTGATAAGGCAGCGGATGATGATCGTGGTGGGTTAAAGCCTCTATGACTGCTTCGCGTTTTGTCATGGTATTCCCTCCTCTTTGATGATATGGTATGAACATTTGATGTCGATCCCATTACGATGTCTTTTAATCAGGATATCTTCTATTATATAGAATTCCCTTTTCTCAATGTTCGCACTTTTTTTGGAAATACCAGAAAATTTTTTGCACAGTCTGCCTATCTCTGTACCCTTGCGCCGGCGCCGCCCATGACTGCTTCCACCTCTTTTTTGCTGGCCATAGTGGTATCGCCGGGCGTCGTCATGGCAAGGGCTCCATGAGCCGCCCCATAATTTACTGCAAGTTCTGCGTCGTTGGTCGTCATCAGCCCATAAATGAGTCCGGAGGCAAAAGAATCTCCGCCGCCTACCCGGTCCATGATCTCTAATCCCTTGTAATCTTTCGCCTTATAAATTTCCCCGTCCGCCCAGCAGATGGCGCTCCAGTCATTGACGGTGGCCGTCTTTACCGTACGGAGAGTTGTGGCCGCCACTTTAAAATTCGGATACATTTTTGCCGCTTCATTGATCATCTTCCTATATCCATCCAGGTTCAACTCCTTCAGGTTTTCATCGTTCCCTTCAATTTCAAAACCCAGGCATGCTGTAAAATCCTCTTCATTCCCGATCATTACATCCACATAGCCTGCGATTTCTTTATTTACTTCCTGGGCCTTTGTCTGCCCCCCAATGGCGCTCCACATGGAAGGACGGTAGTTCAAGTCATAAGATACCACAGTCCCGTACTTTTTCGCCGTCTTGATGGCCGCCAGGACTGTTTCACAGGACTGCTCCGAAAGGGCCGCATAAATCCCTCCTGTGTGAAGCCAGCGGACACCCAGCTTTCCAAAAATATAATCAAAATCAAAATCTTCCGGCCTTGCCTTGGAAATCGCCGTGTTGGCCCGGTCAGAACATCCCACAGCTCCACGGATACCAAAACCCCTCTCCGTAAAATTCAGGCCGTTTCTGCATATACGCCCGATTCCATCTGTCTTCATCCATTTAATTAAGGAAGTATCCACGCCTCCCTGCAAAATAAAATCCTCCATCAACATTCCTATTTCATTATCCGCAAAAGCCGTGATCACTGCCGTTTTCATTCCAAAACAACGGCGCAGTCCCCGCACCACATTATATTCTCCGCCGCCCTCCCATACACGGAACGAACGGGCAGTGCGGATTCTTCCTTCCCCCGGATCCAGCCGGAGCATCACTTCTCCCAACGATACTGCATCAAATCTACATTCTTCCTTTGGCCGCAATCTTAAATCCATTTCATCTGCCTCCTGTGTTCTCTGTCTACTATTTTCATGGATGGCCTTCCGAAGTTTTCGGGATCACTGCCCTCCGGCCATGCTGCTTCCTGACGCTTTTTGGTCAGCGGCGGATTTCCTTCACAAGGGTGACCGCTTCTTTTGTCAGATTCCTTATTTTTTCAAACTCCCCTGCATCAATCAAATCGCTTTTCACCATCCAGCTTCCGCCGCAGGCAATAATCTTGTCACAGCTCAAATACTCCTTTAAATTTTTTGCACTGACGCCTCCCGTGGGCATAAACTTCATCATATTATAAGGCGCTGCCAAAGCTTTGATGGCCGCCGCCCCGCCAAACTGCTCTGCCGGGAAAAACTTCACCACCTTAAGCCCCCGCTTTACTGCCTGGGCAATCTCCGAAGGGGTAATACAGCCGGGAAAAACAGGGATTCTCCTTTCCAGGCAGTAATCCACGATTTCAGGGTCAAAGCCAGGGCTTACAATAAATTTTGCACCTGCACATACAGCCCGGTCCACCTGCTTCGTGGTAAGGACAGTCCCTGCCCCCACCAGCATATTGGGATACGCCCCCCTTATCCGGCCAATGGATCCTTCCGCTGCCTCCGTTCGGAATGTCACCTCCGCACAAGGAAGCCCACCTTCCGTCAGGGCTTTGGCCAGAGGAAGCGCAGTTTCCACATCCTTTAATACCACCACCGGAACCACACCAAACTCCTGAATCTGTTCCTCTATTGTTTTCATCCTGCTTTCTCCTTCTGAAAATTCACTGATCATATTCCAGGTATGCGCCCTTCATGGGGCTGGCCGCCAGCTGGCTAAAGAGGCGCAACACTCCCTTTTTGTATTTTGGCACAGGGGGATTCCAATTCTTTCGACGCTCTCTAAGGACTTCTGCCACTTCTTCCATTGTTTTCCTTTCTCCTGCAATGCCGACAATATTGAGTTTCCGCTCCATCACATCAATCTCAATCAGATCGCCCTCTTCCACCAGGGCGATGGGGCCTCCATCTACAGCCTCCGGGCTGCAGTGTCCGATCACCGGACCTGTGGAAGCGCCGGAAAAACGTCCGTCCGTGATCAGCGCAATACTCCGCCCCAGTTCTTTGTCACTGCTGATGGCCTCCGAAGTATAAAACATCTCCGGCATACCACTGCCCCTGGGGCCTTCATAGCGGATAAACACCGCATCGCCTTTCTTCACTTTATGGTTAAGCACTGCATCCAGACATTCTTCTTCACTGTCAAAAGGCCTTGCCCTGAGGACTGCCTGAAACATCTCCTTCGGGCAGGCCGTATGCTTGATGACAGCCCCTTCAGGCGCCAGGTTTCCTTTCAGGACGGCAATACTGCCGTCTGTTCCAATGGCCTTGTCATAAGGCCGGATGACATCTTCTCTGGATATCCGGATGCCATAACGTCGTCCAAAATCCTGCAGCCATTTATCGCACCTTTCATAAAACCCTGTTTCCTTAAGCTCCCTCAGGTTTTCTCCCAGGGTCTTCCCCGTCACAGTCATGACATCCAGGTGCAGATGCCCTTTGAGCTCTTCCATAATAGCGGGCACACCGCCGGCATAGTAGAAAACTTCCGCCGGCCACCGCCCTGCCGGACGGACATCCAGAAGATAACGGGCGCCCCTGTGAAGCCTGTCAAAGGTATCTCCCGTAATCTCAATACCAAACTCATGGGCCAGCGCGGGTATGTGAAGCAGACAGTTGGTACTTCCTGAAATTGCTGCGTGAACCAGGATGGCATTTTCAAAACTTTCCATCGTCACAATATCGCTGGGACGCATATGGGATGTGGTGGCAAGCTTTACGGCCTGTTCTCCCGCCCGACGGGCATATGCCAGAAGGTCCGGGCTGGCTCCAGGCAGCAGGGCACTTCCGGGAAGGGCAAGCCCCAGCGCCTCCGCCATAATCTGCATAGTGGAAGCCGTACCGATGAAAGAACATGCCCCGCAGCCGGGACAGGCATTACACTTTGCCCAGTTCAGTTTCTCCTCATCAATCTCGCCCCTCTGGTATTTTGCACTATACATACCAAGCTGTTCCAGCGTTAACATTTCCGGCCCCGCGTTCATGGTGCCTCCCGGCACCACTACGGCAGGGATATTGACTCTGGCTAATCCCATCAAGTTCCCCGGCATCCCTTTATCACAACTGGCCAGATAAACTCCCGCGTCAAAAGGCGTGGCATTTGCATGAATCTCGATCATATTGGCAATCATTTCACGGCTGGCCAGGCTGTAATTGATACCGTCGGTCCCCTGGCTCTCACCATCACAAATATCTGTTGCAAAATATCTGGCGCCATGGCCTCCGGCAGCCTCAATTCCTTTTCTTACTTCTTCCACAAGCACATCCAAATGGCCGCTGCCCGGATGGCTGTCCCCAAAAGTACTCTCAATCAACACCTGGACCTTCTCCAAATCTTCCGGCTTCCATCCCGTCCCGATTCTTAAGGGATCAAGCTCCGGCGCCAGCTTTCTCATTTTCTGGCTCATCAGTTCCATAAAAATTTCCTGCCTTTCCTGTACTGTTTACTTTTACACAAAGAAAGAAATAATCAACGCTACCACAAACCCTGTGCCGCCAACCAAAGTTTCCATAATGGTCCAGGTCTTTAAGGTGGTTTTCTCATCCAACCCCACCAGGGATTTCACCAGCCAGAAACCGGAATCATTGAAATGAGAGCATACGGTCGCCCCACCGGCCACCGCCGCAGTGACACATGCAAGATACATGGGGGAAAATTCAGCAATCCCAGGCATAGAAGCCACGATACCTGCCGCCATCGTCATGGCCACTGTCGCGGAACCCACACAGATACGGACAAGGGCAGCCACCAGGAAGGCCACCACCACAAGGGGAAGCCTCGCCGAAGACACTGCATTTCCAATCACATCCCCTAAACCGGAATACTGAAGCACATAGCGGAGGACACCGCCGCAGGCTGTCACTAAAAGAATCAGGCCGGCAGGTTCCAAAGATTTTGTCATGATTTTTTCAAGTTCCGCCAGACTGTATCCATGCCTTGTCCCCAGCAGGAACATGGCGGCCACCGTTGCAATCAATAACGCCATGAATGGCTGTCCCAGGAAAGACAAGACATCCTGAACCCCGGAAAGGGCAGGAACCACACCCGCCAGGGACTTTAATACAATAAGCGCCAGAGGAATCAGGATAATTCCAACCACCGTGCCAAAACCCGGAAGTTTGGATTCATCGAAATCCTCCCGGCCCGCCACATGCTCCGGAATGGCCACATCATATTTTTTTCCACAGAAAAACCCCCACAGGGGACCTGCCACGATCATTGCAAAAATACCGCAAAAAATCCCAACCAAAATCACCCATCCCAAATCCACCCCCAGCATGGTAGCCACCAGTACGGGGCCGGGTGTGGGCGGAATAAAAGCATGTCCCACCGCCAGCCCGGCAAGCAGGGGAATCACATAAAACAAAGAAGAACGATTTGTCCTTTTTGCCAGAGAAAAGGCCAGTGGAATCAGAATAATCAGTCCGGCGTCAAAAAATACGGGCATCGCAATGACCAAACCGGTAATCCCGAGAGCCCATGCCGCTTTTTTATCACCAAACTTATTCACCATGGTGACGGCCAGTGTCTGTGCCCCTCCGGAAACCTCCAGAATGGCGCCAAACATGGAACCTAGTCCCACCAAAAGCGCAATGCCTTTCAACGTATTTCCAATACCGTCATCCACGGCTGTGACAATATCGCCAAAAGGCATACCGGCAATCAGCCCGATAGCCACCGCCCCAATCAAAATCGAGATCATGGCATGAATCTTAAATTTAATAATCAGTACCAGCAAAAGCGCCAGGCCCACAAGGGCCGCAATGACTAATCTGGCAGGATCAAGTGTTACGGCAGCTTCCATTATAAATTCTCCTTCATAATTTTTGCTTTTCCTTTATAACATCCAAAATCCATCCATCTTTTGTACATTGCGTTTTCACACGCCATATTAGTATGGTTTTTCCGGCAGGTTTTTAACCCTCTTTCGTCAATTTAAATCTTTTGAATTTTTATATCAAACAACTTTACAGAACTGCTCTCCAGGCTTATGAAGTGTCTGTATCTCATGCATAAAACTCCATCTGATTTGGACGGACGGTAATGACATGCCCGTTTTCTTCCTCGATAATGGCAACGGTATTTACATGTACTTGCCCACGATACAGTTTGGATTCCAGTCCCCATTCCAAAAATTTTCCAAATTCAAACTCCACTTTTTTCTTCCCTTCATAGTAATATCCTTTACATTTTTTCATAATTTTCACCCCTATTTAGAACATTTGTTCTTTTTTCTATTGTATCTCTACTTATGCAGAATGTCAATGGTCTTTTCAGAAAAAGCATTGACAAACGCATGTTCGATATTGTATAATGCTGTCTACACCGGAAAGCGGCCGCAGAAATTTTAAAAACAAAAGAAAGAGGTGGTTTTATGACAAAAGAATCCGGTCTGAAAATTAAGAATATAAAGGCAGCTACATTATATGGGTATTCCCTTGGGATCCGGGACAGGTACGACTATACGGAAGCCAGGTTCCATACAAGCCTGTTCAGCCTTTATATGCAGAAAAACGGGCTGCGGCTTTCGGGAAAAGACCGTACGCAGGATATCATTTGCCTGGACTTTGATTTCGGTTTTCCCTCCTATGAAGAAGAAAGTGCACGGCTTAAAAAACTGCTGAAAGCAGCGCCTGATGAAAAAGCTGCCGCACGAATCAGGGCTCTCATGGAAAAAGCCTCTCAGGCAAAGGAAATCTACGAAAAAAAGACAAAAGATGAAATACGCAGAGAATTTTATGAAAAAGGAATCTGCCTTTCCGAAGGGAAACCGACTGAACCTGACACAGACGGCGCCTCCACTTCCTATCGTATGCTTTACCGGAATTCTTCCAAAGCCAAAGCAGGCCAGACCATGTTTATCAATGCAGGCTTGTATGAAAAAGCTTATGACTGGATTACCATGGGGCTGGGGAAGAAAATGCCGGAACAAAACGCCAGGATTGTGGAACTTTCCGCCTACGCTCCCCTCGTGACCAGTACCATCCTGGATACCCTGCATATCCCTGTGGAAAACATTCTGATCCTTAAGGATCAGGAAAGCTTTTTCCAGACCATAGCCGATGTGGTACGGGCGGATGATACCGGGCCTGTGAAAAAGTGCATTGTGGAGCGTTGTGAAACACAGGTCAAAAATGTCCTGTGGGACGGCATGGCCCTGGTGGAATCCGACCTGTTTCCTTCCTGGGTAAACGGAATGGGGCTTCTTCGGAACCACTTTTTCAAAGCTTGCGGTTTCAGGACACGTATTCAAAAATTTTTCAAAGACTGGTGCCAAAAAAACGGACACGACTACGAAACTTATGAGGTAAAAGACATGTTCGGCGTATCCCACCGGCTGAAAGACATTCAAGTGGTCACCACAGACAATGCTATCAAGTGGAAAAAATTCACAGACCTCATGGGCGGTTCCCTCCTTTCGGCCTACCGCTACTGGTGCGACCGTGTAAATGCCGACGGCTCCATGTTTGGTATTGTAAAAACAGACCATGAAAGCAAACTGGGGGCCGTCCAACAGATGAGCTATCAGATGGTCAACACCCTGCCCTGTACAAAGGAAGACATGAAGGACATTGCAGACACCAGCCTCCGCTATGTGGAATCCCTGAAAAATGACAATGATGAGTTTGAAAAATATCTCCGGAAAAACGCCACTGCCGTCAACCATTATGAAATGCTCGCTGAGCTGTACCGCCACAACCCGGACTTCGGTTCTTCCAAATGGTTCAAAACAGAAAAGACCAAAATCATCAACAGCTACGTCTTGAGGCTGCGAAAAGGAAAGATCACTGTCCCCGGTGATAATCTGACCATCTGTGGAAACCCTTATGGCTTGCTCCTTTACTGTGTGGGAGAAGATTTCACAAAAGATCCTTCTTTAAATTATGAAACAGGCGCCATCCAATGCTTTACGGAACGTTTTGAGGACAACGCATATCTGGCTGCTTTCCGTTCCCCTCATAACAGTCCCAACAATCTGATTTTCCTCCATAACCATTACAGCCCCCAGATGAATGCCTATTTTCCCTTCGGACACGGCATCATCGCGGTCAATGGTATAAAGAGTGATATCCAGGACAGAGGAAACGGCCTTGACTTTGATTCGGATTTCTTCTTTGTGACAGACCAGCCGGCCATTGCCGCCGCCGCCAAAACCTGCTACCGGAAATTTCCCACCGTGGTAAACAGGCTGAAAGAAAGCGGCGTCACCTATGAAAATACTCCGGCGGAATATGCCCGCATGGACAGTAAATTCGCAAAATCCCAGCGCTACATCGGAGAGTCCAGTAATCTTGCACAGCTTGCCATGACATACTACTGGACAAATCCAAACCAGGAATTATACGACAATTTCATTATTCTGGCCGTACTGGCGCAGGTCATCATTGATGGTTGCAAGCGGGAATACGAAATCGACGCCCCGGCAGAAATTGAACGGATTAAACGGCTGGATTCCATGAATCCTGCCAAATCCTCCGGTTCAAACTCTTCGGAAGTAGAAGGACGCTGCGATTTTCCGGAATTTATGCTTTATACAAAGGAAATCCCCCTCACCAGAAACGGCTCCTCCCTCCCTGATTCAGAAATCCGTGCCAGAAAGGAACAGCTGAAAAGCCGTATCAACCGGCAGCTGATCTGTCCCATGAACTGGCTTCAGGAGTGTTTAAACCAGATACCTGGTTCAAAAAGGGGAAAAACCATTGATACCGAAGCCTTCTTTGTCAAACTTCCAGGCAAAGCCAATGATCGGCAAATGGCAAAAATCCGCCGGATTGTGGAAGAATATGACCGGTATGTAAAGGAAAACCGCTGCTTTTTCGATACGGAAGAAGGCATGTTCTCCTTTGCAGAAGAAACAGAACGGTTCATACAGGAGGTCGGCAAAATAAAAATCCGTAACCCGGTCACAGTCAACCGGCTGGTGGAAACGGCCCTGGGACTTGATAAGCAGACAAACAGCATCCGCCGCTACAAAGACGCCACCAAATATACCAGGAAAATGCTGAACCTGCTATACAGGACAAACAGAGAAAGTTTTCTGGAGAGCTTTCTGTCCCCCCGGCCGCAAATTGCGGAACACCAGTTCTGTTTTTCTGAAAAAACCCTTGATTTTACTGAGGTTTCAGCCTCCTGATAAAATCCGTTATATGAACAGGAACATTTGTTTGGATTCCTGCCTTCATTTTTCCGTCCCTCCCGGAACATGCCGGCATCCGGAAGGGACGGAGATCATGGCGTAACTTCTGTAAAATATCAGTAATTTTAACACCTGTACACGTCCGCCGCCTGTCCCTGCGTCTGTCCACGTTGATTTTTTGGTTTTGTTGCGTCGCCTTTTGCCGTCAACTTCCGCTTCCATAGAAGCAGGTCAGCGGAAGCCGACGCACTATACTCACAAAACCTGCAGAATCTGCCTACCGGACAGACGCAGGGACAGGCGGTGGACGTGTATAGATTCCAGATATTTCACAGAGGCTCCGCTACAAATCTTCATAAAAACCGGGAGGTGATTTTTGATGGCAAAAACAGCCATCGCCGCTTACAAACAAAAGATCCTACAGGATCTTCTTTACAATGAGGACGATTCCTTAAGTTGTGCGCTCATCGCAGCCATCGACAAAACTTATCTCGAAAACAGAGACGGGCTGATTTATCAAAATATTTTTCCACACTTAAGGTCTTCGGAACTTGAAACCGAGGAGCCATGCCTCCTCACTTTTGCTGTCGATATACCGGAAACGGAATCTAAAAACCCGCTTCTTAAGGACATGGCGATCACTTTCCATGTGATCGTCCGCCCTGAACAGATGCGGCTGTCCTCCGATACAGCCATGACACGAACCGATCATATCGCTTCCATCCTGGCCGGGATTTTTGGCCAAAATCCCACTTACGGAGCCAGTCCTCTGGAATACGTTTCCGATTTGGAAAGCATCCTGCCAAACGGCTGCCCTGCCCGTACCCTGAAATTCTGCTGCCGGGAGATTAACCGGTTATGAACAGGTACGGCATTGATGAACTTACCCATGTGATCGGAGGAAAGGGCTATCGGATTAATCAATACCTGACTGTCTTCAATCCTAGGATTTATGAAATTATGGATTTTGGGGAAGAGCTCTACTATCAGGCGCTGAACCTGTTCACAAGGAAGCCTTATGATGTCGCCGTGGAGCTGGATGACAAAGGCATTGACTACCAGACGATGACAGACTATGACCTGTTCTTTGATTGTACCTCCCGGATTTCTCCTGAACTTTCCTGCATACTATTTGGAAAAACAGACTTCACGTCTTTTCTGAAATATGTCAACGAAAAGGATGGGAAAAAAGTTCTGGTAAACCAGTCCGACCCCGATTTTATCATCGACGAAGCCATTTTCCGGCAGATAGCCACCTATCTGCGGTACATCCACTTTATCAGTGAACAGGTGGAATATGATGTGGGGAATAAAACCGCCAAACAGTTTCTGATCGACCGGATGCGCCGGAAACAGAAAAAACTGGCCAAAGAATACCAGAACGGCAAAACCGGGAACAAATCCGTAATCTCCAACATGATCAAATACTGCGTCAACAGCCCCGGCTTCAAATATGACTATACCTCTGTTTTGGAGCTGCCCTTAAGCCTTCTGTATGAGTCTTATTACTTCATCACCTACGGCAGGGAACGGGACCATATCCTGTCCGGTATTTATCACGGAACGATCGACAGCAGCAAAATGAAAGACAAACATATCTTAAACCTGATTCCCGACCTGCACAAATAAGGCGGAATAATCTTGCTGACGCAAGCCGCCGCAGTCGGAGCACAATCTTTTTTATTTGAAAGGAGAAAAACAATGAGTGTAAATTCTAACAAGTATATCGTACAGAACATGGAGCGTATCAGCTTTTTTGACCTGGATACAGGAGTATGCCAGTTCGTAGTGGACGACCTCCAGGAAGCAACCATGACCAATGAACAGGAAACTGTATACGCAACTGGTAAAAATGGCGTAAAGATCGGTTCTGCCGACAGAAATAAGGCAAGCAGGATCACCGCCACAAACGGTTCCATCGTGGACGGTGTTATGGCCATGCAGGTGGGTTCTGAAATCGTACAGGGCACCACGGTTGTCCCCAGACATTTCTTTATGCTCACCACGACAGACGGCGTAAGCGCCGATGTGGCCATCAAACCGGTGGGCGCTGTTGGAAATGAAATCCCTTACATCTACAAGAGGAATTCCGACGGCACCGTAGGCCGCTCCTACCCCATCGCTGCGACCGCTTCCGATGAAGCGTTCCAGTATGATCCTTCCACAAAGAAACTGACGCTTCCCACAGGAGCCTTTGCTGCCGGAGAAACCGTTTATACCTTCTATGACATCGAAGTCAATGACGCCAAGAAGATCAGCAACCGGGAAGACAGATTCTCCGCAACCGGAATGTTGGTGGCCGACTGCTTCGCCAAGGACATCTGTACGGAAAAGAGCTACTACGCTAAAATCGTATACCCCAAGGCAAAAGCAGCAGGCAACTTCGACCTGGCATTCGGCAATGATCCTTCTGTACAGAGTATGGAATTCGAGGCCCTGTCCGGTGGATGCGGCTCTTCTGCCACAAAGAGGCTTTGGGATTTCATCGTATTTGACGAGGAGGACGCCGTCGCCCTGTAAGCCGGCAAAATAATGGCCATGAAAGCGAATACCATCTGCAAATATTCCAAATGCAGTTTAGGTAAAGGCGGTGGCCGGAAAAAATATTACAGCTGCTCCTACTGCGCGGCCACGGGAAACTGGAGATCCCTGGCCTGCTGCAGGGAGCATTACGAGTTGTATATCAGAGAAGTCCTGGCTGCCCGGAAAAACGGCGCAGCCGGGGAGCTTCTCCCGGAACGCACCGATCTGACTGCCGAAGAAATAAAACATTTAAAAACCTGCTCCCGGGAAGAGCTTCTTGCCCGCACCAAAAAAGAGCTGGGGGAATATGCAGATTATCTGAATGAATCCAGCCTTTCTGACGTAATCGAAGCAGTCAACCGGGAACTGGAATAACTCTTAATACTGACGAAAGGACTGAAAAAATGAAACCTATAGAAATGACACAGGTATTGATATCCGGTGCACTGGCTTACATCAGCGCAAAACTGGGCCTCCTGTTTCCAGTACTCCTCCTTCTGATGGGCATGATGGCGGCGGACTATGTCACCGGCATGATGGCCGGAAAGGTGGAGGCAGTGGACCATCCCGAAGATCCCGCCTACGGATGGAACAGCAAAAAAGGCGTCAAGGGAATTATAAAAAAAGTGGGTTACTTGTGCGTAATCGCCGTAGCCATGGCTGCAGATTATGTCATTGTGAATATGGCTTCTTCCCTGGGCTATGAGATGCCTGAAACAGCAGTATTCGGCCTGATGGTGACAGTCTGGTATCTGCTCAACGAGATGCTGTCTGTCATTGAAAATGCCGGGCGCATGGGCGCACCGGTGCCGGCATGGCTGGCAAAATACATTGCCGTGCTGAAACACAAAGTAGAAAAAACAGAAATGAAAGGCAGGGACGAAATATGAAAATCTTACTGGTTTCCGGCCACAGGCCGGGATATAACGCCTGCAAAGCGACGGGGGTAAACGAAGGCGACCTGAATATCGACCTGGTAAAGAGCCTCCGGACACTCTTATCCCCTTATGCAGAAGTAACTACATATCCTTATGAACGAGATATGTACCTGGACAACAAAAACGGCTGTCTGAAAGTAAACTTAAAAGACTACCGCTATATCTTTGAGGTACATTTCAATGCGGGAGGAGGCAGAGGAACCAGTGTCCAGCTCCACAGCGCCTACAAAGGTGGAATTTCTGTGGAACAGGCCATCGTAAGAAATGTGGCGGCCACAGGTTTCAAAAAACGTGGAAATAACGGAATCGTGCGCCGAAGCGACCTTTTAAACATGAACACAGCCCTGAAGCTTGGAATTGATTATGCCCTGATCGAAGTCTGCTTTTACGACAGCGCAGCCGACATGGCATTATACAGAGAAAACAAAAAGGCTGTTTCCCAGGCCATTGCCAGAGGAATCATTGAGGGATTCGGCCTTGAAGCCCGCCATGGAGAGTCTGCCGCAGACAAAGAGGAGAACCGAAGTGCAACCGTCACAGGCTGCTCATCCCTGAATTTCAGACGTACGCCAAACGGAGCGATTCTGGGAACAATAAAAGGCGGGACCACTGTAAAGATCACCGGAACCGGCAAAGACCCGGACGGTGACATCTGGTATAAAATCGAAACCGGAGGCCTGGCCGGATATGTCTGGCCCAAATACCTCCGGTAACGTTTCTAAATCGAGAAGGGGATTAATCCTTATCCTGCAAACGGAACTTGGCAACCATCTCCCGCAGCGTGGTGGCCTGGCCTGACAACTCTTCGCTGGCGGCGGCGCTCTTTTCTGCCGTAGCCACATTCGTCTGGACAACTGTGGAAATCTGTTCAATTCCACGAGTGATCTCTGCGGCATTGGCATCCTGCTGCCTTGTGTAGTCCGCGATACCGTCAATCAGTTTATTCATCTCGTCCGCATGGGCCACTACCTCCAGCATGGAATCGGCAGTATCCTGGGCAGCACGTACGCCTTCGTCCATGGAATCCACAGTCTCACGCAGCAGCATCGTGGTTTCCTGGGCAGCCGCAGAAGATTTTCCAGCCAGCGCACGAACCTCGTCCGCAACCACTGCAAAGCCTTTTCCGGCAGTTCCCGCCCTGGCCGCCTCCACGGCTGCATTTAGAGCCAGGATATTTGTCTGGAAAGCAATATCCTCAATGGTCTTGACAATTTTATGGATTTCCGTGGATTTTTCACTGATCCGCTGAATCACCACCGTCATATTCCGCATTTTATCGTTGCTGGATAACAGTCCGCTCTTTACCTCCTGAGAGATACGGCTGGCTTCTTCGGCGCCTTTGGCAATCCTATGTACACTGTCGGACACAGCCCCAATATGACCGGCCAAAGTCTCCACCTCGGCCGCCTGCTCCGTGGAGCCCTGGGACAATGTCATTGCGCCTCCGGAAACCTGCTCAGCACCGACGGCTACATCTTTGGAAACAGTACGGATTTGTCCCATGGTGCCATTCAACGCATGGGAAATTTCATCCAGGGCTGCTTTGATTTTCTCAAATTCGCCGGTATATTCATTTTCCAGCGTAAATGCCAGATTTCCGGCAGCAATTTCCAAAAGTTTCTCTGAAATCTCTTTAATATAAGTTACATATTCCCGAAGTCTCAGAGTAACTTGGTTAAAATCATCTGCCAACACACCCAGCTCATCCCTGGATTGATAGTGGATGGACTGATCCAGATCCCCGGCAGCTATCCTGGTGGCCACCATACTCAACTCTTTCACCGGCCGGCCAATGACACGCCGTACCTGAATCACCACCAAAACAATCAATATCAGCACAGCCAGAACCGCCACCGCCAACATACTGCCGGTCAGCTGATGCAGCTCCTGCAAAACCTCTCCCCGGGATACATAGGCAACTGCCGTCCAGTCGCTGCCCGGGATATTTTCCACCTGGATATATGTATTTTTATAGAGGGACAAGCCTGTCTTTCCCCCGCGGATCTGCTCGCTGGCGTAAGCATACATGCCCTCTTCCATTTTACTTAAGCTTTGTCCGGTAATCTCTTTGTCACGGTGGCCGATAATGGTATCCGTCCTGGTATCCACCAGGAAAATACCGCCGGTATCCTCTATCTGGACTCCGCTGACGATTTTAGAAATGGAATCCAGATACACGTCTGCGGCGGCGACCCCCCGTACTTCGCCGTCCCGGCCTTTCAACACACCGGATGCGCCCACCACGTAAGACTGACTGTCTTCATCAAAATACACATCTCCCAGAATAAAATCTTCCGACTCAAGGCCATCCTGATACCAGCTTTTTGCAGTGGCATCGAAATCCGGCCCGGGTACAAAAGAGGCGTGGTACAGCGAACCATCTGTCAGCGCCACATACAGCCCTGCAGGATAAGCGTCATTCTGATCCACAGTATGTTTAATATAATCCATCATGGCGGGGACGTCCATGTCCTCATATTCGATGGTATCCCGTTGGGCTTCCAGCATAGTCAATGTACTGTTCATCCAGGCTTTCGTTTCCTGGAGCGTCTTGTCTGTGGTGGTTTGCAACAGAGCTTCACTCTTATCCAACAATGCGTGTGACATCTGAAAATAAACCACTGCAAACAAAATCGCCACTGCGATCACAACACTCCCGACAATGGCTGATACCAGCTTTCCTGTAATACCCCAGCCGCGCCTGGTTACGCCGGCATAGGCAGCACTTTCTTTCCTCTGTTTCATATACATGCTCCCTTAATGATATTTTTTTGTCTCCGACTGACTTTCCCCTGCCCGGCCTTGTAGATTCTTGTGGGCCGGCCCCGATGGAAAATCAATCCAGTAGTACTACTGTAAGTATACTAGCGGTATGAAGGAAATACAAGTGTTTCTTGAGTTTCCGTATTTTTGTATTTAGAAAAGATGATAGGAAGAAGGTGGAATTTTTCATTCCAAAACACGCTCCCGCTTGGAAAAAGCTGCAGCGGTACTAAAGAATTCTGTTCACTTTTCGTTCCAGAATTCTAAGTACTGGCGCTTTTTAACAGTTTTGTCCATGAAAAAGTCCACCTTCTTCCTGTCAGGATGCAAAATACGGAAACTCAAGAAGCGTTTTTATTTTGTTTTGGCGGAATCCCTGCCAGAATCCTGCGCAGGTTTTTTCGGTTGAGAAATCCTTTCCGTGGGAAACACAATTCGTAGTCTTTGGTGGGAAAAACAGATTCCCTTATTCCATATCTTAAATGTGTACCGGAAGTATGGTTCCGGGATGTTATCCCGCGCGAGAGGCTGACAAGACACAACGGGGCGCCGGCGTAATGGCGCCACGTTGCAAGATACATGATCCGTAACCTGGGCGAAAGGCCCTGAGAAGCGAATAGGGAGGCAACTAGTAGAGTCCACTACTACCCTACTTAGTACATACCACACAACTCTGTCGGTGGCTTGGGAAAACATGGCAGAGGTTTCATTGTTATAAAATTAAATACGAAAATAGGAGGGATTCATATGAAGGATTAAGCTTATTAAGGTTTCCATTTGTAACCGCATTTTTTACAGACATTCATCGGTTTGCCTGAGCCGATGAACCCCCACATCAGGGAATAGCCGCGGTTTGTCACCCCGATGTCTGTGGAGCCGCATTTGGGGCAGTGGACACCGTCTGATGATTTCTGCGGAGCCTGTGCTTTAAACTGGCTCATTTTAAGGTTATATTCAATAATGTCCGATTCCTGCAGCTGGATCATGGATTCTATGAATTGGGGATCAGTAGAGATTTCTGTTAAAATATCATAATCTGTACTTAACATTTTTAAATCAATGACTGTGCCTCCACAAAATTTACATATATATTCATCTTCTTTCAAAGAAATTGAATATCCACGTCCTATAAGTGATGAACTAAGCGTTGGATTCCCAATACTCTCTTTTTTACAAGCTTCACATAATCTTACAAATTTAGACATCATTACCTCCATGAAATAAAATTCCTAAGATTTTGTCTCATTATATCAGAGTTTTTCAATGTTGTAAACTATGGCTCTGGCGGTAGTAAAACCACTGTCTTTGATAAGATTGCAGAGTGGAAAGAATCGCTTAAGGAGGTATCCAAGGATACCAAAAGTTTTGTGGATGAATTTAAGAGTATTGGTGCTAAAAATGCTAATGTTGACGAATTAATAAAAAAATTTTCTGGTGTGGAAAAATCTGTCGTAGAAGTTGTGCAAAAAGTTAAAGAATCTAATGTTAGTATATCCGAACTACGTAAAGCGATGGAAAACACCGTAGACACAGGTTCTAAATTTGGCGCTGCCCTCAAAACGATGGCTGCGAACGTCGGTATTTCCCTGGCAGTAAACCTGGCTGTACAAGGCATCTCATGGCTCATCCATTCCCAGGAGAAGCTCCGCCAGGAAACAGCGGAGGCGGCCGACGCTCATAAAGAATCCTCTGCCTCCGTCGAGGCTTACGTCTCCCGCTATCAGGAGCTCCGTCAGGCTTTATCGGACGCCGAAGGCAACGAAACGGAGACGTACAACATCAAGAAACAGCTCCTTGAGCTCCAGACAGAAATCAATGACCGGTTCGGAGACGAATACGGAAAGACCAATCTGGTGATGGAAGTCTACTGGGATAAGGTCCGGTCCTTCATGGACTTGGAAGAAGCTTACGGGAATAAAACCGGCTCCGGGTTCTACGACAGCCTGATCTCCCAGACCAGGGAACGGAAAGAACTGCTGGAGGAGAAATTCTCTTCCTCTCCCACTGTCAGAATACATCCTAAAGCGCTCGATATATTCTCCGCTACAACGAATACCAGTTTCGCTTTCATAATCAATATTGGAAGAACCGTTTTAGCTACTGCCGCTTGGCAAGATAACCGAAAAAACTTCCCCTGTCCCCTCTCTGCTTCTGTTGTCAAGAGGGAATGACAATGATATAATTGTAAATAAATTAAGAAGGAAAAAAACGGAGGAGGTATTTATGGGGAAAACGATTTTATGCCAACACTGTAAATCTACTTTTAACGAGGATCTT
>JAAWCJ010000054.1 GCA_022793195.1 Lachnospiraceae bacterium | reverse complement strand
TATGGGATTCAAAAGCGACATCGAAATTGCACAGGAATGTACGATGTCTCCGATCACGGAGATTGCCGCAAAAGCCGGTATCGACGAGAAGTATCTGGAGCAGTATGGAAAGTACAAGGCAAAGATTGACTACAGCCTGTTAAAAGAGTCCGACAAGGAAAACGGTAAGCTGGTGCTGGTGACAGCCATCAACCCCACACCCGCAGGGGAAGGAAAGACCACCACGACGGTAGGCCTTGCAGACGGCCTCCAGAAGCTTGGGAAGAAAGTTATGGTGGCGCTCCGTGAGCCTTCCTTAGGCCCGGTCTTTGGGGTAAAGGGCGGCGCGGCAGGCGGCGGCTATGCCCAGGTGGTGCCCATGGAGGATATCAACCTTCACTTTACCGGTGATTTCCATGCCATCGGCGCAGCCAACAACCTGCTGGCAGCCATGATTGACAACCATATCTTCCAGGGTAACGCCCTGAACATCGACCCCAGGAAGATTACCTGGAGACGTTGCGTGGATATGAACGACAGGCAGCTGAGGAACGTGGTGGACGGCCTTGGCGGCCGTACCAACGGAACCCCCCGTGAAGATGGCTATGATATCACAGTGGCTTCTGAGATCATGGCAGTCCTGTGTCTGGCCAGCGACATCAATGACTTGAAAGCAAGGCTTGGCCGCATCATCATCGGCTATACTTATGGGAAGGTTTCCGAGCAGAAGCCGGTGACAGCCCATGACCTGAACGCAGAAGGCGCTATGACCGCCCTGTTAAAAGATGCCCTGAAGCCCAACCTGGTACAGACGTTGGAGCATGTGCCCGCCATCGTACACGGAGGACCCTTCGCCAATATCGCCCACGGCTGCAATTCGGTGACAGCCACCAAGATGGCCATGAAGCTGGCGGACTATGCCATCACGGAAGCCGGGTTCGGCGCAGACCTTGGAGCAGAGAAGTTCCTGGATATCAAGTGCCGTATGGCAGGCCTTAAGCCCAATGCCGTGGTGATCGTGGCCACCGTGAGGGCATTAAAATACAATGGGGGCGTACCCAAGGCAGACCTTAACAATGAGAACCTGGAGGCGTTAGAGAAAGGGATGCCCAACCTGCTTAAGCATGTGAGCAACATCAAGGATGTTTACAAGCTGCCCTGCGTGGTTGCCATCAATGCATTCCCCACCGATACCAAGGCGGAGCTTGACCTGGTAGAGGCGAAATGTAAAGAGCTGGGTGTCAATGTGGCCCTGTCCGAAGTGTGGGCAAAAGGCGGGGAAGGCGGCGTGAAGCTGGCAGAGGAAGTGATCCGCTTAGTGGAAGAGCCCAATGACTTCAGCTATTCCTATGAGCTTACCGGCTCCATTGAGGATAAGTTAAACCAGATCGTACAGAAGATCTACGGCGGGAGCCGCGTGGTGCTGACGGCCAATGCCCAGAAGCAGGCGAAGCAGTTGGAAGACATGGGATATGGGAACTGCCCGATCTGTGTGGCAAAGACCCAGTACAGCCTGACGGACGACCAGACGAAGTTAGGGGCGCCCAAGGACTTTGAGGTGACGGTAAGGAACCTGAAGATTTCCGCAGGTGCAGGGTTCATCGTGGCCCTGACAGGGGAGATTATGACCATGCCGGGACTTCCGAAAGTACCGGCGGCAGAGAAGATCGACGTGGATGAAAACGGAAAGATTACCGGACTGTTCTAAGGTAAAATAAGATTCGGGGGCTG
>JAAWCJ010000002.1 GCA_022793195.1 Lachnospiraceae bacterium | reverse complement strand
TGAAAGAGAGGTTTTTATATGTCAAAATTTAAACTTCAAGCCCCCTACAAGCCCACAGGCGACCAGCCGCAGGCAATCGTAGAGCTGGTAGGAGGCTTCAGGGAGGGTAACCAATTCCAGACTTTACTGGGGGTTACGGGTTCCGGCAAGACATTTACGATGGCGAATGTCATTCAGGAATTGCAGAAGCCGACGCTGGTAATCGCCCACAATAAGACGCTTGCTGCTCAGTTGTACGGAGAATTCAAGGAGATGTTCCCTGAGAATGCGGTGGAGTATTTTGTCTCCTACTACGACTATTACCAACCGGAGGCTTACGTGCCTTCGACGGACACGTATATTGAGAAGGATTCTTCCATCAATGACGAGATAGACAAGCTGCGCCATTCGGCCACAGCGGCCCTTTCGGAGCGGGAGGACGTGATCATCATTGCGTCGGTGTCCTGCATTTATGGCCTGGGCAGCCCCATTGACTATAAGAACATGGTGATCTCCCTGCGGCCCGGTATGGAACGGGACAGGGATGACGTGGTAAGAAAACTGATTGAAATTCAGTATAATAGAAACGACATGGACTTTAAGCGGGGCTCCTTCCGGGTGCGGGGAGACGTGTTGGAGGTGTATCCGGCCTATTCGGAAGGGACAGCCTATAGGGTGGAATTTTTTGGGGATGAGGTGGACAGGATTTCGGAGATTGACCCGTTAACAGGGGAGGCGAAAAGCCGCCTGGAGCATATTGCGATTTTTCCGGCTTCCCACTATGTGGTTCCCAGAGAAAAAATGCTGGAAGCTACGGAAACCATTGCCGAAGAATTAAAAGGGCAGGTGGCTTACTTTCGCAGTGAGGACAAGCTTTTGGAGGCCCAGCGGATTTCGGAGAGGACGAATTTCGACATTGAGATGATGCGGGAGACGGGGTTTTGCTCCGGCATTGAGAATTATTCCAGGCATCTGACCGGGCAGGAGCCAGGAGAGCCGCCCTGCACGTTGTTTGATTATTTTCCCGACGATTTTCTGATCATTATTGACGAGTCCCATATGACGGTGCCGCAGATCAGGGGAATGTACGCGGGGGACCGTTCCAGAAAAATGACTTTGGTGGACTATGGATTCCGACTGCCATCCGCCCTTGATAACCGGCCCCTCAATTTTGCCGAATTTGAGGAGCGGATTGACCAGCTTTTGTTTGTATCGGCCACGCCGGGGCCTTATGAGGCGGACCATGAGCTTTTTCGGACGGAGCAGATTATCCGGCCCACCGGCCTTCTGGACCCGGAAGTGGAAGTGAAGCCTGTGGAAGGGCAGATTGACGACCTGGTTTCCCAGGTGAATCAGGTGGTGGAGAAAAAGCAGAAGGTGCTGGTGACCACTCTGACGAAGCGTATGGCAGAAGATTTGACGGACTATATGCGGGAAGTGGGTATTCGGGTAAAATATCTCCATTCTGACATTGATACACTGGAGCGGAGTGAGATTATCCGGGATATGCGTATGGACATGTTTGACGTGCTGGTGGGAATCAATCTTTTGCGTGAGGGACTGGATATACCGGAGATCAGCCTGGTGGCGATTCTGGATGCGGATAAGGAAGGATTTCTGAGGTCGGAAACATCCCTGATACAGACCATAGGCAGGGCGGCGCGAAATGCGGACGGCCATGTGATCATGTATGCGGATACCATTACAGATTCCATGAGGGTGGCCATTGAGGAGACAAAGCGGAGGCGGGAAATTCAAAAGGCTTATAATGAGGCACACGGTATTACCCCCACTTCCATTAAAAAAGCGGTGAGGGATCTGATCAGCATTTCCAAGTCGGAAGAAGAACCGGTCCGCGGCCTGAAGCTTGAGAAGGAACCGGAGTCCATGAATGAAAAAGAGTTGTTGAAGCTGATTGGAGAGGTTCAGAAAAAAATGCAGAAAGCTGCGGCAGAGCTTAATTTTGAACAGGCGGCCGTACTTAGAGATCAGATGATGGAGCTTAAGAAATATTTATATGAAGTGAATCATTGACAAAACATTGAAAGGGCCAGGCATATGCAGAGGCTCTGGACGGACATTCAGGAAGGAATTGTGACAGGAGAAAACCATGGAAGAAATGAGAAAGAGGGCAGACGCGAAATATATCAGAATCCGGGGGGCAAATGAGCATAATCTGAAAAACATATCGGTGGATATTCCCAGGGATAAATTTGTGGTTCTGACAGGGCTTTCCGGGTCAGGAAAGTCATCCCTGGCATTTGATACCATTTATGCGGAAGGGCAGAGGAGGTATATGGAATCTCTGTCCTCCTATGCCAGACAGTTTTTGGGGCAGATGGAGAAGCCGGAGGTGGAAAGCATCGAAGGGCTTTCCCCGGCCATTTCCATAGACCAGAAATCCACCAACAGGAATCCACGCTCCACCGTGGGGACGGTGACGGAGATTTATGATTATTTTAGACTCCTTTATGCCAGGATTGGGATTCCCCACTGCCCGAAATGCGGACGGGAGATCAAGAAGCAGTCGGTAGATCAGATGGTGGATCAGATTTCAGGCCTGCCGGAACGGACGAAAATCCAGATTTTGGCTCCTGTGGTCCGGGGACGGAAAGGCCGTCATGAAAAGGTGCTGGATCAGGCCAAGCGGAGCGGCTTTGTCAGAGTCCGCATTGACGGAAACCTGTATGAGCTGACGGAAGAGATAGCGCTGGATAAAAATATCAAGCATAATATAGAGGTTGTAGTTGACCGCATTATGGTGAAGCCGGGTATTGAGAAACGGCTGACGGATTCCATAGAAACAGCCATGCGGCTTTCAGACGGCTTGATGGTGGTGGATGTGGCGGACGGGGAACCTCTTAACTTCAGCCAGAGCTTTGCATGCCCGGACTGCGGCATCAGCATTGATGAAGTGGAGCCCAGGAGCTTTTCTTTCAACAACCCTTTTGGCGCCTGCCCGGAGTGTTCCGGCCTTGGCTATAAAATGGAATTTGACGAGGAGTTAATGATACCGGACAAGAGCCTCAGCATTAACCAGGGGGCCATCACGGTCTGCGGGTGGCAGTCCTGTACCACACAGGGAAGTTTCAGCAGGGCCATTCTGGAGGCTTTGTGTGAGGCGTACCATTTTGATTTGGATACGCCTTTTCAGGATTATCCGAAAAAAATACATGATGTGCTGCTCCACGGAACTGACGGCCACACGGTGAAGGTCCATTACAAGGGACAGAGGGGAGAAGGTATTTATGATGTGGCTTTTGAGGGACTCCTTCGGAACGTGGAGCGCCGTTACCGGGAGACGGGGTCGGAAACCATAAAGGCGGAGTACGAAAGCTTTATGCGGATTACCCCCTGTAAAGTTTGCGGTGGGAAGCGGTTAAAGCAGAGCTCCCTGGCAGTGACTGTCTGTGATAAAAATATCTATGATATCACTGCCATGTCCATTGGAAAGCTGAAAGAGTTTATGGAGAATATGGAAGGGAAACTGACTCCGACGCAGGTGTCCATCGGAAAACTGGTTCTCAAGGAAATCCGCGCCAGGGTAGGTTTTTTGGTGGATGTGGGATTGGATTATTTGTCCCTGACCCGCGGGACGGCGACGTTATCCGGCGGCGAAGCCCAGAGAATCCGTCTGGCGACTCAGATCGGATCCGGCCTGGTGGGGGTGGCCTATATTTTGGATGAACCCAGTATCGGCCTTCATCAGCGGGACAATGACAAGCTTTTGCGGACTTTGATTCATCTGCGGGACTTGGGAAACAGTGTGCTGGTGGTGGAGCATGACGAAGACACCATGAGGGCGGCGGACTGCATTGTGGATATTGGGCCGGGAGCAGGAGAACACGGCGGAGAAGTGGTGGCTGTGGGCAAGGCGGAAGACATTATCGCATGTGAAACCTCGATTACCGGAGCCTATTTGAGTGGGAGAAAAAAGATTCCTGTGCCGTCGGCCAGGAGGAAGCCGGAGTATTTTCTGACGGTTAAAGGGGCAGCCGAAAATAATTTGAAGGAGATCAATGTGAAAATACCGCTGGGTGTCTTTACCTGCGTGACAGGTGTTTCCGGCTCAGGGAAATCTTCCCTGGTCAATGAAATCCTTTATAAATCTCTTGCCAGGACGTTAAACCGGGCCAGGACCATTCCCGGCAGGCATAAATCCATTGAGGGGATGGAGCGGCTGGATAAGGTGATTGCCATTGACCAGTCGCCCATTGGCCGGACGCCCCGTTCCAACCCGGCTACCTATACGGGCGTGTTTGATTTGATACGGGATTTGTTTGCTTCCACGGCAGATGCAAAAGCCAGGGGATACCAGAAAGGACGTTTTAGCTTTAATGTAAAGGGGGGCCGCTGCGAAGCTTGCGGCGGCGACGGTATCCTGAAGATTGAAATGCATTTCCTCCCCGACGTTTATGTCCCTTGTGAGGTCTGCGGCGGAAAACGTTACAACAGGGAGACGCTGGAGGTAAAATATAAAGGGAAAAGTATATATGATGTGCTGGACATGACAGTGGAAGAGGCTCTCAAATTTTTTGAGAACGTCCCCTCTGTCAGAAGAAAAATAGAAACGCTCTATGATGTGGGCCTTTCTTACCTCAAACTGGGGCAGCCGTCCACGACATTGTCTGGCGGCGAGGCTCAGAGAATCAAGCTGGCTACGGAACTTTCCAGAAGAGATACGGGGAAAACCATTTATATTCTGGATGAACCTACAACAGGGCTTCATTTTGCGGATGTCCACAAGCTGGTTGAAATTCTTCAGCGTTTATGTGAAAATGGAAATACGGTGATTGTAATCGAGCACAATCTGGATGTGATTAAAACAGCCGATTACCTGATTGACATGGGGCCGGAGGGAGGCGACGGCGGCGGAACTGTGATAGCCATGGGAACGCCGGAGGAAGTTGCCGAAAATCCTGTGTCCTATACGGGACAATATGTGAAGCGGTATCTTTCCTGAAAGGATATCGTCGGTTGACAAGGACATATGCGCTCTTGTCAACCGATGGTGCGGGGACAAAAAAGAGAACAGACGAGGAGAGCGGACAATGCGGTTTATATTTGTAAGGCATGGAGAGACGGAATGGAATATACAGGGGCGCTACCAGGGACAGACAGATATCCCCCTGTCGGAGAAGGGAAAAGCCCAGGCAGAAGCCCTGGGGCGTCGTTTTCAGGATATTCATGTGGACGCCGTATATTCTTCTCCGCTTCAGAGGGCGTATGATACGGCAAGAGTTATTGCGGAGCCGAAGGGACTTCCAATTCATAAAGTGGAAGGCATTAAAGAGCTGGATTTTGGAAAATGGGACGGCCTGACGCTGGAAATGTTAAAAGAACAGTTTGGGGATGCGTTTATGAAATACAGGACAGAGCCTTTTCACTATCCTATGGAAGGGGAAGGGACGCTGAACCGGGCAAAGTTGCGGGTAGGAGTAGCGCTGGAAGAGATCAAGGAGGAATACCGCCATACGGACAAGACGGTGGCAGTGGTGGCCCATGGCGGGATCCTGAAGCTGGCAATTTTTTATTTATTGGATATGAGTTCCCGGTTTTACCGCTGTATGGAGTTGGATAACACTTCCCTGACTATTATTGATGTGGAGGAGGACCGCTGTATCCTGCGGACTCTCAATGACGCGCATCATCTGGGAGAAACAGGGCGGATTGACAATTATCACAGATGAAATTATAATGTAAAGACACATGGAAGGAGGATACAAATGGGATTTTTTGATACACTGGGTGAAACGCTTGCCAGTACCAGCAAAGTAGTGGGAAGCAAAACAAAGGAAATGGCAGGTACTACGAAGCTGAGCCTTCAGATTTCACAGGAGGAAGCTAAGTTAAAAAAGGCGTATGAGGCCCTTGGGGAAGCATATTTTAAAAATCATGAAAACGATATGCCGGAGCCGTATGCTGTCTATGCGGCCGATATCCGGGAGTGCGCCGCCAGGCTGGAAAGCCTGACAAAGGACAAACAGATTTTGAAAAATCAGAAACGTTGTGCAAGCTGTGGGGCATGGATGCCCAATGAAGACAGATTCTGCGGAAAATGTGGGGCGGAAAATGAAATCCTTACAAAAGAAACGGAATCCGGGGAAAGTGAAGAGGCAGAAGATTCCGAAGTGTAAAAATGATGTGGGAACCACGGAGGAAGTACGGAATCATTAAAAAGCAAAGAGTTGTTGAAAGTGTACAGGCAGGAGGAATCCTTTGTGAAAAAAGAAATGATTGTGGTTCTGGATTTTGGAGGCCAATATAATCAGCTGATTGCCAGAAGAGTCCGTGAATGTAATGTTTACTGTGAAGTTCATCCATACAATATGGAGCTGGAGCAACTGAAGGCCATGGATCCCAGAGGGATTATATTTACGGGCGGGCCCAACAGTGTATATGGCGCAGAGGCTCCCCGTTGTGGGAAGGAGCTTTTTGAACTGGGGATTCCGATTCTTGGAATCTGCTATGGTTCCCAGCTGATGGCGTATATGCTGGGAGGAAAGGTGGAGACGGCGCCTGTCAGCGAATATGGAAAGACGGAAGTGAAGGTGGAGCAGCCATCAGCCCTTTTTGACGGCGTACAGGATGACACCATTTGCTGGATGAGCCATACGGATTATATTTCAGAAGCACCGGAGGGATTTCTGGTGACAGCCCACACTCCGGTGTGCCCTGTGGCTGCCATGGAATGTGAGGGGAGGAAACTGTATGCGGTGCAGTTTCATCCGGAGGTAATGCATACGCAGGAAGGTATGAAAATGTTGTCCAATTTCGTATATAAGATCTGCGGATGCAGCGGGGACTGGAAGATGGGTTCTTTTGTGGAGGATACCATCAAATCCCTGCGGGGGAAGATCGGAGACGGTAAAGTGCTTTGTGCCCTGTCCGGCGGTGTGGATTCTTCTGTGGCGGCAGTGTTGCTTTCCAGGGCAGTGGGAAAACAGCTGACTTGTGTATTTGTTGACCATGGCCTCCTCCGCAAAAATGAAGGCGATGAAGTGGAAGCCGTATTTGGCCCGGAGGGCGCTTATGAGCTTAATTTTATCCGTGTTGATGCCAGGGAGCGCTATTATGAAAAGCTGAAGGGTGTGACAGAGCCGGAACAGAAGCGGAAAATCATCGGTGCGGAATTTATCCGTGTTTTTGAGGAAGAGGCCAGGAAAATCGGAAAAGTGGACTATCTGGTACAGGGAACCATCTACCCGGACGTCATTGAAAGTGGTCTCGGAAAATCGGCGGTAATCAAATCCCATCACAATGTGGGCGGCCTGCCGGATGTGGTGGATTTTAAGGAGATTATTGAGCCCCTTCGCCTTTTGTTTAAAGATGAAGTGCGAAAGGCTGGCCTTGAACTGGGGATTCCTGAGTATCTCGTTTATCGCCAGCCCTTCCCCGGCCCGGGCCTTGGTATCCGTATCATCGGGGAAGTGACTGCTGAGAAGGTGCGGATTGTCCAGGAGGCGGACGCCATTTACCGGGAAGAGATCGCAAAAGCGGGACTTAATCGTGGGTTGGGCCAATATTTTGCCGCCCTTACCAATATGCGGTCCGTCGGCGTCATGGGGGATGGGCGGACCTATGATTATGCCATAGCTTTGCGGGCGGTAAATACCAGCGATTTTATGACTGCGGAAGTGTCGGAGCTTCCCTGGAATGTGCTTGGCATCACGGCAAACAGGATTGTCAACGAGGTAAAGGGGGTCAACCGGGTACTGTATGACCTGACAAGCAAACCCCCCGGAACGGTGGAATTTGAATAAATAAAAATGTTTAGTGAATCCAGTGTTTATGCGGGTTTGCGGGCTTTGGAAAGGTCTTTTGATAACAAATTGATAACAGTCGTTTGAGTGCGATTATTCTTGCTGACGAGTGGTTTGCTGGTGGGGGAATGATTTGCAAGAGGTTTAGATGACTGTAAAAAGTCCATATTAGAAACGCCCTTAGCTGTGAGTAGGAACTCATGGCTAAGGGCGTTTTGTCGTGTTGTTTGATTATTAAATGGAGGTGATGATTAAAACTGTTTTTCCATAATGAAATTCGTCAAGGGGATTCAACCATAACAGCCGCAAGTTTAAGGCTGAAAATGTGGATGGGGAGCGTTCACACCTTAATGTGGATTATTGCAACGAGAACATCAAGAAAGTGTATTATAAACTTTTTGAGAAAGCGTTATAAAGGTATAACGAAAAACAGACGAGGGCAGACCGCTGCATTGCCGATTATTACGAGAAGATACGAAACTCAAAGCAGGAAAAGCCATTCTGCGGTATGTGGGAGTGCCGCTCAATTAAGCAAAAACAGTTGGGGAATTGAAAAATCTCATAAGTTTTTGTATACTTAAAACGAAAATTGGATTGAGAAACTGATGTTTGAGCAGATTAAGGCGAAAAATGGAGAGGAATATAAAAGCATATATAAGTATAGCGTTAGGTATTTTATTGCTTTTTACGGGAATAAACATGTTGGGAAAAAAGAAAAAAATTCCGAGCGTTATTTATCATATATGGCTTGTGACGATATTGCTTGTTTGTACTATATCATGTATCGGGCATTTTAATTTTCATGGCGTTTTCTTCTTTTTGCATTTGGTAAATCCATTTGTATTTTTGGTTTATTATAAAGAGAAGTCAGGATTAAGGACGGTATGATATGAGGATAATAAACAAAGATATAGATAGCGGAAAACCTTTTGATAGGGGGAAAACATCTTTCGATTATGCGAAATTTCGTGACATATATCCACAAGAGTTTTTACATAAATATGGATTATAAAATTCGGGAAATTAGAAAAAATGAATATTCAATATTATCTGATTTTCTGTACGAAGCAATTTTTATTCCTGAAGGCATGGGCAAGCCGCCAAAATCTATTTTTGAACAGCCAGAGTTGCAAGTATATATTGAGGATTTTGGAAAAAAAGATGATTGGTGCTTAGTTGCAGAAGTAAAAGGGAAAATTGTAGGCACAGTATGAGTGCGTATTATGGATGATTACGGGCATATTGATGATGAAACGCCCTCATTTGCTATTTCACTGTATGAGGAATATGGGCATTGGCACAGCACTTATGAGAGATATGCTTGAATTTTTAAAGAATAAAGGCTATAAGCAGACATCCCTTTCTGTGCAGAAGGCAAATTATACAGTTCGTATGTATCAAAAAGTGGGTTTTGAAGTC
>JAAWCJ010000053.1 GCA_022793195.1 Lachnospiraceae bacterium | reverse complement strand
CTTCACCGTGGAAGTAGAGCGTTCCCTGCGTGTGCTGGACGGCGCAGTAGGCGTGTTCTGCGCGAAGGGCGGTGTAGAACCTCAGTCAGAAACTGTATGGCGCCAGGCAGACAAGTATAATGTACCCAGAATGGCATTCATCAACAAGATGGATATCCTGGGCGCGAATTTTTACAATGCGGTGGAGATGATTAAGACCCGCCTTGGACACAATGCGGTGCCGATTCAGCTCCCCATCGGAAAAGAAGATGATTTTCAGGGTGTGATTGACCTGTTTGAGATGAAAGCCTACATCTATAATGATGAAAAGGGTGAGGACATCTCCATCACTGAGATCCCTGATGATATGAAAGAACAGGCAGAGGAATACAGGACTGCCATGGTGGAAGCCATCTGCGAGACAGATGACGACCTGATGATGGAATACCTGGATGGTTCCGAGCCTTCTGAAGAGAGCCTGAAAGCGGCCCTCAGAAAAGCAACTATTTCCGTTGAGATCATCCCTGTTCTCTGCGGAACTGCATATAGAAACAAAGGTGTACAGAAGCTTCTGGATGCAGTCCTGGAATATATGCCGGCGCCCACCGACATTCCTTCCATCAAAGGAACGGATATGGACGGCAATGAGATCGAGAGACATTCCTCCGACGAGGAGCCTTTCTCTGCACTGGCATTTAAGATTATGGCGGATCCCTTCGTAGGAAAGCTGGCTTTCTTCCGTGTGTACTCAGGTACTATGAATGCCGGTTCCTATGTGCTCAATGCCACCAAAGGCAAGAAAGAGCGTGTGGGCCGTATCCTTCAGATGCATGCCAACAAGAGGGCGGAGCTTGACAAGGTTTATTCCGGCGATATTGCCGCTGCGGTAGGTTTTAAGCTGACCACCACCGGCGATACCATCTGTGATGAGCAGCATCCGGTCATTCTGGAATCCATGGAGTTCCCGGAGCCGGTTATCGACATCGCTATTGAGCCCAAGACAAAAGCCGGACAGGATAAGATGGGCGAGGCTCTGGCAAAACTTGCCGAAGAAGATCCCACCTTCCGCGTTTCCACCAACAAGGAAACAGGACAGACCATCATCGCCGGTATGGGCGAGCTGCACCTGGAGATTATTGTTGACAGACTTCTCCGTGAATTCAAGGTGGAAGCCAATGTCGGCAAACCTCAGGTTGCCTATAAAGAAACCTTCACCAAGACCGTTGAGGTTGACAGTAAGTACGCGAAGCAGTCCGGCGGCCGTGGCCAGTATGGACACTGTAAGGTACGCTTCGAGCCCATGGATGCCAACGCGGAGAAGACTTACGAATTTGCTTCCGAAGTGGTGGGCGGCGCTATTCCCAAGGAATATATTCCTGCAGTGGACGCCGGTATCCAGGAAGCTTCCAAGTCCGGTATCTTAGGCGGTTTCGAGGTGCTGGGTATCAAGGCTACCGTATTTGATGGTTCCTACCACGAGGTTGACTCCTCCGAGATGGCCTTCAAGATCGCAGGTTCCATGGCCTTCAAGGACGCCATGAATAAAGGCGGCGCAGTGCTCCTCGAGCCCATCATGAGAGTGGAAGTCACGACTCCCGAAGATTATATGGGTGACGTTATCGGCGATATCAATTCCCGCCGTGGACGTATCGAGGCATTTGAGGATGTCAATGGTTCCAAGCTGATCAAGGGCTTTGTTCCCCTTTCCGAAATGTTCGGCTATGCCACTGACCTTCGTTCCAAAACCCAGGGACGTGCGGCATACTCCATGTTCTTTGATAAATATGAGCAGGTGCCTAAGAGCGTCCAGGAAAAAGTTCTTGCCGAAAGAGGCAAATAAGGCTTGAAAAACCTACGGTTTTGCAATATAATTGTACTCAGTTTAAGAAACTTTGAAACGTAAATAATTAAAGAAAGAGGCCCGTCAGGGCAAAATTGAAGGAGGACTTTTAAAATGGCTAAGGCTAAATTTGAAAGAACAAAACCCCATTGTAACATTGGTACAATCGGACACGTAGATCATGGTAAGACTACCCTGACCGCTGCCATTACCAAGGTTCTTGCCGAGAGAGTTGCAGGAAATACGGCAACGGATTTCGACAACATTGATAAAGCTCCCGAAGAGAGAGAGCGTGGAATCACCATCTCCACCGCTCACGTGGAGTATGAGACAGACAAGAGACATTACGCACACGTGGACTGCCCCGGACATGCCGACTATGTAAAGAACATGATCACCGGTGCCGCTCAGATGGACGGTGCGATCCTGGTAGTTGCTGCTACGGATGGTGTTATGGCTCAGACCAAGGAGCACATCCTTCTGTCCCGTCAGGTAGGCGTGCCTTAGATCGTTGTCTTCCTGAACAAGTGCGACATGGTTGACGACGAAGAGCTCATCGAGCTGGTCGAGATGGAAGTG
>JAAWCJ010000011.1 GCA_022793195.1 Lachnospiraceae bacterium | reverse complement strand
TGGCGCCGCTAGGCAAAGCACTAAAGCGCGAAAATACCTTGCTAAGTGCTTTGCTTGTATCGCACGTAAGCGCCTAAACTACAGGCGCTAAGTGCTCATAACGACCTCACAAAACCTGCAAAATCTGCCTATCGGACAAACACGAAGACAGGAAGGGAGCCGGGCACATACAAATCCTGATATTTTGCAACAGCCCCTGTCAATCGCATATAATCTGTTTAATACTTCCGCTCCTCCATGACTGTGTCCAGATCCATAAACGCATCAAAGCACTGCTCTTCCACATACTGAATCTTCTCCACTGTTTCACCGCGCTCCAGCCTTTTTATAATTTCATCCACTTTGGGGGCAAGAAAGGGATTACATTCCACGTCTGCATGGAGCTTCCCTTCTTTCATGGCGGTAAAAGAAGCTTCTGATGCGGCGTCAAACGAAATTATAATAATCTCTCCGGCGGGGCCGCAAGTTTTTCCGGCCTCTTCAATGGCTTCAATGGCGCCAAAAGTCATATTGTCATTCTCACTGATAACTACGTCAATATCCGGATAGCTTTTCAGAAACTGTGTCATGACCTCCTGCCCCTTACTCTGGGTGAAATCCCCGGAAGCATATTCCAGCATGTTCCAGTTCCCATGCCTTTGCAGGATTTCGGAAAAACCGGCAGTACGGCCGATCTGGGCGGAGGATCCCGGTGTCCCCTGAAGCGTCACCAGGTGAATCTCCTCTTCATCCCGCCCCTCTGCCTGCAGATAGTTTTCCAGCCACAATCCCGCCATGCGGCCCTCTTCCTCGAAATCGCTTCCCACCCAACAGGTGTAAAGCCCCTCGTCCTCCACTGTCACAGAACGGTCCGAAAGAATCACCGGGATCCCGGCCGACTTTGCCTCCTGCAAAACCTCGTCCCAGCCGGTTTCCACGATGGGATCCAGGACAATGTAATCTACCTCCTGCAGGATAAAATTCCGCACGGCTTTGATCTGATTTTCCTGCTTCTGCTGTCCGTCCTCAAAAAGCAGGTAATACCCGTTCTTTTCGCAGAAAGTTTCCCGGAAAGAAGCGCTGTTTGCAATCCGATAATCGGACTCGGAGCCAATCTGGGCAAATCCCACAACAATATGATCCTCACGTTCCGAAGTCACATCATCCTCATAAAAACGCTCATCTTTCGGTTTTTCCCCCTGTCCGCTGCATCCGGATGCAAAAACGGCCAGGAGTAGGAGCAGCAGAAGCTTCCATTTTAAGTTTTTCATTTCTGCTGCCCTCCTTTCCGGCCCTGATATAATATTGAGGTCAAAAGCCCCGATATCCTGGTATCATTTTACCACGTTTACCCTTTCACACCCAACTGTTTCTTTTTCCGCACACTCATGACTACGCTTTGAATCACCAGGAACAGGCAGAGCATAGCTGCCGTCGTAATCCCGGTCCACCAAGCCTCGCCGAGACCGGCAGAGGAAACAATATTTTTGATGGTGCTGAGAGATAACACACCGAACATGGTTCCGATAATATTGCCGACGCCTCCTGTCAGCAAAGTCCCGCCAATGATGGAAGAAGCAATGGCATTCATTTCCGCCCCGGACGCATGGGAAGGGGCACAGGAAGCCACATGCAGGAAATACACGAAGCCGCCTACGCCGGCCAAAAGCCCGCAGAGAAGATGTGACATGAATTTTGTCTTTTTCACGTTAATACCCAGCATCAACGCACTTTGGCTGTTACCTCCCACCGCATAGAAATTTCGGCCGAACTTGGTCCAGCGAAGCATACAAAACATAAGGATAACCACCAAAAGGGCCACCAACACGCCGATCTCCACATAGGCGTTCACATATTCGCCCAACTTGTTGACGGTTCCCATGCCGGGAACATTGACCCTTGTACCGCTTAAAGCCTTAAAACCCTCGTGAGCCACGTTAAAAGGATCGGAATTGACAATGGTGGTCATGCCCTTGGCGAAGAACATGCCCGCCAAAGTGACGATAAAAGGCTGGATCTCCAGGTATGCCACCAGGAATCCCTGCACCAGGCCAAAGCATAAGCCGATGGCCAGAGCCAGCAGAGCCGACAAGACTACATTTCCACCCATCTTATCCAGGTACACGGCACAGCACATGCAGACCAGAGCTGTCACGCCGCCCACAGAGATGTCGATGCCGCCGGTGATCATGACCAGGCTCATGCCGCAAGAGAGGATGATCAGAGACACATTATCGTTAAACAAGTTTAAAAACGCCTGGGGTTTTAAAAATCCCCCTTTTAAAAACAGCATGGCGCCCAGATACATGACCACAAACACCACCACCGTAATCAACATCAAAAGGCTTGTATCATTGAGGCTTTTCTTTGCACCGACTGGCTGCTTTACAGCCGGTGTGGATGATGCCTTTGCCATATTAAGCCGCCTCCTTTCTCTTTGCCTGTGAGGTAAGGGCGGAAAGCTTCGTTCTCACCACCGGCGAGCTTAAGACCACCAGCAGGATGACCACCACGGCCTTGTAGGCCGGAAGGGCTGCCGACGGGACATTAAATTTGTAAAGCGTCGTCGTCAGGCACTGGATCACGTAGGCGCCCACCACGGAAGCGGCCATGTTAAATTTTCCGCCGCTAAGGGCATTCCCGCCAAGAGCCACCGCCAGGATGGCGTCCATTTCGATGTCCTTGGCGATGACGCCGTAGTTGATGGTGGCAAGACGGCTCACTTTGATCAGGGCCGCCACGCCCACACAGGCCCCCAGGATCACGAAGGACAAAATCTTTATGAAAGTCGGATTCAACCCGTTTAACCTGGCCGAATTCTCATTGATGCCCACCGACTGGGTATACAGCCGCAGGTTTGTGAATTTCAGCACCAGCCAGATTGCCACCAGGCAGAGGATGGCGATGAAGATCGGTGTCGGAATCGGAATCCCGGGAATAAATCCTCCAAAGTAGCCAAAAGACGGTTCTCCAATGATGGGAAGCTCATTGTTATTGACCCAGGAGGCGATGGAACGGCCCGCCGTATAGAGGATCAGCGTCGCCACCATGGGCTGGATCCGGAATACAGCCACCAAAACGCCGTTGAAAGCGCCAAAGAGCATCGCCACTACGAAGGCCACCAAAAATGCCACAATGATGGGCGCCTGCAATGTCTCCGGGCGGGTATTGCTTCCGCAAAGCACCCGGAGCAGCACACTACCGCTGATGGCAATGGCCGCGCCCACGCTGATGTCCTGCCCGCCGCTGGCCGCCGTCACCAGGGTCATGCCGATGGCCAGGATCGCAAGCTCCGAGCCGTTGTCCAGAATGTTTACCAGGAAACCGGAAAGTACCGGATTCCCTGCGCTATTCTCGTCCATCGTGACCGCAAAGGAGGAGGGATCGAGAATCAGGTTGAACAGAAGGAGCGCCGCCAACGCCACCAGGGGAATGAACATCTGGTTTCTTGTCATTCTGGTGAGGAGGCTTCCCTCTTTGGATTTACTCACTTGATTTGTACCCATCGTTATTTATCACCTCCGGCAATGGTATTCATAACCGTACTCTGTTTAAGCTCTTCCCCGGAAAGTTCCCCCACCATCCTGCGGTCCCTCATGACCATCAGCCTGGAGCAGGTCCTGAGCATCTCGTCCAGCTCGGAAGAGATGAAAGTCACGCTCATTCCCTCGGAAGCAAGCTTAAGCACCAGCTTCTGGATGTCCACCTTGGTTCCCACGTCGATTCCTCTGGTCGGCTCATCCAAAATCAGATATTCCGGGTGAGTGAGGAGCCAGCGGGCCAAAATCACCTTCTGCTGGTTGCCGCCGGACAGGGATTTGATGGGCGTGTCGGCAGAAGCCGTTTTGATACTGAGAAGTTTGATGTATTCGTCGGCAATCTTATAAGCCTCCGACTTCTTATAAGGTTTTAAGAAGCCTTTTAACACCTGGTTGGCCAGAATGATATTGTCCCGGACGGACAGATCTCCCACGATGCCGTCCCGCTTCCTGTCCTCCGGCAAATAGGCGATGCCGTTTTTCATGGCGTCGATGGGCTTTGCAATCTTCACCGGCTTCCCATTCATCTTCACCGTACCGCCAAGAACCCGGTCGGCCCCGAAAATGGCGCGGACACTTTCGCTCCGTCCGGAACCCAGAAGACCGGTAAAGCCGTTGACCTCGCCCTTCCTGATGTCAAAGTCAAAGGGCTTGATGCCGGAATCGCTGTAAAGGCCTTTGGCCTCAAAGACCGGGGCCTCCCCTTCTCCCGCTTCGTAGGAAGAATATTCCCCCTGGATATCGGACAGATCGTCCAGTTCCTTGCCCAACATCTTGGAAACTAACTGAACCCTGGGAAGCTCCTCGGTCACAAATTCTCCCACCAGTTTTCCGTCCCTCATGACAGTGATCCGGTCACAGACCTGGTAGACCTGATCCAGGAAGTGGGTGACGAAAATGATTCCCACGCCCTTCGCCTTCAGATCCCGCATCAGCGTAAAAAGCTTCTCCACCTCCTGCTCATCCAGGGAAGAGGTCGGCTCATCTAAGATCAGTACCTTGCAGTCCGTATCCACGGCCCTGGCGATGGCCACCATCTGCTGAACCGCCAGGGAACAGCTGGAAAGCTGCTGACTTCCTCTTGCCGGGATTCCCAGGTTTGTGAGAATCCGGTCTGCATCCCCATTCATCTTCTTCCAGTTCTGCATGGCTCCCTTGCCCCGGCCTATGTACATATTCTCCGCCACCGAAAGGTTGGGGCAGAGGGTGATTTCCTGATATACGGTGCTGATTCCGACTCTCTGGGCGTCCTGGGGCGAATGGATTGCTTCGTCTTTGCCATCCAGGTTGATCTGTCCCTCGTCCTTTGAGTACACACCGGTCAAAACCTTGATTAACGTCGATTTTCCTGCACCGTTTTCCCCCATTAACGCATGGATTTCCCCCTGCCTAAGTGTAAAGTCCACCCCCTGCAGAGCGCGCACACCGGGGAAGCTTTTATGGATATTCCGCATTTTTAACACTATGTTTTCTTCCACTTAACGCTTACCTCCTAAATTTCGTTCTCTGAATCGGGCAGGGAAAAGTTTTTTCCCCGTCCGTGTGCAGAAAAGCGCGGTGCAGCTTTTCTGTCAGATTTCAGTCTCGCTGTACCGCGCCAGTCAGGTTCCTTTACATTTATTTAGATTCCAAACTGATCAATCACTTCCTGGGTGACGTTGCTCTGGTCAAATCCAACCTCTTCCATGATGATGGTTTTCTGGGCAGGTTCCTGGCCGTTCTCAAGGTTCTTGATGACTTCGTCGATCATGTCCGCCTGATAAGGGTTGCACTGTCCGTCGTAGTTCCATGTCCCGTTCATTACATTTTCCAGTGCGAAGGTATTGCAGTCAAAGCCCATGATCACAACCTTCTCGCCTACTCCATGCTTGATTCCGGCCTTGTCGAGGGCCTTCACGGCGCCGTCCGCCATATTGTCGTTCTCCGCATAGATCACGTTGAAATCAGTCCCGGCGTCAATCACAGACTGTACGATCTGTTGTGCCGTCTCTGCGTTCCAGTCTGCACACTGCTGGGTCACGATGTTCCATCCCTCTGCCTGGGCCATGTTCACAAGGGCTTCGCTGCGGCCCACCTGTGCGGAAGAACCCATCTGACCCTGAAGGTGGATGATGTTGTAGGACTCCAAGTTCTGATCCTTCAGCCAGTTTGCAGCTGTCTCGCCTTCCTTGGCCATGTCGGAAACGATGGAAGCGGCGTAAAATTCCTCGTCGGCGTCAATGACACGGTCATAAAGGATTACACGGATTCCCGCATCCTTCGCATCCTGCAGGACCTTATCCCAGCCGGAAGTGTTCGCCGCGGCGATGGCCAGATAGTCCACACCATCCTGAATCATCTTGTTGGCAGCGGCAACCTGCTCGTCATTGGTCTTTCCATACGCAAAAGTCGCATCATAGCCGTTTTCTTCCGTAAACTTTCTCTGCAAGTCCCTGTCGTTGGCCACACGGTATCCGGACTCACTTGTATCGTTGTTGATGATACCGATCTTGATCAGCTCACCGGAAGCAGCCGGCGCCTGTGTGTTTCCTTCGGCCGCCTTGGTATCTTCCGCTGCCTTACTGTCTGCAGCCGCCTTGGTGCCCTCCGTCGCCGCAGCAGGAGCATCTGTCTCCTTCTTGGTATCGGATCCGCCTCCGCAGCCTGCCAGAAGTGTAGCCGTCATTGCCGCACATAACAGGAAACCAACAAACTTTCTTCTCATTTTGTAATTCCTCCCTCATGGTATTTTTACTGCCGGTTCTTAACCAACTATTGTGATATTATTTTAACCTTGAGGAAAAAAATTAGATACGGACATCCTTCGGAAGAAAGTTGGTTTTTTTATGAATTTGACAAAAAGCTTTCAAAAAAGTTGATTTTTTTATGGAAAAGGTTCAATTTTTTACGGCGGGGATTTCCACGGAAAACTCCGTCCACTCTCCCTCGGCGCTGTCTGCAAAAAGGCCGTACTCCGCTCCATAATTCAAACAGATCCGCTGCGCCACATTGAAAAGGCCAAAGCCGGAAGGGCCGTCCTCCCCGTTCTTCCCCCCTTTAATCAGCTCTCTCACCCGCAAAAGCTCCGTTTCATTCATTCCTTTCCCGTTATCCCATACCCGGAAAAAAAGCCGTCCGTCTTTATGCTCTCCCGTCACCCGAATCTTTCCCATCCCCCGTTTGTTTTTAATCCCATGATAAAGGGCATTTTCCACCAGCGGCTGCAACGTCAGTTTCAAGATCTGATATTGATAAAGCTCTTCCGGGATTTGAATCTCATATTCCAGAATATCCCGGTAACGGAACTGCTGAATCTGGAGATAACTGCGGATATGGGCCTCTTCCTCCCGGACTGTGATATAATCCCGTCCTTTGCTTAAGGTAGTCCGGAAAAAATCCGACAAGGCTGACACCAATATAACCACCTGCTGACTGTCCCCCGCTTCGGCCAGCCAAATGATCGTATCCAAGGTATTATACAGAAAATGGGGATTGATTTGTGCCTGCAAAAGCTTAAGCTCTGTGGCCCTGAGATTAAGTTGCTCTACCCGGATATCCTCCACCAGATTCCCCACTTCTTCTACCATCTGGTTGAAGCTGGAATTGAGCACTGCCAGCTCATCGTCGCTCCCCTCCCTGGCGCGGACGGCGAAGTCTCCTCTTCCGGCCTGCCTGGTCATTTCACAGAGACGCCGGACAGGCTCCGTGATGTTGGTCATGATCTTCCGGCTGATGAGCAGCGCCCCTGCCAGGATAAAGACATATCCAATGCCCACCGTACGTATCGCCTGATCCACATCGGCGCGGATTCCTTCCCGCAGGCTTTCCAGATTTGTTGTTTCATAATAAATATATTTCTGGATCTGCTCCTGAATCAGTTCCGTCAGGATCCGGATATTTAAATCCAACCGCTCCATATTCCGATCATAAGAACCACTCACCAGAGCGTCCGCTTCGATCTCTTCTATCCGGTCTTCCAGGGTATTCAGACTTTTCAGGATTCCGTTCAGCCGGTTTTTGGCATATTCCTCGTCGGCCGTCTCATACAGTCCCTGGAATACCTGCCTGGCATCTTCAATCAAAAGATGCGGCTTCTGCGTATCCACCAGCTCGCCTGCCCGCTCCGCATTGACCACGATAATATACATCAAATAGTCCATGTCTTCTTTGAAGTCGATGTTGTATGCATTGGCCTTTGTGATCTTCTCCACGACCACATCATAACGCCTGGAAAAACGATCCACCATGATCAACAGATAAAGAAGCAGAGCCGCCAGAGGAATCAGGCACACCAAAAGAAGCGTATTCAAACGTTTTTTCAGAGTCGAACCTTTTTTCCACATACTGCCTCCCTATTCTCTGGAACGAAACTCCCTGGGAGAACACCCCTGGGTTTTCTTAAAAATATAACTGAAATAATGAGGGTCTTTATAACCTACCGAAAAAGCGATCTCCGCCGTTTTAAGGGACGTTCCCCGAAGCAGTTCCTTTGCCTTATCCATCCGTACGGAGGTCAAAAATTCAATAAAAGTCTGGCCCGTTTCCTGGCTGAAAATCGTGCTGAAATGATTCGGGCTCAAGTTTACGTTGGCTGCCACCGTATTGAGAGAAATCCCTTCATTGTCGTAATTTTCCTCAATATAAGCTCTGGCCTCTTCCAAAAGGGAATGGTACGTTGTCTGCGAAGCTTCCTCCCGCATCGAAAGAACTGTTTCCAGAACCCTTCTCAGATAACTTTTCGCCTGTGGGACGGTGGCAAACACGGCAGACATATCCTGCGTATTTTTGCACCGCGCCGCCAACTCCCCGGAATGATACCCAAGCTGCTCCGTCATGGACACAGCCGCAAAATACATATCCATGGTCACATACTGCCGGAACAAGAGCGACTGAATATTTTTCCCGAAACTCTGAAAATACTCATTTAGGAAATCCTCTGCCTGGCTTTTCAAACCTGTTTTCAAAAACTGCTCTATGGCTCTCCTGTTCAGGCCTTCCGCATTTAAAGAACCGAACTCCACCCCTTCGTCATCTCCCACTGGTTCTTCGCCGCTTAAGATGATTCTGTTCCGTTTTTTCAGATAGCGATAAGCAAAGGCACGGTTTGCCTCCTCAAAGCATCTTCCCAGTTCGCTAATCCGCTCCGTCTCTTTTCCCACACCGCCAAAATATTCCAGGTTCCGGTCAGTTTCTTCCACAGTTTTGCGAAGCTTTTCTAAAAACTCCGAAAGAATCTGCTTAAGCGATTTCTCACCGTTCTCTTTCAGGATAAAAGCCCAGCCCTCCAGGCCAAGCTCCACAGTCAAAATCTCCGGCATTTTCCCCGCCATTTCCTCCACGGCCCGGCCCGCCTCATTCTGTGTTTCCGAATAGCCTTCCACGTCTCCTCCGGAAAAGATTTGAAACAGGACGATCCGGTAACGGTTAGCCGCCAAGTCCATTCCCAGTTCCCGTCCTTCTTTCAGCAAAGAGGAAACCGGCCGATTCCCCGACACCAGCCTCCGGAAAAATTTCTGTTTTTCCAGTTCCACATTTTCCCGGCGCTCCCGCTCAAAGGTTTCCAGAAATTCCCTCTGCTGCCGTTCCTCTTCCACCAGCTTTCCCACCTTTTTCACAGCCGTAAGAGGCTGCGCCCCGGAAACCGGCTTCACCAGATAATCCGTAATGCCAATGTTGATCCCTTCCTTGGCATACTCAAACTCATCATATCCGCTTAAAATAATGCATTTGACCTCCGGCATCTCCTGTTTCACCAGACGGCAAAGCTCCAATCCGTCCATAAAAGGCATTCTGATATCTGTAATCAGGATATCCGGTTTCGTCTTCTGGAGCAGAGGATACGCAAGCTCCCCGTCCCCGGCCTCTCCCACAAACTGAAACCCCTCCTGTTCCCAATTAATGTTATTTTTGATGCCTTCCCGTATGATAATTTCATCCTCTACCAAAAATACTTTCAGCATTTCTGACTCCCCTTTTTGATTCTTTAAAAAGAGCTGTTGCAAAATATCAAAATATCCTATATTTTGCAACAGCTCTTTTTTAAGTATTAAAATATCAAAGTGTCTACAGCGGCACCTCCTTGAATCCTTAACGGAACGCCACAGAATTCCAAAGCAGCTCATTTTTAAGGCTGCGAATGGTGGTATCCTTGTCAATATACACGACTTCAATCCCCATGGCAGCTCCCCAGTCGCCCATCTGCTCTGCAGTCAGGTCATAGGAAAATGCCGTATGATGGGCGCCTCCTGCCAAAATCCAGCTTTCTGCCCCGGTGGCCAAATTCGGCTGCGGCGTCCAGAAAGCCGTCGCCACAGGAAGCTTCGGCATGGGCTTCTCCACCTTCTTGCAGTCCACGGTGTTGACAATCAAGCGGAAACGGTTTCCAAGGTCAATCAGGGAAGTGGCCACTGCTGGGCCGGTTTTGGAAGTAAATACCAGGCGGGCCGGGTCCTCCCTGTCACCCATGCTAAGAGGGTTGACCTTGATACCAATCTTTCCCTCCGCGATGGTCGGACACACCTCCAGCATATGAGCCTGAAGGATTCCTTCCTTGCCGGGAACCAGATTGTAAGTATAATCCTCCATGAAGGAAGTACCTTTCGCGTCTTTCATGCCTTCCGTCATCAATTTCATCAGACGCACCATAGCGGCTGTCTTCCAGTCTCCCTCCGCGCCGAAGCCATAGCCTTTTTCCATCAGCCTTTGAATCGCCAGGCCGGGCAGCTGCTGTAACGCCCCCAGATCGCCGAAATGGGTCACGATGGCATGATAATCTTTTTCTTTCAGGAACCGCTCAAAACCAATCTCGATTCCTGCCTGCACTGCCACATGCTTCTTAAATTCTTCCGGATCTCTGCCTTCCAACAGAATTTCATAAGAATCATAATATTCTTCCACCAGTGCGTCAATCTCACCCTTGGATACATCTTTTACATAATCTGCAATTTCATTGACCGGATACGCGTCGATCTCCCAGCCGAATTTAATCTGTGCCTCCACTTTGTCGCCTTCTGTCACGGCCACATTTCTCATGTTGTCCGCCACACGTACCACGCGGATATGGCTGCTTTCCATAATACCGACAGCCGTACGCATCCAGGAGGCAATCCGTCCAATGACCTTTGCATCTGCCCAGTGCCCCACAATGACCTTCCGTTCGATTCCCATGCGGCTCACGATATGACCATACTCCCTGTCGCCGTGGGCAGACTGGTTCTCATTCATAAAATCCATGTCAATGGTGTCATAAGGGATCTCTTCATTAAACTGAGTGTGCAGATGAAGGAGCGGCTTCCTGTATTCCTGAAGTCCCAGGATCCAGGATTTCGCCGGAGAGAAGGTATGCATCCAGGTGATCACGCCGGCACAAGCTTCATCCGCATTTGCCTCATTAAAGGTCTTCCGAATCAGCTCATTGGTAATAAGCGTCGGTTTCCAGACCACCTCATAGGGAAGCAGGCCGGACTTGTTCAAATGCTCCACCATTATTTTAGAATGTTCTGCCACATGGGCCAGACATTCATCTCCGTAAAGATCCTGTGAACCGGTTGCAAACCAAAACTGATATTTTCTCATCCTTCTATCCTCCTGAAATATTCTTCTGCTAAATTTTTCTTATCCTGATTTTTCTAAATCTTTTCTTCCGTTTTTTTGCAGGTAAGGTTTTTCACGGAATCCCGCTCGGTCAGATATGCCTCAAACTCATAATCCTCCCCGGGAATTCCACTTCTGATCATGGAAATCAGCACTTCGGCCGCTTTTTCCCCCAGTTTTCCCTTAGGGTGCCGGATGGAGGTCAGGCCCACGTTTCCGAGAAGCGCCAGCTTTGTGTCGTCCACGCTCACCACAGACACATCCCCCGGAACAGAAATCCCATTTTGTTTTAGCAGTTCTATAACCTCAAAAGCTACGCTGTCATTATAACAAAGGATTCCATCGCAGCCTCCAAGGCGGGTGAGGATCGTTTGTCCCATATAGGAAAAATGAGATCTGTCTTCCGTATCAAACCATACCATATGTTCCTCCCCATCCAGAATCCCTGCTTCCCAGAGCTTTTTCATAAACCCCTGATACCGGCGGATCCCCTGGCCGTCATCGGATTTAAACAGCCCCCCCAGCTTTCTGTGGCCGCGCCCAATCAGATATTCGGCCGCGAGATATCCCGCCGCCTCATCCTTAAGAGCCACCATCGGGCAGCTTTTAAGTTCCGGATACCGGCTGTTTATAAATACGATGGGAATCCCCCTCCCCATGAACTCCTGATAAAGCGCAAGGTTTGGGTTGGGGAGGGCGCTTTTTGTCGTCTCGATGATCATGCCCCGAAGATCCTGGGACAAAAGATCCTGAAGGACTGCCGCCTCCCTGCAAAGCCTGTTTCCGGTAAAAGCGATCTGTACCTGGAATCCCTGCAGCGAGAGGGCGCTCTCAATCCCCTGAATGATACCCGGAAAAATATAATCGTCCACATAGGTGGTGACAACGGCAATCCGTCTGCTTTTCTTCTGTTCCTCCGCCTCTTTGTCCACAACAAATGTTCCGCTCCCCTGGCGGCTGCGAAGAACCCCGCTTTCCTCCAACACTTCCAGCGCCTTTCTGACCGTCTGGCGGCTCACCTGAAACTGTTGCTGAAATTTCTGCTCCGAAGGAAGCTTCTGTCCCGGGGTAAAAAAACCTTCCGTGATTTTCTGTCTGATCCATTCTGCCACAATCTGATATTTTACCATTGTTCTTCTATCTCTTTCTCTTTTCTACTTCCATATTTTCTTCTATTGTAATGCCTTTTTTTCCGAGATACAAGAACAACTTATGTAGTTTTATCCCCTCCTTTTTAAATTTGTATGTTTTTTATGGTCACTTGTATGATTCCATAAAATCCACATTTTTCCCCTAAGGTTTCATTAATTTCCCCGGAAGTCTCCACTCGATTTTCCCACTTCCTTAGTGAATTTTTCTATTCTTTTGTCTTACTTATACATCATTTTGCACATCTTGTCAATACTTATCGTGAATACATATTTATTTATTTTTCTTTTATATGGTATTATAAATATATTTGTATTGTTTTTATATAATAACATATTTGCCCATTTGCATTAAATTTAATATAGTCTTTCAAAGACGTCCCGACTATAATTATGCCGGAAACACTGTCAAATAAACTGATAGTCGGACGAAAAGCAGACATATTCCCGGCCATAGTTTATGCCCCTGTAAATAAGGAACCTTCATTATGGTGAGTATTGTAATTGTCCCCCCATTATGTTATAATTTGCGCAAGAAAAACAGAATTTTATAATCAAAGGAGAGAAACGGTGTGAGACAGTTTTTTGGCATGAGTCAAAGCGGAAATTTAGACGAAGCAGTCCGCGGACTCCGTAATCCCCAGTTTATTATGTTGTTATCAAATGACACTCAATTTGAAGCACATGTGCATGGCCTGGAAAAGCTTTTTCCCGGAGTTCCCAGTATCGGATGCATTGGCATGGGCTATGACACCAGGGTTGTGGAACATGGTGTCGCCGTCATTGCATTTTCCAATGGGGTCACTGCTGCAGCCAATGTGCTGGAACAGGTGTCCACCATGCCGGTAAAGTATATTGATCGCCTGAAGGAGGATGTGAGGGCAGTAAACGCTTCCTCCCGCGATACGGTATGTATTGATTTTTGCAGCGGCAATGACGCCTGTGTGCTGACCACCCTTTATACGGTCCTGGGGCAGCAGGGTATTTCCCTTGTGGGCGGAACCGGTGACGCCGGAAAAGTATCTGCCAACGGGACGGTTTATCAGGACGCAGTCGCCTATGGGTTGGTCAAAAACCAGGACGGCCGGGTCAAAACCTATAAAGAAAACATCTATCACCAGCTGGGAGACTACCGCTTTATCGCTTCCAACACGGATAAGGCAAATTACATACTTGGAACCTTAAACGGAAAACCGGCAAAACAGGTCTATCAGGATATTCTCCATGTGACCGACCAGGAAATCCTTACACGAACCTTCCAAAATCCATTTGGTAAAATCAACGGGGACGATACCTGCATTATTTCCATCAAGGAAGTCAAAGGCAGCGCCCTCGCCTGTTTCCGCCAGGTCAATGATTCCGACGTACTGATTCTTCTGGAGCTGGGAGATTATCAGGCCATCGCGCAGAATACCATTCAAAAGATCTGCCACGATTTCCCCAAACGTTCCGCTGTCTTTTCAGTCAACTGCCTGTTCCGTTACAAACTGTTTTCCGAACGGAACTACATGCAGAAATATCTGCAGGAAATGTCTGCCCTTGGCAGCCATGCCGGACTGGTGGGATATGGGGAACATTACAACAACCGGTTTGTCAATCAATCCATGACCTGTGTGGTATTTGAATAAGGGAGGAGTATGAAATGCCGTTTTTTAAGAAAAACAAGCAGAAGCCGAAACAGACAGAAGACAGGAAAAAGCAATTCTCACCTATGTTGCACGTGATGGACTCCCTGAAAAGCTATCAAAAAGATCTGGTACAGAAAGAAGTGGCTTCTCTCCGGGAACTGGGTTTAATTGGCCGTTCTTTTGAAACCATTTTAAAAGGGGCGGAACATTTCCAGGCAAAGCTGCAGGACTTCGGACAGTCTTTCTCCAGTATCAACCAGGAAGCTGAACGTTTTTCACAGGTAAGAAGCGAAATTGCGCAGACAGTATCGGAAGCCAGGGGGGAAATGGAAGATCTCACCAATATTTCCATGCAGGTACAGAATTCTTTTGGAGATATGGAGCGTACTTTTGAGCAGTTACAAAATTCCATCCTGGGTATCCAGGACTGTATGGGAAAGATCGTATCCATTGCAGACCAGACCAATATCCTCGCCGTCAATGCCTCTATCGAAGCCGCCAGGGCCGGCACCGAAGGCCGGAGCTTTTCCATCGTTGCGGCCCAGGTGAAAGACCTGGCCAGAGAAATCAAACTGCTGGCCGGAGAAGTGGACTCTGAAGTGCAGGAAGTAAAAAGCCATTCCAATCAGCTCAGCAACAATATTTCCAATGCCCAACAGACCCTGGGGCAGGGTGTTTCCATTGTGGACAATACGGATGAAGGCTTCCACAAGATTACCACAGCTGCCGAGGGCGCTGTATCTGTACAGACGGAAATTTACAGTGTCATCGGGAATTCCCAGAATGCCCTGCAGACTATCTGTCAGTTTTTTGACCAAATCAAAGACCAGTACCAGGAAGTCTTAAAGCATATTAATTGTGCCAATAACCTCGGAACCACAAAAAGCAGCATGTTTGAAGACGTGGACAATATGCTGTCTCAGATTCCTCCCATGATTCGGGACATCGAGTCGCAGGCAGACTAAAAATCCGGACGCAGAAAGCCCCCTGGATTTGCGAGCTGTCGTCAAATTGTACGGAAAGATGCGGTACACGAATCTTTCCGTGCAATTTGACGGCGGAAAACAAATCCAGGGGGCTTCCTGCATCCGAAATATTAGGATGAATCACGCTCAATGCCGCCGGAAACGCTCCCTGATGATCTGTTCAGAGTCGGCCAGGATCCGGTCCAGCCGTCCATTATCACCGTCCGCGGCCTGCAGAAGATACGCGTACTCATCCCGGAGGCCGTCCACATGGGGGACGGTGACAGCTCCTGCATCGCTTCCCAGAGCCACATGGACTCCCATGGAAAGGGCTTTTCTTATATTTTCTGTCTGCATTTCTCTGATGGCCTTCACCGCCTCCTCTGAAAACAGTCCTTTCCCCGCCAGATTTCCCACAGGGGATACTGTCGGCGTCCAGACCGTTCCCAGAGAAGCCAGCAGGGAAATCTCCTCCTCTGTTATATAAAATCCATGCTCAATACTGTCGGCCCCGCTCAGGATGGCCGCCCTCACCGTCTCAGCTCCATTGACATGAACCATCACGGCAAAGCCTTCCTCATGGCAGATATGTACCAGCTCTTCCATTTCGGAAAAGGGAATCCCTGTCCCGGTAATCACTCCGTACTCATTAAAATCCAAAATTCCGGAAAACATGATTTTTATAAAATCGGCCCCTTTTCGGGCAGCTTCCCCCACCAGGGCAGAAAATTCCGCCATTGTTTCATAAGAAAGCCCCACAATTCCGCCATAATGTCCCTTTTTATGGATTGCAAACACAGGTGAACGGTAATCCACCCCGTACTCCCCGGCAATCTCTGCCGCAAAGGAGGAGACCCCCAAATGGTCTCCCCCCTCCCGGAAAAATGTAATCCCGGCTTCCTCATATGCTTTGAAGCAGCTTCGCACTACCGCCTTATCCACTCCATTTTTATGACAGGCCACAGCTGCTTTATAATTGACGCCGTTCATAAAAATATGCCCGTGGCACTCTCCCCACATCCTGCCTTCCCTCTTTCACTACATCCTTTACTTCGTGCCAAAAATCCTGTCTCCGGCATCCCCGAGTCCCGGACAGATATAGGCATTCTCATTCAGCTCCCGGTCCACATGGCCGCAGTAAATTTCCACATCAGGGTGTGCCTCCCTGAGGCGTTTGATTCCTTCCGGCGCCGCGATAATACAGAGGAATTTAATCTGCTTTCCGCCCCTCTCCTTAATAAAATCAATGGCCGCCTCAGCAGAACCACCGGTCGCCAGCATGGGATCCACCACAGTGATCAGACGCTTTCCTATTTCCTCCGGCAGCTTACAATAATATTCCCGCGGCTCATGAGTTTCCGGATCCCGGTAAAGGCCAATATGTCCCACCTTTGCAGAAGGTACAAGAGTCATAATCCCATTCACCATGCCAAGCCCTGCCCGCAGGATAGGCACCACCGCCAGCTTTTTCCCGGAAATCATCGGCGTTTTGCAGGATTCAATGGGCGTCTTCACATCCACTTCCTCCAAAGGCAGATCCCGAAATGCCTCATACCCCATCAAAACCGCAATCTCCTCCACCAGCTTCCGAAACTCATTTGTACCTGTCCGCTCATCCCGCAACATTGAAATCTTATGCTGAATCAGCGGATGCTTCATAATAAATACATTTTCCATATGTACCCCTTTCCGGCTTACATCTGTTTTTGCACAATCCCGTATTCATCGTCCAGCCGAAAATACGGGCAGTCAGAAAAACTGCTGGAAAGGAAATGCTCCAGCTCGTCTTCATCTAAATCTGCCTCGCAAATGTAATAACCATAATCCTCATCATATCTGTAATTTGTACAACAGTCGCAATTCGATACCTGTTTCATTACCATTTCCCCGGGCAAAAAACCTGCTGCCCTGCCTTTTCCTTTATTCCTTCAGCGCTTTTACTTCCTCAAGCCAAAGCCTCCCACAGGCATCACTGGGCATACGCAAGTCTCCCCTGGGTGAAACCGCCACGCTTCCTACCTTGGGTCCGTCCGGAAGACAGGACCTTTTAAACTGCTGGGAGAAAAACCTCCTGTAAAAAATCTCCAGCCACTTTAAAATCGTTTCGTTTCCGTAGGCTCCCCTAAATGCTTCCTTCGCCAGCCGGTATATTTTTGCCGGCCGGTAGCCGAAACGAAGAATATAATATAAGAAGAAATCATGAAGCTCATAAGGCCCCACAATATCCTCTGTTTTCTGAGAAATTTTTCCATCCTCCGGCGGCAGAAGCTCCGGGCTCACCGGCGTATCTAAAATATCAAAGAGAATTTCCTTAAGCTTCTCATCCCCGCAGGTTTCCCCATAATAGCGCACCAGATGGCGTACCAATGTCTTCGGCACAGAGGCATTGACGCCATACATGGACATATGATCGCCGTTATAGGTGGCCCAACCTAAAGCCAGCTCCGACATATCCCCCGTTCCGATCACCATGCCCCCGCTTTCATTGGCAATGTCCATCAACACCTGTGTACGTTCCCTGGCCTGGCTGTTTTCATAAGTCACCGAATGATCCTCTATGCTGTGGCCAATGTCCTTAAAATGCAATGTCACTGCTTCCCGGATGTCCACTTCCCTAAGGTCTGCCCCCAGGATTTTCGTAAGTTCACAGGCATTGGTATAGGTCCTGTCGGTTGTCCCAAAACAAGGCATGGTCACTGCCGTAATGCAGCTTCTGTCAAGCTTCAGCAGATCAAAAGCCCTGGCCGTAACCAGAAGCGCCAAGGTTGAATCCAGCCCGCCGGAAATGCCCACCACCGCATTTTTACATCCTGCATGGGCCAGTCTCTTCTTAAGGCCCATGGCCTGAATGGATAATATCTCCTCACAGCGTTTATCCCGGTCTGCCTTGTCCCCCGGTACAAAAGGCGCTGCATCCACAAACCGCTCCAAACTCAGCGGTTCTTTATTCAGAGAAAAAGACACTTTCATATATCCTGTACTGTCGACAGGCCCAAAGGTATTCATACGGCGTCTTTCATTTCTGAGGCGCTCCAAATCCAGGTCGGCTAAAATCAGCCCGCCGGAAAAACGTTCCGCCTCTTTTAACAAAGTCCCATTTTCATAAATCAGATTATGGCCCGCAAAAACCAGATCCGTGGAAGACTCTCCTTCCCCAGCATCCGCATAAATATAACCGCACACCAGCCTGGCCGACTGGTTTCCAATGAGGCTCCCCCGATAAATATCTTTTCCTGTCGTCTCATCGCTGGCTGAAGAATTTACGATCACCGTGGCTCCCGCCAGGGCATGGCGGTTGCTGGGAGGATTTGCCACCCACACGTCTTCACAGACTTCTGCGCCAATCACCAGATCCTCCATATTCATACAGCAAAAAAGGAGGTCTGTCCCCATGGGGACAAAATCAGTCATACCGCCGGCCAACTCCACCTTTTCCATGGACGGCACACGGTTCCCGCTTTGAAAATGCCTGGCCTCATAAAATTCCGAATAGTTGGGAATCGCCGTTTTGGGAACCAGGCCAAGAATCTGGCCCTCCTTCACCGCCGCCATCACATTGTAAAGCTTTCCGCCCCGCATCCAGGGAAGCCCCACAAAAATCAGAAGATCATATCCCTTCGTGTGGTCTGCAAGTACTGCCAGCTCCTTTCTGGCCGCGGCAAGCAGCGTATCCTGTAAAAACAAATCGCTGCAGGTATAGCCGGTCAGGCAAAGCTCCGGAAAAACCAAAATTTTCACCTGCCTGGCCTCTGCCTCCCTGCAAAGCTCCTCTATCCTGCATCGGTTCTGGGCCGGCTCAGCCACACTCACCTGCGGTGTGGCTGCCCCTACCCTGATAAATCCATGTTCCATAATATCCTCATTCTCCCTCGTAAATACGGACGTTTTCCAACTGTCTTTTGTCCATTATAAAATAGCCTATGGCAAAAAGCAAACAAAACATGAATCCTAAAGGTTCTCCGGATTTATCCCCGTGTGAAAGGCGCCATATCTATCCTGATGAAGTATCCTTTGTCATGTTTGCAGACGGGGCACATTTCGGGTACTTTTTTCCCCGTGTAGATATGGCCGCAGTTGAGGCACATGTAAACCTCTTCTTCCGATGACTGGAACAGCTGGTTCTGTTCCAGCAGTTTCGCAAACTGACCAAAGCGGTCCCCGTGGATTTTTTCAATTTCCGCAATCTGGCGGAAACTGGCCGCCACTGCCACAAATCCTTCTTCCTGAGCTATTTTTGCAAAAGCCGGATATACATTTTCATACTCTTCATACTCATTATGTCTTGCCGCTTTGAGAAGCGTCAGGGCATCATCATACACCTCGATGGGATAAGAGCCGTCGATTTCCAGGTTTTCCCCATTCAACTCTTTCAGATGTTTATAAAAAATCTCCGCATGTTCTTTCTCCTGATCGGCAGTAAACAAAAACACCTGCTGAATCGCCTGCAACTTAAGCTCCGCCGCCTTTCCCGCCGCCATAGTATAACGGTTCCTGGCCTGGCTTTCCCCTGCGAAAGCCCTCAGCAGATTCTTCCTTGTCTCACTTTCCCTCAAATTCATCTGGCATACCTCCTGGGATTTAAAATAATAAAATTCCTTCCCAGTATGCGCTAAAGACAGGAAATTTATACTTGCACGGCACCCCTGCCTGTCCTTGCCTCCGGCCACGTTGATTTTTGGGTTTTGTTGCGCCGCCTTTTACCGCCAGCCACCGCTTCCATAGCAGCCGGTCAGCGGGGCTGACGCCACTATGCTCACAAAACCTGCAAAATCGGCCTATCGGCCGGAGGCAAGGACAGGCAGGGGCGCCGTATAAGTATAATACTATTCGTTATTTCCCTCTGCACTGGCGACAAGTTTATCAAAATCACTCTGATATAAATGGTCTTGAATTACCCGGTATTGTTCAAACTCACTTTCGGCAAATGCTTTTGCGATTGCAGCATTGACTTTTCCCTTGTTTTGCAGAACTTCTGCATCGTTGAATTGCAGGAACGCATCCAGCTTGGAGGCCCAATCCGCCATTGTCATGGGGATATGCCGTCTGGCCTGCCTTATGGCATAATCAACAGCTGTAGCATAGATGTCCGTGATCTTCTATAGAAACGGCGCTCACTGGCTCGAATTTCTTGTATCTCAGAAATCAAGTGATCAAAATAATCCTCGTCGAAGATTTGACCGTTAATCAATCTGCTCTTATCTAAAACGTATCCCTGCTTGGTAAAGGTATCCAATACTTTCGTTGCCCACTGCCGGAATTGGGTTGCCCTGCCGGAGTTAATACGGTAACCAACGGCAATAATAGCAGATAAAGAATAAAATTTGTATTGATAGGTTTTTCCGTTATCCGCAACTTGTGCAAAATTTGCACAAGTTGAATTCTCAGACAATTCCCCGCTCTCATAAATATTTTTGAGGTGCTTTGTAACAACACTTCTATCTACATCGAACAGCTGGCCAATCGCCTTTTGTGTCAACCAGACATCTTGGTTCTGCACACGAACTTCAATGCCATTTTCATGGACATCCCTTGTGAAAATAAGGAAATCTACAGTGCTATTTCGGATTTGCAATTTGTCATTTTTACTTTCAGCCATGATATATCACCATCTAATCATTCTTCATCAAAATTATTTTACCAGCTCTGCAATGGCGTTTTGGGTCAGCCGGTATACAGTCCAGTCATCCAGGGCCTCTGCCCCCATGGCATAATAAAACTCAATACTGGATTTATTCCAGTCCAGACAATGCCACTCCATTCTGCCATAGCCCCGCTCCTTTGCAATGGAGGCCAGTTTTTTAAAGATTGCCCTGCCATAGCCCTTTCCCCGTTTCTCCGGCTTGACAAACAAGTCTTCCAAAAAAAGTCCACTTTTTCCCAAAAACGTGGAAAAATTGTGAAAAAATAACGCAAAGCCAACTTCTTTCCCATCCTCCAGCGCAAATAAAACCTCCGCGTCCTTTTTCTCAAAAATCTCTGTCCGTAAAATTTCCTCCGTAGCCGTCACCTGATCAAGCAGATTCTCATACTCCGCCAGTTCTCTTATAAACCGCAAAATCAGCGCGGTATCCTTTTCCTCCGCAAAACGAAATCTCAATGAATTCTTTTCCACGTATCTTCCTCCTCTACTCCTGTCCGTCCAGTTGTCTCTTCAAATATGTCCCCACCACATTGGAAAAATTGGCAATATCCCGGATATAGGCAAAATCCTTTCCAAAAATCTTCTTTTCCGCCATCAAATCCGTCTCCCGCCCGGCAAACACGCCCAGGACGGAAATTCCCATACTCCTGGCATAGCGCACCTCCCTGGCCGTATCCATGACTGCATAATCCCCTCCATAGGAATGAGGGTTCTTGCTGTTAGGACGATTCACGATAATATCATTGGGGCGGCCGTCGCTCAGCACAATCAGAATTTTATTTTCTTCTTCCCTGGTGAGCAGCCCATCCACGGCAGCCCGCACCGCCAGGCCGTCCCTGTTGTTGGACGAAGTTGTATATTCCATAATATTTTTGTCTGCCGACCGGTCATCATCATAATCCCGGAACCGGTGCAAAATGGTGTAATCCCAAAAAGTACAAAAACTCATCACCCGGTGGGGAAGCCCTGCATTACTTAATGACCGGCTGATGATATATCCCTGGAGGGCTACCTTTGGCTGGCGCACCCGCTGAGAACCGCTGGCGTCAATCAATACATCCACCACAAAATCTGATGCGTTCCTGTTGAGATTCCGCATAAAAAGCCGCCGGTCCTGGGTTCTTCCCACCTTCCATAAAAGATTGGGAATCACATGGCCGTAAAAATCCCTCACCTGCTCCAGTTCACTTCTCCGCACAAGGGCCTGCTTCAACACATCCGTCAGTATAGAAATATTCTTTCTGGCCAGATTATGGTTCCTGGCATAAGCCCTCCTGTTTTGCTCTGCCTGCCTTAAAGCATACTGATACTGATAATTATTCCTCACCGGGTTCTTAAGGATTCCTTCCGTAAAATAAAGGCTGCAGTCCCCATGGGCCCCCCTGCACAGCTTATGGTCCAGCCGCCTCCCTTCCAGTCTTCCCAGATAAGATTTCCCAAAATTCAGTTCCACATAAGAATAGACCTTTTTCAGGTCTTCTTCCGTGATCTGTACCACATGGGTATTTCCCTTTTCCTGCTCCCGTTCTTCTTTTTCTTTTTCCGAAGAATCCGTCCTCATCATATTCTGAGAAACGCGCCGCATATAATCGTCAAAACTTTCTTCCGTGGCATCCTCTTTCAGGAAGTCCTTCCACCCGTATTCGGCAAGTTCTTCCAGCGTCACCGAAAGGACTTCTTCGAGGTTCCCCTGCTTTGCCTCAAAAGTATTGTCCAAAAGAGTATTATACAGCTGATCCACAGTACGGATCACTTCCATGGTCCCCTCTGCCTTCTCCAGCCTTTCCACCTGCTCTGCCGCCTCAGAAAGCTTTTTTGTGGTCTGATAAGAAGAATCCAGCGCCCGCTTCATCACCGTCAGCTTGATCATTCCTGTCAGAGATTCCGTCAGCCGCCTGTATTCAAAATCCAGTGTGTCCGAAAAAGCCCGCCTCCTTAAGCCAGCCACCCCACTCCTCTCCTCTTCCGCCTTTTTATGTGCCGCCGCGTCCACGCAAATCTGGGCCAGATTCATCAAATTCTGTTCATCTGCCCCCAGAAACGTCTTTTTCACCATATAAAGTGCCAGGGCGTCTTTATCAAAATATTTTGCAAAGGCTCCCTGCTTCACCGCATCATACAAAGAGATATAGCGGGATTTCTGAAAAGAATCCACGTCCAGCCTCACATCCAGGGAATAGTCCCCGCTGGCGGTCCACATGAGATTTCGTACCCGGTTCTCCACTTCCATTTGGTATTCATTTTCCATATACTCTTCCAAGGAATCCCTCCTGTCGGCATCCGCCATTTTTTCCATTTCCGCCTCTCACTCCCCAAACACGGAAGCCGCCGTCCAGTCGTCGGGAATCCGCGTCATAACCACATCCCCGATGATCTCCTTCTCAAAAATGTCAAAAGTTTTGTTGGTAATGCCCATCTTCACCGCCAGCACCGGTTTTAATCCGCTGCGGATGGTCTTCATAGCCGCCAAAAGCCCTCTGAGATCCAACGGCCTTGTAGTAATCTCCCCGTTGAAGGCTTTCAACTGCAAATCCAAAAATAATCCGGCAAATTGTGCCATGGCAGACCCTTTCCCATCCGGGAAAGTGGCCTTAAAAATTTTCAAAAGCGTCTCTTCATCCACTGCCGGCATGTCGATCACCAGGAACCTGGAAACCAATGCCTCATTTAATTCTCTTGTTCCCGCATAGCCATAATTCATGGTGGCAATAAACCTGGCTGCCGGGTGAAGGGTAATCCGTCCATACCCAGGCACATCAATGAGCCGCCGATAGTCCAGCGTGGCATGGAGCACCGATACGGCATCGTTTTTTGCCATATTAATCTCATCCAGGATACCAAAACCACCATACTGGGCGCACTGGTACACCGGACCCCGCCTGAGCTTTACTTCATTATCCACAAAGGTATCCGTCCCGATGAGGGAACTGCTGTCCGTATTGACATGGAATGAAATATTATACGCCGGCCGTCCAAAGATCCAGGCCAGGTTTTCCGCCAGCACATTTTTCCCGGTGGCTTTGGAGCCGGAAAGCAGGAGATTTTCCCCCTGCAAAAGTCCGGCGATGGCCTGCTCCAGGATTTCCTTCCCATAAAAAGGGATAAAAGGCGCCGCCACCCTGCTTTTCTCACTTTCCTCCACCTGATACCGGCTCCTGAACATTTCCACATCTGCGATTAAACCGCTGTCTATCTCCTGCTCTTTCAGCATTTTTGCTATTTCTGACATATCTGTGCCCTTTCTCTGCCTGATGATTCCGAAACCAATGTCTTTATTTATAAATCCCGGATACCGCTCCCCTTCATCTTCCTTCTCCCAAAATTTTCCCGGAACCGCCGGAGAGAATCAACCGGTTGATCTGTGCCCCCATATACCCTGCGCCAAAACCGTTGTCAATATTCACCACAGCCATCCCTTCCGCACAGGAATTGAGCATACTGAGAAGAGGCGCAAGCCCCTGAAACCCTGCGCCGTACCCCACCGAAGTCGGCACAGCGATCACCGGCTTGTCCACCAGCCCTGTAATGACACCCCCCAGGGCGCCCTCCATCCCGGCCACGGCCACGATACAATTTGCCTTTCTGATGTCTTCAATCTTAGAAAACAGCCGGTGTATCCCGGCTACTCCCACGTCAAAGACCCGCAACACCCGGCTCCCATGAAATTCCGCAGTCTGGGCCGCCTCCTCCGCCACAGGAATATCCGCAGTCCCTCCGGTGCACACAGCCACAAGCCCCTTTTTCTCAGCAGGGGAAGGTTCATACTTGAGTATCCGGGATATTTCGTCATAGCTTACTTCCGGCGCTACAAGGCGCACCGCCTCGTACTGCTCGGCCGTAGCCCGCGTCCCCATGACATTGATTCCCCTGTCCCGAAAAGTTTCAAAAATATGAACCAAATGCTCCATCTTTTTTCCCTGGCAGAAAATCACTTCTCCAAAGCCCCGACGCGCACTCCTGTGAAAATCAATTTTGGCACAGCCAATATCCGCATATTCCTGTGCCCCCATCATGATCTCCGCCTCTTCCACGGAAAGAGTCCCCGCCTTCACCTGCTTCAGAAGTTCTTTTATTTCCATATTAATCTATTCCTTTCCACCTTGCATGTCTTTCAGATCCTGCCCACTGCCATTATTGTAACCTATTTCCGGGGAAACCACAACGGATATCACCCATCCCCTTTATACCCCCAATAGTTTCTCATAAATTTTTCTGTCGCTGTCTTTAAAAACATTAAAAATCACCCGATCTATGGCATCCCCACGGGTTGCCAGAAAACCAGCCACCGTCTCCCGGGCAATCCTGGCCGCTCTTTCTTCCGGGAAATGGAATTCTCCCGTGGAAATACAGCAAAATGCAACTGACCGGATGTTGTTTTCCACACAGCAGGCAAGAACATTTTCATAACAATTTTTCAAATCCTGACAATGGGCATCATTCAGTCTGCCAAAAACCATCGGCCCCACCGTATGAATCACATACTGGCAGGGCAGGTTGTAAGCTTTCGTCAGAGTGGCCGTACCCACCGGCTCTTCATAATCCCTGCCATACCGGATACGCCGCCTGTCCATAATACAGTTACATTCTTCCCGAAGCTGCATACCTGCCGCACTGTGAATGGCATTGTCAATACACCTGTGACAGGGCACAAAACAGCCCAGCATCCGGGAATTGGCAGCATTGACGATTGCCCCTACTTTCAGCCTTGTGATATCCCCCTGCCAGAGAGACAATTTTTCCTGTCCTTTTATAACGGGAATATCCTCTAAAGTGACAATGCCTTTTGCCGCCAGCTCTTCCTGAAGGTAATCATCCTGCAGTTTTACCAAATCTCCGGGAATCTTTTTCGGCATACGGATATTCATAAGGGCGCGGATTGCATTTTTCTTTTCCTCCAGGCTGTACCCGGCTGTTTCCATCCCTCTGTATTCACCGGAATCCGCCTTTAACTTTTCCAAAAAAAGAGCCGTTTTATTGCTTATATCCATTTCGTATACTCCTTTACAAATCTGTCTTCATGCTTTGCGTGAATATCTTCTATGTAGAACAAAACATATAGCGCTGCAGCCCAAATGCGTTACTATGCCAAAGCCAAACAGCATACAAATAAAGACCATATTCGGCTGAAATACACCTTTTAACATTAATCCATATATAATCGGATAATAGACCAGGTTTACAACCACCGATGTAACAAAGCAATATTGCGTTTTACCATAGCCAATCAATATGTTGTCGAATAAAACCGTATAATTGTACACAAGGTAAAATGGTATTAAAATCACTAATATATGCTTAATAGCCTCAGAATTTTCAATTCCCATAACATTTTTCAGAAATGGGGTCAGCAGTGGAATAAAACACAACCATATAAGAAATGTTACGATTATGATTATATAGACAACATTAACCACCAAAAACGACTGGAAAACAGATTTACAGGAAATTTACCGGCTCTTTCGTTCATATCTTCCTGTCCTCCCCATCATTCACGCAAGAATACACCGCCTTCGGATTCTCTGCTGTCATCTGCCAAAAAGGATATTTGATAATCCCAGGGGTGTTATGTTTATTGCGCACCATTTTTATACTGTCTGGTATATCAAAATTCCAGGCTGTCTGGATTCAAAAGAAAATACTTCATTCCCATGATGACAAATCCTTCTTCATTTCTCCAAGGTTTTGCCGTTCCGCCTACAAT
>JAAWCJ010000010.1 GCA_022793195.1 Lachnospiraceae bacterium | reverse complement strand
TTTGGAAAGGATTGTTTCCTTGTATCTTGATTATGCCGAACTTCAGGCAGAACGCCATATACCGATGAGCATGGAGGATTGGGCAAAACGGCTGGATGGCTTTCTTGAATTTAATGGTACGGAAATCCTGACTGGCCCTGGAAAGATAAGTGAAGAACAAGCCAAATTGTATGCTGAAACGGAATTTGAAAAATATCGTATTATACAAGACAGGCTTTTCATATCCGATTATGATAAGTTTATGTTAAAACTTGAGGAGCAGACAAAGAGCTTATCGGAAGATTGATGTGGTTAGATAAGAGAGAAAACTTGCGATACTGTGTCTGTAGAAATAGCGGGCATCGGATTGTGTCAGCCACAATCCATTTCATTGAAAGGTACATATTTTTAGCAGGGTTGTTAGGGATTAGGGTGTGGGAAGTCCATAATTTATGACACTACCGACAAATTGCGGGGAAGTTCCGGGTACTGTGCATCGACGGGAAGATTAGAAGTTCTTAATGTTCTGCAAGCGGTTCAGCAATTTCCGGACAGGACGTCCGGAAAAGGCTTATGCCGCCACGGATGGCGGGTCATAAGCCGGTTGCGTAGCGTTTATTCTATCTAAATCAGAACATTTAGAAATTCAATGTTCACGGCGCCGGCGCAGGAAACGGGACTTCCCCGCAATTTGGCGGTATCGTTATAAATCAGAGAATTCCTGTACTCAAATTTTTAAAATCACTGCTTTGCTTTTTCGGCGTATTCCGTGGTCACCAGTTCTTCGTAAGGAACGCGTTCGCTTAGTTCCCCGGCTTCTGTTAAGATATCCTGGAGAAGCTCAAAGCTTTCTTTCTGGAATACTAAATCTTCTTTCCATGTATCCTGGGAAAGGTAGCGCTCCACGATGGTGGCGATGGTACTTTCTTCTGTCTCTTCAAACTGAGGTTTAATGACAGCAGCGATTTCTTCCGCCGTGTGGCTGTTTACATAGTCAAGGCCTTTTTGGATAGCATTGGTGAAACCCTGGACAATGTCGGCGTGTTCTTCAAAATAACTCTGTTTTGCACAATAGGCCGTATAAGGGACATAACCGGAATCCACCCCCAGGGAGGCCACTACGGATCCGGAATTTTCCAGCTCTATCTTTGTGGCGAAAGGCTCAAATTCCACGGTGTAGTCGGCGTCCCCTTCCATAAAGGCGGCGGCTGTCAAACCAAAATCAATGCTTTGGTCAATGGTAAGGTCTGTTTTGGGGTCAATGCCGTTTTTCTTCAGAATATATTCAAATACCATCTGCGGCATACCGCCTGCCCGGCCTCCCAGGACATTTTTCCCTTTTAAATCTTCCCATTGAAAATCTTCGTCAGCTTCCCTGCCAACTAAGAAGTTTCCGGCCCGCTGGGTGAGTTGGGCAAAATTGACAGCGTAATCGGAACTTCCTTCCGCGTAAACATAAATGCTGGCTTCAGAACCCATGAAACCGATGTCGGCCCCTCCGGAAATGAGAGCAGTCATGACCTTGTCGGCCCCGGCACTGTTTATGAGAGTCAGGTCGATGCCTTCTTCCTCAAAATATCCCAGTTCGATGGCCACGTACTGAGGCGCATAGAAAATGGAATGGGCAACCTCGCTTAAAGTAACGGGAGTCAGTTCTTTTTTGTCGTTATTTTCACTGCTTTTCTCTTCGGAAGGCTTTTGCCCGCAGCCTGTGAAAGCGGCAAGGAGCAGCAGGGTACACAGGGTGAGGCAGAAAATTCGTTTTGTGAGTGTCTTCATGTTCAAGGGTTTGATTCTCCTGTGGGTTTGCTTACTGGTATAATATGGAGAAAAAAGAAGGTGTGTGAGTTTCTGAAGATTTTGTGAAATTTTTGCCTTTTGGAAGAGGATATGTTAAAATAATATCCTGTTCATGGAGGAGGCCGGCGGCGGAGAGGTACACAGGCGTGATTTCACCTGCCGGCGGCCGGTTTTTAGACAGAAAGAATGTGAGGATACGGATGAGAAAAAGAATGACAGACAGTGAGATAGATTTTGTGCCGGAAGACAATGAATGGATTCCAGAAACATCCCCGGAGTTCTGGGAATCTGAAGAAGATGAGGATATGGAGGAAACCATGGTTCTGGAAGTGGTGGAGCCGTATGAAGAATCCAGGGAACCATATTCTAAGTATGGAAAAGACCCTTACGCAAATTTGGGACAGGAACCTGAAGCATGGCCGGAAAAAACGGTTCCCCGGGGACAGAAGGCTAAAACACAGAAAATGACAGGAACGGCCGGCAGGACATTAAGGGGTAAGAAGGCGGGAAGCAGGTTCTGGCAGGGCAAAAAAGGAAAAAGCAGAGGAAAAACCCGGAAGTCTCCGGCTATTTTGCGGATAGCTTCCCTTGTGCTTATGGGGATTCTTTTGGCAGGGCTTTTCCGGGGATTCTGGACATCGCGGGCGGTATTGGGTTCCGTGCTTCGCGTGGTGGAGGAGAAAAACTATGCGGAACTTGTTTATCTGCTTTTGGCGCTGTCTACCATGGCTTATGGGGCATTTTCCCTGCTGTGGCTGCTTTCCAAAAGGCGCGTTTATTATGAGGGAAAACTTCTGCGGGTGGACGCAGGGCGCGGTCTCACATCATTTTTCGTGTTCGCCCTCCTGGCGTTTGTGAGCGCCAGGGCAGCGCTTCGGCTGCCGGGGGATTCCTGGATTTTTCACGGACTCAGCCAGTATTTCCTGGTGGTGGCCTCTGTTCAGAATTTAGTTTATATTTGTAGTGGCCTTGGAGTTTTGTGTTGTATTTTGCGGAAAATTTCTGACATTTGAATTAACAAAAAAATCTCTTGATTTTTTAGAAAAAGAGGTATATACTCAATGCGGCGCAAAAGAAAGGATGCGTTTTATGGCCGGATTATGTTGATTCAGCCTCAAATGACGGGGAAGGACTTAATTCAAATGTTTCTTTTATTTTTAGGTTTTTGGATTCTGTTAAACGGGAGATTCACTTGGGAAATCCTTCTGTTCGGGCTGGTGATAGCAGCGGCAGTTTATTGGTTCATCTGCCGCTTTATGGATTATAGCCTGAAGAAGGATTTTTTGTTGTATAAAAATACTGGGCTGTTCCTGGTTTTTCTGGGGATACTGGTCCGGGAAATCGCCAAGGCAAACATGGGGGTGCTCCGGCTGATTCTGTCGCCGAAGTATGTGCCTGAGCCGGCTTTGATTTATTTTAAAACGGATTTGAAATCAGGGATTTGTAAAGTGCTTCTGGCCAATTCCATCACATTGACGCCGGGCACCATAACAGTATCTGTTGAAGGAAATGAATTTTGCGTTCATTGCCTGGATAAAGGAATGGCAGAAGGAATCGAAGATTCTGACTTTGTACGCATTTTGAGGAGAATGGAGGCGGGAGGAAAATGAGTGCAGATGTTGTGTATCAGGGGATTTTGATGGGATGTATGGTGATTCTTGCTATTTTGATTTTGGTTTCCATTATCCGTTCCGTAAAAGGACCGAAAATTGCGGACAGGATCATTGCAGTCAATATGATCGGAACAATGATCATTGTGATTATTGCGATTTTATCCGTATATCAGGCGGAAGATTATCTCACCGATGTCTGCCTGATTTATGCGATGGTGAGCTTCCTGGCGGTGGTGGTTCTCACGAAGGTTTACACAGGGATTTACCTGGAGCGGAGAGGGATTCATGGGGACATTGCAGCCATTGAAGACAACCTGGGGCACCAGAATATGGCGTCCGGCCGGAAAACAGAGGAGTATCCTGAAGGGAGGAAGAAATAATGGAATGGGTAAGGCTTACTGTGTCGGCAGTTCTTCTTCTTCTGGGGATTCTGGTTTTTATATCGGCAGCCATAGGCGTAAATAAATTCAAACGGGCTTTAAACAGAATCCATGCGGCGGCCCTCGGGGACACTTTGGGGATTTTGTTTATGATTTTGGGGCTGGTTGTCTGGAAAGGAATCAATTTTGCTTCTTTCAAGCTTTTACTGGTGGTATTGTTTTTCTGGCTGGCAAGCCCGGTGGCAGGACATATGATTAGTCGTTTGGAAGTAATGACCGACGAAGATCTGGGGGAAATCGAGGTGGAGCATCATGAGGATCTTTGAATTATTTCTGTTGATTGGCTTAATTGTCTGTGCGCTGTCCGTGAGTTTTACAAAGAAGCTTCTGACTTCCATCATTATCTACATGTCATACAGTTCCATCATGGCGGTTATCTGGGTCATCCTCCAGTCGCCGGACCTGGCAGTGACGGAGGCTGCCGTGGGAGCCGGAGTGACCAGTATTTTGTTTTTCGTGACGCTGAAAAAAATCCGGGCTATCCAGGTGGAGCAGCCGGAGGACGGCGCAGACGGGGAAGCAGAGGTAGAAAAAACAGACGGTGAAAGAGGGGCGGAAAATGAGCAGGCTTAGAAATGATTATGAAAACAGCCGTTTCCACCGGTTTGAAAAATGGGTGAACGGGGAGGCCGCCCCCTCAGAGCCACGGCTGGAAACAAAAGAACCGGTGTGGCGGCGGCCGCCGGAAGAGCTTTCCGGCCCCAAGCTCAATGAAAAGAAGATCAATGCGGCGGTCTATGATGAGCGGCATAATAAAGAACTGAAGTATTTCCGGGTGGTGAACCGCCTGGCGTCGGTGGTTTTATGTCTGATGCTGATCGGCGTATTGTTGTGGACCGTGGTGTATCTGCCGGAGTTTGGGAACCCGGAAAACCCGACCAATAATGAAGTATCGGCCCGATATATTGAAAAAGGTGTGGAAGAGACAGGGGCCACCAACTTTGTGACGGGCATGATCTTAGATTACAGGGCTTTTGATACATTTGGAGAATCCTGTGTTTTGTTTATTGCGGCAACTTGTGTCCAGGTACTGATGCGGCTGGACAATTCTGACGACAGGGAAAAAATGAAAAAGAAACAGGCGGAAGAGAACGACAGGATTTATGAGCCGAAAAATGACCTGATTCTTCAAAAGGTTTCCTGCGTCCTGGTTCCGCTTCTGTTTATTTTTGGTATTTACATTATTTTAAACGGGCATTTATCACCAGGCGGAGGTTTTTCCGGCGGGGCAATCATCGGTTCCGGGCTGATTTTGTACCTGAATGCTTTTGGATTTAAGAAGACCGAACGGTTCTTTACGGAAAAAACCTTTCGCAGGATTACGCTGGCGGCGCTGACTTTTTACTGTCTGGCAAAAAGCTATTCCTTTTTTACAGGGGCCAACCATCTGGAAAGTGGGATTCCCCTGGGAACGCCGGGAGCGATTCTTTCCAGTGGGCTGATCCTGCCGCTCAATATCTGCGTGGGCCTGGTGGTGGCTTGTACCATGTATGCCTTTTACACGCTGTTCCGGAAAGGGGGCATGTGAAGATGTTCGCACATCTGGCGGCCAATATGGAAGAGACAGTGTCTATGATCCTGTTTGGAATCGGGTTTACGACGCTTCTGCTTCATAAAAACCTCATAAAGAAAATTATCGGTTTAAATATTATGGATACGGCGGTCTATTTGTTTCTGGCGGCCAAAGGGTATATCTTCGGGCGGCAGGTGCCCATCTTAAATGACGGAGTCATGGATGCTTCTGCCTATACCAATCCTATCCCGGACGGGCTGGTGCTGACGGGAATCGTGGTGTCGGTCAGTGTGACTGCCCTCATGCTGTCTCTTACCATCCGGCTTTACAGAAGGTACGGCTCCTTAGATCTGGATGAGATCGTGTTTCAGTGGCGGAAGGAGGGGCAGTGATGGAGTTTATTCGGAACTTTCCTTTCTTTTCCATTATTCTGGCCATGTTCTGCGGCATTGTATCTTCCGTGCTGAAAGGGCAGTGGGCAAAGCGGATTTGCCTTGCCATGGTGACGGCGGAACTTGTTTTGTCGGCCACGGTGCTTGTCTATACCCTTCATACAGGGGAAAGCTTTACTTATATGATGGGGCATTTTCCGGCTCCCTGGGGCAACGAAATCCGGGCGGGTGTATTGGAAGCGCTGACGGCTACGGGATTTTCCGCCATTATGCTGCTTTCGTTGCTTGGCGGAATCAGCCATGTGTTTACGGATGTGGAAGGGACAAAGACCAACCTGTTTTTTATTCTGGTGGATCTCCTGATGAGTTCCCTGCTGGCCCTGATTTATACCAATGACCTGTTTACGGCTTATGTGTTTGTGGAGATCAACACCATTGCAGCCTGTGGCCTGATTATGATTAAACAGGACGGCCATGGAATCGTGGCGGCGATCCGCTATATGGTTATGAGCCTTTTGGGTTCCGGTATGTTTCTCATCAGCCTGACACTGCTTTATGACATTACCGGCCATCTTCTCATGGAGCCGGCGGGGGAAGCCACGGCGATGATTCAGGCAGCCGGTACGTATGATGTGCCGCTTTTGGTGGTCATCGGGTTAATGTCTGTGGGTCTTGCCATCAAAAGCGGGCTGTACCCGTTCCATTCCTGGATACCGGAGACTTACGGTTATGCGACCCCGGCGTCCAGCGCTATTTTGTCAAGCCTCGTGTCCAAAGGATATATTTTCCTGCTGATCAAGGTTTTTTACCGGGTACTTGGCTATGGTACGGTCATAAGCAGTGGGGTGTTGAACATTCTGTTTGTATTTGGCCTTTTCGGGATGCTGATGGGGTCCATTCGTGCCATCCGGGAAACAGACACAAGGAGGATGGTTGCTTATTCCTCCGTAGCTCAGATCGGTTATATCTATATGGGTATCGGCCTTGGGACCCAGGCCGGGATGGTGGCGGCTATTTTTCATATTTTTACCCATGCAGCCACAAAATCCATGTTGTTTATCAGCGCCGTGGGTCTTTATGAAGTTTCAGGAGGAAAGACGGATTATATAAGCCTTCGGGGTTCCGGCTACCGGAACAGGACTGCGGGGATTGCCTTTGCCGTGGGGGCGCTTTCCATGGTGGGATTTCCCATGCTGTCCGGTTTTATTTCCAAGCTGCTTTTTGCAACGGCGGCGGTACAGAGTCCCCATAAAATGGTGTTTACCATTTTGGGCCTGGCAGTCAGCACCATCTTAAATGCCATTTACTTCCTGAGGCTGGTTATCAGCATTTATTCTCCGTCGGAGAGGGAATATGGGCCGGACCAGTCCCATCACGCGTCAAAAATGCTGAAGGTATCGTCTTTCCTGTTTATTGTTGTGAATCTGGTGCTGGGGCTTTTTTCAAAACCCATTGTGGACAGCATTAACGCAGGGTTAGGCATGTTTTTATGAAAAAACCTTTGACGGTATGAGGAGGATAATCATGGAACAGGAATTTCTTTTGTTGCTTCCGGTATTTTTTCCTGTGGCGGCGGGAATTTTGACTTTGGCCCTGCCGGGGGCAAAGTTTGGGAAAAAGGGCAGGCGTTTCCTTGTGTTTATGTCCCTTGTCCTGGAGATATGTTTTACTGCGGCCTGTATTTCGGGCGGGGAAAAATCTCTTGTTTTGTGGAGGCTTACAGATACACTTCAGATCTATTTCCAGGTAGATATGATTTCACGTATTTTTTCCCTTTTGTCCGTATCAATGTGGCTTCTGGTGGGGGTTTTTGCTTTCCGCTATATGGACCACGAGGAAAATGAGGAAAGGTTTTTTGGGTTTTATCTGATTGTAGAGGGCGCTTTGGCGGCCCTGTCTTTCGCAGGAAACCTGGTGAGCTTTTATATTTTCTTTGAGGTCATGACGTTTACGTCACTGTTTTTAGTATTTCATGAGGGAACCAGGCCGGCAATTCTGGCCGGGCTTAAGTACCTGTTTTATTCAGTGGCAGGGGCTTTTATGGCGCTTTTTGGAATTTTTTTCCTGGCCGGGTTTGGAGGCCTTGGAAATTTTTCGCCGGGAGGAATCCTGGATTTGGAGGGGCTTAAGGGGCAGGAAGGGATTCTCTTTGCTTCGGCGTTTCTTTTGATTGTGGGATTTGCCACAAAGGCGGGTATGTTTCCCATGCATGGCTGGCTGCCCACAGCCCATCCGGAAGCCCCGGCCCCTGCCAGCGCCGTACTTTCCGGCGTCATTACGAAAATGGGGGTACTGGCAGTCATCCGTGTGGTGTATTATGTCATTGGCCCGGAGCTTCTCCGGGGAACCTGGGTTCAGACAGCATGGATTACACTGGCCCTTGTTACGGTATTTATGGGTTCCATGCTTGCTTACAAAGAAAAGGGATTTAAAAAGCGGCTGGCTTATTCTACGGTAAGCCAGGTATCCTATATTCTGTTTGGCCTGAGTCTGCTTAACAGGACTGCTTTTATCGGGGCCATCGCCCATGTGGTATTTCATTCCCTGGTGAAAAATACGTTGTTCTTAGGAGCCGGGGCCATCATCTGGCAGACGGGAAAGACAAAGGTTTCGGAACTTTCTGCCATTGGAAAGGAAATGCCGGTGACACTATGGTGTTTCGCCCTGGTGTCCATTACCCTGGTTGGAATTCCCCCCACCAGTGGTTTTGTGAGTAAATGGTATCTGGCAGAAGGTGCTCTCTCTTCCGGGACAGGTGCTTTCACATGGCTTGGGCCGGCGGTGCTTCTTGTCAGCGCCCTTTTGACAGCAGGGTATCTGCTGCCCATTGTGATCCACGGCTTTTTCCCGGGAGCTGGTTATGACTATGCCGGCCTTGAAAAAAGAAAGGAATCTCTTCTTATGACTGTGCCTATGCTTCTTATGACGGCGGGGGCCGTAGTGCTTGGGATGTTCCCCGGCATTGTCATAAATGCTGCGGCTTTGGCAGCCGGAGGTGTATTTTGACGGCCGCCGTTAAGGCGGTGGAAGGGAGCGTAGGATGATACAATTATTGATGACGGTTCCGGTGCTTCTTCCTCTGGTGGGGGGTGTTCTCATGTTGGGGCTTCCCTGGGGAAAAGAAGGGATGAACCAGGGAAAAAGGGAACAAAACTGCCTGCTGCTTACGGAAACCATCGTTGTGGTGACTAGTATTCTGGTATGGACATTGATTCTTTTGGAAAAAGAGGGAGAGAAAGAGGCGGTACTTTTCTATTTGGCCGGAAGGGATTTGAAAGTATTTTTCCGGCTGGACGGAGCGGGCTGTATCTTTGCCGGCCTGGTTTCTTTCCTGTGGCCGTTTGCTGCCCTCTATGCCTCTGAATACATGGAGGGGGATGAGAGGCATGTGAGTTTCTTCGCTTTTTATACCATGGCTTACGGCGTGACGCTGGGGATTGCCTTTGCCGGGAACCTCGTGACACTTTACCTGTTTTACGAGCTTCTGACTCTTGTAACCTTTCCTTTGGTGCTCCACTACCGGACCAGGGAGTCCAGGGCAGCCAGCAGGAAATACCTGTATTATTCCATTGGTGGGGCGGCCTTTGCTTTTATGGGGCTTGTGTTCATCCTGATTTATGGAAATACGGCAGATTTCATTTTGGGAGGTGTGTTAAACAGGGGCGTACCGGGATTTCAAACCAATACGATTTTATTTATGTACGTTTTGGCCTTTTTCGGGTTTGGCGTAAAGGCGGCCCTGTTTCCGGTTCATGGCTGGCTTCCGCGGGCGTCTGTGGCTCCAACGCCGGTGACGGCCCTGTTGCATGCGGTGGCAGTGGTGAAATCAGGGGCCTTTGCCATTTTGCGCCTGACTTATTATAGCTACGGTGCGGATTTTGTCCGGGGGACCTGGGCTCATTATGTGGTGTTGGCCGCGGTGCTTGTCACCATTGTCTATGGCTCAACCATGGCTGTCCGGGAGGCACACTTAAAAAGGAGGCTGGCTTATTCTACCATCAGCAATTTGTCCTATGTGCTTTTGGGGGTGGTGATGATGAATCCACTTGGCCTTGCGGCAGCGCTTCTGCATATGGTGTTTCACGCTTTTATGAAAATCTGTGCCTTTTTCTGTGCCGGCGCCATTATGCATAAAACTGAAAAAAATTTTGTATATGAATTAAGTGATTTGGGGAGACAGATGCCGATGACTTTTGCCTGTTTTACGGCTGCGGGGCTTTCCCTTACGGGGATTCCTCTTTTTGCAGGATTCATCAGTAAATGGAACCTGGCTCAGGCGGCAGTGTCTGCGGGAGGCGCTATAGGCATCCTGTCTGTCTGTGTCCTTCTTTATTCGGCGCTTATGACGGGAATTTATATGTTGACGGTGACTGTGCGCGCGCTCTTTCCGGGGGCCGGAGGGAAAAGCGCCTCACCGGCCAGGATCAATGAGCCGGGGTGGCGTATGCTGGTTCCCATGGTGCTTTTTGCCGTGCTGCTTGTGGTGTTTGGTTTATATTCCGGGCCGCTTTCCCGCTTTATTATGGAAACGGCAAAAGGAGTGACGATATGAACGGAAATGGAATTCTTTTATTTTTGACTGTCTGGCCCATGGCGGCGGCTGTCATTGCTTATATTATAGGAAGATTTTCCAAAAAGGGCCGGGATTTTTTTGCCGATGGCGCAGTGGCCGTGGAGTTTGCCGTGTTGGTATTCCTTTTTTGCTCAGGACTTTCCTCAAGGGGAAACGGCGGGGAAGTGTTCGGCTTTGCGCTGCAAAGTTTCCGGTGGGAGGGCTTTTGCGGCCTGGGGCTTCATCTGGAGCTGGATGGATTCAGGGTTCTCTACAGCCTGGTGGCATCTTTTATGTGGCTGATGACCACTGTGTTTTCCAGGGAATATTTTACCCATTACCGGAACAGGAACAGGTATTACCTGTTTATGCTCCTGACTCTGGGAGCGGTAATGGGGGTGTTTCTCTCAGCGGATCTTTACACCACTTTTATTTTCTTTGAGATCATGTCCTTTACTTCTTATGTATGGGTGGCCCATGATGAGAAGGAAGCGGCAATGAAGGCGGCGGGGACGTATCTTGGCGTGGCGGTCATTGGCGGCCTGGTGACGCTTATGGGTCTGTTTTTGTTATATCATACGGTGGGAACCCTGGAAATTTCGGAGCTTTTGCCTGCTTGCAGGGCCGTATGGGAAAAAGAGCGGGAGACGCTTTATGTGGCAGGGGGACTGACGGTTTTTGGCTTTGCGGCCAAGGCAGGTGTCTTTCCTCTCCATATCTGGCTTCCAAAGGCCCATCCGGTGGCCCCGGCTCCTGCCAGCGCGCTGCTTTCGGGGATTCTTACAAAAAGCGGGATTTTCGGCCTTCTGGCCGTAAGCTGCAATATGTTTCACCATGACCCCCGGTGGGGGCTGATAACACTGGGGTTTGGCGTCTTTACTATGTTTATCGGGGCGCTTCTGGCCACATTTTCCGTAGATTTGAAGCGGACGCTGGCCTGCTCTTCCATGTCTCAGATCGGCTTTATCCTGGTGGGAATCGGTATGCAGGGGCTTTTGGGGGAGGAAAATGCCCTGGCCGTCCGCGGGACGTTTCTCCATATGGTGAATCATTCCCTGATTAAGCTTGTCCTCTTTATGGCGGCCGGAGTGGTGTATATGAACCTGCATAAGTTGAACCTCAATGAGATTCGGGGGTTTGGAAGGAAAAAGCCACTTCTCATGTTCTGTTTTTTGATGGGAGCGCTGGGAATTGGCGGTATCCCTCTCTGGAACGGGTATATCAGTAAAACGCTGCTCCATGAAAGTATTGTGGAGTATGGGGCTTTGGCAGCGGAGGGCCTTGCCTTTTACGGCACAGAGGCTTTCTGGAAAGGCGTGGAATGGATTTTCCTGTTGTCCGGCGGCATGACGGTGGCTTATATGACGAAACTTTTTGTGGCCCTTTTTGTGGAGAAGCACCCGGAACGCCAGGAAGAATATAATATAAAATATAAGAAGTATTGGAATTGGGAAAGTAAGTTTGCAGTGGCAGGTTCCGCCGTGGTACTTCCCATTATGGGGCTGTTTCCCGGCCTGGTCATGGATTCCATGGCAGATTTGGGACAGGGATTTTTCCATGGGGGGATATTGACTCATCCTGTTCACTATTTTTCCTGGACAAATCTGTCCGGTGGTATTTTGTCCATTGCCATTGGCCTTCTTTTGTATTTTGGCGTGGTCAGGACTGTTCTCATGAAAAAACGGGCGGATGGCGTCCGTGAATATGCAGATAGGTGGCCTGCCTGGCTGGATTTGGAGGAGCTTATTTACCGGCCGGTGATTCTCCGGTTTTTCCCCTGGCTTTTTGGGAATATCTGCAGTTTTCTTGATAAATATCTTGTGAGTACTGCCATGAATGTATTCCTGAATGTGTCCGCAGTGGCCGGCAGAGTCCTTGACCGTTTGGTGGATGGGACAGTGGTTTTGGCAAGAAAGACGACCCATCGCCAGCTGCGGGAGGATCGGGTACAGATATCCAGGAACCGCCTGGCTTATGTGACCGGCTGTCTTTTGGAGCAGGGTTCCACATTACTCAATAAAACTGTCAGACGTAAAAATCCTGTGGAGAAGGAATATGTGCGGAGACTGATGGAATTTGAGGAGAAGACTACCCGTACCAACCGGCTGATCAATGAAAGTCTTTCTTTTGCTTTGCTGATGGTCTGCATTGGCCTAATCGTGGTGTTGTCATACCTTTTGTGGATGAGATAGAAAGGGGTGCCTGAGGCTTTCTTGACTTTTCCAAGTTCCATGGGTAAAATGATATTTACAGGGTTTTACCTTTTTATATTGGATTAAAGTGGAGAGGAGACACCCCTTTATGAATAGAAAATCATGGCGGTATTTGTTGGTGTTATTTGCTGTAGTAGTTTTACTGTTGTCTTCCTGTGCGGCGCCTGCCGGAAATGCTGTGGAGGATGGCAGTACGGCCCTGACTTGGAATACCTGGGGGCGTTACGGAGTCTACAAGGGCTTCCTGGATTTATTGGAAGAGACGGAACCGGATATTGAGCTTGATTTTATTTCTTATATGGGAGGAAACAGTACTGGTTACAGCTGGGCGCAGATGCGCGCAGATGATATTTCCGATGTCTTTATCACTTCTCAGATTTTGGACGAAGATTTGGCAAAAGAGCGTTTGGTGGATTTGTCAGGTTATTCTTTCATTAATGGTTTTTCTACGGCGATCCTGGATCAGGTGGCCATCGACGGAGGGGTTTATCTTCTGCCTACCAACAATTCCATGTATGGGATTTTTTATAATAAGACGCTGATGGAGGAAAAGGGATGGGAAGTGCCTTCCAATTTTACTGAACTGGAGGCGTTGTGTAAGGAAATTGAGGCAGAAGGGTTGATTCCTGGCATTATAGGTACGCAGCTGACCGGCAATACCTTTTCTGCAGTATTTAACCTGGCGAAAACCAGCTGGCTCACCACCCCGGAAGGCGTAGCCTGGGAGAAAGAATTCCTGAACGGAAATGCTACGGCCGCCGGAATGTGGGAAGGCACCATGGATTATGTCCAGCGGTATATTGATATCGGGATGTTTTATACGGATCCGGAAGATCGGGGCAATCCCGAATTGATTTTAGATTACCTGGGAGAGCGGAAGGCTGTATTTTGTACTATGACGGCTACAGTTAATATCACCGAATTTCCAGATACCGGCGACAAGCTGGGAATGATGCCTTATATCGGTGAAGATGGCAGCAAGAATATTTACATGTACAATCCATCCAGCTATATAGGAATCAGTAAACGGCTTACAGAGCCGGGGAATGAGGAGAAGCTGGAAAATGCCATCAAAATTTTATCTCTGCTTTATTCCCCCGAAGGCCAGGCGGCGTTTATCAGTGAGGAAACGCCCTGCATGATGAGTGTGCTTGATGGCGACGCTGTTTCGGAAGATTCTCTGATTTATGATGCTCAGCAAGCCCTGTGGGAGGGACGGGCTTTTCCGATGACGTATGCCCACTGGGAAAACGTTTTGTCTGATATGGGGCAGGCATATAAAGAATGGTTCCGGGGAGAGAACGGAATGGACGGAAAACAGTGCATTGCCCGGATGGATGAGCTTCAAAAAAGCAGTCTGGATGATTCGGAGGCGCTTTATTTTTGCGAGAGTACGGAGGATTTCAGCCTGGAGGAGACTGCAAAACTGGCAGGAAAGGCACTGGGAAGCACCACAGGTGCGGATGCAGTTATGGTACCATTAGGTGAGTTCCATGAAGGCGGTGTGGAGCTGAAGGCCGGTATCAGCGGGAAACTTTATGCAGGAAAAATCAATATAGAGGTTTCCAGCACAATTACCCCTGCTTTCGACGGCGAATATGCCGTGATGGCCATGACCGGGAGCCAGGCAAAAGAACTGGCTGAGGCAGGGCTTGACGCGGCAGGCGACGGGAACCCTTTTCCTTATCTTTTGGTGACAAAAGAAGATAGGGAGCTGGAGGATGATACCGTTTACCAGGTGGCCTTTTTTATGCAGGGGTATACGGAGGAGGTAGCCGCAGCATATTCGGCCCAGGTGTATGAAGGGTCATTCCGAAGTCTTCTGCGTACTTATCTGGAAGAGCAAAAAACAGTTTCTCCAGACGGGAACCCCTGGAAATAAAGGCTTTATATTGCCATAAAAATGAATGTGGGAAAGTGGGGGAGGCTGTATGAAAACTGAACGGGAGAAACATAATCTTGCGCTTCCGGCGATATTGACAATTTGCCTGCTCCTGTTTTTAATGGCCGGGGGTTTGTATTTTACAAAGTATCTGCAGAATCAGATTTTCGTGGAGCGCACTACACAGCTGAATGAAATTACATCGCAGGTGCAGGAGAACTTAAGTAATGCTCTGGATGCCCACTGGAATTATCTGACTTCCGCGGTGAATTTCCTGAACAGACAGAAATTTAGTGCGGCCGCGGATACGGCCGCATATCTCAGTGAACTGGAAGGCATTTTAGGAACCGATAATTACAGTTCTATGCTGATGTTGCTGGACAGTCAGGGAAATTGTTATGACAAGGCGGGAAAACATGGAGTCTGGTCTGATATCGACCGGATTTCCGCCGGAGGGAAGCGGTATACTTTTATAACAGACAGTTATATTTATCAGGGAAGCTACTGGGCTTTTGTGCAAAAACTGGAGGCGCCGTTTGTGGTGGAAGACACTGGCGTCAGCTTTACTCATGTGGTTCTTTTAAAGGATGTTTATACATTGACAGAATATTATGACAGCGCCGCTTATGGCAGCCAGAATGAAACATATATTCTGAAAAGTGACGGAACGCGGATGCATGATGATATTTCCAATGAAAATACCATCCAGGCATATAATGTGCTGAAGGTGTTGGAGGATATGGAAGGCCAGGATTTTCCCGATATCAGGGCGGCGCTTGCAGAGGATGGCACAATCAGTACGAACTTTAAATATAATGGAACAGAATATTATTACTGTCTTACGTCGCTGGAAGACTATGATACACTGCTGTTGTTTTTGATTCCGGCAGATTTTGTGGCTTCCGGCACAGTAAATATGGTGGGGACAGTGATTCGGACATTGTTAGGATTGTCAGCGATCCTCGCGGTCATGCTGATTTTGGTGGTGGTATTCATAATCAGGCAAAGGAACAGCGCCCGCCTGTTCCAAAAAGAGCAGGAGAACCTGCACAGACAGGAAAAGATGAATGCACAGCTGGAGGAAACCAATGCAATGCTGGCCCGCTCCAAAGAGACGGCGGAGCAGGCATTTCAGATTGCAGAGGAGGCCAACAGGGCCAAAAGCTCTTTCCTCTCCAATATGAGCCATGATATCAGGACTCCCATGAATGCGATTGTCGGTTTTGCCGCTCTTTTGGAAAGGGATGCCAATAATCCCGGGAAAGTAAGGGAATATACCAGAAAAATCACCGCCTCCAGCCAGCACTTGCTGGGCCTGATCAACGATATCCTGGATATCAGCAAAATTGAGGCCGGTAAGACTCTTCTTAATATGTCGGATGAAAATATTGTGGATTTGATTGAAAATATTGATGCCATTATCCGTCCCCAGATGAAGGCCAAAAGCCATGTTTTTGAAGTTTACAGCAAGGACATCAGACATGAGCATGTGGTGATGGATAAGCTTCGCCTGAATCAGATTTTGCTGAATTTGCTGTCCAATGCAGTCAAATATACCCCGGAGGGCGGCCGTGTGACGATGACAGTCCAGGAACTGCCACAGCATGCCAGGCAGTTGGCGCATTTCAGGTTTATTGTGGAAGACAACGGCTATGGTATGAGTGAAGAATACATAGAGAAGATTTTCCATGCATTTACCAGGGAAGAGGACAGTGTCACCAATAAAATCCAGGGAACCGGGCTGGGGATGGCCATTACAAAAAATCTGCTGGATTTGATGGGCGGAAAAATTCTGGTAAACAGTGAAAAAGGCAAAGGCTCTACTTTTACGGTGGATTTGGAATTACAGATCAGCAATCATGCGGTTGACCAGGGTTTCTGGAAGAAGAACGAAATCAAACGGATCCTGACTGTGGATGATGAAGAAGTGCTCTGCCAGAATGTGCGGATGGCTATGGAAGGCACTGACGTAAAAGTGGAATATGTGCTGGATGGCCGGTCGGCTGTCGAGATGGTAAGGCAGTCCAAAGAGGATGGCGCCCTTTATGATATTGTGCTTCTGGATTGGAAAATGCCGGGTATGGACGGCTTAGAAACTGCAAGGCGTATCCGTCAGGAAACGTCGGCGGATATTCCGATTCTCATTCTGACCAGTTACGACTGGCCGGAGGACTCGGATGAGGTGGAGGCGGCAGGCATTGACGCCTTTCTTCCTAAGCCCTTCTTTCTCACCAGCTTCCGCCAAAAGGTTGATTCTGTGCTGGGCCGTGAACCGGAGCATAAACCGGCAGAGGAGCAAAGTATCCTTCAGGGGATGCATATTCTGGTGGCGGAAGACAATGAAATCAATGCGGAAATTTTGAAGGAACTTTTAGATATGGCAGGGGCTTCCTGCGATATTTATGAGAATGGAAAGCTTGTGGTGGAGGCTTTTGAAAAATCAAGCCCCGGGCAGTATCGGCTGATACTGATGGATGTCCAGATGCCGGTGATGAACGGCTATGAGGCCACAAGAAAGATCCGAAGCCTTGACCATCCGTTGGCAGAGACAATTCCGGTCATTGCCATGACGGCGAACGCCTTTGCGGAAGATGTCCGGGATGCGATGGAAGCAGGTATGAATGGCCATGTGTCCAAGCCCATTGATATGGCAGTGTTGGAGCAGACGGTTAAGACGGTGATTTGAGGAGAACTAGCGCCATAAAATCATATAAATCAATCTTTTTGCAAGAGGAAGGGTATAAAAACTCTTCTTCTTTTTACCAGATAGGAAACTTCTACTATCATGATAACAAAGGGGGACGGCGATGCAGGAAAGCAGGTTATTTAAAATTGTGTACTACTTACTGGACAGAGGACAAGCCACTGCCCCGGAATTGGCGGAAAAGTTTGAAGTGTCGGTCAGAACCATTTACAGGGATATCGACGCCTTGAGCGGGGCAGGTATCCCCGTCTATGCAGAAGCGGGCAGAAATGGCGGTATCCATTTGATGAATGATTTTGTCCTGGACAAAGCTGTATTATCGGAGGCAGAAAAACAGGAAATCCTCACAGCCTTACAAAGCATAAATGCTGCGCAGAACATTGGCGGCAGCCAAATATTACAGAAACTTTCCGCAATATTCCGTCTGGACTCGGAGAACTGGCTTGAAGTGGATTTTTCCAGATGGGGGGATACAGGGGCCGATAATGAAAAATTTGAACTGTTAAAATCGGCAGTCATCCGTTGTAAAAGTATTAAAATACGTTACGCCGGCTCCGACGAATCCATAAGCGAAAGAACCGTGCAGCCATTAAAGCTGGTTTACAAATCAAAAGCATGGTATTTGAAAGGGTTTTGCACGGAGAGACAAGGTTGGCGGACATTTAAATTAAACCGTATCCTGGATTTGGAGATCCTGGATGAAAGCTTTCAGCGCCGCAAATTTTCGGAACCGGCGGGCACTTCCGGGGGAGGATATACCCTTCGGGCGCCCCATACTGGTCATTCGGCCGCTCCAAAAAGATATCATCAAATTACGCTTCGTTTTCCGAGGGAAATGGCGTACCGTGTTTATGATGAATTTGATAAAACGCAGGTGTGGCGGCTGGAAAATGGCGACCTGATCGCTTCTGCAAAAATGCCGGAAGATGCGTGGCTGACAGGATATCTGCTGTCCTTTGGAACACAGGTTGATATCCTGTCGCCGGCTTATCTGAAAGAAACCATAGCCAAAGAGGCAAAGTTGATTTATGAAAAAAATAAACCTTGACACAGGATGTCAGGATATATGTGTTATATTCAATGCCATACCACCGATTGACAAGGACACACACGCTTTTGTCAATCGGCGGTAAATACGTTGGAAAAACGGAGGTAAGGAAAATGAACGCGATGGAGCAAACGTTTTGTCAGTGCTGTGGCATGCCGATGGGGGACGCAGACGAACTGTATGGAACAAATGCAGACGGCAGCAAAAATGAGGAATACTGCAAATATTGTTTTGAAAAAGGTGAGTTTACCTTTAAAGGAACCATGGAGGAACTGATTGAGATATGCGTACCCAATATGGTGGCCGCTAACCCCGATATGGGCGAAGAAGAAGCGAGAAAAGGCATGCGGGAATGGTTTCCCACGCTGAAGCGGTGGAAGCAATAAGTGTAAAATATCTGAATTTATAATGCCAGACGTCCCCCGCCTGTCCATGCCCCTGTCCACGTTGATTTTTTGGTTTTGTTGCGCCGCCTTTTGTCGTCTGTCGCTGCTTCCATAAAGATTGCGCTCTGTGCAATCGTCACGCGTGAGCGGTGCCTGAAAGGCTAATTTCCTTTCCGCGAACTACACTTCCCCCGGAGGGCTTTTGTCGTATGGAAACACCATACGACAAAAGCTGGTCGGCAGGACAGACGCCGCTATGCTCACAAAACCTGCAAAATCTGCCTATCGGACAGGGGCATGGACAGGCGGGAGACGTCTGGCATTTATAAATAGCAGAGATTTACTCGCCGAAAATCATCTCATCCAGGTCCATCCTGGGGGCATCCTGGACAGGGGAGACGACGATGGCTTTGAAGGTGCAACCTTCTGCCACTGCCACAAAATGCCCTTTGCCGGCGGCGATGTCCAACTGGGTGCCGGCGGGAATACGAACCATCTGGGCAGTATTCATAACAGGCTTGCCGTTTTCTATATCAATAAACAGCATAAGGGCAGTTCCCTCGGTGAAGAAAAACTGCTCGGCATCCTCATGGTATTCGATCTGGCTGAAATTGGGAGTATGATGCCAGCCCTGGAGGACGCCGGACATGATCTTGTCCGTCTTAAATTTGGTGACAATGGGAAATGCGGTCCACTCAAAAAAATCTTCCTTGTAAGCGTCGCATGTTTCTGTAAAAGCCACATTGACCCCTTTAATGGTTACATTTTTTAAATCCTGGATTTTTACTTTCATAATCATGTCCCTCCATACATTTTTGCGGCAAAAGCCATTTTTTGTTATCATTTAGTATAACACCAGAAACATAAAAAGGGCACACATAAATATTAAAATATCTTATATTTTTTATAACAGCCCCTTCTGTTATTTTTCTAAAAGTTAAGATACGGAACCCCGGCGGGAAATAAAGCTGGATTTTTAAGCAAAAGCATGTTATAACAATTCTGGGATTTCATCTGTAAAAAGACCGGAAAACCATTGGAAAAGCTGAGGGACATTCTAAAAATATAAGAAAGTACGGAGAGGTTTTTTATGAAAAAGCTGATAGATTTGATTACGGAAATCGTGGAACAGGGATTTGAAGACTGTGGATATGAAAGAAGCCTTGGGAAGGTAACATTGTCCAACCGGCCGGACTTGTGCGAGTACCAGTGCAACGGGGCCATGGCCGGGGCAAAACTTTATAAAAAAGCTCCCATTATGATCGCCGGCGATGTGGTGGAAAAGCTTTCCGGCCAGGAGGTTTTTGAGGAGGTTGGGGCGGTGAATCCCGGCTTTATTAATATAAAGGTTTCCGGCAGTTTTGTGGCGGAATATCTGGAGCAGATGAATGGGGCCGAAAAGCTGGGTGTGAGTCAGGAAGGGCAGAAAGAGACCATTATCATTGATTACGGCGGACCCAATGTGGCGAAACCCCTCCATGTGGGACATCTCCGCTCAGCCATTATTGGAGAGAGTATGAAGCGGCTTTCCCGTTTTTTGGGACATACGGTGATCGGCGACGTCCATCTGGGAGACTGGGGACTTCAGATGGGACTGATTATTGAGGAACTAAAAGAACGCAAACCGGAGCTGCCTTATTTTGACGAGTCCTATACAGGTGAATATCCGAAGGAAGCCCCTTTTACCATCGGGGAGCTGGAGGAGATTTACCCGGCGGCCAGCGCCAAGGCGAAACAGGACGCAGCGTTTGCGGGGAAGGCCCACGACGCCACCTATAAGCTGCAGAATGGCGACAGGGGCTATATGGCGGTGTGGAACCATATTCTGAATGTGTCGGTTTCCGATTTAAAGAAGAATTATGAGAAACTCAACGTGACTTTTGACATCTGGAAGAAGGAAAGCGACGCCCAGCCTTATATTCCGGCCATGGTGGAGCGGCTTAAGGAAGAAGGATTCGCCCACGAAAGCCAGGGGGCACTGGTGGTGGATGTGAAGGAAGAGGGGGATGCAAAAGAGGTGCCCCCCTGTATCCTGCTTAAATCCGATGGTGCGACCTTGTATTCCACCACAGACCTGGCCACCCTCGTGGAGCGGGAAAAACTGTTTTCCCCCGACAGGATTCTCTATGTGGTGGATAAACGTCAGTCTCTCCACTTTACCCAGGTATTCCGGTGCGCCAGAAAAACAGGGATTGTGAAAGACGGGACGAAGCTTGACTTCCTGGGCTTTGGCACCATGAATGGAAAAGATGGGAAGCCTTTTAAAACCAGGGACGGCGGAATCATGCGGTTAGAATACCTGATACAGGAAATCAGCGACGCCGTCTACGATAAAATCATGGAAAATAAATCCATGGATGAAAAGGAAGCGAAAAAGACGGCCCAGGTGATCGGCCTGGCGGCCCTTAAGTACGGGGATCTCTCTAACCAGGCAGCCAAGGACTATGTCTTTGACGTGGAGCGTTTTATTTCTTTTGAAGGGGATACGGGGCCTTATATCCTTTATACCATTGTGCGGATTAAGTCCATTGAGGCAAAGTACGCAGCCCTGGATAAACGGTATGAGGGGGAAGCAAAGATTCTGCCGGCGGCCTCTGAAAGCGAAAAAGCCCTACAGCTTATGGTGGGCAGGGTAGCCGATGCACTGCTCGCCGCCTTTGCTGAACAGGCGCCCCACAAAATATGCCAGTATATTTATGACTTGTCCAATGCCTTTAACCGGTTTTACCATGAGACGAAGATTATGGCGGAGGAAAACCAGGAACGCCAGGCGGGATATATCCGCCTTCTGGGGTTGGTGAGACGTGTTTTAGAAACTTGTATTGATATTTTGGGGTTTGAAGCGCCCGACAGAATGTAGGAGGATTGGTATGGCCTCTCATATCAGTTATATTGATTTGCACTGCGATACCCTTATGATGTTTGCGGGGGACGGCGGGAATCTTTACGAAAATAAAATGTCCGTGGATATTGCGCGGTTGCGGAAAGGAAACTGCCTGGCTCAGTTTTTTGCCGTTTGGATGCCGGACGGGGACGGCAGGAGAGAGCTGGAAGAAAAAGGGGTATGCAAGGACCTCTCCGGCGAACTGACCGATACAGAATGGGACGACGCTTATATCGGGCGGCTGCTTCGCAGCCTCGCGGAGACTTGCGCAGAACATGGGGATGAGATTTCCCTGGCCCTGTCCATGAAAGATTTGCGGGACAATGAGGCTGCCGGGCGGATGTCGGCTTTTTTGACCCTGGAAGACGGCCGGGCGGTGAGGGGAGACATGGAACGGCTGAAATATTTTTATGACAAAGGCGTCCGCCTCATTACCCTCACCTGGAATTATGATAACTGTTTTGGCAGGGCCAATTACAGGGACGAGGCTTTTGGCAGCAGGGGAAGCGGCCTTACCGATTTCGGAAAGGAAGCTGTCTGTTATATGAATGAACTGGGGATGATGGTGGATGTATCCCATCTGTCCGACGAAGGGTTCTATGACGTGGCGGCTGTTTCCCGGAAGCCTTTTGTGGCTTCCCATTCCAATGCCAGGACGTTGTCTTTTTGTTCGCGGAATTTAAGTGACGATATGATTCGCCTGCTGGCCCAAAAGGGCGGCGTGACGGGGCTTAATTTTGCCCCCGGATTCCTGGCAGAGGATTTCAACAGCAAAGACAGCCGTATCAGCCGTATGGCGGCCCATGCAAAGCATATTGTAAACTGCGGTGGCGAGGAAGTTTTGGCCCTTGGCTCCGACCTGGACGGAATAGAAGGAAACCTGGAAATTGCGTCTCCTGATCAAATGGGGCTTTTGTGGGAAGCGCTCCGTCATGCGGGTTTTTCGGAACGGCAGATTGAACTGGTTGCCAGGAAAAACGCGGAACGAGTCATGGAGGATATTCTGGGATAAGGCGCTTTCCGGCTGTGTTTTCTGTATTTTTTGTGGAAGGGAAACGGGAAATATGCTATACTGAAAGATAACAAATATCAAAGGAGAACAGGTATGGATAATTTTACATTTTACAGTCCCACGTATTTTGCGTTTGGGAAAGGGACAGAAAATCAGGCAGGCCATTATGTGAAACGGTTTGGGGGAAGCCGTGTACTTATCCATTACGGCGGTGGGAGTGTCGTCCGGTCCGGCCTTCTTGACAGGGTAAAAGCTTCACTGGAAAAAGAGGGAATTGGCTATGTGGAGCTGGGCGGTGTAAAGCCCAACCCCAGGAGCGGCCTCGTATATGAGGGAATCCAGCTTTGCCGGAAAGAACATGTGGATTTTATTCTGGCTGTGGGCGGCGGCAGTACCATTGATTCTTCAAAGGCCATTGCCATAGGGACGCCTTATGACGGAGATTTCTGGGATTTCTATCTGGGAAAAGCACAGCCGGAGAAATCCATTCCCGTAGGCTCTGTCCTTACCATTGCGGCGGCAGGCAGCGAGGGAAGCGACGGCTCCGTGATTACACATGAGGACGGCATGTACAAGAGGCCCTTTGGCTGTGAGATGATGCGCCCTGTTTTTGCCATTATGAATCCGGAGTTGACCATGACGCTGCCGCCCTATCAGACGGCCAGCGGCTGCACCGATATCATGGCCCATGTATTTGAACGGTATTTTACCAATACGAAGCACGTGGAAATCACAGACCGCCTGTGTGAAGGCGTACTGAAAACCATTATTAAGGAACTTCCGAAAGTCCTTGAGAATCCCAACGATTATGAAGCCAGAGCCAATATTATGTGGGCGGGAACCCTGGCCCACAATGACGTCTGCGGCGTGGGAAGGGAACAGGACTGGGCAAGCCACAACCTGGAGCATGAGCTTTCGGCATTTTATGACTGTGCCCATGGAGCCGGGCTGGCGGTGATGTTTCCGGCATGGATGACCTACGTTATGCATCATGACGTGGACCGGTTTGTCCAGTTTGCAGTCCGTGTTTGGGGTTGCGAAATGAACTTTGAGAACCCGGAGGAGACGGCAAAAGAAGGAATTGCCAGGACAAAGGCATTTTTCCGGTCAGTGGGGATGCCTACCTCCTTTGAGGAGTTGGGTGCGAAAGAGGAAGATATCCCGAAGCTTCTGGAGACACTTCAGATCGAGGGCCGCACAGAAGGGTTTTTTGTAAAACTGGGGCCGAAGGAATGTGAGGAAGTATACCGGCTGGCATGCCGCTGAGGCTTCCCAAAGGGAGATAAGTCATGAAGAAGCGATATTTATGCCCGGTCTGTGACCACGAACTGACAGCAAAAAGCTTCTGTCCGGAGTGCCGCAGAATCCGCAGGGAACCGGTGATATATGAAGGCTGGCTGCTTCCCAATGAGAGCCTCCATGAGGGGATGGTGGAGGAGACGGCCGCGGAAAGGAGCCGCCCTTCGGGGCAGACGAATCCTAAAGGAAATTACCAGAGCAGCAGGACCGGCCAGGCATCCGGGAGGGCAGTATCCCCCGGGAAACAAGTACAGGCAGGCGGGAGGGTCTATGACAGCCGCTATATGGACGCCTGCGGCAGCGGCCATGCCCATACTTACGGAGTGCCCAACCGGGATCCCCACAAGAAAAAGCGGGCGGAAGGCAGTGCTTCCGGGAAAGTACTGCGGAGTTTTGTCATTATCCTGGTGATGGTGATTCTGGCGCTGGCCTTTGTGAAACCCGTCAGGGAGATGGTGGAAGATCTGATCTTTGGAACGGAAGAGCTTTCCGATGAGGGCAGCCGGGAGGAAGAAGATTCCGAAAGTGCGATTGTCCTTTCGGAGGAAGAAGTGGTGGCGGCAGGGGAACCTTGCAATGGGTACAGCCACTATGATATGGATGGTTCCGAATATGTAAACCGGCTGTCCGGTTACATAGAAACCTTGTGGCAGTCGGAAACACCGGATATCGAATGGATGGAAAGCAACAACCAGGTTTATAGAGAAGGGGATTACTCTCACAGTTATTATAAAAAAGACGCAAAAATCTGGCTGGAAAATGGTGTTTCTTATACGGTCAGTTGCGATACGGCTACCGGGGAAGTCATGGAGGTCTCTGTGGGGGCAGATACGGAAGAGGCTTTCAAACAGGCGTTTCTCCTGGCAGTCTGTGCCCTGGAGCCGGAGCGGGACAGGAACCAGGTGTGGGAAGAGATGGAGATTCCGTTTTCAAGCATGGAAGAGGTAGGGTATTGTATGGAAGGATGGGGAATCCATGAAGTATACCTTTCCGGCGGCAGCTATTACTATGGAAGCCTGGCCTGCCTTCCGGAGAATGATAAATACCGCTAAAAATGCCGGTAAAAGACGGATGAATTTTGTATATGGGGGTACAGATGGAAAATTTTGATTTTTATGCGCCGACAAAAATGTTGTTCGGCAAGGGGAAGGTGGCGGCGCTCCCGCAGGAGATGAAGCCGTTTGGAAGCAGGGTGCTTCTGGTGTATGGGGGCGGAAGCGTCAAAAAACATGGGATTTACGATACGGTGTGCAGATTGCTCCGGGAGGAAGGCTTTTTTCTTTCGGAGCTTGGCGGTGTGACGCCCAATCCCAGGATTGAAGCGGTTCGCTGCGGAGTGGCGCTTGCATGGGAAAATCATGTGGATATGGTTTTGGCTGTGGGCGGCGGAAGCGTCCTGGACTGCGGGAAGGTGATCGCCGCAGGGGCCTGTTATGATGGAGATCCCTGGGAGCTGGTAAAAGATCCGGGGAAAATTAAAAATGCACTTCCGGTGTTTTCTGTCCTGACCATGGCAGCTACCGGGTCGGAGATGAACCCGACGGCAGTGATCACCAATCCGGAGACAAAGGAAAAACAGGGGGTTCACAGCGGATACCTGTATCCGAAAGCTTCCGTGCTTGACCCGACTTTTTTGTATACGCTTCCTGTCCTCCAGACGGCGGCCGGGGTGGCGGATATCATGTCCCATATTTTTGAGGGATATTTTAAGCGGACGGAGGATGCCTATGTGCAGGATAAATTCGCGGAAGGGATTTTGAAAACCTGTATCAAGTGGGGGCCTGTGGCCCTCACAGAACCGGAAAATTATTCTGCCAGGGCCAATATCATGTGGGCGGCAAGTATGGCTTTGAATGGCCTTTGCGGCTGTGGTAAAGGGGGAAAATGGTCCTGTCATGCCATGGGGCACCAGCTGGGAGCATATTATGACGTTACCCACGGCGTGGCTTTGGCGATTTTGACACCTGTTTGGATGCGCTACATCCTGTCGGAGGATACGGTGGATAAATTTGTGGATTATGCCATCAATGTCTGGGGTTTCCCCAGGGAAACGGACCGTTTCGCCCTGGCCAATATGGGAATTGATGCCACGGAACAGTTTTTCCAGGACTGCGGCCTTCCGTCAAAGCTTTCGGAGCTTGGAATTGACGATTCCAACTTTGAGGCCATGGCAAAAGCGGCGGTGCCTTATGCAAATCTGGACACGCAGGCCTATGTGCCCCTTCATGAGGAAGATGTGGTAAAGATATACCAGGGTTGTCTGTAGGGACGATGGCGTTTTGTCAGAGGTTACAGGCGCAGCGCCCTATAGCAAAGGTCGTGCAGACAGGAAGGATAATGAGAGAGGAGAAGAAGGACATGGAACATCAGTATCAACCGGAAACTATTTGTATCCAGGGGGGATGGAAGCCTGGAAAAGGGGAACCCAGGGTGCTCCCCATTTATCAGAGCACCACTTACAAGTATGATACCAGTGAGCAGATGGCCAGGCTGTTTGACCTGGAGGACGAGGGGTATTTCTATACAAGGCTTCAGAATCCCACCAACGATGCGGTGGCAGAGAAAATTTGCCAGCTGGAAGGAGGCGTGGCGGCTATGCTGACCTCTTCCGGCCAGGCAGCTACATTCTATGCAATATTTAATATTGCTTCCGCCGGTGATCATGTGATCAGCTCCGCTACTATTTATGGTGGTTCTTCCAATCTGTTTACCGTGACCCTCAAAAAACTGGGTATTGATTTTACACTGGTGGATCCGGAAATTTCCCCTGAGGACCTGGAAAAAGAGTTCCGCCCCAATACAAAGGCGGTGTTTGGGGAAACCATTTCCAATCCGTCCCTGGTGGTTTTAGACATCGAAAAGTTTGCCAAAGCGGCCCATGACCACGGCGTACCGTTGATTCTGGACAATACGTTCGCGACGCCCATCAACTGCCGTCCTTTTGAGTTCGGCGCGGATATTGTCACCCATTCCACCACCAAATATATGGATGGCCATGCCATGAGTGTGGGCGGCTGTATCGTGGACAGCGGAAATTTTGACTGGATGGCCCACAAGGAGAAGTTTCCCGGACTTACCACACCGGACGATTCTTATCACGGCCTTGTCTATGCGGAGGCTTTCGGGAAAAAAGCCTATATCACGAAAGCGACAGCACAGCTTATGCGGGATCTGGGGGCGATTCAGTCGCCGCAAAACGCCTTCCTTTTGAATGTGGGATTGGAGACGCTGCATCTGAGGATGCCACGCCACTGTGAAAATGCCCAAAAAGTGGCAGAATACCTGGAAGCCTGTGAAGATGTGGCATGGGTAAATTATCCCGGATTGAAGAGCAGCCCTTACTATGAGAGAGCGCAGAAATACATGCCGAATGGCACCTGTGGCGTCATTGCTTTCGGCTTAAAAGGCGGCAGAGAGCGGTCCATCCGGTTTATGGACAGCTTAAAGCTGGCCGCCATTGTGACCCATGTGGCGGATGCCAGAACTTCGGTGCTCCATCCGGCCAGCCATACCCACCGCCAGCTCTCCGATGAGCAGCTCATCGAAGCAGGAGTGAAACCGGACTTGATCCGCTTTTCCGTGGGAATTGAAAATGTGTCGGACATTATCGCCGATATCCAGCAGGCATTGGATACGGTGAGGTAACAAAGGGTGTTGCAAAACATACGGATGTTTATACTTACCCGGCCGCCCGCCTGTCTTTGCATTTGTCCACGTTGATTTTTTGGTTTTGCTGCGCCGCCTTTTACCGACAGCCATCGCTTCCATAAAAGCTGGTCAGCGAGGCTGTCGGAGCTACGCAAAGTACTAAAGCGCGAAAATACCTTGCTAAGTACTTTGCATGTATCGCACGTAAGCGCCCAAACTACGGGCTCTAAGTGCTCATAACGAGCTCACAAAACCTGCCTATCGGGCAAATGCAAAAGACAGGCGGGCGGCCGGGCACATATAAATTCAGATATTTTGCACCAGCCCTTTTTGTCGTATGGAAAACTCTGTTCCCCATACGACAAAAAGCCCTCCGGGGGAAGCGCAGTTCGCGGAAAGGAGATTAGCCTTTCAGGCACCGCTCACGCGCGGCGATTGCGCGGAGCGCAATCTTTTTACAGAAACAGGAGGAACCAGGCATGATTAATGAGGCAATCGACGGCGGAAGGGCATTTGACTGGGGGAGGGTTTCCGGAGAGTATGCAAAATACCGTGATATTTATCCTGAGTTGTTTTATGAAAAGATTGTGGGACGGGGACTTTGCACAGAAGGGCAGAAGGTTTTGGATCTCGGTACGGGAACCGGGGTGCTGCCGCGGAATATGTACCGGTTTGGAGCAGAATGGGTGGGGACGGATATTTCCGTAAACCAGATTGAACAGGCGGAGAGACTGTCGGCAGAACAGAATATGGATATCCGGTATCAGGCAGTGGCGGCGGAGGATGTGGATTTCCCGCCTCATTTTTTTGACGTCATAACAGCCTGCCAGTGTTTTTGGTATTTTGACCATGAAAGGCTTGTTCCAAAACTGTCTTCTATACTGAAAGAAAACGGAAGCCTTTTGCTGCTTTATATGGCATGGCTGCCTTTTGAAGATGCCATTGCCGGAGCCAGCGAAGAGCTGGCGCTCAAGTATAATCCTGACTGGACCGGAGCCGGTGAGTGGAAACACCGGATTGAGGTGCCAGATTGTGTATATGACAGATTTGAGGAAGTTTATCATGAGGAATACACGATGGAGCTGCCCTTTACACGGGAGACATGGCATGGAAGGATGAAAGCCTGCAGAGGAATTGGCGCCTCTCTGGCGCAAAAGGAACTGGAACAATGGGAATCAGAACATAAAAAAATGCTGTCGGAGATGCCCGAAAATTTTTTCATAAAGCATTATGCGGCTATGCTGGAGCTGAAACCGAAAGCCAGAAAAACCGTAAAAGTCACTGCGGCGATTATACGAAACCAGAATCGGATTTTTGCAACCCAGCGTGGTTATGGTGAATTTAAGGACGGATGGGAGTTCCCGGGGGGAAAGGTGGAACCGGGGGAAACCTCAAAGACAGCTTTAATCAGGGAAATCAAGGAGGAGCTGGATACGGAAATCGCTGTAGGCGAAAAAATCATGTGCGTTGAATATGATTATCCGGCTTTTCATCTGTCCATGGACTGTTTTTGGGCAAAAGTAGTATCAGGTAATCTGACTTTAAAGGAACATGAGGATGCGAGATGGCTTTCAAAAGAGGAGCTGGATGATGTGGCATGGCTGCCGGCAGATCTGGACCTGATTGAGCGAATAAAAAAAATGTGGCAGTAAAAGAGACTTGTTATTATCTGCCACATTTATGAAAAGTATTTTCCTGTTGCTGGAAATCCGCGCTGCACAATCTTTTTGACGTGGGAGCGGATTTCCATGGGTGAATTTCTTAATTATTTTAACTCTCTCCTTACGATACAAATTTTGTCATAAAGTTCCATACTTTCGGACAACCAAAAATCAACAAAATCACTTAATTTAATACAATTCTATGCTACCAATCTTAAAAAGTCAATACTTCCCAAGGCGCACATTTCCAGTATATTCCAGTATTTTCCAGGCCAGAACCTTGAATTTTTCTGTTTTTATCCCATTTTTGCAGGATTTTCAGTCGTTTTCGTGGTCAGTTATAAATGTTTTTCTTTTCGTTTTTTACGTATATGATATATTAATCAGAAACCATTTGATATCTTAAATAAAAAAACGAAAGGGGAAACATTTATGGCAAGACACGGTGAAAATATCCGAAAGAGGAAAGACGGGCGATGGGAAGCGAGGCTGATCTGTGGATATAAAGAGAATGGAAGGGCGAAGTATAAGTATATCTACAGAAAAACTTATGCGGAAGCAAAAGAAGCAAAAAATCAAATGATGTCGCAGAAATTATTTCATGGTTCCCGCAGTATTACTTACCCTCAAACACGCCGTTCATTCGGCTCACTGCTTACGGACTGGCTGTATTTCGTCCGGCCGGATGTGAAAGAATCCACCTATAGCCGCTATACGGCTATGATCGAAAAACATATTCGGCCGGAACTGGGGCAGATTTCTTTGTCTGAAATGACCAGTGAGGATATTGATCACTTTTCACTGAAAAAACTGGCTCAGGGAAATTTGAAAAAATCAGGGGGATGGTCCCCAAAAACCGTAACAGGGTTTTTATCTGTCATCCGCCTTGCACTGGACTATGGGGCAGAACGCGGATATTGTTGTCCAACACATATCGTTATCCGTAATCCCCGACAAAATACCCCCAAAATTCAAATCCTCACCTGGGAAGAACAAAAAAAACTGGAAGTTATTCTGTTGAAAGAAGATACCAAAGTTAGTTTTGGCATTATGGTAAGCTTGTATCTTGGTCTGCGGATTGGAGAAATTTGCGCCTTGCGTTGGGAAGATTTGGATATGGAAAACGGTATTTTATGTGTACGGAGATCCATTCAGCGAATTCCTGTCTTTCATTCTGAAAATGCTCCTGGAATTCAGGCAAAAACAAAAATCATTATTGATACGCCAAAAACCAACTCTTCTTCCAGAAAAATTCCCATTCCTTCTTTCATGCTGCCTGCCTTCCAAAACCATCAGACAAATTTGGATTTCTACGTATTAACTGGAAGTTGCAATTACCTGGAGCCAAGGGAATATTACAGAAAATATAAAAAGGTAATGAAAAAATGCGGACTGGAAAATTTCAACTATCATGCATTGCGGCATACATTCGCCACACGTTGTGTCGAAAATGACTTTGACCTGAAATCCTTGTCAGAGATCCTGGGTCATTCCAGTGTGTCCACGACACTCCAAAGATATGTTCATCCTTCCATCAACTTAAAGCGCCAACATATGAACCGTTTGGAAAAAATTTCCGTTTGTGGTCAGGATTCTGGTCAGGTAATCCACACAAATGGCCTTTAACTGGCTATTCAGCCAACTTGTCCGAAAGTATGGAACTTTATGACAGTTATTATCCATAAAAATGTGAGGCCGGGAAGGGACAGAGAGGAGGAGAAACGGCATGACAGACCATACCGCTTTTTGTTCAGAGCCGTTGCTGCTGCGTTTTGATTCTTATGAGGGCAGGGTTGCGAAGGGGACGATGCAGACGCTTCGCTATCAGATGCCATTTTACTTTGACAGCCTGGATCAGTTGTTCATGCTTATGGAAGATGCTTTGGATGAGGCGGAGTTCCCGCGGAAGATAGGAGAGTTCAGACATCTGAAGATGGAAAAAGGGAAAACCGGATATTCTAAAGCAGAAAACCGCGGATGGAGATGGATTTCCTGGAAACAGGCGAGCCGGAGTCCGGAGGATGGGGATGGACGGAGGGAAACAGGCGCCGGTTTCCGTGGACAGATGACAGTTACCGTACACCGGCGGGAGTACGGAAGTATACAGGGGACTGTAAATGTGAAAGGAGAGAAGACACAGTTTCGCAGTGCGCTGGAACTCATGCACATGCTTCATGAATACCTGGAAAACAATTTTCGGCACCGTTCTTAAAACATAGATGGAAAAAGCTGAGGGATGGGAAAATAAAGATGGAGAAGCCACATGTTCTGTACGTCCAGATGTTTGGAAATTTTCAGCTGTATTACAATGGACGTCCTTTGACCGGAGAAAAGCTTAGAGATACTCATTTCACGAGTCTTATGCAGATTCTGCTCCACAATGTTTCCACGGGAGTGAGCCGGGACTATCTGGAAGATGTGTTGCTTGGGGACAGGGATGTGGAAAACAGACATCAGGCGCTGCAGACGATTGTGTATAAGGCGAAAAAGAAGCTTAAGAATATGGGGCTGCCTGATGAGAATTATATATTTCTGAAAAAGGGTATTTATTATTGGACGCCGCAGATACCGGTGAGCGAAGATGCAGCGGTTTTTGACAGCTTATGCAGTCAGGCGGAAGGATGTGCGGACGAGGAAAAACGACTGGGAATTTATCTGGATGCATGTTACAAATACAAAGGAGAGTTTCTTTCTACATATACGGCAGTCCGGTGGGCGGGGGCGGAGGCGAGACGTTACCGCAGGCAGTTTTGCGAATGTGTGGAAAATGCAGCTACTATTATAAGGAAGAAAGAAGATTGGCTCCGCCTGGAGAAGCTTGGAAGATATGTGACAGAGATTACCCCCTTCTCCAACTGGGAAAGCCTGATTATGGAAGCCCTTATGGAGAAAGGGAGATATGGGGAGGCTGAAAAGCTGTATGCCGATACGGTGGAATATTATCTCAGAGAACAGGGCGTCTATCCTTCTGCGAAGCTTTTGGAGACAATGGAACGGTTGGGAAGCCAGATGCGCCACTCTTATGCAGTGCTGGATCAGATCCAGAGGAGACTGGCAGAAGATTCCGGTTCCCCAAATGGCGGCTATCAATGTTCATATCCGGTATTTCGCGGTATATACCATGCGGTCAGCCGCCTGATGGAGCGGGGAGGGCAGAGCATTTACCTGATGTTATGCACCATGGTGGACAGTAAAGGGAATCCGGTTAAAGAAAAGGAACGACGGGAGGAAATGTCTGCCAGGCTTCTGGAAGCAGTCAAAATGTCTGTGAGACATGGAGATATTGTCAATCAGTATGGAAGCGGCCAGTTTTTGATTCTGTTGATTAATATTACAAGAGAAGATTGCGAGATTATAAAGAATCGCATTAATCAGAGATTCATTGTCGGAAGACAGCGCATAGGTATACAATATCATGTGAACAGTGTGATTTGTGAGACATAAGAGAAACACCTTTAAAACAGCGGGTATGAGCCTGCTGTTTTTTTGTCGTATAGGAAACTTTGTTCCCTATACGACATGATTTATATAGCCAAAAAATTAAAAAAGCGCAGTAAAAAGCGAAATGGATAGCTATTGAGATAGTGGTGGATTGTTAAAATGTTGTTAATATCGAAATAAAAGTGGAAATGTTCCTGAACCACAGGGACGTATGAATGTAGATATATTTGTCAGTCAGGAAGAAGGAAAGATAAAAGGCGCGGAAAGGGTATGGTCTGATGGGAGCATCCGGGCGTTATATTGGGACACCGAACGGGATTATGCTGTGTGTCGATCAGAATGATAATGGGATGATAAAAGGCCGGCTGTATCACGGATACAGTAAAGAAGGAATTCTTTTTTGCGGATATGAAGATATCATAAGGACTGCGGAGGAGCTTTTTAATTCACTGGGCTTTCCCCATATGGGAACCGGTGACAGAGATATAGGCGGGCGTATACACAGATACCGGAAAAAAGAAGGGATGGCAAAAGTCATGGGCGATGAAGAATTATTAGAACAACATGGTGATATGGGGACGTTTGTTATCCGTGTACAGCACAGACAGCACAGCAGCTGGCAGGGCAGGGTCACATACCTGGATAAAGACCAAACCGTATGTTTCCGGTCGGCTTTGGAACTGATTAAGATCATAGACAGTACCCTGGATGAAGCAGGGCAGGCGAATGATGGCGGGTCAGATAAAGAAATGTAAAGAGGGATTATATGGCAGAGAAAGAATTGCGCAGGTTAAAGCGGAGAGAACTTTTGCAGATGCTTCTTATACAGTGTGAAGAAACAGAAAGACTGCAGCAGGAATCAGATGAAATAAAAGAACAGTTTGCCGTAATGGAAGAAAGTTACCAGCGCCTGAAGAAAAAGCTGGACGTCAAAGATGAACGGCTGAACCAGAAGGACGCCAGCATTGCGCAGCTTAAGGCAGAAATCGAAGAGCTGAAGAAAAAACAGGAGACCAGATTGGGAGAAGCGGGTTCCCTTGCAGAGGCCGCAGACAGGATCAGTGAGATATTCGGAGAAGCCCAGAAAGCAGCGGAACGCTATTTGATGAGTATTCAGAAAAATGGAATGGCGGTTTCGGAAAAAAAACAGTCTGCTGCAGAAGGGAAGGAAAAAAACAGCAGCCTCCCCTGGAACTGGGGAGGATTACCAGTATTCGGAAAAGACAGAATGTGCCTCAGCCACGGCAGACAGGCAGGACTGACCGGCATACGGAAACAGCCGTGACAGAATACGCTTCACTTGTCATGGCCTCAGGTGATATTTATGGATAAAGAAGAGCGGAAGGAAGAACGGAAAGAAACACTGGAGATTCCTTCCATAGAACTTCTCCGGGCGGAATTGGCCAGGGAGGAGGCAAAACATAGTTTTCGGAAAACCCTCTGGAATGTGGCGGTGGTGCTGATTGTGGCAGCTGCGATAACCGCGTTGGTGGCCACCAGGATTTTCGTACTAATCAAAATCAATGGAAACAGTATGGAACCGGCCCTTGAGAGCGGCGAGATCGTATTTCTCCGCCAGACAAAAGAGATTGAGACGGGGGATATAGTGGGATTTTATTATGGCGGACGGGTACTCTTAAAACGCGCCATAGCAAGCTCAGGGGACTGTGTGGAGATGGACAGAGATGGCAACGTATATGTCAACGGTGAAATGATTGATGAGCCTTATCTGGAAGAAAAAAGTCTGGGAAAATGTGAAGTGGAATTTCCCTACATCGTTCCGGAAGGGATGACATTTGTGCTGGGGGACAACAGAGCCATATCAATAGACAGCCGGATTAAATCAATCGGATCTGTGGAAAAAGAGCAGATTGTCGGCAAAGTGGTGTTTCGGGCGTGGCCATTGGCGCGCATGGGAATTATGCACTAGGAAGGTGAAGAATATGCAGAAACTTTTGAGAGAATATTTAGATGAGTTGAAGAAGCGGCAGAGGAAAAGCAGGAAAGCCGCGATTGCTGCGGTTCTTCTGGTTGTGATGGTAGTCGGAAGCGTGGCAGGGATTCTGTCACAATACGGTATGGCCATGACTGGTACGCCCCAATGTGGAGTGGAAGAACATCAGCACGGTGAGGGATGCTATACAAAAACACTATCCTGCGGCTTAGAGGAAGTGGAAGGGCATCTTCATACGGAGTCTTGTTATTTTCCGAAGGAACTGAGGTGCGGACTGGAGGAAGGCGAAGAACATACCCATACGGAGGAGTGTTATAGCACACCGGAAGGCTGGGCCTGCGGATTGGAAGAAAGAGAAGGGCATAGCCATACGGATGAATGTTATACAAGTGAAATCGTCTGCGGAAAGGAAGAACATATCCATACGGACTTGTGTTACACCAATGAAACCGAGGATGTGGAGAGCCAGGAGACTTGGAATGGGATGTATGCCGGCACCACATGGAAAGGCGTCTGGGGAGAAGATTTGGTGACGGCGGCCAAGCAACAGGTGGGATACAGGGAAAGCCTTAACAATTATACGGTTGCAGAGGATGGAAGCCATAAAGGTTATAGCCGGTACGGTCATTTTGCCGGAAATATGTATGCAGACTGGGATGCAGCTTTTGTGAATTTTTGTATGTATTATGCCGGGATGTCTGAGTTAAACATCTTTCCAAAAGAGCTGGAAGCAGCCGGATGGTATGATAAATTCGTAGGAGCAAACGAAACAAACCGGAACTTTGTGATAGCAGCAGGCGGCTATGAACCCAAAGCGGGCGACATTGTTTTCTTTGCAAGGGAAAACGAAGAGACGGCACACCAGATGGGAATTGTTTCTTCCTATAATGCAGGGGAGAATACAATTCGGGTGATTGAAGGCAACAGCAGCGATGAAGTGAGGGAGAACCAATATCCTGCCGGCGACAGCCACATTACCGGATATTTGAAAATAACGGAATTGGAAGCAGCATATAAAAATGCCGGGGAGGAAACAGCAAATGCCGGAAACAGGATGCTGGAGGGAAATGCAGTTTCCGGAACTCAAAGTGTCCTGACAGAGGAAGAGAAGCAGCAGGTGGAAGCGGTAACGGCTCTGATTGAAACATTGCCTGAACGGGAAGAAGTAGAAGAGCGGTTTCTCGCTTTGATGGAAGCAGAAGACGAAGACGGCTACAATTTGTATTACCAGGAACTTTACAGCCAGGTTTGCGAAGTGCGGAGTGCTTATGAGAAGCTCAATGAGGCCCAGAAGGCACAGGTAGCCAATTCGGAAAAACTTTCTCAGTTTGAGTGGATGCAGACCAGTACGCTGGAGGATTCGGCCGGGAATGTGATGGGACCGGATGAGGCCCGCGTAAAAGAAATTACGATTAGTGGTGTTGCCACAGGCTCCTCCCCTTTTGACACTTCGGCAGGACGGGGAAACGATACGACGGCAGAGGATGATCTGGTTCGTACCTTTGATACGGTTAATTATAATTTTCTGGTTGATATGGAGTCCTGGGACGCCACCAAAACCTACGCCCAGGCCAGGGTAAAAATGGAGTTCGTACTGCCCCTAACTAAAGATGAGGCGGTGTTTGACCAGACGGCTATGGCATGGATGGATCAGACAGAAGGGTATAAGCCGGTCCTTACTACGGAAATCCGTACGATTGACGGCCAGGAGAAGGAATGTCAGGTATTGACCTGCCATAAACTTCTGCTCCCTTCGGAGGGAAACCATTCGGTGGTGCCGGGAGAGTTTGGAGAAAATGTGGCGGTTTATGTCCGCTCCATGAGAAATGGACAGAGATTTGCCCCTATTATAAGCGCGGCCATGGAGGGAGGCACCTGGGATGGTCCTTGCGAAAACCATACAATCAATGGCCAGCCCGCGGAGGAGAAAAAGACTGTTAGGGCAAACGAAGTGGAAGTAACGGCGGCGCCCAAATATAACATTCAGGTAAAAGGAGATTCTTCCTACGCAGACGATTTCAATTTCCAGGGAGATGCCGCCTGGATGGAACAGTATGGAAATGTGGCGGCCAATACGGATATCATACCGGGGCGGGCCATGAAGCTTGGCATTACGCTTCAGCTATACAACGACAATGCTTCCAAGGGCCTGAAAGGAATTGAACTGCCGGAAGGGGAGATTAGTTTTGACCTGACGATATCGTCGGAATATAAAATCAATACGCCGAAGGATGGATCCGGGTATCAAAGCGGCCAAATCATAAAAGATGCAGATTATGCACCTCTTTTGTGGAGCTATAACGAACTGACCTGGAGGGAATATGGAGAGCGGAATAAAGATGGCCGTCAGATTGACGACAGCCTGAAAGGAACTCCCTTTGCCCCTTATAATACCTGGTCAAACGATTCCAATGGCTGTTATAACGGTGGCAGTTGGACGGCTACCCAGGAGGGGGATAAGATTCATATAACCGTCAGCGGTTATGAGATTGATCCGCAAAAAATGCCTACTATGAATGCCGATACGTCAGAAGTGAAATATTATGCCAATGTGGGCTGCTTTTCATCCGGTGAAATCTGGCTGATACAACCGTTTAATAAAAAAGAAGGCACAGGCAAAAAACCGAATTACGATATAGTGGAGACTTACGGCCAGGGGGCTTTTACCACAATAGCGCAGGCCTACAATATGAAAGTCACAACGGTAAGCGGAGAGAAGCTGGTGCAGGGAGAAAATGGTTTTCAGCAAATGGTCAGTGAGGATGACCGGGAAACCAGAACCCTGGAGCTTACACTGGAAGGGCATATGCAGAACAGAGTCCGTTATGCGGATGCGAATGACATCGGAAGAGGATGTGGAATCAAGGATAACCGGGATGGCCGGGATTATGCGGCGGTGGATTCGGAACTGAATTTGATGGGAGGACTTTCTTATAATCCAAACAGGGTTGAGGAGAACCAGCTTTACCTGGGGACGACTTTAGTTAAGTTTTATGGGAATGCCCTGGAGCTAACGGAAGAGGACTGGATTTTGACTCTTGACGGAGGAGCATCCCTGGGGGGACATGATAGTAATGAGATAGCGCAGGCCAAAGAGCATATCCGGATCTATTATGCGACAAAAAAAGATGGGAGCGACTGGGCCAGTGATGAGCAGCTGAAAGGTACTTATGAGGATGAACTTGTCTTTTATGACAGCCTGGATAAAATCCCGGAAGGAAAGCTCTGCGTCGGTATGCTGATCAGCTTTATCGGCCCGGGGAGCGAAGTGGATGCCAGTGACCCGTATTATATGTGTTATCACAAGGCAAAAGTCAGGGACGACATGGACTTGGCCGGAAAAACATTTATGTTGGCCTCCACATCCCGTGTGTGGACAAAAAGGATGCTGGAGGAAGCCGGTATGCTGAGCAGCGTTGATCTTGAACAGCATCCGGATTTAAATGTCCCTGACCTGGTTTTGAAAGAAGGTTTATGGGAGCTTGACCATTATAAGAGCGCCAATATAGAAGGCAGTGTTTTCTATGATAAGGAGACATACTGGGAAGACGGAAGCGGGATAAAAGGCAGCCACAACTCCGACTGGTACCACTGGGGCGATACTCTGCTGATCATCGGATATAAGACGAAGATCACGAAAAATCTGCAGCAGACAGAAAACAATGGGGAAGAGAAACAGCTCTTTAATCTGGATACCGATCAGAGAGTGGCGGATTTCAAATTGCAGCCGAGGACCTATTATGATCAACCAGGTGAATTCCGGGATACTGCCAGGATTACCATTGTGGACACTCTCCCGAAGCATATGACTTACAAGCCGGGAACCGCATATTTTGGAGGCGTTTACGTACAGACGTCGGCAAACGGCGGGACAAAGGGGAATATCGTTAAAGATGAATCCGCCGGAGCCCTGTTCCCGGAACCGGTGTTGACAGAACCGACAGTCACAGACAATGCGGACGGGACACAGACTCTGACCTGGATTATCGAGGATGTGGAAATCGGCAAAGAGATGGCCCCATTTATTATTCCGCGGAGATCGGTGTCAAAGGAAATCCGGAGAAAGATATTCCCACCGGTACGACGGCGCTGGAGAATACGGTTTATATTACAACTCCCCGGGATCTGCGCGACCCCATGAGTACGGAGGAGAAACATGCAAAGGCCGGGATTACCGTTACCCGCGGCAGCGCCAGCTCTTTCGCCAAATATACGAAGCAGAAAGTAGTGGACGAAGACGGAGCCATTGATTACGTTGTTTATTTCAATAATAATGCAAAAACCGGGGTTTCGGTGGCGCTGATGGATACGATGCCCATGAATGGGGTGAGCGGAAGTGATTTCACCGGTACTTATAGTTTTGCCAAATGGAAGCTGGATGCCACAAAATGTGATGTAAACAGGATTAAAATTTATTATACCTTTGATACAGGGTATCAAAATAAGACAGCGAAGGATGTACCGGTAACAGAAATAGAAACCTGGAAGGAAGCGCCGGTCAGCCCGGATGGGACCATTGCGATACCGACAGAGGCAGACGGGGCCAGTAAAGAGCAGCCGTATCCGGTGGCCTGGGCCGTGCTGGGAGCTTTGGAACCTGGTAAGAGCGTATATGTGGATTTACAAATTAAACTGAATCCGGGAGAGTCGGAAGGGAACAGGACAGGAACCAACTATTTTGTCAATCGGCTTTCCAACGGTGATACCACTACCACTACGGAGACGCCCACGTTGAGGCGTACTTTGGAGGGACTCACATGGATGGATTATGACCGGGATGGGATACAGGGTGATCCGCAGACAGAAACCAGGATTTCCGGTGTCAAAGTAGAGCTGCTAAAACTGATAGAAGGAAAAGACCCGGAGGAAGAAAGCTCTTATGAGAATGTTTACTATCCCGGCACAGATACGACGAAGGAAGAGAACAAGATCATAATTGAAACGGGAAAACAGGTCAGTGTCCGGGCAAAGGACAGCAGCAAAGTTACTTCTTATGAGCAGGGGCGTTACCGTTTTATAGACCTTCCGGCAGGAACTTTTGCCGTACGTTTTACAGACGGAACTGAGACAAAAATCACAGAGCTGAATGTGACAAAAAGGGACAGCGGCACAGACGACACCCTGGATTCGGATGGGGCTGCCGTATATGACGGTGACGAGAAACTGCAGAAAACGTTGATTTTGAACCTGGAAATGCCGGAAGCTGAGAAAATGTCTGTTTCCCTGTATGAATCCAAATACCATGACTGTGGATTTTACCCTGATACGGTGATGAAGATTCAGAAAACGGGCGCCAATGGAGAGAATCCTTTGTCAGGCGCGGCCTTTACCATCCGGGATGGCGGTGGCAGGACACTTTCATTTACTTATGAAGAGGGGAAGGGCTATACATTACTTGAGGAAGAGGAGCCGGCTCTGGAGGGAAAATATTACATTGCGTTTGCAGGCAATTCCGATTATGTGGTGGGAGTCAACGGAACCTGGGACGGCGCCTTGCCTGTCCTTCAAAGAAGAACTGGCAGTGATATGCAGTTATTTGAAATCACAGACCGTGGAGATGGCCTTTACAGTTTCTTCAATATAGGTTCTGGGAAATGGCTGGATCTGGATGAAGGACGTCTGGCTCAGGGAGCCAAAATCCATGTCTGGAGTAACACGACTCCCAATGAAAACCAGCTATGGTATGTGACTTCCGGCGGTGGAGGTTCCTATATTTGCCCTAGTAGGGCTGGAAATACTAGTACATGGCGTATGGATTTAAGCGGAGGAAGCGTCAGTGAGAATGGGACCATCCATCTGTGGGATGCAAATGAAAGCCCGGCCCAGAAATGGATGCTGGTTCCTGCAGGAGGCAGCAGCAATCCTGACGCAAAGACAGATTTAAGTGTGGACGGAAACGGAAGCCTGACGATTTGTAACTTGATTCCCGGCGACTACACCATCACAGAAATTAAATCCCCGGAAGGACATTCGCTTTTGCGGGAGCCTGTGGGCTTTACGCTGAAGACGGACGGAACCGTAGCCCTTAAAGGGCCGGGGGGCAGTATGGCGGGCGTCGGCGCCGAGGACGGTAAAGAGATTATCCTGAAGATCAGGAATGAAAAGCTGTACGCGCTGCCAGAGGCAGGCGGACGCGGAATCTACTGGTATTCGATTGGCGGTGTACTGCTGATGTTTGCAGCCGCGCTGATCTTATATAAAAGTAAGTGCAGGGAGGTGTCGGGAAGTTAAAAAATGAGACAATACCTGGCGGTTCCTGTACCGCACAAAACAGGGTGGGAAAATGCACCACCACAAATAATGTGTCATGCATATGAAACCAAGAAAAATGATAAAAAGAAAAGGAGAATGAGATGAAAAGCATGAAGAAATGGTTTGCCTTGCTGCTTGCAATGGCGATGGTACTGGGGATGTCTATTGTGGCGTCCGCGGCCCCGGCATTACCGAAGGACACAGATTCAAAAACAGTGGATATCACAAATGTGGAAGCGGGCGCTACTTATACGGCCTACCAGATTATTGACGCCACCTATGCGCCCAATGACGGCGGTTTTACCGGCTATGTCTGGGCAAAGGGAATGGCGAACGCAGGCCAGAAAGTGACATTTACCGGCGCGGGGGACGAGGCTGTAGTCCAGGGACTCACAAGCGCCATGATCACAGAGCTGGCGAAGAATCCTGCAGGCCTGGAAAGCGTAGCTTTTACCCCCAATGAGACGAAACTGACAGCCGGAACCTGGATGATCCTTGTGACGCCGCCGGAAAACAACCCGACAAAAGTTTACAATCCGATGGTAGTCAGTGTTTACTATACGGTGGAGGGAAGCGGAACCTCCAACGAGCTTACGGCAGGCAGTGTGGATGCAAATAAGAACTGGACCCTGGAGACAACGGATGCTTTTGCAAAATCAAGCGAAATCAAACTTACCAAGGATCTGGATAACCCCGCAACAGATACAAAGGTGAAAGTAGGGGATGAAGTACCCTTCACCATCACAAGCACGATGCCTTCCTATGATAAGACTTATTATGAGAATCCTGTGTTTACAATCAGCGATACCATTGTCAATGGTCTGAAATATACAGGTGAGCCTGTGGTGAAAGTGGGGGGAACCACCCTTACTAAGGATGTAGAATACGAACTGACATATGATGAGAACGCATCTTTTACAGTTGCCTTTACAGCGGATTATATTCATGGACTTGCAGGTAAGGATACCACAGCGCGCGCCGTTGAGATCACCTATGCGGCTGAGGTTACGGATGCGGCAGTTGTCAAAGTAGGAGAAAATGAGGCAAAACTGGAGTTCTCAACAGAACCTGGGGAGACAGATGACAAGACAGATAAAGAGTATGTATTCTCTTTTGCCATCCATGGGATTTTTGACAAAGTAGATGAAAAGGATGAAGCCCTTCAGGATGCAGTTTTCAGCCTGTACCTTGCCGACGCGGCAGGAACGGAAACAATCGTATGGGATCCCAACGATGAGACGGCAAATGTAAAGGCAAACAAAGTCGGTGAATATACGACGGAAGAAGATGGTGAGATTAAATTTAAGGGCCTGGATGGCGATACGGATAAGGTATATTACCTGAAGGAGACGGCGGCTCCCGATAAGTATTCCATCAATGACACGGTTTACAGGATTACCTTTGAATTTGACAAACCGGAAAACTATGCAGGGGAAGACATTACTTATAAGGTACATGTTACAGATAATGTGACAAACAAAACCAAGGATTATACAGTGACATATGGCGAAACAGGAACAGTGATTGATGTTGCAACCGGGGCGCTGGACGACTATGGAAATGAAGCGGTTGAAGAAGCAATTAAGATTCAGAATACCAGACTTTCCGCCCTTCCTTCCACCGGTGGTATCGGTACAACAATCTTTACTGTTGCAGGCTGCCTGATCATGGTGGTTGCGGCAGGATTATTCTTCGCAAGCCGCAGAAAATCTGCAAAAGTAAGTAAATAAATTTTAAGGCCATCCGCGGCCCTTCGGGATACGAAACAGGGCCGCGGATGATCTCCGCAATATTGAAAGAACATACAACAGCAAGGAGAGTCCGGATGAAAAGAAAAGCAGGTAAAATTTTAATAGTCCTTTTATTTTTAGCCGGATTGTCCCTGCTGCTGTATCCATTTGTGGCAAATCAGTGGAATAATTACAGACAGAAACAGCTTCTGAATGAGTTTGATGAGGCAGTGGCCGATAAAGAGGCGGCGGGAATCATTGACTATGAAGCGGAGTGGAAGTTGGCGGTGGATTATAATAATGCCCTTTTGCCAAGTATCCTGCCGGATTCTTTTGCGGATGCTGAGGCTGCGGAGGAAGACGAAGCGTATATGTCCTGCCTGAATATTGCCGGAAACGGCGTGATGGGGACAGTGGAGATTCCCAAAATAGGGATTACGCTTCCAATTTTCCATACTACCAGGGAAGAACTGTTGGAAATGGCGGCGGGCCATCTGGAGGGAAGTTCCCTTCCGGTGGGCGGGGAGAGTACCCATACTGTGATTTCTGCCCACAGAGGGCTGCCCAGCGCGGCATTGTTTACGGATTTAGATAAAATGGAAGAAGGCGACCATTTTCTTCTTCATATTTTGAATGAGACGCTTTGTTATGAGGTTGATTTGATTTCCGTGGTGGAGCCGGAAGACACGAAGGTTCTGGAGGTGGGATACAAGGAAGACCTGGCGACCCTTATGACTTGTACCCCTTATGGGGTCAACAGCCACCGTCTGATGGTACGGGGCCACAGGGTGCCTTATGTGCCGGAGGAAGTTGCGGACGAAAAGGTGCCTCTCAGCAATATGAGCCTGCATACCAATTATCTTTTATGGGTGGTTGTGGGGATTGTGATTACCGGGGTATTCAGCTTTTTCCTGTACAGGAGAGAAAAGAAGCTGTCATTGAAGAAGGCCGGGGAAATTTCAGGAGATGACCGGCCGGAAACTGGGGAGGCGGCTGAAGAAACGCTGCCGGAGGATATGGAGCCGGAAGAGGAATTGAAAGAGAAACCGGAAGAGGAAAGCCAGGAGGAAATGAAACCATGAAAAGGAAGATATCCACAGTCCTGATCGTCCTTTTGTTTCTCGCCGGCCTGGGAATTCTTGCGTACCCTACGATTTCCGACCAGTGGAACACTTACAGGCAGTCAAAGCTCATTTCCGGTTACGATGCGGCAGTGAGCCAGATGAAAGAGGAAGATTTTGAAGAAGCCTGGGAAGCTGCCGAAGCTTATAACCGGTCTTTTACGCAAAACAAAATACTGGCAGATGTATTTGGGATTGACGGGGCAGAGGACATAAAAGGGACAGAGTATTGGAATGTGCTCAATGTCACCGGGGACGGTATCATGGGATACCTTACCATCCCCAAGATAAACGTAAAACTCTCCATTTATCATGGGACAGCTGAGGAGGTGCTGGACACCGGAGTCGGGCATATGAACGGTACGAAGCTTCCCATCGGCGGAGAAAGTAACCATAGTGTCCTGTCTGCCCACAGGGGACTTCCCAGTGCGAAGCTTTTTACGGATATCGACCAGTTGGGACGGGGAGACAGGTTTTATCTGCATATTTTGAACGAAGATTTGGCATATGAGGTGGATCAGGTTCTGCCGATGGTGGATAAAGATGATTTTGATACGCTGGAAGAAGCCCTTCAGGTGGATTCGGGACAGGATTATGTGACACTGTTTACCTGTACCCCTTATGGCGTCAACAGCCACCGCCTGCTGGTGCGGGGCCACAGGATTCCCTATGACGGGGAGCTGGAATCCACGCCTGTGGAATCCATGGTGCAGGCGATTCAAAACTACTATATGCTGTATTTGTTGCTTGGCCTTGGAGTGACGGTTTTGGCGATTTTGATTTTGCGCCGCGTTATGAGAAGAAAGAAAGGGAAGCAAACAGAGGGAGAGAGCGAGGAGGGAAAGAATTGAAAATAAGTAAAAAAGTAAGAGGATGGTGTATACTGGCCCTGGCGGCAGTCTTTGTATTTCCCTGCCTGAATTTTATACGGACCCAGGCAGCCGGTGGGATTGATATAGGCAAAGACGACTGTAGCCTTACGGTATCTGTGGAAATAGGCCAAACGGATGAAGGGAATAAAGAATATCTGGAAGATTCTAATGAGATGACGATCCCGGTGTCGGTATACCGGGTGGCAGATGTGGACGTAACCGGCCAGCGGTACAACCCGACAGAACCTTTTAAAAATATGGATTTTAGCGACCTTAGCCCGGAGCATAACGGGGATACCGCAGACCGCTGGCGTAAGCTGGCGCAGGAAGCGGAGAAAATCAGGGTAGGGGCGGAAGACCCCCTGGAAGCAGCCGGGACTGTAGATGTGAAAAAACAGGAGGGAAGTACGGAGGCTGCCCAGGGTGTGATCGGTGGCTTGACGCCGGGGTTATACCTGGTGGTTCCTGAGGCTTCCTATAACCCGGATTATACGGTTCTGTACACGTTTATTCCATATCTGACGGCGCTTCCCGCCAGTGAGTATACTTTGACGGGAGAGGGAAGTGACGAATGGGTTTATGATATGAAAATCGGCTTAAAACCGGAGGCAGAGCCGCAGTTTGGAAAGCTGCATATCGTAAAGGGGCTGCAAAATTATAATGAAACCCTGGGCCAGACCACTTTCGTATTCCATATTGTGGGTGTGGATAAACTGGGAGTTACAAAATATGATGAAGTGGCCAGCATGACTTATACGGCGGCCGGAAGTAATACGGTTACCCTGGAAGGGATTCCCGCGGGACTGAATGTGACGGTGACGGAGGTTTATTCCGGGGCCAGCTATACGATTGTGGGGCCTGATGAAAGTACGGCCCTTATCTGGTCCGACGCGGCCATATCAAATGGAGTGCCCGGGGCAGGAGAGGCGACAGTGACTTTTACCAACCGTTATGACGGAGGAAACCGGGGAGGATACGGTGTGACGAATCATTTTGAGTCCGACGGCGACGGCGGATGGATTTGGGAGAACCCCACAACGCCTCTTGAAGAATAGAAAGGAGCTGCAGCGATGATGAAATATATAAAAGAGCAGAAAAAGGTATTGATAATGTCGGCGGCAGCTTTGGGGATGACTGTGTTTTTGACGCTTCAGGGAGCGGTAGCGTATTTTACCACTTATGTGTCCGCAGGTGGAAGCCAGGTGGTGCACCTGGGGGCGCAGACGGAGATCCATGAAGATGTAAGCAATATGACAAAGCATGTTTCCATTACGAATACTTCACAGATCAATGACTGTTTTGTACGGGTGAAGGTGTTTTATGGCGGGCAGCTGAATATTTCATATGAGGATAAGAGCGAAAGCGGGGATCTCTGGACTTATTCGCAGGAAGACGGATATTGGTATTATGAGCCAATCCTTCCGGCGGGGGCGAGTACGGAGATTTTGGACGTAAAAATTGGAGATCTGCCGGAAAACTTTGACAAAGACAGTTTTAATGTGGTGGTGATTCAGGAGTGTACGCCGGTGGCCTACGATGAGGCAGGAAACCCGACAGCCGACTGGAATACGGTCTATACGGATTACCAGGAAACTGCCGGCGGCCAGGGAGAGGGGGCGCAGAGCTGATGGGAAAGAAAAAAGTCACGTATTTGCTGCTTGTGCTGGCAGTGCTTTTGCTTATGGGAAGCGCGGTTGGAAGTACCAGGGCGGCGCTTACCTATTACAGTGAAAACTATACGGCTGAGATTACTGTTTCCCAGATTGGCGTAAGCCTTCTGGAAAACGGGGAGGTTGTAAGCAGCCGGGATTATAATCAGAATGAATGGCAGACAGGAAGTAACAGGGGGAAGGGTACAAAAGGGGACGTCATCACCACGGTTTATAAGTATGACGGCGTAGAATTCCACGTGGATGTAGAGGTGGATGCGGTACAGACCCACAATGCCCAGGACGCGATCAAAAGCGCATGGGGCGTGGATGCCGAAGATCTTGGGATTTTGTAAAGGAGGGCAGGGAAAATGAAGAAAAAGTGGAAGAGCTTCAGCCTGGCGGCAGCGCTGCTTCTGATCCTTGGGCTCTCGATACCGGATATTGTGGCACAGGCGGAAGACCTGCAGGGAGAGGCCGGATGGCAGGTGACATTCGACGGAAAGAAGATGGAAAACAATTTCACCACAGGTGGTATGAGTGATGAAATAGGGGCCATGCAGCCGGGGGATTCGGTGGAATTAACCATTACCTTGAAAAATACTTTTGACGGCCAGGCAGACTGGTATATGAAGAACCAGGTGCTTCAGTCCCTGGAGGATGCCGGGGACGCCGCAGGCGGCGCTTATGATTATCTTCTGACTTATACAGATACGAAGGGGGAGACCACGACACTTTATTCCAGTGAAAAGTTCGGAGGGGATGGCAGAATCAATGGCGTGGGGCTCCACGGGGCGACAAAGAGCCTGGATGATTATTTTTATCTGGACAGGATGGGAAAGGGAGATTCCGGCGTCGTGAAGTTAAAGGTAGCCCTGGACGGCGAGACTTTGGTGAATGATTACCAGAATACCCTTGCCAGGCTGCAGATGGACTTTGCCACAGAGCTTGTAAGTTCAGGGGGCGGTTCTGGAAACAAGATCATAAAGACTGGTGATGAGGCAGATATCCTGCGGAATATTATCATCATGTTCGCATCCGGGCTGGTGCTTTTGATCGGTGGTATTTTGTTGCTTCGCCGCCAGAAGGAAGACGGGGATCCCACAGAGGCAGTTTTAGTGGAGGCAGAAGGAAAGACAGGGGAAAGGAGAGATCGTATCCGATGAAATGGCTGAAATATTTATGTGTAAGTCTTTTACTCCTGTCAGTGTTTGCCATGACAGATGGAAAAACCGTATTTGCAGCGGAAGATGAGGAATATACTTATACTGTGAGACTGTATGCAGGAAATCTGGGAGTCCTTACGGAAGAGGGGATTGAGATTGATTCGGAATCGGCCAGTATTTCCTACGGCAAGGACGAGATTGTGATCACGGGGCTTAAGTATCGCGATACCGTATATATCAGGCCGCAGATGGCGGCGGTTTCCACAGACGACAGGTATTATGTCAGGGGCGTCAAAAGATCGGGGCGGGATAATTCAGAAGCGGAAGCGCCGTCTTTTTCCGTGGGAAGCGACAGGGATTTTGTGGTTGCCTACGGCGTCAGCGGTGAAACAGTCGCTTATACAGTCAATTATGTGGATATGGACGGAAGGGAAATCCTGGAAAGTGACACTTACCGTGGAAATATAGGGGAGAGGCAGTATGTATCTTCCCGTTATGTCGACGGATATCAGCCCCAGGCTTTAAATATGGTGAAAACTTTGTCCGCAAATGAGGCGGAAAACGTGTTCACATTCCAGTATGTTCCTGTATCAGAAACGGGGGCGCCGGAGGGCGGAACAGGAACACCTGCCGGGCCGGAAGAGGAAGCGCCTGAAAATACGCCGGCCGAACCGGAGGAAGAACAGGCACAGCAGATTGATGATGAAAACGTTCCTCTGGGCGGAGACGTGACGGGACAGATTGATGATGAAGATGTCCCCCTTGGACAGAAGCTAGTACAAGATCTGGATGACGAAGAGGTGCCTCTGGGGACCTTTAAGGATGAAATAAAGAATACCGTAATGGGATATCTTCCTGTTTATATAGGAATAGGTATTGCCGCCCTGGCTATTCTGGCTATAGCAGCGATCTACCTGAAGAAAAGGCGCAAAACTGCGGATGTGGGATCAGCCGGAAAGGGAAATGGCAGAATGGCCGGCCGCAGGAAGTGACCATGGGAGAGACAGAAAGAGCGAGGGAAAGAGAAACACAGGAAATAAAAAAAGAAGAGACGAAAGGGAAAGCAGGGTCGGCAGGAAAAGGGAAGGGCAGAATCGGAAAAATCTGTAGCGCTACCGGGACAATACTGATCGTGGTTGTGATTATTCTGTGTTCCATGCTGGTTTTGCCGGGCTTTTTCGGATATCATATGTACCATGTGCTGAGTGGCAGTATGGAGCCGGCCATGCCGGTGGGAAGCCTGATTTATGTCCGGGAAGGGCGGCCCGAAGAGGTGGAAGCAGACGATATCATTGCATTTTATGGCTCTCTGGAGGATTCGGGGATTATTACACACCGGGTGATAAAAAACAATGTGGTCTCCGGTACATTTCGGACAAAAGGGGATGCCAATGGGGAGGAAGATCCCCTTCCCGTGTCTTATGAAAATTATATCGGCACCGTGGCGCTTACAGTGCCCTATGTGGGAATTGTGCTGACGTCCATGACGTCCCTGTATGGGAAAATAGCGGCGGTCTGTGTGGTGCTCTTTGGGGTAGTATTAAACCTGATCGGTTCCCGCCAGGGAAAATAAAAGAAGAATACCGTCGGTTGACAAGGACATATGTGTGCTTGTCGGCCGACGGTATTGTTTTCCGGGAATACCTCTGATATAATTTGAAGAGGGCTTTTACCATGTATGTTTTGCCAACCGGCAGTGCCATATAAATATATAAATTTTCTGGAGGAGACAGATGGGGAAGATAGAGGGGGTTAAAATTCAAAATTTTGGACCATTAAAAGATATTGTTATGGGAAAGACACTTTCCAATCAGGAGGCTGGAGCCCTGAGCAACATGACAGCTATCATAGGGCCCAGCGGAAACGGGAAAAGTACATTAGCTGATGCATTTGGATTTCTGGCAGATTGTCTGGAAATAGGGGTGGAAGCTGCCTGCGATGAGAAAAATCGCGGTGGTTTTGAACAGCTCCGTTCACAAGGATGTACAGGCCCTATAGCGTTTGAACTATATTATCGCGAGAGAAGTACCGCGCGCCCAATCACATATGAACTGAAGATTAATATGGATGAAATAGGGCGGCCTTATGTGGAAGAGGAGCGGCTCAGACAGAGGGTTCAAAAACGGGGATGGCCGTTGTCTTTCCTGCACCTTCAGAAAGGGAAAGGATATGCTTTTGAAGGAACAGAAGGATGGCAGGATGAAACAGGCCGGATTTTAAGTGGAGAAAAAAAGGAAGTGGAATTGTCCGATAAAAGGAAATTGGGTATCGTGACCATTGGCGCCATGAAACAGTATCAGCGGGTGGAAAGCTTTTTGGCATTTCTAAGGAGCTGGTATCTGTGCTACTTTTCTCCGGATGCGGCAAGGATGCTGCAGACAGCGGCTCCACAGCCATATTTGAACCGTGATGGCAGCAATATTAATAATGTAGCGGGATATATGTTCCGTGAAAATAAAAAAGAGTTTGAAAAGGTACTGAAGGAGATTCAGACAAAACTTCCAGGAATAGATAAAATAGAGCCGGTACGATTTGATAACGGACAAATGATGCTTAAATTTTGGGAAAAGGGATTTCGAAACGCCTTTTATTCACCCAGGATGTCAGATGGGACATTGAAATTATTTGCTTATTATTTGTTGCTGCATGAAAGGAATCCCAGGCAGCTGGTCTTTATTGAAGAACCGGAAAACGGATTGTATCATCAATATCTGGGTTTGCTGGCTGATGAAATGGTAGAAAATGTGGGAAGGGGATTTTCAAAACAATTATTTGTAACCACTCACAGCCCGTTTTTTGTAAATACGTTGAATCCTCAGGATGTATGGGTGCTTATGAAGGGGGAGGATGGATTTTCGACGATTCAGAAAGCTTCGGAATATCCCTTTGTAAAAGACCTGTATGATGAAAATGTACCTTTGGGAGATATGTGGTATAGTAAATACTTTGGGTAGCGGAGGAACCAAAATGTATTTTCAGTTTATGATAGAGGATCATTCAACGGAGATCTTGGTAGATCATGTAATGGAAAAATTCCGTTTGAAATACCCGGAACAGGAAATCATTTATGACAGTAAATCATTCAGCGGCATTGGGCATTTGAAAACAAGTGGAAATTTATTTGAGAGGAAAGGCAGTAAGCTGTTAAATAATTTAAGAAGTTATTTGAGAGGATTTGACAGATCTTTGAGAAATATGGCTCAGGCAGCGATTATTGTGGTTTTAGATAATGACAAAAGAAATTGTGAAGAGTTTAAAATCGAATTGGAACGTATTGCGAACGAAACAATGCTGCTGACAGATCACGTGTTTTGTATAGCAGTAAAAGAGATGGAGGCATGGCTTTTGGGAGATGAGTGTGCCATTTTAGAAGCTTATCCAAATGCCAGAAAAAAATATTTGAAAGATTATGAACAGGACGGGATATGCGACACTTGGGAAGTGCTTGCTAATATGCTATACCCCGGTGGGTTGGCCGGACTGAAAAAGAAAAAAGAAGCGGGACAGAATGTGGTGGGGAAAGCGAAATGTGAGTGGGCGGACAAAATAGGAAAACGCCTTAATTTTGACAGAAACATTTCTCCGAGTTTTCAATACTTTATCCGGGCAATGGAGACAAGGATTGTGGATACATAAGATATTGGAGAGCAAAAATCATGCCATTTTCGCCTGTGTCTTAACCCATGTGGGAGATAAAAAGTTTGTGATTTTAAGTGCAAGCAGAAGGACGGATATTCCCAATTATTATTCGGACTGGTTTTTTAACAGAATAAAAGAAGGATTTTTGTTTTAAAAACTTTACATTGTTTTAACCCCTGTTTTATGGTAAAATGTCCCACAAGGACAACTGTGTTGCAGGGTGGGCTGACCTCTCATTTTTTATAGAATGGGGGTGATGCCTATGAAAAATCATTTTGATTTTAAGGATTTAATGACCTTTGGTCTTTTCCTTTTGGCATTACTTACATTCGTCTTTACGTTTTGTAGGTAGCCATACATAGAAAAACCACCCCAAAACTTTGACCGAGTAGCAGGGTGGGTTTTCTACCTCCTTATTGGTCAACCCACCTTGTACCCATAGGGCATATATGGGCGGTTGTTCTTTTTACGTATCTAATATAACATATCCCTTTTGTTTTTTCAAGAAAAAATCGTTTAAAAGCATGTTTCGTCGGTTGATATCGTCGATTGACAAGGACAGTGCAGAAAACAAAAATAGGGGTTTTGACAGCCAAAGTCTGAAAGGAATCCAGCATGAACATTTTTGATTTTAAATTTACCGGTATGCATATGGGCCAGAACCAGGGCGAACCTCAGAGAGAAAAAGTGATACGCCCCAGGAAGCCGAAGGGAGGACCGGTTACGCGGGTACTCATAAGCCTTCTGGTTACGCTGGTGTTTGGCGGCATTTATTTTTATATCAAACTTCCGGCTTTGAATATCCATAACAGGGAGCTTTATGGTTTTGTGGTGATACTCTGTATTGTATTTTCCGTTTGTATGGTGCTCCTGCAGGGGTTTCGCTCCAGTTCAGTGAAAGAATATCTCACCTACACAAAAAAGAACTTGACAGTGCCTTTGATTCTGGTGGTTTTAGCAGTGGCGGTGATTGTTGTGGGAACCCTGTCGGGGTGGATTGTATTCCGGGCAAAAGCGTATTCGGAGCTTATGCCGATGAATACCGGGGATTTCGCCCAGGAAGTATCAGAGATCAACTGGAACCAGATTCCGCTTCTGGATGAAGATTCCGCCAATAACCTGGCCAACAGGAAGCTGGGGGAGCTGAGTGATTTGGTGAGCCAGTTTGCTGTGGACGATGCTTCGGCACAGATCAATTACCAGGGGAACCCCGTCAGGGTCAATTATCTGAATTATAATGATTTTTTCAAATGGTGGAATAACCGGGGAGAGGGAATCCCGGCTTACGTGAGGATCGATATGAGGACCCAGGAAGTAGAAGTGGTCCGCCTGGAGGAAGGCATCAAATACTCGCCGTCGGAATACTTCAGCAGGGATTTGATGCGCCATCTGCGTTTTTCTTATCCGACCCTGATGTTTGATGATGTGAATTTTGAGATCAATGACGACGGGACCCCTTACTGGATTGCTTCTGTGGTGGAGAAGCGTATAGGGCTTTTTGACGGGACGGATATCAAAGGCGCGGTGTTAATGAACGCCGTCACAGGGGATTCAGAGTATTATGATATCGCAGACGTGCCCTCCTGGGTGGACCGGGCTTATTCTGCGGATTTGATTATTGAGCAGTATGATTATTATGGAGAATACCACAATGGGTTCTGGAATTCATTATTCGGCCAGACCGATTGCACGGAAACCACGGACGGTTACAATTTTATTGCCCAGGATGATGATGTATGGGTTTATACAGGTGTGACTTCTGTGACTGGGGACAGAGGTAATATTGGCTTTATTTTGGTAAATCAGAGGACGAAAGAGGCTCATTATTATTCCTGTGCCGGGGCGGAAGAATATTCTGCCATGTCCTCTGCGGAGGGGGCTGTCCAACAGTACAGCTACAGGGCAACCTTCCCGCTGCTTCTGAATATTTCCGACCAGCCCACTTATTTTATGGCCCTTAAAGATGCAGCGGGGCTGGTGAAAATGTATGCCATGGTCAATGTGCAGCAGTATCAGATCGTGGCGACGGGAAATACGGTCGCCGACTGCCAGAGGCGATATCATGAGCTCCTTGTGGAAAACCAGATTTTAAGTGAGGAAGACGAAGAGGAGGAGAAACCGCAGGAAGAAGCCGTCAGTGTGTCGGGGAAAGTGGAAGAAATCCGCGCCGCCGATATGGAAGGGGATACGGTGTATTTCCTTAAGCTGGAAAAGGGGGAGGCGTATTATATGGTAAATGCCAGGGCTTACCCCACGGCAGTGCTCCTAAATGTGGGAGACAGCGTTTCCATTACCCATTACCCGACGAAAGACACGCTGATTGAAGTGGAGACATTTGAAAGGAAGAAATAAAAGCAGCCAAAGAAGAGAGGTTCATATTCATTGCTCATCGAAGGTGCCGTTTTAATAAGAATACAGGGAATAGGTTCCCGTTGTTATATGGAGGAAAAGCTATGAATTATCAGGAAATACTGGAAAACGCCCGTACTTGTATTGGAAATTACTGTAAGGCATGCCCTGTCTGCAATGGAAAAGCCTGCCGGAACCAGATCCCCGGCCCGGGGGCCAAGGGGGTAGGGGATACGGCTATGCGGAACTATGAGAAATGGCAGGAAATCCGGGTCAATATGGACACCCTTTGCGCCAATGAGCCGGTGGATACGGGGCTTTCACTTTTTGGAAAGAAATTTTCCTATCCTGTTTTTGCCGGTCCTGTGGGGGCGGTTAATCTTCACTATGGAGATAAGTATGATGATGAAAGCTACAATGAGGTGCTGGTGTCTGCCTGCGCTGCTGCCGGAATTGCGGCTTTTACCGGTGACGGAACCAATCCGGCGGTGATAAAGGGCGCTGCTGCCGCCATCAAAAAAGCAGAAGGCCTCGGTATTCCTACAGTGAAGCCCTGGAATCTGGAAACTGTCCAGGAGAAGCTTGCCATGGTGAAAGAGGCGGGAGCTTTTGCGGTGGCCATGGATGTGGATGCGGCCGGGCTGCCGTTTTTGAAGAATATGAATCCGCCGGCCGGGAGAAAGACGGTGAAGGAGCTTAAGGATATTGTGGATTCCTGTGGAGACATTCCTTTTATTGTCAAGGGCATTATGACGGTAAAAGGGGCGCTGAAGGCAAAGGAAGCGGGAGCTGCCGCCATCGTAGTTTCCAATCACGGGGGGCGCGTACTGGATCAGTGCCCGGCTACGGCAGAAGTACTGGAGGAGATTGCAAAGGCTGTGGATGGTTCCATGAAAATTTTTGTGGATGGCGGAATTCGTTCCGGCACCGATGTGTTTAAGGCGTTGGCGCTGGGCGCGGATGCCGTGATCATTGCCAGGCCCTTTGTGACAGCCATGTATGGCGGAGGAGCCGAAGGTGTGGCAGAATATGTTTCAAAGATTGGGGCAGAGCTTGCGGACGCCATGTCCATGTGTGGGGCTGCTTCCCTGAAAGAGATCACCAGAGATATGGTGCGTTAGAAAGGACGAACGATGCTGCAATGAAAAATCAGCTGACAGAAAAAGACGTAAAGCGGATTGAGGAGGAGATCGAATACCGGAAACTGGTGGTTCGCAAACAGGCTCTGGAGGCGGTGAAAGAGGCCAGGGCCCATGGCGACCTGAGTGAGAATTTTGAATATCATGCGGCGAAGAAGGACAAAAACCAGAACGAAAGCAGGATTCGTTATCTGGAGAGGATGTTAAAAACTTCTGTGGTGGTATCCGAGGATTCCAGGGAAGATGAGGTAGGCCTCAACAATACCGTGACGCTTTATTTTGTGGAGGATGAAGAAGAAGAAATCTACAAGCTGGTGACTTCCGTACGGGGAAATTCCCTGAAAAATTATATCAGTACGGAGTCCCCCATCGGGCAGGCGATTCTGGGCCATCGGGTAGGAGATGTGGTCCATGTGAAAGTAAATGATACCATTGGCTATGATGTGGAGATCCGTTCCATAGAAAATACGGGAGATGACGGGAGCGACAAGTTGAGGGGCTTTTGACCAATCGTTTCCGGCGCTTGGAACTGATACGGCAAAAAGGGCAGCTGAAGGACTTCGGCTGTCTTTTTGTATAAACAGATATGACGGAATTGTGGAAAAGGAAATACAAGACCATGATAAAGGGCCGAGGGGGCTTAGATGTTTTCGGAGGAGAGAAAAGAAAAGATACTGGAAATCCTGGACAGAAAAAAATCAGTGAAAGTCTCAGAATTAAGTAAGTTTTTAAAGATTTCTGAGGTGACGGTGCGAAAAGATCTTGATGAACTGCACGGCGCGCGGAAACTGTGCCGAACCCATGGAGGGGCTCTGATTTTAAACCACGGCCAATATGAGCTTCCATGGCAGGGGCCAGAGTCTTTGCGGATGGAGGAAAAGCGGAGGATTGCCCGCAGGGCCATTCAATATGTCTGTGACAATGAGGCCATCATTTTGGATGATTCTTCTACGGTTCTTGAACTGGCAAAGCTTCTGGCAGCAGGGGATTATGAAAACCTCACTGTAGTTACCACTGCCATTCCGGCAGTCAATGTCCTTTTGACCAACAGAAAATTGAATGTGGTTATCGCAGGCGGACCCATTATGAAACAGACCAATGCAGTGCTTGGAAGTATGGCAGTGCGTATGTTTCGCAGTATGCGGGCTGATAAATGTTTTATGGGGACAGACAGTATTCACAGGGACGGCGTTTATATGGCAGGCAGTTTCCCGGAAATGTTTATTAAGCAGGCGATGCTGGAGGCGTCGCGACAGAATTTTGTACTGGCAGACCATACGAAATTTGAAAAGCCTTCGTTTTTGAAGGTGGGAGGACTGACAGGCCATACGGACTGGCTGATTACCGATAAGCGGCTGGATGACTTCGACTATTCCATAATTGAAAAGAGGGCAAATCTGGACATTGCAGAATGAGAATAATTTTCGGAATTTATCAGGAAAAAACGGATTGCGAAGGTCTTTCTCTTGTAGTAAACTGATAATAACTGAGTAATCGGAGAAATATGCGGAAAGCGAGGAACAGAATATGGGCAGTCAGAATAAAAAATACGATGTGATCTGTATAGGGCAGGTGGTGCAGGATATTATGGTGACAAATATACCGGAAAATGCGCTGACTTCAGGTACGGATACGGTGATGGCAGGACAGGTGCTTTTGGCTTCCGGCGGCGATGCGGTCAATGAAGCGGCTATGCTGGCGAAGCTGGGAAACCATTCTGCGCTGCTTACCAGGCTGGATAAACGGAATGTGGGAGATATGATATACGGTGATCTGGTGCGGGAAGGTGTGGATACCTCTCTTTTGACCCGGCCGGACGACTGCAAGACTTTTTCCACTGTAGTGGTGGTGAAGCAGAATGGAGACCACTCTTTTTTAATCGGACCGGGAGAAAATTTCATGTTAAAGATGTCGGATATCGACTTGTCGGTATTTGAAGAGACAAGGGCTGTGACGGCGGGAAGTATTTATGGCTTAGGGGAACTGGATACGGGCGGACTGGCTGTTATTTTTGAAAAAGCGCAGAAGGCGGGGGCCATTACCCTGGCGGATATGAATTTTGATACCCTTGGACTGGGGCCCCATGCCATTGACAGTGTATATCCGTATACGGATTACCTGATGCCCAGCTACGATGAGGCCGTTTATGTGACAGGGGAAAGGGAGCCGGATAAAATTGCCGATGTTTTCCTGGCAGCAGGGGTGAAGAATGTGGTGTTGAAGATGGGGGAGGAGGGCTGCTTTTTCAAAAGCGCCAAAAAGCGGTTTTTTACAGACCCTTATAAGGTGAATCCTGTGGATACCACCGGCTGTGGGGATAATTTTGTGGCGGCTTTCCTCCACTGTCTTCTGAAGGGGATGGAACCGGAGGAATGTGCCGAATTTGCCTGCGGCGCCGGGGCTTTAAACTCCCAGGGAATCGGCGCCCACCTTTATGTCCAGTCAGAAGACCATATCCGGCAGTTTATGGCTTCCGCGGAGAAAAGGGAACTTCACAGAAAATAGGAATTCTTTTGACAGCAAAGCCGCAAAGTGATAGAATCATTTTATGACATGAATGACAATTCACAAGAGTGGAGAAGGAGGGTGTTTTATGGCGTATCAAGGGTTTGCGATTGACAAATATCTGAATGCGGAGGCTGTCACGAAACAGCTGGATGAGTTGATTACGAAACCGGTTTATTCCATCAAGCGGGACAGGTTAAAAAGCTATGTAGAGGACTATTTTGACAAAAGGTGCGCAGTCTCAAAGGCAATGATCGAAGAAGCAAAAACGGTGATTCCGGGAGGCGTACAGCACAATCTGGCCTTTAATTATCCATTTCCCATTGTGATTAAGCGGGCGGAAGGGGCGAAGCTTTATGACGTGGATGGAAACTGGTATTATGATCTCCTGCAGGCAGGTGGGCCGACGATTTTAGGAAGCAACCCTCCGGCTGTCCGGGAACAAGTCATCCAGCTTTTAAATACTTGCGGGCCGTCCACGGGGCTGTTTCATGAGTATGAATATAAGCTGGCTAAAAAGATTTCGGAAATGGTTCCCTCGGTGGAAAAATTCCGGATGCTTGGTTCCGGTACGGAAGCGTGTATGTGTGCCGCCAGAATCGCAAGGCTTAAAACAGGAAAGAAAAATATCCTGAAAATGGGAGGGGCATACCACGGATGGTCGGATCAGCTGGCCTACGGGATGAGGGTTCCCGGAACAAAGGGGCTTATGTCAAAAGGGGTTCCCGGTTTTGTCTTCAAACACACGGATGAGTTTTTCCCCAATGACCTGCAGGATTTGGAACGGAAATTACAAAAGAACCGGTTGACGGGAGGGACTGCGGCGGTATATCTGGAGCCGGTGGGGCCGGAAAGTGGCACAAGGCCGGTATCAAAAAAATTCATTCGGGGAGCTGTGAGGCTTGCTCACCAGTATGGAGCCCTGGTGATTTTTGATGAGGTGGTGACGGGATTCCGTATTGGGCCCGGTGGCGCCCAGAGTTATTTTGGAGTGGATCCGGATTTGACGGTATTTGGAAAGATTGTGGCCGGAGGCTATCCGGGGGCCGGAGGCGTGGGCGGCCATGGAGACTGTATGGCTTATCTGGGGGCCGGACTGGATTCTTCCGGGAAGAAGGTGTCCAAGGCCATGTGCGGCGGAACCATGGCGGCTACCCCGATTTCCTGCGTAGCCGGTTATTATACCCTCTGTGAAATCGAAAGAACCAATGCCTGTGAAACGGCAGGACGGATGGGCGACCGGCTGACCAGGGGGCTGCAGAAGCTGATTAAAAAGTACCAGTTGCCCTTTGTGGCATTTAACCAGGGTTCCATCTGCCATTTGGACAGTGTGGGAACCATGCATTTTACGGTCAACTGGAAGAAACTCTGGACCATTCCGAAGGTACTTAAGGAGACTGGGATTCGCCAGAAGGAAATGGAGCACATGGGGGCAGCCTACATGGCGGAGGGGATTGTCACCCTGGCAGGTTCCAGGCTTTATACTAGCGCGGCATATACGGAAGAAATGATTGATGACGTGCTGTCGCGGTTTGAGCGGGTATTTGCCGCTTGTGGAAAGATCGACAAAAAGGATTTGAAATAAAGGGATTTGAAACGGTATATTTGGATAATGGATTTATTAACGGATTTGCGGAAACGGAGGCCGGAATATGGCTTACTCAGAGAGGGAAGCAAAAGCATTGATTATAAAAGCCGGGCATCGTCTGGTGAAGGAAGGGCTGGTTGCAAGGACGTGGGGAAATATCAGCGCCAGAATTTCGGATACCCAGTTTGTGATCACTCCCAGTGGCTTGGGGTATGATACGATGCAGCCGGAAGATTTAGTGACGGTGAATGTTGAGGATTGCTCCTGGGAGGGGGACAGAAAGCCTTCCAGCGAAAAGGGTATCCATGCAGATGTATACAGGCTGAGGCCGGAAGTCTGTTTTGTCATTCACACACACCAGGAGAAGGCTTCCGTATTTGGAATTGCCGGGGAGGATTTGCAGACGGAGGGGAAGGCTTCCCTTTTGGGGAGCGTCGTGCCCTGCGCAGATTACGGTCTCTCCTCCACAAAGAAGCTGCGCCGGGCAGTGGCAGCGCAGGTGGCGGCAGCGCAGGTGGCCAGGGCAGTTCTCATGAGAAATCATGGGGCCCTTTGTATGGGGGAGGACTGCGGCCAGGCATTTCTCGCGGCGAAAGAATTGGAACAGCTTTGTGGAAAAGAGATGCGGAACAGATTCCGGGAATGGGAAGCAGCCGGTGATGAAACGAAAGACAGGCAGAAAGCTTGCCCCGGAGAAGTCTTGAAGCTGGGAAAAAGTATGAGAAAGGGAAATTATTTCTGCCATCTGTTAAACGGGAAACGGAAGATTTATGACCTGCGGGCGCTTCCGGCGGGGATTTCTCCTGCGGCAGCCCTCCATGCCTCCATTTATAAAAGCAGCGCGGCCCGTTATATTGCCCAGGAGAGTAGCCCTGTGGTTATGGAGGTATGCTGCCAGGAGGAACGACTGATGCCTTATCTGGACGACCTGGCCCAGATTGCAGGAACCAGTATCCGCTTTTCAAACCTCAGGGAAGCGGCGAAAGCATTAAAAGGAAGAAACGCTGTCTTCATTCAGGGGGGAGGCGCCCTCTGTACAGGGCAGAGGGCAGATGATGTGGCTGCTGTGAAGACGATTTTGAGAAAAGGGTGTGCGGCACAACTGTTTGCGAAAGTACAAAATGACCTATGGAAAGCCGCCGGGGATGAAAAATACTGCTGCCCCCTTGACGGGAGAGACGCTGCCCTGCAGCGGATGGTGTATAAGAAGAAATATTCCAGGAAAATGAGGACGTAAAAAGGTATGAACTTATGAAACTACCATTAAATTGTACAAAGGTTTCGTTTCCTGTGCCGATGCCATGAATATTGAAGTATCTAAATATTCTGATTTAGATCTAACTGCATCGCGCAACCGGCTTATGATCCGCCGTCCATGGCGGCATAAGCCTTTTCCGGACGTCCTGTCCGGAAATTGCTGGTTTAGCCCAACAGAACATTAAGATACTTCGGATATTCATGGCAATACACAGTCCACGAAATTTTTGTACAATTTAATGGCGCTTTCATAAATCTGTTTTGGACGAGGGAGGCGTATGCTTAAAAAACTGACGGAGGAGAAGCTTAAGGAGATTCTGGAGGCGGGGATTTCCGAATTTGCCAAACGGGGATTTTATCAGGCCAGTATGAATGTCATCGCCGGGCGGGCAGGAATCAGTGTGGGGGTGCTATATAAGTACTATGGTGACAAGGAGCAGTTTTTTTTGGCCTGCCTTCATAAAAGTATCGGGGTTTTGGAGCAGGTGCTTTGCCAGGTGACGGAACCGGAAGAAAAACTTCTGGTCTATGCGGAGAGGGTGATTGAAGCGCTGCAGATTCATGCCAGGGAGCATGGAGACTGCATCCGTATGTATAACAGGCTGGCTTCCGACGGAGTACCGGGAAGCGCTTTTCTGGCCGAAAAGATTGAAGGGATCACAGCCAGGCTGTATACTGGGTTTATAGAAACAGCCAGGCGGGACGGGAATGTGCGTCAGGATATGGATCCGAAGCTGTTTGCATTTTTCTTTGATAATCTGCTGATGATGTTACAGTTCAGCTATTCCTGTGATTATTACAGGGAGCGTTTTTTGATTTACTGTGGAGAAGATGTGCTGGAGCAAGACGCCCATGTCCGAAAAGAGCTTCTTAAATTTTTTGAGTCGGCCTTTACTTTTGGGCAGGCGGAGATTACCCACAGAGAGGGGAAATGAGTATGGTTTATGTATTGGCCTATGATATAGGGACGACAGGGGTGAAAACCTGCTTGTTTGGCATTGGAGAGAGAATTACCCTTTTAGCCGGTGCCAGCAGGGGATATGGCCTTTATATTCTGGAAAACGGGGGCGCGGAACAGGATACGGAAGAATGGTGGGAAGCCATGTGCAAAACCACCAGGGAGTTGTTTGCACAGGTGGAGATAAAGCCGGAGGAGATTGCAGGGATTTCCTTCTGTTCCCAGATGCAGGGATTGGTGTTGGTGGACAGGGAAGGCGTTCCGGTCCATCGGCCCATGAGCTATATGGACCAGAGGGCGGTAAAAGAGGTTCAAAAGGGGATTGCGCATGGATTTAAGGTCGCGGGGGCCAATGTGAGGAAGCTGTTAAAAAGCCTGAAAATCACGGGAGCTGTTTCCACCAGCGTCAAAGATCCCATGTGGAAGTATAAATGGCTGGAGAACCATGAGCCGGAGAATTTTGCCAAAGCTTATAAATGGCTGGATGTGAAAGAGTATCTGATTTGCCGCTTGACGGGAAAATTTGTCATGACGGAGGATTCTGCCTATGCAACGCTCCTCTATGATACCAGGAAAGGGAAGGAAGGATGGAGCAGGGAGCTGTGTAAAATGTTCGGTATCCGTATGTCCCATCTGCCGGAAATCATCAAATCCTCCCAACAGGCGGGCGTCCTTACGGAACGGGCGGCAAAAGAGCTGGGACTTTGCCCGGGGATACCGGTGTTTGGCGGAGGCGGGGACGCTTCCCTCATTAGTGTGGGAGCCGGTTGTGTCCGTGTGGGGGATACCCACATTTACTGTGGAACCTCCGGGTGGGTAACGACGGTGACCGACAGGCAGATGGTGGACGTGTCGGCCATGATTGCCGCCATTGTGGGAGCCCAGAGTGGAAAATATAATTATTTTGCGGAGATGGAGACAGCTGGAAAATGCCTGGAATGGGTGAAAGACCATCTGGCTTTGGATGAAATCGGCATTTATCTGGAAAAGAGGCATGTGACAGAAGGGGAAGAAGCGGCTTATAAGAGCCTGTATGATTATATGACAGAGACCATTAAACAGGTTCCGGCAGGTTCCGGCGGCGTAGTGTTTACCCCATGGCTCCACGGAAATCGTTGTCCTTTTGAAGATCCGGATGCGGCCGGGATGTTTTTTGGAATCCGGCTGGAAACGGGAAAGACGGAACTGATCAGGGCAGTATTGGAAGGCATTTGTTATCACCTGCGCTGGATGCTTGAATGTCAGGATAAAAAGCTTAAGACGGCAAAGACCATCCGGTTTGTAGGGGGAGGGGCGCTGTCGCCGGTGACGGCCCAGCTTCTTTCCGACGTGACCGGACGCGAGGTGGAGGTGGTGGAAAGCCCGCAGAATGTGGGGGCCGTAGGTGCTGCCGCTGTCACTGCCGTGGGCCTCAAGCTGATTCCCAGCCTGGAAGAAGTCGGCGCTTTTATTCCGGTAAAGGAGCGGTTTTTACCGCGAAAAGAGGAAAAGGCAGTCTATGACCGTTATTTTGAGGTATTTAAAGGGCTTTACGCTGCAAACAAAAAGAATTATCGGCTGCTGGGACAGGCAAGGCGGGGAAAGGATTCCATATGAAAGATAATAGAAAAAAAGAGCTTCTTCGTTCTTTAAAATTTTTGGTGTTTTCAGTCTCGGCGGGTGTTATTGAAATTGCGGCTTTCAGCCTGCTCAATGAGTTTTCCGGATGGAGCTACTGGCACTGTTACCTGATCGCCTTGATTTTGTCGGTGCTCTGGAACTTTACTTTGAACAGGAGATATACGTTCCAGTCAGCCAATAATATTCCGGCGGCGATGGTCAAGGTGGCGGCTTTTTACTGTGTATTTACCCCTGTGTCCACAATTCTGGGAAATTACCTGGCAGAAGGGATCGGCTGGAATGAATACCTGGTGACAGCCCTCAATATGGTTGCCAACTTTGTGCTGGAATTTTTATATGACCGTTTCTTTGTATTCCGGGATTCTATGGATACCAACAGTGTGGCAAAGAAAAAGGGAAAGTAGGGGGAGATATGGGAAATGGGAAGGCAGCCATTGGCGGAGAGTTTTATAAACGGATGTTTCGCCTGTCTCTTCCAATCGTCATCCAGAATCTTTTGAGTGCGGCGGTTAGTTCAGCCGATGTGGTAATGCTCAACTATGTGGGCCAATCGTCGATTTCGGCAGTCTCCCTCGCCTCCCAGTATGCCAGCGTCCTGTTCATGGTGTTTTACGGCCTGGGGACAGGCGCGATCATGCTCTGCGCCCAGTATTATGGGAAGGGGGATCTGCAGGCCATCGAGGCTGTTGAAGGGATTGCCCTGAGATTTTCCCTGGTACTGTCGGTTTCCTTTGCAGCGCTGACGCTGGCGATTCCCGAAACGATGATGCATCTCTTTACAAATGACCCGGGACTCATAGAAATCGGCGCTTCTTACCTGAGGTTTATCAGTTTCAGCTACATATGCTGGGGGATTTCGGAAGTATATCTGGCGGTACTCAGAAGTGTGGGAAGAGTGGTGGTCAGTACGGTTATGAATGTGCTGGCTTTTACGCTGAATGTGGTACTGAACGGCGTTTTTATTTTTGGCCTGTTGGGCGCGCCGAAGCTGGGGGCAGCGGGAGTCGCCCTGGCCACTTCTATATCCAGGGCAGTGGAGCTTGCCGCCTGCTTTGTGGTTTCGGCAAAAAGTAAAGACGTCAAACTGAATTTCCGGGCCATGTTTGTGAGAAATAAGGCGTTGTTTTCTGATTTCCTGCGGTTGTCCATACCTGCCCTGGGAAATGATATTGTCTGGGGTGTGGCCTTTTCCATGTATTCCGTTATCATGGGACATTTGGGAACGGATGCAGTGGCAGCCAATTCCTTTGTGGTGGTGGTTCGGAATTTTGGAACCATCCTGTGCTTCGGAATGGCAAATGCGGGAGGTATCCTCCTCGGGAATGTCATTGGAGAGGGGAAAATGGAAACGGCCAGGCTCTATACAAAGGGGCTTATGAAACTGACTGTGCTGACCGGAGCTTTTGGAGGCCTGATGATTCTGTCCTCTTCTCCTCTTGTTTTAAAATATGCGGATCTGTCCCCTCAGGCCATGAAGTATCTAAAATATATGCTTTATATCAATACTTATTATGTTATGGGGATGGCAGTCAATACGACGTTGATCGTGGGGGCTTTCCGGGCAGGAGGGGATAGCCGGTTTGGATTTCTATGTGACTGCATAGCCATGTGGTGCTACGCGGTTCCCCTGGGATTTCTGGCGGCCTTTGTGTTTAAGCTTCCGGTCATGGCAGTATACTTTCTTTTGTGTACGGACGAGTTTGTCAAATGGCCTTTTGTAATTAAGCATTATCGGAATGGAAACTGGCTGACCAATATTACGCGGGACGATTTATTTTCCTAAAGGATTATGGTGCAATTTGACGGCGGCCATCTTGGAAGGTATCTTCCCGCACCATAATCCTTTAGGGTTTTAATGGTGTAGCCAGTCGGCACACCGGTTTCAATATTATAGAAGCAGGAGGATATCATGACAAAAGAGGAGCTTGCAAAGATTGTAATTGACAGACTGAAAGAGGAGTACCCGGACGCGGAGTGCAGCCTGGACTATGACCAGGCATGGAAGCTTTTGGTGAGTGTGCGGCTGGCCGCCCAGTGTACGGATGCCAGGGTGAATGTGGTGGTGGAGGAATTGTATGCAAAATATCCTGATGTGGATGCCCTGGCAGAGGCAGAAGTGGAAGATATCGAGGCCATTGTGCGCCCCTGTGGTTTGGGGAAAAGTAAAGCCAGGGATATAAGCGCCTGCATGAAGGTTTTGAAAGAGAAGTACGGCGGACACGTGCCGGATGACTTTCAGGCCCTCCTTTCGTTGCCTGGAGTTGGACGGAAAAGCGCGAATTTGATTATGGGGGATGTGTTTGGAAAACCGGCCATTGTGACAGACACCCACTGCATCCGCCTGACAAACAGAATCGGCCTGGTGGACGGGATAAAAGAACCGAAAAAAGTGGAGATGGCCCTGTGGAAGATTATTCCGCCGGAGGAGGGAAACAGCTTCTGCCACCGGCTGGTGTACCATGGAAGAGAAGTGTGCACAGCCAGGACAGCGCCGTTTTGTGAGAGGTGCTGCCTGGAGGATGTGTGTCAGAAAAGAATTTAAAGGTTCGCGTCCGCCTTGGCCTGCATGATGTCCAGGATGGTTCGCTCCGTTTCCCTCATGCCGGGGTCGGCAATCTGCCCCATCTGGCGCATGGCTTCTTCCGGCGTGGCGGCACAAATCCCGTGCTCTGCTTCAATGGATATGCCGTGCGAGGCCAGACTTACGGCCCGCCACGCGGCATCAACGGCGACGATTCCTTTCATGGTACAACCGTGATTGCCGCCGTCACAGATCATTCCGGTGATTCCGGCAGCCATATTGTTGATCACTTTTGTGATGGTATCCTTGTTTCCACCGTTTAGCCAGGCCAGGGCACAGGCCATGCCGGTGCCTGCGGCAATGCCGCATCCGCAGAAAGCGGACAGGCGGCCGGAATATTCTTTGATATACATGGTGATGAGATAGCTGAGGGCCGTGGCGCGGAGAAGCCGGGTTTCTTCCAGGCCGCGGATTTTCTGCACAGCATAAAGGGGCATGGTGCAGATAATCCCATGGGCGCCGCTTCCGGTGATGCTCATGGCTGCCCGGTTAAGGCCAAGAACCCGCCCCTCAATGGCGCCGTTGCAGAGAAGCTGCGCAGTGGCCAGCTCATTTTCCGAAAGGATGGCTCCGCCATTGGCGGAAAGAAGCTGTTTTGCGATGACAGTACGGTCGGAGGCCATGGAAAAGCGGAACAATTCTAAATTGGTGTCATATGCGGCCCGCAGTGGCTCCAGCTCTTTTTCGCCTACTGTTTTTATATAATGAAGAAAGTCACTGAGCGTAAAGCCATGGATGGAGGAAAGAGTGTTTTCACCGTCCATTTTGTTTCTCAGACTATTTTTTGCCGTCATGTCTTTTGCAGCCGGACAAGCCTCAACCACGTCCGCCTCTTTTCCATAGACCAGTTTTCCATTTCGTTTGATGTACTGTAAGTTGGTATGGGTGTGAAGGATTTCTGCTTCGCAATATCCGTCTGTTGTCGTAAGCTGCGCTTTAATGGAGATATCGGGGCTGATGGAAGAGACATCTGCCCGTATACAGCCGTCAGAAACCAGTTTTTTTGCCGCGGCATGGTCTTCATCAGTGACATCGGATAGTACTTCCAGCCCCTTGTCAGGATTTCCGGCAGTGATGCCCAGGGCGGCGGAAATTAAGATTCCGGTGTAGGGGGAGCCGGGAACCCCGCAAGTAAAAGCGTTTTTATACATGCCGGAATTGAGAGAAACCACAAGGCTTTTTACAGAGCCGGTAAGATATGACCTGGCAAAGGCACAGGCCAAAGCAATGGCAGCAGGCTCCGTGACCCCGAGGGCCGGTTTCATATCTTCTAATATTAACGCAGTAAGAGGATGCATGAGAAAGACCTCCATTTATAAACGCTTCCCGTATCTGGTTTCATTCTATAGGGAATGTCAGGGAAAGTCAAGGAAACGAAAGACAAGGAGGTTTGGCTGAATATAATCCAGACAGAACACTAGTCATAGAATCAGGGACAGTGAAATAAGATGGTTAAAAAGGCAGAAGGAGGCGGTGAGAATGGCGGGAAACACATCCAATATCAGTGTCCGTATGGATGCAGAAATCAAAGCCCAGGCAGAAGAACTGTTTTCTGAATTGGGATTGAGCTTTTCCACAGCAGTCAATGTATTTGTTCGCCAGGCGGTACGGCAGGGGGGAATTCCTTTCAAAGTTTCTCTGGGGAAGAAGCGGGAGGAACCTGCTTTGGAGGTAATGGAAAAACAGCCGGTGCAGGAGGAAAATGCAAAAGAATACGATAATCTGGAAGAGTTCTTTGCAAAACTGGATGCGGGATAAGATTTATCGCTTTCCGGCAGTCTGACAGGAGTAAGAATAATTGTTTTTTAATAATATCCGAAATGGCAGAAAAGCTTTGTTTACGATTTATTACAAACTATCGTGACAAAGCTTTTTTGATCATTAAATAAGATACGTAAAAAGCGCCCGAAAGGGATCTTCCATGTTTAAATAACCATAATTAATGTTCCGGCCCCAATGAGCAGACATCCCATCAGGGATTTTGTAGTGAAGCTTTCATGCAAAAAAACAAACGCCATCACAAGAGTGATCACTACGCTCAATTTATCAACAGGTACAACTTTCGAGGCGTCGCCAATTTGTAAGGCTTTGTAGTAGCATAACCAGGAGGCTCCTGTGGAAAGCCCGGATAAGATCAAAAATAACCAGCTCTTTTTACTTATCCCGGACAGGCCGGCCTGGGCATTGGTGAGAAAAACCATTCCCCATGCCATAATGACGACAACGACGGTTCTTACGGCTGTGGCCAGATTAGAATTGACGCCGCTGATGCCTATCTTGGCCAGTATCGAGGTAAGCGCTGCGAACACTGCGGAGAGCAAGGCTAAAACAAACCACATAACAGTCACTCCTTTCCTGGACATAATTATAACATAAATTATTCCCATATCAGTATATAAAAGGTCAGAATTTCTTTAGGAAAATTTTATGGAAACCGGGAAATAATAAGACTATAATTAAGGAAAAAAAGGGAGGGATTCTATGCTGAAAGAACAACTTGCAGTGATGGAACTTTTAAAAAACCTGATTCGGGGAAATACAGAGGGAATCAGCCGCGTGACTTATACCCCCCAGAAGCCTTCTTTTTTGGAAGACAGGCCGGCTGGCTGGCAGTTTTCCAGGGTAGTTCCGGAGTCCCAGGGGATTCCTTCCCGGAAACTGGCGTCTTTTATCAGGGAACTGGCGGAAGAAGGGCGCATCGACCTTCACCATGTAATGGTGCTCCGCCATGGAATGGTGATTGCGGAGGTGTCGGTGGCGCCTTACAAAAATGGGATGTGGCATGCTTCTTATTCCATGTGTAAGACCATCACAGGGTTGGCAGTTGGAATGTTGATAGCGGAAGGCCGACTGGCGCTGGATGATAAGGTTTTTACACTTCTGGACAAAAAGTCCCTTCTGTCGGGAAAGAAAAACCTGACGGTGGAGCATTTACTCACCATGAGTTCCGGAGCCGGTTTCAATGAAACAGGAATGGTATCGGGAGACGACTGGCTCTCCAGCTATCTGCAGTCAGGAATAAAAGGGACGCCGGGGAAGCAGTTCGAGTATAACAGTATGAATACTTATATTCTGTCGGCAATTATCACAAAGATAACGGGAGAGACGCTGATGGAATATCTCAGGCCAAGGCTTTGGGAACCTCTCGGAATCACACGCGTATTCTGGGAGACTTGTCCCAGGGGAATCTGTAAAGGCGGCTGGGGGCTTTTGATCAGCACGGAAGACGCGGCCAAAATAGGACAGCTTTTTTTGCAGAAAGGAAAATGGCAGGGAAGGCAGCTTGTGCCGGAAGAATGGCTGAAGGCTTCTGTGGAGAAGCATATGGATTCCCCGGAATATATGGGGCCCTACGGCTATGGATACCAGGTGTGGCTGGGAGGGCGGCCGGGAAGTTGTACATTTAATGGGATGCTGGGACAGAATGTGGTGGTCTATCCTGATTTGGATATGGTGATTGCCACCAATGCGGGAAGCGATGAGCTGTACCAGAACTGTGTCCTTTTAAATATTGTCAGGAAGTATTTTGAGGAAGATTTTAATCCGGAGGAAACGCTACCGGAGGATCCGGCGGGGTATCGGCAGCTTCAGGAAGTAAAAAAACGTCTGGAGAGGGATGGAAGCCTTTGGGGAAACAGGAACCTGTATGGGGGAGCGCTGCGGGCACGATGGAATTTGCGCACAGGGGGAAGCCGCGGGAAAAATAAGTACCGGACAGGAAACCTGCAAAGAAACAGACAGAACCTCTGGGGAAACAGAGAAAAGAGCGCAGAGGGCATGGGGGTTCTCAAAGAAGAAAGGCTGAAACGTATGGTTGACGGCAGAGTCTATCGCCTGGAACAGACACATGTGGGGCTTTGCCCTCTGGTATTCCAGGTGTTCCACAATAACTATACGGAAGGTATCAGGACAGTGGCCTTTTATTATGAGGATAAGCGGTTTTATCTGGTTTTGGAAGAAGGGGAGATGCTGCATAGGATAGAAGTGGGGTTTGGCCACGCTGCCGTGTCAGAGGTTTCTTTCCATGGAGAGCCGTACCTTTTGGGTGCACAGGGCGTGTTTTCAGAAGATGAGGACGGAAGGCCGGTCCTTAAGCTGGATATTGCATTTTTGGAGGAGGCGGTACGCCGGAAGGTGAAATGCTATTTTCAGGAACCGGAAGGGAGGATAGAACTTCATTGGGACGAAACGCCTGGAGGCAGGCTGATTACGGAAGGGCTTGGCGCTTTGCTCAGTGATTCTTTAAAAAGCGGATTCATGGAAATGATACGGGAAAAAGCAGGAGTGGATCTGCCGGAAATCCTGGTGGACAGGACTATCCATCCCATTGTCACCGGGGCATTGGAAGTTCATTAGGAGACACTGTAAAATTTACAGGTATCCACGCCTGCCCGTGGCCCCGCCTGTCGCTGCCCCCGTCCGGTAGGCAGATTTTGCAGGGCGACGGGTAGGCGTGAAACCAGAAAATTTTCAGTGTTCTCTGATGAACTCAGAGGTACTGTCTTAAATCCTCGGACATACTTTCTTCCAGTCGGATGATGTTTCCGGCAATTTCACGGGAAGTATGGTTTGCTTTTGTGTACTGGTTCAGATAAGCGCTTAAAGATTTGATGCCCATGTTGCAACCGTCGGTCAGCATGGAGGCGATCTTTTTGTCAGAGTCGTCCAGCATTAACTTCATACCGGTCATGATGCGGGCGGAAAGTTTTTCTATGGGTCCCAGTTCCCCGGCAGGCTCTCCGCCTTTGTTTGCCAGAGAATGGAGCTTGTCCCCAAAGCTTACATGGGCATTTCTGTACTTTTCCAGACTTTTTTTAAAATCAGGGTCGTGGACGGAAGGTAAAATCTGATTCAGGGTTTCAACGGCCATTTTCGTGCCTGCGTTACATTCTTTTAAAAGGTTTTTCGTGTCGTCATTCATGGCAGGTTTCCTTTCTGAAAATAAGTTTACAGGATTTTGGAAGCGCACTGCGGCCCTTTTTTAGTATGCGAAAATGCCGGGAGGCTTATTCATAACATACCTTTTTGGGGAGCGGCGGTGTTTGACTGCCAATAAGGAATATGTTATAATCGAACGCGTCTGAATTTATTAAAAAAGGAGAAGGAAAAGTTATGGATTATGCAAAAGAATCCCTGCGTCTTCACGGAGAGTGGAAGGGGAAAATTGAAGTGAGGGCAACAGTACCGGTTGAGACAAAAGAGGATTTATCTCTTGCATATACTCCCGGTGTGGCACAGCCCTGCCTGGAGATTCAAAAAGATGTGGACAAGAGCTATGAGCTGACCAGACGCCACAATATGTGCCTGGTGGTGACGGATGGAACGGCAGTTCTCGGACTGGGGGACATCGGGCCGGAGGCGGGTATGCCGGTGATGGAGGGAAAATGTGTATTGTTTAAAGCTTTCGGCGATGTGGATGCGTTTCCCCTTTGCATCAAGAGTAAAGATGTGGATGAGATCGTAAATACCATTTACCTGATTTCCGGTTCTTTTGGCGGGGTGAACCTGGAAGATATTGCCGCCCCCCGCTGCTTTGAAATTGAGAAAAAGCTGAAAGAAAAATGCGATATTCCGATCTTCCATGACGACCAGCATGGAACGGCTATCATTACTTTGGCCGGTCTTAACAATGCCATGAAGGTGGTGGGAAAGAAAAAAGAGACTGTGAGAATCGTGGTGAACGGCGCGGGCGCGGCGGCCATTTCCATCACAAAGCTTCTTTTGTCAGCGGGATACCAGAATGTGACGCTTTGTGACAGAAAAGGCGCCATTTATGAGGGACGGAAAGAGGGCATGAATTCCATTAAGGAAGAGATGTCCCTTTTGACCAATAAAGAAAAGAAGGCAGGTAGCCTGGGAGAAGTGATCGCCCTGGCAGATGTGTTCATCGGTGTATCGGCTCCCGGCGTTTTGACCACAGAGATGGTGAAGACCATGGCAAAGGATGCGGTTATCTTTGCATGTGCAAATCCGACGCCGGAAATTTTCCCGGAGGATGCAAAAGCCGGAGGGGCGAAGGTGATTGCCACCGGACGGAGCGATTTCCCCAACCAGATCAATAATGTACTGGCATTTCCCGGTGTGTTCCGCGGGACTTTTGACGTGCGGGCCAGGGATATCAACGATGAAATGAAGATTGCGGCGGCAGGAGCTTTGGCAGCCCTGATTTCGGATGAGGAACTTTCACCGGAATACATCATTCCAAAAGCTTTTGATAAGCGGGTGGGGCCTGCCGTGGCAAAGGCAGTGGCAAAAGCCGCCAGAGATACAGGCGTGGCGAGAATTTAAGGCGGTTCATTGTATTAAAGGATCCGGGTACGGACAACCCTGCGGCGGCAGAACTACAGTCTGCCGCAAGGTGTCCGACGCCGGATTGTACAAAAAAAAAACATGAAGTTATCCCCTTTTCAATCCCCCTGTTTTGTTGTATTATAGAACCTGCAACTATATATTGCGTTTTGAGTTAGGCAGTATCAACATCTGGTATGACGACGGCGAGGAGAATTATGAGTGCAGAAGTAAAGAATCGAGTAATCAAACGAAACGGGGAAGAAGTAACTTTTGATTTGAGTAAGATTGTAAATGCAATCGAAAAGGCAAATCACGAAGTGGACAACATTCATAAAATGAATGAATATCAGATTCTGGCCATCGCGGATAATGTGGCTGACAGGATTCAGGAGACAACCCACGCGGTGAATGTGGAAGATATTCAGGATATGGTGGAAACCGGAATCATGGAGATGAGGGGCTATGAGGTGGCCCAGAAGTATGTACGCTACCGTTACAGGCGGGAGCTGACCAGAAAATCCAACACCACCGACAATGGAATCCTTTCCCTTCTTGACAATATTAATGAAGAAGTGACGCAGGAAAATTCCAACAAAAATCCGGTGATCAATTCCACACAGAGGGATTATATGGCAGGCGAGGTCAGCAAAGATTTGTCCAGGAGAGTCCTGCTTCCGGCTGAGGTGGTACGGGCCCATGAGGAAGGGATTATCCATTTTCATGATACGGATTATTATGCCCAGAGGGAGCACAACTGCGACCTGATCAATTTGGAAGATATGCTCCAGAACGGGACAGTCATCAGCGAAACGATGATTGAAAAACCCCATAGTTTTTTTACCGCTTGCAATGTGACGACGCAGATTGTGGCCCAGGTGGCCAGTAACCAGTACGGCGGACAGTCCTTTTCGCTGGCCCATCTGGCGCCTTTTGTGGATATCAGCCGCCAGAAATTAAAACGGGCGGTGATTGCGGAGAGGCAAGCCTGTGGAGAATCTTTGGATGAAGCCATTATTGATAAGGTGACAGAATGTCGCCTGAGAGAAGAGGTCAAGAGTGGAATCCAGACCATCCAGTACCAGTTGATTACCTTGATGACCTGCAATGGCCAGGCGCCTTTTGTGACAGTCTTTATGTACCTGGATGAGGTGCCTGCAGGACAGACCAGGGACGACTTGGCTTTGATCACGGAAGAAGTGCTGCGCCAGAGGATGCAGGGCGTTAAAAATGAAAAGGGTGTCTGGATTACCCCTGCGTTTCCCAAGCTGATTTACGTGTTGGACGAGGACAATATTACTGAGGATTCCAGGTACTGGTATTTGACGGAGCTGGCGGCCAGGTGTACGGCGAAACGGATGGTGCCTGATTATATTTCCGCAAAGATGATGCGGAAGCTTAAGAAGGGCAATGTATATACCTGCATGGGTTGCCGTTCGTTCCTGACGGTGGAGGACAGCCAGAAGAATCCCGACGGAAGCTATAAGTTTTACGGACGTTTTAATCAGGGGGTTGTCACCATCAATCTGGTGGATGTGGCATGCTCTTCCGAAGGGGATATGGATAAGTTCTGGAAAATTCTGGACGACCGTCTGGAGCTTTGCCACCGGGCACTCCGGTGTCGCCATGAGCGGCTGAAAGGGACTGTCTCCGACGTGGCGCCGATCCTGTGGCAGTACGGCGCTCTGGCAAGGCTTAAAAAAGGCGAAACCATTGACAAGCTTTTATACAACGGCTATTCTACCATTTCCCTGGGATACGCGGGTCTCTATGAAATGTGTATGCGGATGGTGGGAAAATCCCATACGGATCCGGAGGCGAAGCCTTTTGCGCTGGCAGTTATGCAGCGGCTCAATGATAAATGCGCGGAGTGGAAACAGGCGGAAAATATCAGTTATTCCGTGTACGGGACGCCTATGGAATCCACCACTTATAAATTTGCCAAATGTCTCCAGAAGCGCTTCGGTATTATTCCGGGTGTCACTGATAAGAATTATATTACCAACAGCTACCATGTACATGTGTCTGAGGAAATCAATGCTTTTGACAAGCTGAAATTTGAGTCGGACTTTCAGAAGTTGTCTCCGGGCGGCGCAATCAGCTATGTGGAAGTACCCAATATGCAGCATAATATACCGGCGGTGCTTTCAGTGATGAAATTTATTTACGACAATATTATGTACGCGGAACTCAATACCAAAAGCGATTACTGTGAGCAATGCGGTTATGACGGGGAAATTCAGATCAGGGAGCAGGAGGACGGCAAACTGGTTTGGGAATGTCCAAACTGTGGAAACAGAGACCAGGACAAGATGTTTGTGGCCCGCCGTACTTGCGGGTATATCGGGACCCAGTTCTGGAACCAGGGGCGCACCCAGGAAATTAAAGACAGGGTATTGCATCTGTAAAGAGGAAGCTGCAAAAAGATTTCTGCGCCTGGGCCTGGCACGATAAAAATTAAGAATGTAGATGAAGGACAGAAGCCGTTTCCTGTAAAAAGGGGACGGCTTCTGCGCGAATCTGGAAAACAGGGAATGATGCGGGCAATGCGGCGGAGAAGTATGACAGGAAAATCGAGGTAAGCGGTATGTATTATGGAAATATAAAAGAATATGATATTGCGGATGGCCCCGGCGTCCGGGTCACGCTGTTTGTGTCCGGGTGCCGCAACCGCTGTAAAGGCTGTTTTAACTCAGAGACATGGGATTTTTCCTATGGGCAGCCTTATACAGAGGAGATAGAGAAGCATCTGCTTAAACTGCTGGAGCCGGATTATATCCAGGGTTTTACCCTTTTGGGAGGGGAGCCTTTTGAGCCGGAAAATCAGAGGGAAGTGGTGAAACTTTTGAAAAAGGTCCGTGAAACTCATCCCCATAAGGATATCTGGTGCTATTCCGGTTATACACTGGAGCCGGACATGGCTCCCGGAGGAAAGGTATATACGGAAGTGACGGAAGAGATGCTTTCGTATCTTGACGTGTTGGTGGAGGGGCGTTTCGTGGAGGAAGAAAAAGACCTGACCCTCATGTTTCGTGGCAGCAGGAACCAGAGGGTTTTAAGGTTGAAAGATGGAAAGCCGATGGAAGAATTGTATCGATAAAAGGGAACGCTACAAAATATATACGGTTTTAGCGTTTATTCCCGCCCGGAGCCCCTGCCTGCTGCGCCTGTCCACGTTGATTTTTTGGTTTTGCTGCGCCGCCTTTTGCCGTCTGCCATCGCTTCCATAAAGATTGCGCTTGCGCAATCGTCGCGCGTGAGCGGTGCCTGAAAGGCTAATTTCCTTTCCGCGAACTGCGCTTCCCCCGGAGGACTTTTGCCGTATGGAAAATTTTTCCATACGACAAAAGACGGTCAGCGAGATAGCCGGCGCTATGCAAAGCACTAAAGCGCGAAAATACCTTGCTAAGTGCTTTGCATGTATCGCACGTAAGCGCCCAAAACATGGGCGCTAAGTGCTCATAACGATGCTCACAAAACCTGCAAAATCTGCCTATTGGACAGGTGCAGCAGGCAGGGGCTCCGGGCGTATATAACCCTATATATTTTGCAGCCGTTCCTTTTATAGAGAAATTTTCGGACGGATGAAACAAAATTCCTGTTTCATCCGTCTTTTAAGTAGAAAGCTTTCAAAAAGATAACCGGATATTAAAGTCCGTGGAAGAAGACATGGGAGGAGGTGGGCGGCATGGATATGGAGGTCCTGATTGCCCGGGCAAAGGACGGGGATGCAGATGCGTTTGCGGCCCTGATTCAGAAAAACATGAAGGCCATGTATAAGATTGGACGCTCGGTCCTGAGAAGTGATGAAGACGTGGCGGACGCCATACAGGATGCGATCCTGACGGCTTTTGAACGGTTGAACCAGTTGAAGGAACCACGAGTGTTTCCTTCCTGGCTGGCACGGATTCTGGTGAACAAGTGTTATGACCTTTTAAGAAAGAAAACACAGGTGGTTCCCATGGAGACGCTGCCGGAAGAGCTTGTGCCAGATGCGGGATATGGAAATGTGGAATGGAAGGAAGCGTTGTCCTGCTTAGAGGAAAAATACCGCCTGATTTTGATTTTGTATTACATTGAAGGGTTTAAGACAGGGGAGATCGGGCAGATTCTCGACATCCCTGAGGCAACGGTCCGCACCAGGCTTGCCAGGGGAAGGAAACAGCTTTTTGCCATGTATCACGAAGCGGAGAGGAGAACGGTATGAACATGTATGAAATAATGGAAGCGCTTCGGGAAGATATTGAGGTTCCTGATATTGTTCAGAGAAAGGCTGACGAAGCGTTGGAACAGATTCGGAAAACGTGCGCGAAGAAGCAGGACGTGGACGGGAAAGGAAGGAAAATGAGCAGAAAAGGAAGAAAGAGACTGGTGGTTTGTATTGCGGCGGCCATTTTGGTGATCGGCGGAACCTGTATCGCGGCCGCGTATCAGGGAATCAGCCGGAGTACAGAAAAGGTGATGAAAATTTCCGAACAACAGAAAGCAGAACTTGAGAGTCAGGCAGCGGCAAAAGAGAGTGTAAAAATGGAGACAGGAGAATCGGAAGAGGTAAAACAGGAAAAGGATGCGCTTGTCACCTTTCCGAATGTGTCTGCCACGGACAAAGGAGTTACCATTACCCTGCAGGACTGTATCGTGGACAATTACAGTGTAAGGATGAGCCTGCGCATCGACGGCTATCAGTTGCCGGAAGTGCCGGAGGGAGCCGAATTTTGCTCGCCGGAGCTGATATTTGGCCTCGAGACAGGGGATGACGTTATGAACCATGTGGGCGGCGTCATGAGCAGCGGTTTTTATAACGGGGATTATACCGATGAGTTTGGAAAATATGTGAAGGACGAGGCGGTGAAGAACTGCCAGTTTGCAGACGGATCCATGGAGTACAATATCCGTATAGATTGTGATACGAAAGGAGCTTATCTCAATCAGCCGATGCGTCTGGAGATCGCGGGTTTCGGCTATTCCACAGAAAAAGCGGGAGATCTGTATACAGACCTGGAAGGAAACTGGGTTCTGGAATGGACGCTGGAGGGTGCGGATGAGATCTATGAGGCTGACATTGAAGACGGGGCGGTGGGCGATACGGGCGCTACGCTGACCCATGTGGAACTATCTCCGGTTTCCCTGAGAGTGCTCATTGATTTTCCCAGGCAGGAGTATGAGGAGGAGCTGGAGGGAGGCGGCACCCACACCACATGGGAGATGCCCCCGCACCCCTGCGGCGTGAAACTGGCGGACGGGACCTCACATTATTTTGTATGGACCGGGGGCGGATCTGCACGGTATGTGGAAACGGATGTTTGTGAGATCATCAGTGGAGGGAGCCGGATTTTGGATGTGGAGCAGGTAGAATATATCCTGTTCATGAAGGATTATCCGGAGGACGGAAAGTTTACCGATGACGATTTCTATTTTGTGAAGATCAGATAAGAATTAAAATCACTCAAAACCCCCGGGCCCCCGCCTGCCTTTGCGCCTGGCCACGTTGATTTTTGGGTTTTGCTGCGCCGCCTTTTGCCGTCTGCCGTCGCTTCCATAGAAGACGGTCAGCGAGACAGACGGCGCTATGCTCACAAAACCTGCAAAATCTGCCTACCGGCCAGGCGCAAAGGCAGGCGGGGGCCCGGGGGTTTTTATTGAATTAAGAACTTTTAGCTGGCTGCTACAATACAGCTCTATTCCACATCCTGAAGAGCGGCATAGTCTTCTTCACCGGTGCGGATTTTGACAACATGGGCCACATTGTATACGAAAATCTTTCCGTCTCCGATATGTCCGGTGTAGAGCGCCTCTTTGGCAGCCTCCACAATATCTTTCACCGGGATTTTGCTGACAACCACTTCGATTTTAACCTTGGGAAGAAGTGTGGCATCAATTTCGACGCCACGGTACATCTCTCCGGCGCCCTTCTGGATTCCGCAGCCCATCACCTGGGTGACGGTCATACCGGTCACACCCAGATTATTCATGGCTTTCTTTAACTTGTCATAACGCTCCAGTTTTGCAATGATTACTACTTTATGGATGCCGGTGGAGAAATCTGCCTGGCTGACAACCGGTACGGCGGCGTCCCTCTGTATTTCGGAAGCATTTTCGTAATCATACGTCCCGAGATCAGTGTTTTCGTTGATATCCATGGTCATGGTGTTGGAGACATCCATGATACTGAAACCGGAATAAGCGGAAGCCAATCCATGCTCTTTGGCATCCAGCCCGACGATTTCCTCCTCCTCGGATACGCGAAGCCCCACACAGGCTTTGATTAGCAGGAAGGCGATTGTGATGGTCACTGCCGTCCACGCGGCCACAGAAGCAAAACCGACGAACTGGATACCCAGCTGCCTGAGGCCGCCGCCGTAAAACAGGCCGACGACGCTATCGTTTCCGGGGGCGGAAGCGGTGGCGAATAGGCCGACGGAAATGGTTCCCCAGATACCGTTAAGGCAATGGACGGCCACGGCGCCTACCGGGTCATCCACCCGAAGCTTGTAGTCTAACAGCCAGACGCCGAATACAACTAAAAGCCCGGCCACGGCGCCGATGGCTGCGGCTCCAAGGCAGTCTGTGACATCACAGGGGGCTGTGATGGCCACAAGCCCGGCGAGGGATGCATTTAAACACATGGAAACATCCGGCTTTCCATATTTAATCCAGGTGAAGATCATGCAGACAACAGTTGCGATGGCCGGGGCGACGGTGGTGGTCAGGGTAATGGAAGCCAGCTGGTCCACACTGGTGGCTGCCGCCCCGTTGAAACCGTACCAGCCCAGCCAGAGAATAAATACGCCCAGGCAGCCGATGGGAAGATTATGTCCGGGGAAAGCGTTGACTTTCGTAATTTTGCCGCTCTTGTCCCTGACGAATTTCCCGATACGCGGCCCCAGGAGCGTGGCGCCGATGAGGGCGGAAATGCCGCCGACCATATGGATGGCGCAGGAGCCGGCAAAATCGTGGAATCCAATCCGGGACAGCCAGCCGTTACCCCAGATCCAGTGGGCTTCAATAGGATAAATCACTGCGGAAATAACCGCAGAGTAAATGCAGTAAGATAAGAATTTGGTCCGTTCCGCCATGGCGCCGGAAACAATAGTCGCCGTTGTGGCGCAGAATACCAGATTAAATACAAAATTGGACCAGTCAAACTCCGCATAGTTGGTGAAGATATCAATCCCGGGTTTTCCGATCAAACCGGCCATATCCTCACCCAGCAGCAGGCCGAACCCCACCAGGATGAAAACAACGGTGCCGATACAGAAATCCATCAGATTTTTCATCAGGATGTTTCCCGTATTTTTTGCCCTTGTAAAGCCAGCCTCCACCATGGCAAAGCCAGCCTGCATCCAGAATACCAGTGCGGCCCCGATTAAAAACCAGACGCCAAATACCTGGCCGTTTACGGCACTTAAGATTTCTTCTGTCATAACGTTCCTCCTCGTAAACTGAAAGTTCTGTCTGCGCGCGCTTTGCAACAGGAAAAAAGAGAAGGCGCTCCGGAAATATTCCAAAGCGCCTTTGCTCTATGGGGGTAAGTCTATCATGGCTAAAAAAGGAAGTCAATGGGCGTTACCGACAAAGGAATTGGAAAATTTCAATAAAATTTGTAAAAAATCCATTAATTTTTCTCGAAAAAGGGAATTTACAGCTTTCATATCCTTCCCCGTTTGTTTCATATAGTAGAAACAACGAAAGGATTTGGGAGCGTTTTTTTTTGAAAAGATGTATGGAGTTTATCATGGGCGTTGTTTTGCTCCTGGCGGCGTTTGTATTATCAGGTCCGGCGGCGGGAATACTCTGGAATGAAAGTGCGGCCGTATCAGGCGGGGCGGCGCCGGTGGTGGCTTTGGATGCGGGACATGGAGGGGCCGATCCCGGAAAAATCGGTATCAATGAGACGCTGGAAAAAGATATCAATCTGTCCATTGTACTAAAGACAAAAAAACTTTTAGAAGAAGAGGGAGTACAGGTGGTTTTGACCCGTGAGGATGACGAAGGGCTGTACCGGGAAACGGACGGAAATAAAAAGCGGGCGGATTTGAACAGAAGGTGCGAAATCATTGAGGAAAGCGGCGCGGATTTTGTGGTCAGTATCCATCAGAACAGCTACAGCGACGGCGGTGTCCGTGGAGCGCAGATGTTTTATTACAAAAATTCCAAAGAGGGAAAGAAACTGGCGGAAACCCTCCAGGATGTCTTTAATGAAACAGTCAGCAGTAAACCCCATAAGCCAAGGGAAAATGGGGAATACTATATGCTGTTGCATGTATCCTGCCCCATCGTCATAGCGGAATGTGGATTTTTAAGCAACTGGGAAGATGCGGAGCGGCTTCGGACGGAAAACTATCAGGATGAGGTGGCCCAGGCGCTGGCCAAAGGAATTTTAAAATACCTGGAGGAGAGAAATTCCTGAAAAACGGAGAAATTTCTACAATTTTTAAAAAATGTAGTCTTTCCATTTTACGCTGGTGGTGCTATACTAAAGCATATGGCGATTACAAAGTTGGTTAGGATAGACAAATTTCATAAAAATGAAGCTGCCATACAGGAGGCGGGAAGGCTGCTGGCCGATGGAGGTCTGGTGGCCTTTCCCACGGAAACCGTATATGGACTGGGGGCCAATGGACTGGACGCGGAGGCGGCGGCGCGGATTTATGCGGCGAAAGGGCGCCCTTCTGATAATCCGTTGATTCTCCATATTGCGGCCATGGAGGAACTCTATCCTTTGGTGGCAGAGGTTCCGGAAACAGCCAGGATTCTGGCGGAGGCATTTTGGCCAGGGCCCATGACGCTGGTTTTAAAAAAATCGGGGAGAGTGCCGGGAGGGACAACAGGAGGCCTGGATACCGTGGCAGTCCGTATGCCTTCCCATCCGGTGGCCAGACAGGTGATTCAGGCGGCGGGAGTGCCCATAGCGGCGCCCAGCGCCAATACTTCGGGCAGGCCCAGCCCCACAAAAGCCATTCATGTCCTTGAGGATATGGATGGGAAAATTGACATGGTCATAGATGGCGGGGATGTGGGAATTGGCCTGGAATCCACCATCATTGATGTGTCGGAGGGGACGCCTGTACTCTTGCGTCCGGGGTATATTACGGAGGAGATGGTAGAGCAGCTTATGGGGCCGATGGCTGTCGACCCGGCTGTTAAGGGACAGATACCGCCGGATATCCGGCCAAAGGCGCCCGGCATGAAATACCGCCATTATGCGCCGAAGGCGGAGCTCACCGTATTTCTTGGTCCGCCGGTGGCAGTTTGCGGGGCCATAGAAAAAGCGCTTCTTGAAGCAAAAGCACAGGGAAAGAGGGCCGGTGTCCTCTGTACGGAGGAGTCGGAGGCATTTTACCAGGCTCCGGTTAAAAAATGTGCCGGCAGGAGAAATGAGCCGGAAAGCGTGGCCCGCAGCCTGTATGATGTACTGCGCGCCTTTGACAAGGAGCAGGTGGATTGCATTTTTTCAGAGAGTTTTGAGGATTTGCCCTTAAGCGGGGCGATTATGAACCGTCTTTTAAAGGCGGCAGGATACAGGACAGTGGTATGCGGAAGGATTTAAGCCGCAGTAGTACATTGGCAGTGATAAAAGGTCAGGGGTGATGGAATGTCAGCAGTGAAAAAGGTTATTTTTGTCTGTACGGACAATACCTGCCTGAGCAATATGGCGGCAGCCGTGTTTGAGGGGATTCGCGGGGAGCGGGAGATAGAGGTGGCTTCAAGGGGCCTGGTGGTGCTTTTTCCGGAACCCATCAATCAAAAGGCGGTGGCTATTTTGACAAGCCATCAGCTTAAACTTCTGGCTGACGAGGCGAAGCCCCTTGAGAGCAGGGATTTTGTACCGGGAACGCTGGTGCTTACCATGACCGGGGCGGAACGGGATCAGGTAAAAGAACGTTTTCCGGATATGCCGAATATTTTTACCCTGCGGGAATTTGACGGACAGGAGGGAGACATCGTAGAACCTCTCGGGGGGACGCTGGCAGATTACGGAGCTTGTTATGAGCATATTGACTTGTTTACAAAAGTAGCGGCAGAGATTATATTTAAGGAGGAAGAAAAGGATGATAGCGCTGGGATGTGACCATGGAGGCTATGAACTGAAGCAGGAGATCATGGCATGGCTTGACAAAAATCATCTGGAATATAAGGATTACGGATGTTTCAGTACCGAGGCGGTGGATTATCCCGTGTACTCCAGGCTGGTGGGACACGCTGTGGCCGACGGAGAATGTGAAAAAGGGATTTTGATTTGTGGAACCGGCATTGGCATTTCTATTGCGGCAAACAAGATTAAGGGGGTTCGTGCCGCCCTCTGTTCCGACTGCTTTTCGGCAGAAGCCACCAGGCTTCATAATGATGCCAATATTCTGGCCATGGGGGCCAGGGTTTTGGGGGCCGGGCTGGCAGTGAAGATTGTAGATACTTTTTTAAATACCCCTTTTTCCGGGGATGAGCGCCACAAAAGGCGTATCAGCCTGATTGAAGAATGACGGAGGAAGTGGTATATGGGCGGGAAAAGACAGGGTTATATCTCCTGGGATGAGTATTTTATGGGGGTGGCAGAACTTTCGGCCATGCGTTCCAAAGACCCCAGTACCCAGGTGGGAGCTTGCATTGTCAGCCAGGATAACAAAATCCTTTCCATGGGTTACAACGGATTTCCGAAAGGATGCCCGGACGATGAGTTTCCCTGGGAGAGAGAGGGAAACGACCCTTATGAGACAAAGTATTTTTACAGTACCCACAGTGAGCTAAATGCTATCCTCAATTACCGGGGCGGCAGCCTGGAAGGCAGCAAGATTTATGTGACACTGTTTCCCTGCAATGAATGTGCCAAGGCGATTATTCAGAGTGGAATAAAAACCATTATTTATGGTGATGACAAATATGGGGATACTCCTTCTGTCCGGGCGTCCAAGCGGATGCTTTTGGCGGCGGGCGTGGAGCTTAAACCTTATGAAGCTACCGGGCGGAGCCTGGAGGTCCGGGTATGAACCGGAAACGGAGAGAGCTTGTCCGTTGCCTGGCGTTGGTGAGCCAGCTGGGGATTACCATGCTGACGCCGGTGGCCCTCTGTGTTATGCTGGGGGTATGGTTAGACGGCAGGTTTTCCACATATTTTACACTTCCGCTTTTGATCCTGGGAATTCTGGCCGGGGCCCGAAGTGCGTATCTGATGGCAAAAAAGGTGATTCAGCCGGATGATGGTGATGAGGAGAACGGTGATGATTAAATATATCAGCCAGGTGGTGCGGGAAGTACTTTTGGGAATTATTTTGTGGGGGATTTTCGGAGCCATTCTGATTGTGGCGTCCTGGGGACTTTCAGAAGGGGTTTTATATGGCTTTTTTCTGGGGGTTTTACTGGCTTGCGGATATTTTATTCATATGAGTATTACTTTGGAAACCTCTGTGGATATGATGGAGGAGGAATCAGCGAAAAATCATGCCCTGCGGGCATATTTGATAAGAGTTGCCGCCGGAGCCGTTATTCTGGTTCTGGCCTGGAAATCGGGATGGTTCAATATGTTAGCCATTCTGGCAGGCCTTTTTACCCTGAAGCTGGGGGTCTATATAAGGCCGTTTATTCACAAGGCTTTCTGTCATTTTGGGATCCATGGTGATTCTGAGGACTGAAAGATAAAGCATGGCTGCACCGCGGCCTGCGCTAAACAACCTATTTCCATAAAGAAAGGGGTGAGAGCATGAGAATGATTTTATGTGAAGCAGATTTCGCCATAAAAGGTCTGGTGAGTTACCAGATGTTCGGACATACATTTTGGCTGACATCGACCCACGTTTCCATGATTATCGTGACGGTCGTACTATTGATTTTTGCTTTTGCTGCCAACCGCAGTATGAAAAAGGCAAAAGATGTGCCGACGGGCTTCCAGAATGTGGTGGAAATCGTAGTCGAGATGCTTGGAAACATGGTAAAGACCAATATGAAGCAGCCGCGAAAATTCATGAATTATATCGGAACGCTGTTTCTGTTTATATTGATCTGCAACCTGTCCGGGCTTCTGGGACTGCGCGGACCAACGGCGGACTACGGTGTGACGCTCTGCCTGGGCCTGATTACCTTCTGCCTGATTCAGTACAATGGAATTAAATGTCAGAAGGCGGGGCATTTTAAGGCGCTGTTTGAACCAATACCGTTGTTTTTCCCGATCAACCTGATCGGCGAGATTGCGACACCGATTTCATTGTCATTGCGTCTGTTCGCCAATATGCTGGCCGGAACCATCATAATGGCGCTCTGGTATGGAATCATACCGATTGTAGTTGCGAAGCTGGGAATACCGGCTTTTCTGCATGCGTATCTGGATTTATTTTCCGGGTGTATCCAGACCTACGTATTCTGTATGCTGACTATGGTGTACGTGGATGACAAAATGTAGAAAAAAACAAAAAGGTTACAGGAACCAAAATGTGAAGGAGGATTTACAATGGGAATTTCAGGACAGGATTTAATTTATGCGTGCTCAGCGATTGGTGCGGGCCTGGCGATGATCGCCGGTATCGGGCCTGGTGTAGGCCAGGGTATTGCAGCAGGACATGCGGCTGCGGCCGTTGGACGCAATCCCGGAGCAAAGGGTGATATTACCACCACCATGCTTCTCGGCCAGGCTGTTGCGGAGACAACCGGTCTTTATGGTCTCGTCGTTGCATTTATTCTGATGTTCGTAAAGCCTTTCTAAAACTTATCTTTGAAAATAAAGGAAGAAAGGAGGAGGAGCATTGGAATCCATATTGGCAGCAGGAAATTTTCTGATAGCCAGCGGGGAAGAGTATACCAGAATTTTGGGGCTTGACCCGCAGCTGATTCATGATGCCATTTTGCTGGGCGTCAATATATTTATCCTGTTTTTTGCCTTATCCTATTTGCTTTTCAATCCTGCACGGGCAATGCTTGAGAAGCGTACGGAGCGAATCCGGGCGGATCTTGACGGCGCTGCAAAGGAAAAGGAAACAGCCGAGGGGCTGAAGACGGAGTATGAGGCAAAGCTTAAGGATATTAATAAAGAAGCGGAGACGATTCTTTCCGATGCCAGGAAGAAAGCCCTGAAAAGGGAGGCGGAAATTCTGGAGGAGGCAAGAGCAGAATCAGCCCGTATCATTGAGAAGGCCGGCCATGAGGCAGAGCTTGAGAAAAAGAAGGCTCTCGATGAGATGAAGCAGGAAATGATAACCATTGCGTCTATGATGGCCGGAAAGGCTGTGGCTGCGTCCATGGATGTGAAAATCCAGGATGAGCTGATTGACAGGACGTTAAAGGAAATAGGTGATGAAACATGGCAAAGCTGATTGCAAAAACCTATGGCGAAGCGCTTTTTGAGACAGCTCTGGAAACAGAAAAGGTAGAGGAACTGTATGAAGAGGTTCTGGCCGTCGGCAGAGTCTTGTCGGAAAATCCGGAGCTTGTGAAGCTGTTCAATCACCCCAATATAGTTAAAGAAGAGAAACTTCAGGTTGTGGAGGCTGTATTTGCGAAGCGTCTGTCGCCGGAAATGATGGGATTCTTGCGGATCGTCATCGAAAAGGGGCGACAGGGCGAGCTGGAGGCGATTTTCTCCTATTTCGTTTCACAGGTGAAGGAATATAAGAAAATCGGAATTGTTTATGTAGCTTCAGCTGTGGCCCTTTCTGACGGGCAGAAAAAGCAGATTGAAGAGCGGCTGTTGGCCACAACAGGGTATGAAGCCGTTGAGATACATTTCTCTGTGGACGAAAGCCTTATCGGAGGCCTGGTTATCCGTATTGGAGACCGGGTAGTGGACAGCAGTATCAGGACCAGGCTTTATGAGATGAAAAAAGAATTAATGAAGATCCAATTAAATTAGAAAGAAGGTGCGAAAGCTCCATGAATTTAAGACCGGAAGAAATCAGCTCTGTGATCAAAGAGCAGATTGAGAGATATTCCTCCCGGCTGGAGGTGTCCGATGTGGGCACGGTCATCCAG
>JAAWCJ010000001.1 GCA_022793195.1 Lachnospiraceae bacterium | reverse complement strand
GAAACGACCTCCTTAACGGGAGCGAGGTCAACATGAAGTACATAGCCGTTAAGAGCCATTTTCCGCATATAGGCCGAAAGGTTACGGATGCCCACATCCGCCATACGCTCCCGGATTTTTGCCTGTTCATCCTGGGACAGCCAGACACAAACACCGCTCCGTTTTTTAGCGGAAGCGGTGTTTTGTGTAAGGTTGACAGCCCATTTAGTTTGTTGTGTTTCTGTATGCTCTTGTTAAGGGAAGATATCGTCGATTGAAAGACACATACGCTCTTGTCAATCGACGGTGCGGATATAGCTCCATTTTCTAGTTCCAAGCGTTTATGCTATTGGGCAGGACTTTCTCCTGATAACAATGATTCCACTGGTGAAAAGAAATCTTTCAGAATAATATGTGCCGATGTCTATCGCTAACCTGCATTGGCACAAGCTGCCCATGCAGCCGTAAAATCTGATAAATCACTTTAACTACAAGCAAAAATATGAACGTATTATGAAACGCCGTAGCAAAAACGAACCATTACCGTCGATTGACAAGAGCATACACGGCCGGATAAGGGCGAATGGCTTGAAAAAGCAGCTTTTCGCTCTTGTTTTATATTTAGCAGTTCTTTTTGGGTATGTCAAGTACAAACAGTTTTCCCGCCTGTCTAAATGGCGTCCCAGTTGTCCTCCCACCGTTTCATGGAATTCGGGTATTTTGGCGTCCATTTTTCGCTTACCCGTTCCAGTGTTGCCAATGCCTTTTTCTCGTCCGCCGCCTGATAAATTGTCTTTATATCTGCCGCGAATGCTTTCCTGTCCTTGTCAGGAACGTATTTTAGGGTATTCCTGACCTGATGGACAGCACTTCTTTCCGTCCTTCCGTGTTGATGCCGAGAATGACATAGGCCGCCAGTTTCCGAATCATGCCGTTGTCGCGGACACAATAGTGGATGGCGTCAATGTAAAGGATGGGGTATACTTCATCCAGGGGACGGTTTTGCCAATCTTCAATCTGCGGGAGGATCTTATCCGTGACATCGGAAATAAACCCTTCTGATGTTTCAAATCCATAGATATCCTCTATGGTTTCAGAAATCTGTCTGGTTGTCATGCCTTTTGCATACATGGAGATGATCTTCTGGTCAATGCCGGAGATATCTTTCTGGCGCTTTTTGACCACCTGTGGCTCAAAAGAGGATTTTCGGTCCTGCGGCACCTTGATCTCCATAGCCCCATAACGGCTGTTCACGCGCTTGTTTTTATACCCGTTGCGGTAATCCTCGTTATCAGAACGCTCAGATCTTTCGTAGCCGAGATGTTCATCCATCTCGGCTTCCATCATTTCCTTGATCGTGCCGCCGAGAAGGTCTTTGAGGGCATCCTGGATGTCTTCAGCGGACTGGATGTCGTATTCTTTCAGAAGCTGGTGGATGATGTTGCGCTTGCCATCGGTCATAACTACTTTGTGTACGGGTTTCTTTTCTCTTGCCATAATAAAAGGCCTCCTATGATTTTTTATTTTATCATAGAAGACCCTTCAAAACACTATTTACAGAAAAAATTTCACATGCTCGCAATTTATCAAACCCGTACTATCCATCAATCCCAAAAGATGTGTTAAAATTAATGCACTTGATGATTTTGATTCAACTGTATTCGCAATAGTTTCTGGCTTAATTTCAGCAAAATGCCAAGCAAGTTTTAACATTTTTCGTACAGGACTCTCTTCTCCAACAATGTCTGTAAATGGTTTCTGCAACTGATTATTCATATACACATCCTATCCTATTTTTCATGATGATTTGTTACTGCCTTTGGCAAATTATTTAAACTTACCGTTTCCAAAGTCTGCAACTGCTGTACTGTCAACTGCCGTAACAATTCCATTCGCTCTTTTTGGCTTTTCCCCTGATTAATTAAAACCGCATTATAACTTTCCAGATTCGCAAGCACTAATAATTGATTTAGTGTTGCCACATCCCGCATATTTCCATCCGGATTTTCGTCTTTCCATTGCTTTGCTGTCTTTCCAAACAAAACTACATTGAGCATATCCGCTTCATTAGCATATGTGCAGGCTACCTGTGCAGGTGTTAATTCTGGCGGTATCAAATTATCCTTAATTGCATCTGTATGTATTCTGTAATTCAACTTAGAAATCAAAACGATTTAAACCCGCCTCATTTTTAACCGCCTCGAATTGCACACGGTTAAAATCTGGATTATGCAATTCTTCCCAAACGCCTAAAAATTCTATTGTGTTACGATTGCGCATCCAGTTTTGAATCACAAACCTTGGGTCATCTTCATTTCTATATTTTGCAATATCCGTTAATGAGATAAACTCATTTTCAAAATTTGTTGTATAGATGCCAATATCAATACCTTTAGCATGAATAGTCTCTTTCACAATCTTGGCCATACACATTCTCCTATTCTCACATCATAAGCCCGTGCAAAATCCAGCAGATAATCTAGCAAATGCAGTCATTCAGCCTCTGACACAGCTCTGCTACACACATCTTCAACCAACGGCAAAGACTTCTTTATCCGCTCCGCTATTGCATCTAAAGGTACTTTCCCATCTCCTTCTCCAAATTCAATCTTCGCGTTAATATGACTGTCTGGTTATTTGTCCCAAGAAAAGTACAATGGTTTCAACATGTTCACCATTATCCAAACTCAAATGGTATATTTCTCATTTCTTATCTGTTTTTGTTCCAACATTTTTATAGAATTTAAATAACCATCTTCTACATCACTAATAGTTCTGGCTTTATATTTCTTATATTCATCTGTTGCCTTATTAATTAACAACCTGCTTATGAGAAACACCTCCATTTCCCTGCAATAACTGCTCTCCAGTCATTGTGAGAATACGGTCTAAATGTTCCTCATGGTCATTACTTGTTCACGTTCTACCTGACGTTCTGCGAAATCTAAATATCCAGAAACAAGTTGTCCCATGGCATGAAGTTCTTTTTTAGCCAGATAATTTTTCGCAACAACAGCCTCTTTCAATGTTGGCTGATTTCCAGCAAACGTTGTAAGGCCCATAAACTCTTTTTCTGCATCTGCTCTTGTGTAAATAATTTCCGCCGCCGTTTGACCATGAATAGCATAATGAAATTTGTCTGTAAAACACCTTTTCAGAAGCACGAATGTCTCTGATTCTTTCAAGCAATTCCTTAAAATAACCACCACCCAGATTTTTCAATCGTTCATCATCTAGCGCAAAACCTTTTCGCATATACTCTTTCAGTATATTGATTGCCCAAATTCCAAACTGTGTACCGAGCTTGGGTTTCACACGATAACCCACAGAAATAATAACATCCAAATTATAATAGTCAACCTGATAAGTTTTTCCATCTGCCGCAGTTGTTGCAAAATTTGCAACAACTGATTCCCTCACCAGTTCCCCCTCAGAAAAGACATTTTTTATATACCTTGAAATCGTCGATTTATCTCTTTGGAATAATTCAGCCATCTGGTAATGGATAACCATACAGTATCTTCGTCAAAAGTCGTTCCAATCTTTGTAAGACCATCTTCTGTTGTCTAAATAATGATATTCGATTTCTATTCCATAGTTTTCCAGTTACTCACTCATAAGCCCCATTTCCAGCTCCACTTCTATATTCTGTTTTCGTGAAATTTGCAAAGCAAACACACAACTTCCACGCTCACAGTCATCGGGAACATGTCCACCGGCTGCACCTGTTCCAGCCTATATCCGGCGCTGCACAAGCATTTTAAGTCCCTGGCAAGAGTTGCCGAATCACAGGAAACGTAGACAATCCGTTCCGGCTTCATTTGGAGCATCGTGTGAAGCAGCGTTTCATCACAGCCCTTTCTGGGGGGATCCACCACGATCACATCCACGGCTGTTTCCGGATGGGCGCTATACCAGTCTGGCAGTGCTTCCTCCGCGCGTCCCACAAAAAATTCCGCATTTGCAATTTCGTTGAGGAGGGCATTTTCTTTTGCGTTTTCAATGGCCGCCGGGACGATTTCCACACCATATACCCGCTTTGCTTCCCTGGCCAAAAACAGAGAAATCGTCCCAATGCCGCAGTACAAGTCCCATACGGTTTCCCGACCTGTAAGCCTGGCAAATTCCAGTACTTTATTATAAAGCTTTTCTGTCTGCACCGGATTCACCTGATAAAAAGACTGAGGGGATATCCTGTAAGACAAATCGCCGATTTTATCTGTAATATACGGGCGCCCTGCCAGATATACCATTTTCTCTCCCAGAATCACATTTGTTTTTTCCCGGTTGATATTGAGAGAGACGGATTCCATCCCCTGAATCTCCATTAAACGTTCGCCCAGCAGCCGGCTGCCCGGCAGTCTCGTACCATTGATCACAACGCATACCATAATCTGGCCTGTATGATATCCCACACGAATCAATACATGACGTACCAGGCCCTCATGGCGTACTTCGTCATAAGGGTTTATCTTATACTCCTCCATAAAAGAACGGATTAATTCCAATATCTCTCCATTGACCGAAGCCCCAAGAAAACAATCTTTCGTTTCGACGATGGAATGGGTACGCCCCGCATAAAAACCATAAATAATCCTTCCGTCTTTTCCCCTCCCAAAGGGGAACTGCCCTTTATTCCGATAACGGAAGGGACCTTCTTTTGTGGCCTCCATGCCGATGATCGGCTTCATGGGAATTTCTTCCGGCCGAAACCCGCCGATACGCGCCAGATGATTTCTCACTTTATCTTCTTTAAACGGAAGCTGCCGCTCATAAGACATGGCCTGCAGCTGGCAGCCGCCGCAGGGCACAGCCGAAGGACAACGGGGTTCCACACGGAAAGGCGATGGTTCCAGAATCCGAATCAGCTTTCCGTAACCGTACGTTTTTTTCGCTTTTATAACCTTACCTTCGATGCAGTCCCCAATAATGGCATCCTTAATAAAAAGGGTATAGCCATCGACTCTGCCTATACCCTCTCCCTGTTCATTCATATCTTCTATCATCGTTGTGAACTGCTGATTTTTTTCCAAACAAACTCCTCCTCTGGCATACTTCTTTTATGCCTATAGCTCCGAAGTCATACGCACATTGGAATCCAAAAGACGGTTGAACCCCAGCCATCCGGCATTTCCGGAATTGCCGGCAAACAGCTCTTTCAATGTCTGCATTTTAGCATCCAGGTTGTCTGCAAAATTCAATGCCAGTGCCTCCGCCAGAGCCGGTTTCTTCGGAGAACCGTATTCATATTCCCCATGATGGGCCAAAATACAATGTTTAAGCTCTGACGCCAGTTTAGGAGGAAAGCCCGGAATCGTCCTGATCTGTTCCTCCAACATCAAGGTTCCGATGACAATATGCCCCAGAAGTTGCCCTTCATCCGTATAATCATTTTCCGGAAAGTCAGAAAGCTCCCGCGTTTTCCCAATATCGTGGAACAGAGCCGCTCCTATAAGCAAATCCTTCTTAAGTATTGGATACCGGCCGCAATAAAAATCACACAATTTTGCCACACTCAACGTGTGCTCCAAAAGCCCGCCCACAAACCCGTGATGGACCGTTTTCGCTGCAGAATGTCCTTTAAAAACTTTGACAAACTCCCCATCTTCCACAAAAAACCGTTCTGCCAATGTGCGCAGTTCCTTGTTTTTCAGGCCTTTCACAAAACCTAAAAGCTCTGCATACATCTGATCAATGTCTTTTTCCGACACTGGAAGGTAGTCCGCAGGATTATATTCCCCCTCAGACGCCACCCTCAGACGCCGGATATTCACCTGAGGGGAATTCTGAAAACTGGTAACGTCCCCGTCAATCTTCACATAATCGAGCGTTTCAAAATTATCAATCCCACTGGAAAGTTCCCATATTTTCCCATCCACTGTGCCGGATTTGTCCTGAAGTACCAGTGAATAATAGGTCTTTCCCATTTTCGTTTTTGCCACCTGTTTCATTTTACACAGGTAAATTTCTGAAATCCTTTCACCTTCACGCAATGCTGCAATATATTTCATAATTTTCCTTTCATCACGCCATACCGCTAACGGCTCCCCAGTGTCACCTGAAACTCCATCTCCGTATAGCCATCCCGGCCAACCCGCCGTATATGGGCAATCACAACCTCCTCCGGCAGCTTGCCTTCCAGAAAAGTTTCAATCATACCGACAGACAAAATCTCGGTATCATCTAAAGCCACCAGCACATCCCCACTTTGAAGTCCCGCATTATAAGCCGGTCCTTCCAGAACTGCCTCCGACACATAGACACCTATGGGGATTTGCCTGCTTTCACTGATCTCCTCCGTCACATCCTGTCCGATAATCCCCATATAGGCCAAAACCGACCCATTGGAAAGACGTTCAATACTGCTTTTTAAATCTGAAATTCCCACTGCCCCCGTATTGATGCCTGTCGTATCAGCCGTAATCATACCAATAATCTGGCCCTTTGTATTGATAACAAACCCTGTCGCCTGACTACTGGTAGGTATATCCGTATAAATCATGCGGATATCCATGTCTTCTTTCTGAACACCATAACTTACATATGAGATCATCCCATATGCGATGGAACCCACAAAATCTTTTGGACTACCGGCCAGAATCACAGGCTGTCCCAGTTTTGCCTCCAAAGAATTTCCCAGGGAAACCGTCTCCACCCGATCCTTTGTCTCATCATCTATGCTGGCAAGAGGTACGCTGACTATGGCAATTCCAGTCTTTCCATCCGCTGATTTTACCGATGCCGCTGCTTTCGTCCCATTACAGAAAGTGACCTCCACGGTAGTTTCATTGTCCTGAGCACGGTAACTGGTCAATATCAACATCTCATAAGAAGTAATATTCCAGATCACACCGGAAGCCTTCCCCTCTGTCTGAATGGGATTATCAAACAAATCAGTCGTGGGTGTCCTGGTTGTCACTGTCACAATCCCTTTATTGACCCGCGCAGAAACTTCTCCCAACGCCTGATACAGGTTTTCATAATCAGTAATATTCCACCGATAAGATTCCACGGCAGACTCCACCACTTCTTTGATATCCTCCGCGGACTGTGTTTCCGGCGGTTCTGTCTCCGACGGAAGCTGCTCTGATTCTGTCGGCGTCTCCGTCTCTGGCGTCTTTGTCTCTTCTTCATCCCGTGGAAGGTGAATCGCCGTCTCCGGGACTTCCTCAGCCTCAAACCATTTTTCCATGTGGGGCCTTGCCCATACAAAGACGAAACAGGACACCACGCCAAAAACCACTGCACTGATGACCAGTCCAGCTCCCCGCCGTACCCATCGCCTCCGGTTTTCTAAACGGTTAAGAACCCTCTCCCGTACAAAAACCCTTTCCTGCTCTCCCTGGATGTCTTCCTGATCTTTCCTTTCCATGTCTGCCATGTAAAAGTCTCCCCAACAACAAACGATGCCTCTTCACTGGTTTTTATTCCATTTATAGACTTCTGTTTACCATTATAGATGATATCCCCCTTTTTTTGAAGTGTTTTCCTAAACTTTTTCCCAAAAGCGTCTGAAATTCTGGTATACTATCAGTCGAGGAGAGTGCTTATGAACCAAAAAGCTTTACGTACACTGGAATTTGGAAAAATAACAGAAAAACTCACGGAGTTTGCATCCAGCCTTCCCGGAAAAGAACGGTGCCGAAAACTTTCGCCATATACCGATATCGAAGATATTCGCCTGGCTCAAAGAGAAACCAGCGATGCGCTGGCACGTACCATCCACAACGGCCCCCTGTCATTTTCCGGCATCCACGATATACGCGGCTCTTTAAAAAGACTGCAGGTGGGAGGAATTCTCGGTATGTCAGAACTTCTTCATCTTGGCGGCCTTATGGCTGCGGCAGCCAAAGCAAAGTCTTACGGACGGAACAGCAGTGACATTCTGCAGCGGAGCGCTATTCCTGTAAGCCCTTCCATGGCGGACCGGCAAACAGAAGGTTTCTCCGATTCCCTCACGGAATTATTCAGTCTTTTAGAACCGCTTACTTCTTTGAATCAGGAAATCACCCGTTGTATTTTATCGGAAGAAGAAATGAGCGACGATGCCAGCCCGGGGCTTCGCCATGTGCGCCGGACTATGCGTCTGACAGGAGAAAAGATTCATAATCAGCTGAATACCCTGTTGAACGGAAGCCGTTCTTACCTTCAGGATGCAGTGATTACCGTACGGAACGGCCGTTATTGCCTTCCCGTGAAAGCAGAATATAAGGGACAGGTTCCCGGCATGATTCATGACCAGTCCTCTTCCGGTTCCACTTATTTTATTGAACCGATGACCATTGTCCGCCTGAACAATGAGCTTAGGGAATTGGAAATACAGGAGCGAAAGGAAATAGAGGCTGTCCTGGCGTCTTTAAGCGCCATGGCTGCTGAACAGATACCTTTTTTGGAATCTAACTATGAAATTTTGGGGCAACTGGATTTTATTTTTGCGAAAGCTGCTCTTTCTTCCTATTATAAATGTAGTGAGCCTGTTTTTAATAATGATGGCTTTATTCATATTAAAGAAGCCAGACATCCCCTTCTTGACCCTAAAAAGGCAGTTCCCATTACGGTAACTTTAGGACAGGATTTTGACCTTCTGATTGTCACCGGCCCCAACACCGGAGGAAAAACGGTTTCCCTGAAAACAGTTGGCCTTTTTACTGTCATGGGACAGTGCGGCCTTCATATCCCTGCCTTCGAGGGTTCCAAACTGGCTGTTTTCCATGAAGTTTTTGCCGATATCGGTGATGAACAGAGCATCGAGCAAAGCCTCAGTACTTTTTCTGCCCATATGACAAATATTGTATCCATCCTGGAGCAAGCCGACAGTCATTCCCTGGTGCTTTTCGATGAACTGTGCGCCGGAACCGACCCGACGGAGGGCGCTGCCCTGGCCATTTCCATTCTCACCTTCCTCCATAATATGCAGGTGAGAACCATGGCCACTACCCATTACAGCGAATTGAAAATATTTGCCCTTTCTACAAAAGGTGTGGAAAATGCCAGCTGTGAATTCAATGTGGAAACATTACGCCCTACCTACCGGCTGCTCATTGGTATTCCCGGAAAAAGTAATGCCTTTGCCATTGCCAAAAAGCTGGGGCTTCCCGAATTTATCGTGGAAGATGCAGGGAAACGTATCGGCAGTGAAGAGACTGCCTTTGAGGATCTTCTGGCTGATTTGGAAAAAAACCGCCTGGAGCTGGAACGTGAGCGGTCAGAGATGGAAAACTACAAAGCGGAAGCCGCCTTGTTGCGTGACCGGTTAGAGGGAAAGCAGCTCCGCCTGGACGAACGGCGGGAAAAGCTTCTGGCCAGGGCCAATGAAGAAGCGCGTCAGATTCTGGCAGATGCCAAAGCCACGGCCGATGAAACCATACGGAACATTAACCGTCTGGCGGCGGGAACCAATGTTGGAAAAGAACTGGAAAAAGAACGGCAGAAGCTGCGGAAACATTTGGATAAGGTCGGGGAGCGTATGGCCGTCAAAGCAGAAAAGCCAAAAAAAGTTTACCGACCCGAGGATTTTAAAATCGGCGATGCCGTCCGCGTACTTTCCATGAATCTCAACGGTACGGTCAGTACCCGTCCCAATGCAAAAGGGGATTTATATGTACAGATGGGGATTCTACGTTCTCAGGTCAACATAAAAGACCTGGAGCCATTGCAGGAGGATACCATATCCACTCCGGCCGGAAATTTTGGCTCCGGGAAAAAGTCCCCCCGGGAAAAAGGACATTCCGGCTCCATCGGCATGTCTAAATCCGTTTCCATCTCTCCTGAGATCAATTTGATTGGAAAAACCACAGATGAAGCCATTCCTGAGTTGGATAAATATATAGACGACGCCTATCTGGCCCACCTGCCTCAAGTCCGTGTCATTCATGGCCGCGGTACCGGTGCTTTAAAAAAAGCAGTCCACCAGTTTCTTAAGCGATGTCGCCACGTCGCTTCCTATCGCCTCGGTGAATTTGGCGAGGGTGGCGCAGGTGTCACCATTGTGGAATTTTCTCATGATAAATAGGAGGATGTAATTATGCCGTCGAAGCAGAAAATACTGATTGTAGATGATGATGAAAATATTGCCGAACTGATTTCCCTCTACCTCATTAAAGAATGTTATGAAACACATATTGTCCACGACGGGGAATCCGCGTTACAGATATTCCCCGTTTTTCAACCGGATTTGATACTCCTTGATTTAATGCTGCCGGGTATCGACGGTTATCAGGTCTGCCGGGAATTACGGAAAGACACCTCCGTTCCCATTATTATGCTTTCTGCAAAAGGAGAGGTTTTCGACAAAGTCCTGGGCCTGGAGCTGGGCGCCGACGATTATATGATCAAACCTTTTGATTCCAAAGAACTGGTGGCCCGAGTCAAGGCTGTTCTCCGCCGGACAGTCCCGGCAGCTCCAGCTGTTTCGGTCAGCCAGCAGGGACAATATGTGGAATACCCTGATCTGGTGGTAAATCTCACCAATTACTCTGTTCTTTGTATGGGACGCTCTGTGGAAATGCCGCCAAAGGAATTGGAACTGCTCTATTTTCTGGCAGCCTCCCCAAATCAGGTTTTTACCAGAGAGCAGCTTCTGGACCACATCTGGGGATATGAGTACGCCGGGGATACCAGAACTGTTGATGTCCATATTAAACGCCTTCGTGAAAAGCTGGAGGACCACCCTGCATGGCAGCTTTCTACCGTATGGGGCATCGGTTATAAATTTGAGGTAAAACGATGAGAATTTCTCTTTATATCAAAGTCTTATTTGGTTATCTTATATTCGGAGTCCTTGGTTTTATTACGATTGCCTTTTTTTCATCCAATATGACGCTTCGTTATCTGGTCCGCGACCGGGCGGACCAGCTTTATAACGAGGCAAATATGATCGCCTCCACCTGCCGCCAAAGATATTCCGGTTCCAATATTGGCATTGAGTCTTTGGAACCGCAGATTTCTTCCATTGCCTCCTATTTTGATGCAGATATCTGGATCATTGAACAGCAGGGTAAAGTGGTATATCGCAACGATGGTAAAACGACAGATATCACCATTGAAGATTTCGACCCGTCAGAACAGGGACGCGGCCGTTATGCCATCGGACATTATTACGATCTCTTTGACGAATCCGTTCTTACTGTCACCGCCCCTGTCTCCGCCAATTTTAGCACTTATGGGTATGTGGTGGTTCATCAATCTATTTCCGGTATCTATGAAGTCCGTGATAAGATTCTCAATATTATCTATCTGACTTTTTTGATCATCCTTGCCCTATCCCTGATTCTTCTTTTGATCATCCGGCTGTACATTCTCCAGCCCATAAAACAGATCACCATCGCCGCCAATGAATATGCTGCCGGGAATCTGAATTATGATCTGAAGCTCCACTCAGAAGATGAAATCGGTTATTTGGCTGATACCCTTAAATTCATGGCACATGAACTGAGCAATAAAGAAGAAGACCAAAAAAAGTTTATTTCCAATGTGTCCCACGATTTTCGTTCTCCCCTGACCTCCATCAAGGGATATCTTGAAGCAATTATGGACGGCACCATTCCTCCGGAGTCCCATGAGAAATATATCAAGCTGGTGATTTCTGAGACAGAGCGGCTTACCAAACTGACTTCCAGCACTCTTGCCCTCCAGGCCCTCGATGCCAAAGGCAATATGCTTGATATCACTTCTTTCGATATTAATCAGGTAATCCGCAATACCGTGGCTGCTTTCGAGGGCATCTGCCAGCCCAAGAAACTGACCTTTGACTTGATTTTTGGTGAACGAAGCTTTCTCGTGCAGGCAGACATGGTAAAAATACAGCAAGTACTTTATAATCTGATTGATAATTCCATCAAATTCTCCAAGCCGGATTCCACCATCTGGATTGAGACCTACGACCGCCGGGAAAAAATCTTCATCTCTGTCAAAGACAGTGGTGTCGGCATCCCGAAAGACAGCCAGAAAAAAATCTGGAATCGTTTTTATAAATCAGATTCTTCCCGCGGAAAAGACAAAACCGGAACCGGACTGGGGCTTTCCATTACAAAAGAAATTATCACCGCCCATAATGAAAACATTGACGTGATCAGTACCGAAGGTGTAGGGACAGAATTTATTTTTACCCTTCCCAAAGCAAATCAGAGCCGGACATAAAATAATCCGACTCTGTCTGTTTACTACTATGCTGTTTTGTCTTTTAGTACATCAACTGCTTTTTCAAGCTGTTCAACCCTCAATTTCAGGCTTAAAACCTGTACTTCATACATCAATGTTTTGTCTGATACCCTGATCGCCTGATTCAGCTTATCAATCAAATTTATGTGATTTTCTGCCAGTAATTGAATACTATGGTTTATCTCATTTTCAACCATCAATTCCAACTTTGTTACCTTTTGTTTAATTACTGTCAGTTCTTCTTTAATTATCTTCTGTTCTTCTTTAACTGTTTCCAGTTCTTTTTTAATTATCTTCTGTTCTTCTTTAACTGTTTCCAGTTCTTCTTTAATTGCTTTCTGTTCTTCTTTGATTATCCTTAGTTCTTCTTTGATTGCTTTCTGTTCTTCTTTGATTATCCTTAGTTCTTCCTTGATTGCTTTCTGTTCTTCTTTGATTATCTTCTGTTCTTCTTTAATTGCTTTCTGTTCTTCTTTGATTATCTTCTGTTCTTCTTTAATTATTTCCAGTTCTTCTTTGATTGGCCTCAGTTCGTCTTTTAAAAGTCCTTTTATCGCCTGTAAATCTTCCTTTGTCAGTGCCATCCTGTCACCCCCTCTGCACTGATTGTGATATCCAGTATAACACAAAAGCACAGGCCTGTAAACGGCCTTTCACTTAAATTTCAGCAAATTTTAACAGATTCCGACATGCATTTTCCTGCCATCGTATTCCATATGTCGAATCACAAAATCCCCATATGAAAACCGACATATGCTTTCACATATGCCGGTCTTAATACTCACTTCATTCTTATGTAATTCTTACGAATTATTTCAAATACTGATCAACGTTCTCGGCTGTCACCAGGATGAAAGGAATCGGCTGGATTTCGGGAACGTCGGTTCCGCTGATAATAGCATCAATGATATCGATCGCCTGCTGAAGCTGGCCTACGCCATCCTGATATACGGTAGCTCCCAGCTCACCATCTTTAACCATCTGAAGAGGTCCTTCATTTCCATCAACGCCGACACAGATCATATCAGATCTGCCATTGTTGTTCATGTAACGCTGTACAGCAGAAGACATATCGTCATTATCGCAAACAACCGCTACCAGCTCATCGCCATATTTGGTGAGAGCTTCTGTCGCCTGGTTTACAGCAGAGTCAGCACTCCACTCTTCATTGTAGGCTTCGCCGATCATCTCGAACTCAGAATGAGAATCCAGTACATTGTGGATGCCCTCGGTTCTAGCTAACATAGCGGAGTTTCCGGGAGCGCCCTGGCAGTGCAGGTACTTGCCGCCGTCGGGGCATTTCTCAAGAACCCAGTTGCCAAGCATTTCGCCTGCTTCCACGTCGTCAGAGATGGAAAGAGCAAGAGCCATATCCCTGGTGCTGGCAGTCTCAGAGTTTACAACCAACACGTTGATACCGGCCTCCACCATGGTGGTCACAGCCTTGTCAGAGGTATCATACTCTGCAGGAAGGATGATTACGAAATCACAATTTCTCTGGATACAGTCATTGGCCAGGTTCACCTGAACTTCACCCTTTGTCTCGCCGTTCAGGACGCCGGTGAACTCATCAATTTTGCCATCTGCTGCCCACTGGGTAAAGGTATCTTCTGCCAGTTTGTTGATAGCGATGTGGAATACATCCGTAAAGTTCTTGGAAATGTAACCAACGACAACCTTTCCGTCGCCGTTTACGTCTTTTACAGCTGTTTCGAGAGTCGGCACACCTGCTGCAGGCCCTGCTGCATTTGTCTCATCTGCTTTTGATTCTGCCGCTTTTGTCTCGTCTGCTTTTGACTCTGCCGCTTTTGTCTCGTCCGCTTTTGACTCTGCCGCTTTTGTTTCAGGCGCCTTTGTTTCCTTGCTGTCGTTGCCGCAAGCTGCAAGGCTGAAGGTCATAGCCGCCGCCAAAAGTACTGCTAATACTTTTTTCATGTTTCTTATTCCTCCTTTTTTATATACCTGTAAACAGGCTGATACAATAATAGCACAGACGATTTTATAAGTCAATCTACTTTCAAAACATTCTCAAGAAAACTTGTGGATTTTCCCTGTTTTATTAATGATCCCATTTCTCAAAAACAGCATAATTTCTAATTTTTATCACAAAACCCCTCTCATTTTTGACAAATTCATTCTTTTTTTGATTTTTCGAAAAATAATTTTTCACAGAAAAAACTTTTTTATAGAATATTTTCTTATACAAAAACCCGGGCGGTTCCACGCCCGGGCAAATCAACGCTTTATTATTCTGCTTAAAAATTTTATTTACGGTTCTTTCCATTGATGGCCATATCCATCATAACCGTAAGGATGATGACAAGACCGCGGATGATGGATTGATAGTTCCCGTCGATACCAACCATGTTGATACCGTTGTAAATAAATCCTACGATAAAAGTACCGATCACAACGCCGGGCATGGTGGCAATACCGCCTGCAAAGGAAGTACCGCCGATCACGCAGGCTGCAACTGCGTCGGTCTCATACCCTTCGCCGATATTTGCTTTCGCATTTCCCGTCTTAGCGACAAGGATAATGGAAGCAATACCAGCCAGAAAACCGCTGATGGCATAAGCATAAATTTTAATCCGAAACACGCTGACACCGGAAGCCAAAGCGGCATTGGGGTTTCCACCGACAGCCAGGATATAGCGTCCCAGCTTCGTCCAGTGGAACATCAGGTACATCAGGACAAACACCACAAGATAAATGATGATCGGCAGTGGAATCATGCCAAATACATTGGTATAATAAATATTTCCTACATCATTTCCCATCTGAATACCCTGGCCGCCGCTGATTACAAGGGAAACACCGCGGATAACCAGCTGCATGGAAAGGGTAACAACAAAGGGGAACATATTGAATTTCGCAATCAGGAAACCATTGATAAAACCAAAGAGCGTCGTCACAGCCACAGTCGCCAGCACACCAACCACCACAGGCATTCCGCCCTTAACTGTGCAAATCCCGAACATAACTCCGCCGAGAGCGATCTGGGCGCCTACGGTCAGGTCGATACCGCCTGTGGTGATGGCCATACACATACCAAAGGCCAGCATACCGTTGATGGTAATCTGAGTAGCCACGTTAATCAAATTGCTGGGCTTTAAAAACAGAGGCTGCATAATGCCGATCACAATAATCAGAACCAGCATAACGATACTGACGCCGTATTTTCCCATCAGGCTGCGGAAAGTGTCCCGCTCCATTCCCAAAATCTTTCCTTCTTTTTTCTGAGCCATTTTCTATCTCCTCCTACTTTCCACCAAATTCTTTCGCCAGGATCGTCTCCTGGGTTGCCGCACCGCTTAAAACCTCTTCACGGCTCACTTCGCCGTTGAGCTTTCCTTCATGATAGATCAAGATCCTGTCACTCATTCCCATGACCTCGGGAAGCTCAGAGGAAATCATGATAATCGCCATGCCTTTGGCGGCAAACTGGCACATCAGGGTATGAATTTCCGACTTGGCGCCCACGTCCACACCTCTGGTGGGTTCGTCGAGAATCAACAGCTTGGGACCCGCCATGATCCATTTCGCGATAACCACTTTCTGCTGGTTGCCTCCGGACAGGGAATACGCATTATGTTCAATGCTGGCAGCCTTAACCGTCAGAAGCTTCGCATATTCTTCACATTCTTTTTTCTCGCGGTTCTGATTGATCAGAAGCCCTTTCTGCCTTGCAGGAAGGTTGGGCAGGGAAATATTTTCTCTCAAAGAACGGAACAGGCAGAGGCCAAAATCCTTCCGGTCCTCATTTACCATACAAACACCCTTTTTGATGGCATCTTTCGGGCTTTTAATGGTAATCTTCTCACCATTCAGCCACATATCTCCTTTTGCCAAAGGATCCAGTCCAAAAATAGCTCTCATGGTTTCGCTGCGGCCGGATCCTACCAGGCCGGTCAGGCCTAAAATCTCTCCGGCCCGGACCTCAAAGCTGATATCTTCAAAGCCCTGTCCCGTCAGGCCTTCCACCTTAAACACCACATCGCCGATCTCACACTCTGTCTTGGGGAATACATTCTTCACCTGACGGCCTACCATCATAGAAATCAACTCATCCCTGGTAACGCCGTCCATGGAACGTGCTCCCACATAAGTACCATCACGGAATACGGCTACACTGTCACAAATTTCAAAGATCTCATCCATACGGTGTGAGATATAAATAATAGATACACCCTTGGACTTCAAATCACGGATCGTCGCAAACAAATGATCGGTCTCCTCACTATCCAGGGAGGATGTGGGCTCATCCATGATAATCATCTTTGCATCACAGGAAACAGCTTTGATAATTTCCACCATCTGCATCTGTGCCAGAGTCAGATTCCGCATCATAGTAGTAGCCGGGTGCTTAAAGCCAAACCGATCCAGAATTTCCTGAGCCCTCTTATTCTGGGCCTTTTTATCCAGGAAAATGCCTTTTGTACTTTCTCTCTTTAAGAAAATACTCTCTGCAATGGTCAAATGCGGCTCCGGGTTTAACTCCTGGTGAATCATGGAGATACCGGCATGCATAGCTTCCACAGGACCTCTTGCGGAATAAGGCTTTCCTTCAAAGGTCATGGTTCCCGCATCAGGCTGATGGAGGCCGATTACCGCTTTCATCAAGGTGGATTTACCCGCACCGTTCTCGCCCAGCAGTGCAATGACCTCGCCCTTTTTCACGTGGAGTTCAACATCTGCCAACGCCTGAGTACCGCCGAATGCTTTGTAAATGCCCTCACATTCAAAGATGTACTCATCCTTGTTTCTCATTTCTTCTCCCAACTTTTCTCACCTCTATGCTTTCTTTTTCAGGCCCGACATCAGTGTCTCCGCCCCATTAATGTTACTCGCTGCAAAACATCTTTCCCGGCTGTGTAAGTATCCTTAAAAAGCTGGTAATACTCCTTATAAACCTTATGGTTTTCGGCATTGGGAATAACGGTAAAGTCCTTGTACCTCACCACTGCCTGACAGCCTTCTTCGATGTCCCGGTAAATCCCTGCGCCGACGCCTGCGGCTATGGCTGAACCAAGCCCCGCCTGCTCCTCAGTGTCCGCCACTTTTAAGGGAATCCCAAAAATATCTGCCTGAATCTGCAGCCAGGGAGCGCTTCTGGCACCGCCGCCGGAAGCCACGATGGTTTCCGCCTTTAGGCCCAGTTCACCGCAGACCTCGATACATTGATTTAAGGCAAAAGCCACACCCTCCATCACTGCCCTTGACATCTCCGGCCGCCCCGTATTCAGATTCACACCCAGGAACATTCCGCTTAAGTTGGGATTTACATGGGGAGTCCGTTCTCCGTTGAGGTATGGAAGGAAAACAACGCCCCCGCTTCCCGGTTTTACCTTTGCAACTTGTTCATTTATCAGGTTATAATCAGCCGTTTCAAACAGGCTGTTAAACCACTTGAGGGATAAACCTGCGTTCATAATAGCGCCCATGGTAATCCAGCGCCCTTTCTTATAACCGCAGAAAGTATTGGTGGAAAGCTCCGGATTCAAAATCGGCACATCGCTCTGGAACGATACCTGGCCGCTGGTCCCGATATTGGAAGAAGCCTGACCGACTTTTACAATACCGTTCCCTATGCCCTGCATCACCTGATCGCCGCCCCCGGCCACCACAATGGTAGATACGGCAAGCCCCGTTTCCTTGGAAGCCGCCTCACATACAGTCCCTGTAGCCTCATCCGTCCCGTAACATCTGGGGAAAATTTCCATAGGCACATGAACCGCCCTTAAAATCTCTTCCGACCAGCAGTTCTTTTTAATATCAAATGCCAAAGTAGCTGAAGCATCTGAATAATCAGAAGAAACCTCTCCTGTCAGTTTAAATTTCAGGTAATCCTTCGGCAAAAATGCATATTTTACTTTTTCATAATTCTCAAGCTCGTTGTCCCTGACCCAGAGTAAAGAAGGAAGAAGAAAACCTGTATACACGGGATTCATCACCAACTCCCGCACCTTTTCTACTCCCAGCGTCTCTGAAAGTTCTTCCACCTGCCTGGAAGAACGGGCATCGCAGTGGAGGATTGCCGGACGAATCACTCTGTAATCCTTATCCAAAAGCACTGCCCCGTGCATCTGCCCGGAAAAGCTTACGCCCTTCACTTCCGCGGCCGGCGCACCGCAGGCAGCAAGCGCCTCCCGCACCGTGACACAGCATGCCTGCCACCACTCTTCCGGATCATGCTCCGCATAACCGCCAAACGGGGAAGCAAACTGATACGGTCTTGCACTTTGTGCCTTTACATTTCCGGCCTCATCAATAATTATGGTCTTAAGGCTGGATGTTCCCAGGTCAATTCCCATTAAATACGCCATAACTGCCGTCTCCTTTTCAGATTTTTCTCTTTTATTTTATCCGAACCGGATATCTCTTCACTAAAAACTGCCTCTTCCTTTTCAGAAACAGAATTTCTTACGGAAAACAAGTATGGACTCCCGACACAAAAGTATCTCCAAGGCCAATGGTATATTTAGGATGCTCCAGATATCTGGAAGGTACCAACACAGCCGTCTTGTCTGTCCTGATCTCTTTCAACTTCTCATGGAAGGCAAGCCCTGTGGGACTTAATCCCAGTTTCAGGCTCTCCCTGCATTCTTCCAGTGTACCGTATTTTCCAATACGCGCCCTGGTTCCCGACATCAGGTTTCCCATGGTCAAACCTTTTTCAATGTCAATTCCTTTAAGCGCCTCTCCATAGTACATAGCGTAATCTTTTGTGTGGAGCACCACTCCCCGGATACCATACCGGGACATAAAATCTTCGAGTCCTTTTATCACTGAATGGATATCTGTAATATCCGTGGCTATCCCATATGCTTCATTCTGGGCCACCAGCTCTTCTTCATTGGTTCCGATGATATTCATATATGGAGCCAGACGTCTGAATATCATTTCCTTCACCTGGGGATTCATATAATATGCCCCCTCCAGATAGCCGATAAAATCCGGGTTCTTTTTCCTTATCGTTTCAAAATGGGGAACCAGCTGGCTTAAACGCTCTTCCATCACTGCCGGATCAAGTATCGCGTCGAAACCGGAAACAAGATAGGAAGAAATATCTTCGGCGTGTTCACCCCAGTAATCAAAAAAGCACTGGTCGATGGGCACGATTTTATGAATTTGATCATAAAACAGGATCAGACGGTTGGAAAGAGGCACTGTATACTCTTTCCCATGAACCACAAATTTGTCATCTTTGGAAAACTGCAGAATCATATGATAGACAGGCGCTTCATCCGATGCCCCTTCCATCACAGGTACCAGCTCTTTTCCTTTGACCACCTGTACACCGGGGGCATCCATCATTTTGCAGACTTCCTTACACTTGTCGGTAAGCTGCGCCACTGCCGGGAATCCCACCGCCGCATGGGCTGCCACACCCTGCGCACACGTCCCGCCGAGAGCCGGCTCCGGCTCAAAACGCGCCTGAAGATACTTACACACTTCCAGGCTGGTGACATCAAAGCTGGCCCCAATCCCCTTCATCAGACAATAGCTGCTGATCCTGGCAAAGTCCTCCATGCTGTCTACAGTATCTCCTGCGTTAGCCGCCGGTTCTTCTTTTAAAAATTCCTCTAAAATTTGGTTATATACATCGACGTCCCATTTGAGCACAATATCATAATTGCCCGTATAGCCAAACACATGTCTCCGCTTATTTTGTCTGCACACCTCTATATCTGCCGGAATCTCATTGAGATATGCTTCATATTTATCCTGATATGCCATACATTTCACCTTTCCATCTGTCATACTTTCATCCTGATCTGTCATGTTCTGCCAATGGCCTTTCTTCCCATTCAAACTGCACGGCAGTATCTTTATAATTTGTATTCAGACAACAACATCTCCAACCGATCCACATCCCGCGAACCGCGTTCGGCATTTGCCACGAAGTAGAGTAGCGCATCAATCACAGCTATGGCATACACATGGGAAATGGCTCCAAATTCGCTGAACAGCGGATCCTCCACAGGAATATAAAGCGTATAATCCGCAATTTGTGAAACAGGGCTTCTGGCAGCGCCTGTGATGGCAATACTTTTCATCCCCTTGTCTCTTCCCAACTCCAGAGCCTGAATCACCTGCCTGGAGCTTCCCGAATGGGAAACAGCCACCACAACATCCCGTTTACTTCCCAAACTGATATTGCTTAAAAAATATTCCGGTATCAATGCACTACTGGTCCTGATACCCAGACGTCCCAGCCGAAAACCCAAATCAATGGCCACAGGACTTGTATTTCCCACAGCCACCGCATGAACTGTCTCGCTTTCCCGAATCAGCCTGGCACAGTTTAAAACCACATTCATGTCAAGCCGGGAAGCTGTATTTAAAAGATTTTTCGCAATTCCCTGGAGAATTTCCTTTGCCGTATCAGGATTATCCTGGTCTCCCCTGTATCCCACCAGCTGATGCTGTCCCAGATCCCTGGCCAGATTTAATTTCATCTGATAGAACCCCTGATACCCCAAGTGTTTGCACATACGAATCACTGTGGCATCGCTGACACCGGAAACCTCCGCAAGTTCTGATACATTGGACGAAACCGCCTGCTCCGGATAGGCCAGTATATAATCCGCTACCTTTTTCTCCGCAGCAAACATCTGTTGATAATTTTCTTTGATCGTATCAATCACTAACTGATTCTGTTCCATATGCTGTCTCCCCAAAGATGTCAGAAATTGTCCTCTTGTTCCTATTGAACAATTTCATTAATTTTCTATTAATGATTATAGGCTAATTGCACAGCTTTGTCAACGAGATATGGCAGCAAAATCCCCAGTATCTAAAATTTCTCTTAATATTCTCTCCTTATATTGCTCTTTTTTGTTTTTTATCACAAATAATCGTTGTTATTTTTATATATTTTTACTATTTTTCTGAAATAATATTTCATAGCATTTCTCTTCCTCTATGCCACATTTCTCATCTCAGATTTTATACATTATACACACAACTGCCATAATTTTATTAGAAATATTTGTCAATTTTTACAAAAACTAATGTAAAAGGCCATATAAAACTTCCCTGTCCCACAGGTCGGTTCCATACAGCCTTTTCTTTTTCTGTAAGGACGGTATGCCTTCGCTTATCTTTATACCTTATTGCAACGGCCGAAGGGCCATATGTGCCCTATGGGTATAATGAGATAGTCAAAGGCTATGCCTTTAATTACAATGTCCGGATACGCTCAATGGCCCTCACCGTATTTTCGTAAGTTCCAAATGCGGTCAGGCGGAAATATCCCTCACCACTGGGCCCGAAGCCGGATCCCGGCGTTCCCACCACATTTGCTTTTTCGAGAAGATAGTCAAAGAACTCCCAGGAAGTCATATTCCCCGGTGTCTTAAGCCAGATATAAGGGGCATTGACACCGCCGGACACTGTATAGCCGGCCGACTTAAGCCCTTCATAAATCACCTTCGCATTATTCATATAATAAGCTACCTGGGCTTTTAACTGAGCCTTTCCCTCTTCCGAATATACGGCTTCACCTGCCCTCTGGATAATATAGGGGGCTCCATTGTATTTGGTGCCGTGGCGTCTTGCCCACAGTCCATGGAGGCTCACATCCCCGCACTTCAAATCTTTTGGAATCACCGTATAGCCAAGGCGGACTCCTGTGAAGCCTGCATTTTTAGAAAAGCTTTTCAGCTCAATGGCACAGGTTCTGGCCCCCTCACACTCATAAATGGTATGGGGGACGTTTTCTTCAGAAATATAAGCTTCATAAGCAGCATCATAAATGATGACGGCCCCCACCCGGTTGGCATAATCCACCCATACCTGAAGCTCTTCCTTCGTGATGGTGGCGCCTGTGGGATTGTTGGGAAAGCACAGGTAAATGATGTCCGGCTCCTCTTTCGGAAGCTCCGGGGAAAATCCGTTTTCCATCGTACAAGGCATGTAGATCACATTGCTCCACATTCCCGTGCTGTTATTGTAGACCCCCGTTCGCCCTGCCATGGCATTGGTATCCACATATACGGGATATACAGGATCACACACGGCAATCTTATTATCCAGGCTGAAAATTTCCTGAATATTTCCCGAATCGCATTTTGCGCCGTCGCTGACAAAGATTTCATCAGCCGCTATATCACACCCCCGTGCCTTATAATCGCCGTCCGCAATGGCATCCCGCAAAAATTCATAACCCAAATCCGGTGCATAGCCCCGGAATGTTTCCTGAACCCCCATCTCATCCACCGCTTTATGCATGGATTCAATAATCACCGAAGCCAACGGCTGAGTCACATCGCCAATCCCAAGGCGGATAATCTCTTTATCCGGGTTCGCCTGCGTATATTCCCGCACTTTCTTTCCAATGGTGGAAAAAAGATAGCTGCCCGGCAGTTTTAAATAATTGTCATTGATCTTAAACATCTTTCTATCCTCCGTTTCCTATTCTCATCTATCTTAGACGTTTCTTCTATAAAATGTCAAGTCCATCCTGCAATTTCGCCCCGAAATACCTCCACGGCCGGGCCGGTCATCATCATTGCCTCCTCTGTTCCAGGCCAGGTGATTTCAAGGTCTCCGCCTTTCAGATGTACCATGATTTTTCTCTTCATAATTCCCATGGAAACCGCCGCCGCACAGGCGGCACAGGCTCCTGTCCCACAGGCCAAGGTCTCTCCGCTTCCCCTTTCCCACACCCGCAGCTTCATATTCCGTTCATCTAAAATCTGGACAAACTCTACATTTGTCCTGTCCGGAAACTTTGGATGCAGCTCCACAGCCGGGCCTAAATTAAATAAATCCAAAGAATCCACATCCGTATAAAAAAGCACCACATGGGGATTTCCCATATCCACCGGGGTAAAAAATAGTGTTTCCCCTTTCCATTCCAAAAAATCCCTTTCCATGATAAGAGGAATTCCCATATCCACATCCACCAGATGGACTTTTCCATTTCTTACCCTGCACGTAAGAAAGCGGACTCCACTGTCTGTCTCCACCGCCATTTTCCTCCGCCTCACCAGACTGGCTTCATAAACATATTTTGCCACACAGCGGATTCCATTCCCACACATGGCTCCCCTGGAACCATCTGCATTGTACATCTCCATCCGGCAGTCGGCATTTTTTGACGGTTTAATCAAAATCAGTCCGTCCGCGCCAACACCAAAATGTCTGTCGCTGAGCCTCTTTGCCATTTGCTCAGGTGCTTCCACACTTTCCTCGAAACAGTTTACATATACATAGTCATTTCCAAGACCCTGCATTTTTGTAAACCGCAATCCATACCACCTTTCCGCCCCTTTGCCACATTCCCGATATTAAAACAGACATGCCGGCAGTTACGGTTTCATAATATCAAGTATCATATGAGCCGTTTCTACTATATTAGTGCCGCTGTCCATGCTGCATTTCTGGATATAGCGATGGGCCTCCGTTTCTGTCATATTATTGCGTTCCATCAAAACCACTTTTGCCTGGTCAATCACGGCCTGTTCCTCTCCGCTTCTGATCTTCGGCTTTGCTTTTCGCCTTCTCCGTACCTTTAGCTGCGTTTCTTCCATCATGGTCAGCGTGTCAATCAGGTCGTGAACCTTAAGGGGCATCCCGACACACACCAGATCATCAGCCGTACTTTCCATCCAGTACTGTTCTGAGGCCACAAGAAGCATCTGGAAACCGTCGGGCAGGTAATCATGCAGCTCCATATAGCGCATATCCGCAAGCCGGTATCCGCAGACAATAATCCCATCATTCAGATCTTCCACACAGGTTAAGACCTGAGCGCCGGTGGTACAAACAGCAATAACATGAAAGCCGTTCCTGTTTAAAAGATTGCGGATATTTTTCGCATCCTCTGCTTTTGGAAAGGCTACAATAATATTAGCCATGCTGCCACCTCCAAGTCACTCAACGGGATTTAATAACGGTTCAGATATTCCTTGATCTCCCAGTGTGTCACTTGTCTGCGGTAGGTATCCCATTCCTTCCTCTTTGCACTGATGTATTGTTTTGCCAGGGAGGAACCCATGACCTCTGTAATAAATCCGTCCGCTTCCAATGCATCAATGGCTTCACACATGTTTTTGGGAAGCCTTTCAATGTCCAGGGTCCGCCTTTCTTCGTCTGTCCACGCCGACACATTCACATCCACACTGGGACACAGTTCCAGCTTTTTTTCAATACCTTCCAGCCCGGCTGCCAGACATGCCGCAAAGGCAAGATAAGGGTTCGCCGTCGGGTCAGGGGAACGCAGCTCCAACTTGGTACGTTTCCCCATCACAGCCGGTATCCTCAGAAGGGCAAAAATCGTCTCCGCCGACCAAGTAGCATATACCGGAGCCTCAAATCCCGGCACCAGCCGCTTGTAAGAATTCACCAGGGGATTGGTAAGAGCCGTAATGGCTCCGATATGTTTTAAAATCCCCGCCATAAACTGTCTGGCCGTCTGGCTGAGTCCATAAGGATCTTCCCCGTCATAAAACACATCCCGCCCCTCTTCATCCCAAAGGGACATATTGATATGCATACCGGAACCGTCCACATCGGACCTGGGCTTTGGCATAAATGTAGCATGAAGGCCGTGGCGTTTGGCAATGGACTTTACCGTCATTTTAAAGGTCAGAAGATTATCTGCCGCTTTTAAGGCATCACTGTACTTAAAATCAATCTCATGCTGTCCCGGCGCCTTTTCATGATGAGAGGAGCGAACCTCAAATCCCATATCCTCCAGATTCAGAACAATATCCCTCCGGACATTCTCCGCAAAGTCCACCGGCCCCACATCAAAATATCCCGCCTGTTCATGGGTCACAGTGGTGGGCATCCCACCGTCGTCAATATGAAACAGGAAAAATTCACATTCCGGTTCCACCTCAAACACATATCCCATGTTTTTTGCCTTTTCCACCACCCGTTTGAGCGCCATACGGGTATCGGCAGCATAAGGCGTTCCATCCGCATTGTATACATCGCAGATCAACCGGGCCACTTTTCCCTGTTTCGGCCTCCAGGGAAAGATTTCAAAAGTATCCAGGTCAGGCCGTAAAAATAAATCTGTCCTGGCAAACTCCCCATAGCGGTTTACAGAGGCCCCGTCAAAACTACATTCATTGTTTAGCGCCTTCTCCAGCTGGCTCACTGTGATGGCCATATTCTTCAACACCCCGAAGATATCCGGAAACTGCAGACGGACAAATTCCACATCCTCTTCCCCTGCCAGGCGGATCACATCCTCCTTGGTATATCTATTTTCACTCATATGACAGAACTCCTTTTTTTATTCAATAATCTAATAAGGGCGCACCTTCTCAACGAAGAAACGCCCTTGTTCTCTTTTTGATGATAACAGGGCATTTCCTTTTTGTCAATATTTTATAAAGGATCCTTCCTCAAATAATCCTCCAGGAAGCGAAACAGCGCGTCCATTTGCTCATCCGTCCCTATGGTGATGCGCAGGTACTGGTCGATTCTGGGAGCATCAAAGTAGCGGACGTAAATGTCTTTTTCTCTGAGTGCCATAAAAAGAGCTTTTGCGTCTGTTCCCGGCCTGCTGGCAAAAATAAAGTTGGCAGAAGGCTCCGGGTATACAAACCCCAGGGCAGACAGCCGTTCCATGGACCGCTTTCTGGTGGCCTTTATTTTCTCCAAAGTTTCCTTAAAATAAGCTTCATCTCTCAAAGCCTCTCTTCCCAATACCAGGGAAGTCTGATTCATCGTATAGGAATTAAAGGAATACTTCACATCATTCAAAGCCTTTATGAGGGCTTCGTTTCCCATGGCATAGCCGATTCTTAATCCGGCCATGGAACGGGATTTGGAAAAAGTCTGCACCACCAGCAGGTTTTCATATTTCTGAATCAGCGGAAGCGCCGATTCCCCGCCAAAATCAATATACGCTTCATCTACGATCACCACAGATTCCTGGTTTTTCGCAACGATATCCTCCACATCGGAAAGTCCCATGGCCAACGATGTGGGGGCATTGGGGTTGGGGAAGATAATACCTCCGTTTTCCCTGTAATAATCCTCTTTCCGAATACAAAAATCTTCATCTAACGCAGGCCGCTCATAGGGAATCCCATAAAGTTCCGCCCACACGCTGTAGAAAGAATAGGATATATCAGGAAAAAGAACCGGCTTTCCGGAATTAAAAAAAGTAAGGAAAGCCATGGCAAGGACATCATCGGAGCCAACGCCCACAAAAACCTGCCCTCTCTCCAATCCATACCGCCCTGCCAGGGCGTCCACCAAAATTCCCGCCGCTGGGTCAGGATAGAGGCGGAACAGATCCGTATCAAAATTTTCCATTGCCTCTTTCACCCCCGGAGCCGGGCCGTAGGGATTTTCATTGGTATTCAGCTTAATCATATTTTCCTTTTTGGGCTGTTCCCCCGGCACGTAGGGCGTCACCCTCCGAATATTCGCTTCCCATGGTTTCATAAAATATATTCTCTCCTCTCATCTAAAGTACTTTCCGTTTACACCGGACCGCCGTTACCAGGCACATGAACCCTACGCCGAGAGCTGCTCCGGCGGCGTCAATACACACATCCCGCACCGCGGGCGTCCTCCCGGCAGAAAACATCTGGTGCAGCTCGTCGGAAGCCGCATAAAGGACGGAAATCCCCCAGGCATAAAAATAAGTTTTTTTCAAAGGCAGGCAATCAAAAAAGCCTTTCAGCAAAAATCCAAGTACCGCATACTCAGCCACATGGGCACCCTTTCGGATTATCCAATCCGGCAGGCCGAATATTTCCGCAAAAAAACCGCTGGCCGTACCTGATTCCGTGCCGGTTTGACCGGAAAAGTAAAAAATCACTGCCATCCACAAAAGCGAGAGCGCCAGAAATATCCGGCGCCTCTTTCTGATTTCCTTATTCTGCATGACCTTTTTCCTTGATAACATCAATGACCTGGGAAACATAAGTTTCACACAGTTCCTTCGTCCTGGCTTCCACCATGACCCGGACCACCGGTTCCGTACCACTTTCCCGCACCAGAATCCGGCCGTCGTTTCCTAACGCCTTCTCCACTTTAGCCACTGCCGCCTGCACATCTTCATCTGCCCTGGCCGCCGGTTTATCCTTCACACGGATATTTTTCAAAAGCTGCGGATAAATTTCCACCGGAGAAATCAGCTTTCCCAAAGACTCTTTCTTTTCCAACATCACTTCCATCAGTTTCAGGGACGTGAGGATACCGTCCCCTGTAGAAGCGTACTTGCTGAATATAATATGGCCCGACTGCTCACCGCCGAGGCGGTGTCCGTTGTTCACCATATTTTCATACACAAAACGATCACCAACATCTGTTTTTTCATAACGGATCCCGGCAATATCAAAAGCCTTATACAAGCCAATATTGGACATCACAGTGGTCACCACAGTATTGGTATCCAAAATTCCCCGCTCCTTCATGTAAAGGCCGCAAGTATAGAGGATTAAATCGCCGTCCACCACCCGTCCGTTTTCATCCACGGCAATGCACCGGTCCGCATCTCCATCATATGCAAAGCCCACATCGAGGCCGTTGTCCACCACAAATTTCTGAAGGACTTCAATATGGGTGGAGCCACAGTCCCTGTTGATATTGGTCCCATCCGGCTCATTGTTGATCACATAAGTCTTTGCCCCGAGAGCATCAAACACGCTCTTTGCAATGGAAAAGGCGCTGCCGTTGGCACAGTCCAGTCCCACTTTTTTATTTTTAAAGGAACGGACAGCCAGTGAAATCAAATAACCGATGTAACGGTTCCTTCCCTGAGAATAATCAGAAGCCCTTCCGATCTGTTCTTTCACTGCAAGAGGAATTTCCCCTGTCTTTCCATCAATATAGTCTTCAATCTGCTCTGTGACAAAGTCTTCCAACTTCTCTCCCCTGCCGTTTAACACCTTGATTCCATTGTCATAGTAGGGATTGTGGCTGGCAGAGATCATAATACCACAGTCAAAATCTTCCGTCCGCACCACATAAGATACGCTGGGCGTCGTAGTCACATGGAGGAGGCAGGCATCCGCACCGGAAGCTGTCAGCCCGGCCACCAGCGAATATTCAAACATATAGCTGCTGCGCCTCGTATCCTTTCCGATCACCACCCGGCATTTATGCCCTGCCTTTGCTCCGTAATACCAGCCCAGAAACCGCCCTACCTTATAGGCATGTTCCACTGTCAATACTTTATTGGCCTCCCCACGGAAACCATCTGTTCCAAAATACTTACCCATTTTCCACTCCTGTCAGGCCTTTTTTCCGAGAATTTCCAGGTAACGGGAAAGGGCATCCTGCCACGCGGGAAGCCGCTCAAACCCGTTTACATCCAGCTTATCTTTTGCCATCCTGCTGTTTTTTGGCCGTTTTGCCGCTGTCGGAAACATTTTTCCATAAGTCTCGCTGTCCACAGGAGTCACCTTCACCTCCATGCCTGCCTGCTTAAAAATCTCACAGGCAAATTCATACCAGCTGCAAAACCCTTCATTGGTCGCATGATATCTTCCGTATTTTTCCGTCTGAATCATGTCCACAAGAAGCCTTGCCAGGTCATAGGTGTAAGTGGGTGATCCAATCTGGTCATCCACCACGCTGACAGCGCCGTTTGCCTCACCAAGACGCAACATCGTTTTGATAAAGTTCTTTCCGTTGACGCCAAACACCCAGGCAATCCGTATCGTAAAGTATTTCTCCACGTATTTCTCAACAGCCAGCTCGCCATCATATTTCGCCAGGCCATAAGCATTTAACGGCTCCCTGTCATCATCCGGCTCCCAGGGCCTTTCCCCCTCGCCATCAAATACATAATCCGTACTGATATACATCATTTTAATATCCAGGTCTTTACAAACCTTCGCAATATTCTCCGTTCCGCCGCCATTGATTTTCCGGCAAAGTTCCAACTTTTCCTCTGCCGCGTCCACAGCCGTAAAAGCCGCACAGTGGATCACCGCATCCACATTTGCTTCTGTGATTCCCTTCCGCACTGCCTCCGGATCCGTAATGTCCATCTCCTCGATGTCCACCCCGACACCTTCGATCCCTTTCTTTTCCAGTTCATTCATCACGTCATAGCCAAGCTGGCCTTTCACGCCTGTCACCAATACTCTCATGCTCTGCCTCCTGTCACGCCTTCCCAAAATTGCCTACTGCAAACGATTTCCATACATGGTTTCAAAATAACTACTGTATTCTCCGCTTAAAATGCGTTTCCACCAGTCCTGGTTATCCAAATACCACTGAATTGTCATGGCAATCCCTGTATCAAAGGTATACTGAGGCTTCCATCCAAGCTCTGTCTCAATCTTTGTGGGGTCGATGGCATACCGTCTGTCATGGCCGGGCCGGTCTGTCACATAGCGGATCAGGCTTTCCGGTTTCCCCAGGGCTTTTAAAATCGTCTTCACCACTTCCAGATTTGTCCGTTCATTGTGCCCGCCGATATTATAAATCTCTCCTGATTTCCCTTTTCGGATAATCAGGTCAATGGCAGCGCAGTGGTCGGAGACATGAAGCCAGTCCCTGACGTTTTCGCCTTTTCCATAAACAGGAAGGCTTTCATCTGCCAGCGCCCGGCTGATCATAAGCGGAATCAGCTTCTCCGGAAAATGATAGGGGCCATAATTGTTGGAACAGCGGGACACTGTCACCGGCATCCCAAATGTCCTGTGATATGCCAAAACCAAAAGGTCGGCCCCCGCCTTGCTGGCTGAATAAGGGCTTGAGGTGTGAATCGGGGTCTCTTCCGTAAAAAACAAATCCGGCCTGTCTAAAGGCAAGTCTCCATATACTTCATCGGTGGAAACCTGGTGATAACGTTTTACCCCAAATTCCCTGGAGGCATCTAAAAGCGTCTGGGTCCCCATCACATTGGTCCTCACAAAAAGGCCGGGATCCGTAATGGACCTGTCCACATGGCTTTCCGCCGCAAAATTCACCACCACATCAAACTGCTCTTTCTCAAACAGCTCCATAATAAACGGCCTGTCTGCGATATCCCCTTTTACAAACTTGTAATTAGGCTTATCTTCCACCGGCTTTAAAGTTTCCAGGTTTCCCGCATAAGTCAGAAGGTCTAAATTGACAATCATATCCTCCGGATACCGATTCACCATATAATGCACAAAATTTCCACCAATAAACCCGGCGCCGCCTGTCACTAAAATCTTCATATTTTTATTCCTCGCTTTAGTCCATTGTGTTCGCCATGATACCAGCCTCTGAACACTCCCACATTTTTGCCTGGCAAAAGGCAAAACCACTTGTATCAGTCAAACTTCTTATCAATATATTTTCCGTCCATAACGTCTTTTAAATACGCGCCATACTGATTTTTTTTCAAAATCTCATAGGTCTTCATAAGCTCTTCTTTACTGATCCAGCCACGCAGGAAGGCAATTTCTTCCAGACAGGCGATTTTTCTGTGCTGATGCGTTTCCACAGTTTTAACAAAATTTGTGGCATCCACCAGGGACTCATGAGTCCCCGTATCCAGCCAGGTAAATCCCTGGCCCAGCAAAGTGACCTCCAGCTCTCCGTTTTCCAGATATATTTTATTGAGATCTGTGATCTCCAGCTCTCCGCGGGCAGAAGGCTTCAGGTTTTTCGCATACTCCACCACCCGGTTATCATAAAAGTAAAGGCCGGTCACACAGTAATTGGACTTAGGGTTCACAGGTTTTTCTTCCAGAGAAACCGCCTTTCCATCCTGGTCAAATTCCACAATGCCAAACCGCTCCGGGTCATCCACATAATAACCAAACACGGTGGCGCCCCGCTCTTTTGCCGCGGCGGCGCGAAGCCTTCTGGTAAGGCCATTTCCATGGAAAATATTGTCCCCCAAAACCATGGCCACGGAATCTTTTCCAATAAACTCTTCCCCAATGATAAATGCCTGGGCCAGTCCGTCAGGGCTGGGCTGTACCGCATAGGCAAGTTCAATACCAAACTGATGGCCGTCCCCCAGGAGCGCCTCGAACCGTGGTGTATCCTCCGGTGTGGAAATAATCAAAATTTCCCGGATCCCCGCATTCATTAAAACTGACAGCGGATAATAAATCATCGGCTTATCATAAATCGGCAACAACTGTTTGGAAGTCACCTTTGTAAGCGGGTAAAGGCGGGTACCGCTGCCTCCGGCAAGAATAATCCCTTTCATAAAACACCTCCTGGTATTTATTTACACATACGTATTAGTAATATAACACACCTTTCGGTCATTTGCAACGGCGAAACTGCTTGGGTTTTCGTGTCTCTGTGTAAAAAAATGCGGCAAAAAATCTGTTACTTTCAGTCCAAAACACGCTTCCACTATAAACGGCCATCTATACAATGGCTCCCGCTGCTCCCACCAGAATCTTCAGCAGGAAATTCCCGTGGTAAAGGGCCCTTAAGAATCCGTTGGCATTGATCTGGGCAAGGACGCTCACTCCAAAGGAGGTGGCAGAAAAAGGCACCAAAAGCAAAAACAAGAATTCCAAAAGCAGAAACCCCTTAAAAATTCCCAGGAGCGCCCCGGCAAAGTGGTTGATTCCATGGACAATGGGCAGCCGGTCCACCACGTTGAAAGCCAAAATCAGAATGTGGAGCACAAAAAACACAATCATGAATGTCAGGATATACCCAATGATGTTCAGACAAATATTTCCCACAAAACTTCCGATATAATCTGTAAAAGACTCCACACCCAGCAGTTCATATATAGCATCATTGTTGTTTTCTTCGATGGAATTTTTAAGGCTTTCCGGCACCGGCAGCATTTCAATCACTTTACTTTGCTGGGCCGCCGACAGATTATGATCCACCTGCTTCTTAAATTCATCAAGCCCTATCCCGGCAGGAAGCTTCGTCCCTGCAGGGATAACCGTTCCGGCAGGAAGCACAGTCCCGTCAGGTAACCGGACATCGGCAGGAAGCGTCACATTCTGCCCCAGGGTAATGGTGCCGTCCTCTTCTTCCGTAAAACCTGATTTCAATTCGCTCGTAATGGCAGAATCCACTTTATCCGCTATCCACTCATCCAAACCGGTATTCCTGCGCAAAAGACCTGTAATAAGCGGATTTAACGCTGATACAATCACACAGGAAATCAAAAGAGCCGCCAGCGAAAGGCTGCTTCGCAAAAATCCCCGTATTCCTCCCATAATAATACTTGTCAGTAAAATCAACAATGCCGCCACAAAAACAAGATTAAATCCCATGATGTCTACCTGACCTCCAGCACGTATCTCTCAATACTATATGCCACGCCTTCCTCGTCGTTATTTAATGTCACCATATTTGCCGCTCTTTTCACACGTTCCGAAGCATTGGCCATGGCCACACCACAGCCTGCCGCCTCCAACATGGAAATATCATTTTCACCATCGCCAAAAGCCATAACCTGCGATACATCCAGCCCCAAATAAGCCGCCAGCGAAAGAAGCCCCTTCCCTTTCGTTGCATCAATGTGGTTTATTTCCAGATTGTTGCCTAAAGACGAGGTTACAGAAAGCCCCGGGAACTGTTCCAACTGCCTTTTAGCCTGCTGCCTCTCCCTTTCCCTGTCCTGCCGGAAAAACAAATTAAACTTTTCCACGCAGTTTTTTTCATCAGCCACCATATCCCGCATATGTTCTGTGGGCCTTCTGGTGGAAAGAATTAAATGGGTGCGGGGCTCATCTGCCATAAACTCCCGCGCCCTGTTATAATACCCCGGTTCCATTCTGGCCACGCCATCAATACAAGCGTCCTGCATGGTGTGATATCCGGAAATAAAATCCCAAAGTTCCAATGCCTGGTCCCTGGAAAAAGCTTTCCTGGATATCATTTTATTTTCTTTCATGTCCCAGACCGCAGCACCGTTTACTGTAACTGCATACCGGATAAAGGGAAGCTCCCTCACCTCCGGCGCAATCCCCGTCAGGCTCCGCCCCGTAGCCGGGACAATATGTACCCCCCGTTTTGCCGCCCCTTCAAGGGCCGCACACGTCCGCTCCGTCAGCCTTTTTTCCGTTGTCAGCAACGTCCCGTCCAAATCCAGCGCTATCAGACCAATATCCATGGTATCCCTGTCCTTTTCCTTTCGTTCAGCCAATACATCTCATTGAAGCTCCAGCCCCCGCATCGCTTGAGGACCTGTCTGAATATAAAGGTTATCCCCCATATAAATCAGTTTATCCGTACTGCCGGGAAGCGCTCCCTGAAATTTCAAATTCCCCGAAGCGTTATAAATCTGACATTCCGCTTCTTTATATAAAAGTACATGGGCTCCGGAAATTTCCACATACTCATAATCTCTGTCAATATCTCTGGAGAAAATCTCCTTTCCTGAGTTTCCATATAAAAACAGCTTTTTACTGCTCCCGTCTCTCACAAGAACTCCGGCATACTGATGGGAATAACATATGCTGCCAATCTCCCCGGTAATATCTACTTGCCCTACCATCTCCGGTTTTACCGTATTTTCCAGAGAATAAAAACACAACCTGTCCTGGGCAAAAGCACAGGCATGGGTATCATCCAGGAAACGCACCCTCGCCACCATGGAATTTCCGTATTCTTTAAATCCTCCCACCAGCCGGTCCTTGATGCTCTGGCCCTCATCATCGAAATTATAAAAAACCACCTGGTTCTGCATCATGCCTTCATCCAGATAGACATACGAAACCATCAAAAGCATCCCGTTGGGAGAAATACTCAAATCAATGGGATAACCATTCCCCGCCAGGGTTGTCTGTACTTCTATTTTAAGCTTTGTTCCCTGCTTATCGTAAAAAGCGATGGTATTGCTTTTTGTATCTTCCAGGACCGCCACCGTAATCCCAGTGGCGGATATTGACATTTTTGAAACAGGAAGCGTGGTGGTGACCGTTCCCTGGCAGCCATTCTTATCACAAATATAAATAGAATATCCGTTCCTGTCGGCAATGGCTGCATAATCTCCATTTACCACAGCAAAGGGATCTTTCATCTCAAACGCCTGGTTCCAGACTTCCTCTCCTGTTTTATCCACGTATACCGCTCCATCCCGCGTATAACGGAGCACATTTTCTCCATATGCCTCATAACCGGAAGACACAGAAGCCGCCAGCTCCTTCTCCCAGATCACTACGGCCTGTGTATATTGATGGCTATTTTGGTATACTTTGTAGCCAATAAATCCTGCTGCCGCCATGGCAATGACCACTGCCGCCACTACAAACCTCACCCGCCGGCGTTTTTTTTTCTTTTTACGGAGTTCTTCCTTTTCTTCCTCCTGCCAGACGGTCTCATTATCAATAAGGCGCGCTCTCAATTTCTGCTTTCTGCTCTCTCTGTCCCTTTTATTATCCATGTACTCTCATCCCTTTACACAGGCCGACCGCTTAATTCCAAATTCCATACGTCTCATTATACTCAAAACAGACGCCAAATTCAACACTTTTCCCGGCTCCCGAAATTCCGCTTTTCTGACATAAAAAATAATGGAAGAAAATCAGCCCCTTTCCGTCCCCAAAAGAGCCTGTTTTCTTCCATATTTTCTGTATAAAGCCTGAAAATCAAAACTTCCCCCTAATCACGTTCAGGAAGTTTCAGTATCTGCCCCTCGTAAATCAAATTGGCGTTGGCCATCCCATTGAATTCGCATATTTCTTCCACCAGGGCAGCACTGCCATCTCCGTAAAATTCTTTACAAATGACAGAAAGCCTGTCACCGCTTTTTACTGTATATTCCTGATACTCTTTTTCTTCTGCCAAAACAGGAGCCGCCTTTGAGGTCTGTGGTTCCTGCGGTTTGGTCTGTACTTCTTTCGTCTCCGGAGCTGTCGTGGCTTCTGTGGGCGCTTCGCTCCCTGATGTCGGCGCTGTTTCACCTGCCGCCTGGGCGTTTCCACTTTCCTGGGAAGCTTCCCCGCCCGTTTCGGCCGCAGGCTCTGTGGGCTTCACCTCTCCTGCCACTTCCCGCACAACAGCCTGTCCCGTTTCCTTAAAGCTTTCCCCTTCCGGATGGGAAGTTGTTTCTCCCTGGTTCCCTCCCGTTAAAACGGAAGCCACCTCTTTGATTCCCTGCATCCCATCGTATTTATACCAGGCCGCCATTCCAAAACCTGCACCGCACAAAAGGGCCGCCACACTGACCGTCCTCAACATTTTTGATATACCGCTTGATTCTGTCTTAGGCTGCCCTTTCTCCTGCTTCCCCTCCATGACATTCCGAAACTGCCTGGTCACCTCATCCGAAACACCCCTTGCTGCCGGCGCAACAGCAAATTCTGTTTTCCGTATCGGTTCCTGGGAAATCATGTATTCCTGCATTTGTTCATTCCGCTCATAATATATGTAATAGCCGCGGAGGCGGTGGGCGCCCTGGGCGTCAAACCAGTAAATATTTTCCTCTTCCCTGTTCCCGTCGTAAACAAACAACACCTGGTTCTGGCTACGGAAGTTTTCACAGTGGCTTTTTTGCAGGTTGTAAAGGTCTGTCATCCTGCTGTCACTGCTACACAGAAACCATCCGCAGATTTCCACTTCTTTGAAACATTTCTCCGCCTGTTCATAGACGTCATTCCATGCCGATGCCGTCATCACAACACGTCCGTCATCCACCTCATAGTATTTTGCCATGACAGCTCCCCGGACAAACAGGCAGGGCATATCCTTTTCTTTTGTCTGCCTGCCTAAAAGGATTCCAATGCAGGTTCCATTTTTTCTCCTCATTTTTTCAATATAAGTCGCCACGTAATCTTCCAGGTATAATCCCAGTTCCTTATCAATATCCCCAATCTGCCTGATATTTCTGGGTATCTCCATATTCCACATCCCTTTCTGTATCTGAGGCTTTGACACAGCCAATACCTGCACAGATACAGTCCGCCAGCTCCATTACCACAGAAAGTCTGGTATTCTGAAGAAGTGGCTCAAAACTTCCTCCATATCCCACAATTCCCGTAATAAAAATGTCTCCCACAGACATCAGGTTTTTGCTGACTCCCAGCCCTGGCCGGATAGCGCCTCGCCCCAGTGTAATATAACCCACATGTTCATATCTACCTACCGAGGCGTCTACGGCCACAATAACACAATCTCTGTAATACTGCCCGATCATTTCCATGGTTTCATTTAAATTCACCGCATGGATAGGCTGCATTAATGTGCCAAATACCCGGTATTCTTCTCCTTTCGTTCTCTGCAGCTTGTATCCCACAAGCGGTCCAAGGCTGTCTCCTGTGGAGCGGTCGCTCCCTATACAAAGAAACAGGATTCCTTCTTTTTTTGTACTTTTTCTCACTTCTGCAACTAATTTTTTAAACTGGCCTCCAAATAACTCCGGTGAAAACCATTTTCCAGCTTTATGGTAATAAATTTGTCTGTTCATAATAACCACCGTTTTGTCTCTGTCAGAGACATTTCCTTTTATCCGGAGTATTTCCTGTTTTTTTCATATTAAACCATAAATTTACATCTGTATGCTGCCGCACCAGAACCCGAAATTCTCATCCCTGCCTCCTGCCGCTTTTTTAAATTCCGGAAGCCCGAACATGGACGCCATAAACTTTTCCTGCGGCTTGAAAATCCCCGGCACTCCAATGATATACTGATATTTCGGCTGGAACCGTTCTGCAGACCGCATCTGCCGTCTTGCCAGAATCAAATATCTGTATTGAAAATACCCGTGAAGGACAAAACTGTTATTTCCATAAGTCCAGTTTTCTCTCGGCAATCTTCCGATATCCTGTATATGAAGTTGAAGAATCTCCCATCCTGCTTCTGCTAAAACCCGCTTCCTGGGTAATATCTTCCGCAGACATTCCCATAAAGGAAGCTCTGTAAAACCTTCCCGAAAGTAAAAATCATCCGGCATACGCCCGGTCGCTGCCCCGGCAGCTGTTTCTTCCTCAGCCGTTCCTGTTTCCTGATTTTTTATTTGTTCTTTTAAAAATTCCGGCTTTTGGAATTCTCTCTTCGGAACCTGCGGCTTAGGGGATTCCGGCCTGGAAAACTCCGGTTTGGTAAATCCTGCCTCTAAAAACTTCTGTGTTGATACCGCCTGGTCGGAAAGCTCCTGTCCCGGAGAATCTTGTTGCGAAGAACCTTGTTCTGAAAATTCCTGTTCTGAAAACCCTTTCTCCGAAGGGCTCTCCTCCGCCAACTCTTGTTTCAGGGGTTCCTGTTTCACAGGTTCTGTTTCCGAAACTTCCTCCGCCACATCCCTGTCCAAATTTACAGAATCCTCTGTTTGTGAAAATACTTCCGGTTTTTGGAAAGCTTCCATTCCTGTCAAAGATTTCACTTCATCCTTCCGTACTGTTTCCTCCGTTTTTGCTGTTTTACTTATCTCCTGCTTTTCCTCCCGGCCCAAGGCTGCTGCCTGCAAAACACTCTCTGTTCCGGCTATTGGCGCTTTCCTCAGTGCCGTAATATGTACAACTGTGTCGTCCCAGGTGGTCAGATAGGCTTTGCGGGCTGAAAAACGGCTTCTTAAATATAGCCCTTTCAAAAAATTAAGCCCATAGCCGGTTCCTCCCAGATTGTCCTCCTGTTTCCCAAACACTGCTTCTCCCATTCCGTTTTTTACAGGAATCTGGCCCAATGGGACTAAAAGACAGTCCGTCCCCCGGTATCCATAACCATACAAGCTAAGTTCCTGTCCGCTGCATTCATATGCGCCTTTAATGCTGATGCTGATCCGGCACTGGCCGTTTCGCGCCTCAATTTTGGCAAAGCCCACATTTTTTGTCTTCATATCGCCCTCATAGGCATATATATATGAGATAAAACGTCTGTATTCTGCCAATATTCACCACTCCTTCTCCTCTATTCTATGCGGGGGAGGTCCGGAATAGAACCGATATTCTGGTTTTTTCCATTTTACCCCTGATCATCTTTATGCCATCTTAATGTAAATCCCTATACCCTTTTACCCTCTTTATTTTCTTTATTATATGATAAAAGAAATAACTGGCCGGAAATATCTCCTGGAAAGGAATCTTTGATCCATGAACCCTCTGTTCTCTTTAAAAAAGAAACTGACGTCTTTTCAGATTATTATCCTTGGATTTTTCTGTGTTATTTTGTTTGGGGCCGTCATTCTCATGCTTCCTGTTTCCAGCCGTGAAGGAATCATAACTCCTTTTTCCGATGCCTTATTTACATCCACATCGGCCGTCTGTGTTACAGGTCTTGTGGTTCATGATACTGCTTCCTACTGGTCGACATTCGGCCAGGCTGTCATCATGGTTTTAATTCAAATCGGGGGCATGGGCGTCATCACGGCAGCCGTATCTTTTGTCATCATTTCCGGCAGGAAAGTTTCCTTAATGCAACGCAGTACCATGCAGGAAGCAATTTCCGCCCCAAAGGTGGGAGGGATTGTACGGCTGACAGGCTTTATTGTAAAAATCACCTTATTCATAGAACTGGCAGGCGCCGCTGCCATGGCCCCAACCTTTATACATGATTTTGGCATCAGAGGACTTTGGATGGCGTTTTTTCATTCCATATCTGCTTTTTGTAACGCCGGATTTGACCTGATGGGAACAAGAGGAGAATTTTCTTCTCTGACAAGCTATGCTTCCAGCCCTGTAATCAACTTTGCCATCATGTCGCTTATTATTATTGGCGGCATCGGATTTTTAACATGGGAAGATATAAAAACCAACCGGTGGCATTGGCACAAATACAGAATGCAGACGAAAGTAATCCTTTCTGCCTCTGCCGTTCTACTCATTTTACCGGCTGCTTATTTCTTCTTTTATGAATTTAGCTCTCTTCCCCCTGGCACAAGAATCCTTTCTTCCTTGTTTCAGTCAGTGACTCCGCGGACAGCCGGTTTTAACACCGCTGATTTGACCGCCATCAGTGACAAAGGCCAATTTATCACCATTGTACTGATGCTGATCGGTGGGTCTCCCGGCTCCACTGCCGGCGGGATGAAAACCACCACCATTGCGGTGTTGTTTGCAACGGGATTGTCCACATTTTCCAGGCAGAAAGATACTCATTTTTTCGGACGCCGGATAGACCATGAGGTAATCAGAAATACTGTGGCCATTTTGTTCCTGTATCTTACACTGTCCTTTTCAGGAGGGCTCATCATAAGCATAATCGAAAAACTGCCGTTTTTTACCTGCCTCTTTGAGACAGCCTCTGCAATCGGAACAGTGGGGCTTTCCCTGGGCATTACCCCCGGACTTGGCATAGTATCCAGGACAATCCTGATCCTTTTGATGTTCTTTGGACGTGTTGGGGGATTGACACTAATTTTTGCCGCCTTATCAGGGAAACAGAAAAATTTGTCAAAACTTCCAAAAGAAAAAATCATGGTGGGGTAAAGGAGGTCTCTATGAAATCAATACTGCTAATCGGACTTGGACGGTTCGGGAAACATATCGCCATACATTTAAACCAGCTGGGACATCAGGTAATGGCTGTCGATTACGTGGAAGAACGCGTGGAATCTTCCCTTTCTTTTGTGACTAACGCCCAGATTGGCGACAGCACCAATGCCGATTTCTTACAGTCCCTCGGTGTCCGGAATTTTGATGTATGTATTGTCACTATTGGGAACAATTTTCAAAGCTCCCTGGAAACGACTTCCCTGTTGAAGGAACTGGGGGCAAAGCTGGTGGTATCCCGGGCCGCCAGGGACGTACAGGCCAAATTTTTACTGCGAAATGGCGCCGACGAAGTTGTTTACCCGGAAAAACAGCTGGCCAAATGGACCGCAATCCGTTACAGCGCCGACCATATTTTTGATTACATGGAACTCGATAAAGATCACGCCATATTTGAAATCCAGGTTCCCGACAGCTGGAATGGACGGACCATCGGCCATATCGACATACGAAAAAAGTTTAATATCAATATCATGGGTATAAAGAAAAACGGGAAATTGGAATTATCCATTTCACCGGACACAGTACTGGAATCCGGGGAAACCATGCTGGTGTTAGGGCGTAACAGAGATTTGCAGAAATGTTTCCGTATATAAAATAGGAAAAGACTGGAAGTGAGAATATGAAACCTTTGTTGTTTCTTCTTGTATTATCAGCTACTTTTGTCTTTGGATACCTGATTATGAAAAGGCTGGATCGCTTTTTGGAGGAAGAGCCTTTTGACGGATCTTAAGTAGAAATTTAAAACAAGATAAGATATAATAAATGAAGTAGAAAGACTGCATTTTTCTGACCACAGGAGGAAAACCGATGGAAACATCTCCACAGGATTCCAGCCAGCTTTTGTATCCCATTGGTAATGACATATCCGGCCGCCGCACAGGCAAACTCAAAATATTTTTTAGCTATGCCACCGGCGCAGGCAAGACATATGCCATGCTGCAGGCAGCCCGCCAGGCAAAGCAACGCGGAATTGACGTGGTCTGCGGGCATGTGGAATCCCACGGCTGGCCAAAGACTGCAAATCTGTTTACCGGACTGGCAAAACTGCCGGAAACCCATATTCAACATGGTTCCTCTACATGCCGTGAACTGGATATTGATTCCATATTAAAAAGAAAACCCCAACTGCTTTTAGTGGATGAACTTGCCCACACAAATCAAGCCGGCAGCCGCCACGCCAAACGGTATCAGGATGTGAAAGAACTGCTGGGGGCTGGTATCGATGTTTATACCACCGTCAATGTATGGAATATCGAAAGCTTGAATGATACTGTGGCATTGATTACCGGGATGTCAGAACCGGAAAGAATTCCCGATTCTGTCTTTGACCAGGCGGACCAGGTGGAACTGGTGGATATTGAACCTCAGGAGCTGTTGGACCGGCTCAATACGGAAAACCTGCTCAAAGAAAAAAAGACAGGGCAAAAGAAATCCCCTCTTTTTACTCTTGAAAAATTGACTGCTTTACGGGAAATCGCTTTGCGCCGGTGTGCCGACAGGGTTAATCTGATTACAGAAACTACCCGGAGGCACAGCCACAGGGGATACCACACAGACGAACATATCTTGGTCTGTCTCTCTTCCTCACCGTCCAATGCAAAAATCATTCGGACAGCGGCAAGGATGGCCCATGCTTTTCGCGGGGCCTTTACCGCCCTTTTTGTTGAAACCCCAAGATTTGCAAATATGGCCGACAGCGATAAAAACCGTCTGCGTGAAAATATGCATTTAGCCCGCCAGCTCGGCGCTGCCATTGAAACCAGCTATGGAGAAGATGTTTCTTACCAGATTGCAGAGTTTGCACGGCTTACCGGGGTTTCCAAAATCGTAATTGGGCGCAGTACTGCCATCCGAAAAAGTATTTTCCATAAGCCGTCCCTGACAGAACGCCTCATTACAACAGCCCCCAATCTGGATATCCATATTATACCGGATACGGATGCCGGCAACAGTTACCATGCCCATATAAAAAAGAATCCCACTCCGCCGGTAATAACTGCCCGTGACATCGCAAAAAGTATCTTTGTCCTTTTTGCAGCAACATTAATCGGCCAGTCATTCCATATTTTAGGGTTCACTGAGGCCAATATTATCACTGTATATATTTTTGGTGTCCTGCTGATTTCCGTAATCACCACAAACCGTCTTTGCAGCCTGCTTTCCCCTGTACTCAGCGTATTGATATTTAACTTTTTTTTCACGGTTCCCCGTTTTACCTTCCACTTTTATGACCCTTCCTACCTGGTGACCTTTGCCATTATGTTTATGGTTGCTCTTTTATCCGGCTCCCTTGCCACAAAACTGAAAGACAATGCAAAACAGTCGGCCCGTGCCACCTTCCGTACCCGGATCCTTTTTGAAACAAACCAGCTTTTACAAAAAGAAAAGGAGGAAGGTCCTGTGGTGGAAGCAGCTGCCGGACAGCTGACGAAACTTTTGAAAAGAGATCTGGTGGTCTGTCTGGCCCAAAAAGCAGAAGATGGCTTTGCCGGACTTTCTTCCCCTATGCTTTTCCCTGTGTCGGAAAACAGCCAGATCGGTTTCATTTCGCAAAGTGAACGGGATATTGCCCTTTGGGTATTGCGTAACAATCGTCATGCGGGCGCCACTACGGACACTTTTTCCTATGCAAAGTGCCTGTACCTGGCTATACGGGTCAACCAGCAGGTATATGGTATTGTGGGTATTTCCATGGGAGATACCCCCTTAGATTCTTTTGAAAACAGCGTCCTTCTTTCTATTTTAGGGGAATGTGCCCTGGCTCTTGAAAACATTAAAAATGCCAGGGAAAAAGAAGAAGCGGCAATCCTCGCAAAAAATGAACAGTTACGCGCAAATCTGCTACGGGCCATTTCCCACGACCTGCGCACTCCCCTGACTTCAATTTCGGGAAATGCCAGTAATCTGATGTCAAATTATAAAAAACTGGATGACGATGCAAGAGCACAGATTTTCACAGATATTTATGACGATTCCATGTGGTTAATCAATCTGGTGGAAAACCTTCTGGCTGTCACACGAATCGAGGAGGGGCGCGTACATTTAAAACAGTCGGCGGAATTGATGGAAGAAGTGATTTCTGAAGCGCTGCTGCATGTAAACCGGAAAAGCAGGGAACATTCCATTCAAGTCTCCAGTCCCCAGGATTTCATTCTTGCCTGGATTGATGCAAAGCTGGTTGTCCAGCTTATTATCAATCTGGTGGACAATGCAATCAAATATACCCCCTCCGGTTCTTCCATTGTGATATGCACAAAAAAGAAGGGTGACTTAGTGGAAGTTTCTGTTTCAGATAACGGACCCGGGATACCAGATGAACAAAAACCCCATATTTTTGATATGTTCTATAGTGGCGCCAACAAAATAGCGGACAGCCGCAGAAGCCTGGGGCTTGGTCTGTCTTTATGCAAGTCCATTGCCACTGCCCACGGGGGCGCCATATCTGTATCAGATAATCAGCCCCACGGCGCCATTTTTACATTTACACTACCTGCCAGAGAGGTCAAGCTATATGAATAAACCACTTATTTTAGTTGTAGAAGATGATTCACCTGTACGTAATCTGATCACCACCACCTTAAAAACAAATGACTACCGTTATTTGGTGGCAGTAAACGGAGAAATGGCTGTTTTAGAGGCTTCCTCCCACAATCCCGACATTGTCCTTCTGGATTTGGGCCTTCCCGATATGGATGGGATACAGGTGATCACGAAAATCCGTTCCTGGTCCAACCTGCCCATCATTGTCATCAGTGCAAGAAGTGAAGACAGTGACAAAATAGAAGCACTTGACGCAGGGGCTGACGACTACCTGACAAAACCTTTTTCCGTGGAAGAACTGCTGGCCAGAATCAGGGTGACACAGCGAAGGCTCACTTTCATGACAAATGAGACGACTTCCACCGGTTCTTCTTTTGTCAATGGAAAGCTCAAAGTGGATTATGCCGGAGGATGTGCATACCTCAATGGCCTGGAACTGCATTTAACCCCCATTGAATATAAGCTGCTGTGCCTTCTCTCCAGAAATACGGGGAAAGTTTTAACCCACACATTTATCACCCAGAATATCTGGGGGAGGAGCTGGGAAAATGATGTTGCATCCCTGCGGGTATTTATGGCCACCCTCCGTAAAAAGCTGGAGCCGGATGCAGATTCCCCCCAGTATATCCAGACCCATATCGGCGTCGGCTACCGTATGATGCGAATTGAATAAGAAAAAAAAGGATGCCCTCACACCCGGGCATCCTTTCTCAATTTCACAGGAAAGACCTTGTCGCTGTATCGTAACTTAATCCGGCGACGTTTCCTACTCCTCCTCTTCTTCCGCTTCCAGAAGCGTAGTCTCATATTTCGCCAGGATAATCCCCTGAATCTTATCCCTTGTATCGGAATTGATGGGATGGGCAATATCCCTGTACTCGCCGTCAGCGGCCTTTCTGCTGGGCATGGCAATAAACATACCCTTTTCCCCTTCGATCACCTTGATATCGTGGACGACAAACTCATTATCCAGGGTAATGGACACAATGGCTTTCATTTTTCCTTCTTTTGCTACTTTTCTAACCCTCACGTCTGTAATCTGCATGTTTCACAGTCCCCTTCCTTTGCCTTCTTGCTACCAAAGCTTAAAGCACAAATCTTTCGTTTTTTTCAATCACAATCTTTATATTGTTTGGTTCTCCAATATAAGTCATATTGGCGCGGATCGTATCCCTGCTTTCCACGATGCAGTTCTCAATCCGTGTGTTATCCCCAATATAAACATCGTTCAGGATGATGGAATTCCGAATCACACAGTTATTTCCGATATACGCCTTTTTAAATAATACGGAATTCTCAACCTCCCCGTTGATGATACAGCCGCTGGAAACCAGGCTGTTTCTCACTTTTGCCCCCACGTTATATTTTGCCGGAGGATTATCGTCCACCTTGGAATATACATCAGGATAAGTATTAAAGAAATAATTGCGGACTTCCGGGTTCAGGAATTCCATATTGGTCTTAAAGTAAGCATCCACGCAGGAGATGTTGCTCCAGTAAGTATCCAGCTTATAAGCGTAAATCCGCTTCATGTTTTTATATCGGATCAGGATATCCTGCACAAAATCATAGCGGTCTTCTTCCGCACATTTCTCAATCAGCTCAATCAGCTGGCGGCGACGGATTACATAAATCCCGCAGGAAACTGTATGGGATGTGGCCACCATGGGTTTTTCATCAAAATCCACGATCCTGTCTTCTTCGTTGGTCCGCACCAGGCCAAAACGGCTCACATCTGCATCTGACGGCATATCTTTACAGACCACCGTAATATCGGCCTGCTTTGCAATGTGGTACTCCAGTACCTTATTATAATCCAGTTTGTAGACGCCATCACCAGATGCAATCACCACATAAGGTTCATGGCTGTTCTTTAAATAATTGATGTTCTGCCAGAGGGCATCAGCCGTGCCTCTGTACCAGTTGTTGTTGATGGCCGACAAGGTAGGGGTGAACACATAAAGCCCACCCTGCTTCCTTCCGAAATCCCACCACTTGGAGGAGCTTAAATGCTCGTTTAAAGAAATGGAATTATACTGGGTAAATACAGCCACCTTTTTAATATGGGAATTAGTCATATTACTCAGGGAAAAATCGATGGCTCTGTAGCTGCCTGCAACCGGCATCGCGGCCACTGCCCGCTTCTCTGACAATTCCCTCATTTTTTTATTGTTTCCGCCTGCCAGAATAATACCTACCGCTCTCACTTTACGCCACCTGCCTTTATAATATAATCTCCGCTGCCTAAAGTTCCGTCAGGATAATCGGAAGATTCCGTAATACCGGAAATAGCTGTGTTTCTTCCCATAGTTACATTGTCAGGAATATAAGAATCCTCCCCAACTGTCACCAGATCGAAGGCGTAAACTTTGGGATTCAGCTTACTCTCCGCATAGTCGCCGCATCCCAGACGGACATTTGCACCGACTTTTACATTGTCGGCAATAATCGCCTTGTCCACAATGGTCCCGTCCCCAATCACAACGCCTGACATCAGGATCGAATCCCGCACCACAGCTCCTTTACCGATTTTTACACCAACGCCCACCACTGAATTGTACACCTGTCCATAGACTTCCGTTCCCTCGGCAATGATACTTCTCTCAATGACAGACTCACTGGAAATATACTGAGGAGGGAGAATGTCGCTCTTTGTATAAATTTTCCAGAACTCCTCATACAGGTTAAAGACAGGAATAATGTCCACCAGCTCCATGTTTGCTTCCCAATAAGAGCCAAGGGTCCCCACGTCTTTCCAGTATCCATTGTACTCAAATGCAAAAATCCTGTCACCCTTACTGTGGCAGTAAGGAATCACATGTTTGCCGAAATCACAACCAGGCTCATCGGACATCTTGATGAGGGCTTCCTTTAACACTTTCCAGCTGAAAATATAAATACCCATGGATGCCAGGTTACTCCTGGGATGCTCCGGCTTCTCCTCAAACTCGGTGATCCGGCTGTTCTCGTCGGTAATCACCACACCAAAACGGCTGGCCTCTTCCATGGGAACAGGAAGGGCGGCGATGGTAATATCCGCATTGTTCGCCTTATGGTAGTCAAGCATCACCTCATAATCCATCTTATAAATATGGTCTCCTGATAAAATCAGGACATATTCCGGATTATAAGATTCCATATACTGCAGATTCTGGTAAATGGCATTGGCCGTACCGGTATACCACTCACTGTTTTTACTTTTCTCATAAGGCGGAAGCACTGTCACGCCTCCGATATTCCTGTCCAAATCCCAGGGAATACCGATTCCAATATGAGAATTCAACCGGAGCGGCTGGTACTGGGTCAATACACCCACCGTATCAATGCCGGAATTAATACAGTTGCTGAGCGGAAAATCAATTATACGATATTTGCCGCCAAAAGCTGTCGCGGGCTTGGCCACATTTGCCGTCAGAACCCCCAGTCTGCTGCCCTGGCCTCCAGCCAGCAGCATTGCTATCATCTCTTTCTTAACCACACTATCACCTCTTGCTGTTGAATTATATTTGTAGTTCTAGTGTATCACATCTTTTAGAATAAGTGAACAATTTTTTTGTTATTTTCCCACAAATTTTATGCATTTTATAAAACCCATCCTTTTGCTTTTCATATCTTCCTGTGTTATAATGTTGATACCGTCCATTGACTGGAGCATATGTATTTCCGTCAATCGACGGTAAAGGCCAGAAAGCAGAAAAATAAATCGTCTGCTGCCTGATTTTAGTATTTTCAGAAAGGGATTTTTTATGAAATTTATCCATACCGCAGACATTCACTTGGGCTGCCAGCCGGATCGCGGTTTTCCCTGGTCGAAAGAGCGTTCTCTCGATATCTTAAGTACATTCCGAAACTTGATCGGCGCCTGCCTTAAAGAAAAAGCAGATCTGCTCCTTGTTGCCGGTGATCTGTTCCACCGCCAGCCGACTCCGGCGGAATTAAAAGAAGCCAATGCGCTTTTTTCCAACATTCCGGATATTCCGGTGGTACTCATTGCCGGAAACCATGACTGTATCCGTACAGGCTCTTCCCTGGCAGAATTCTCCTGGGCGCCCAATGTGTTTTTTTTATCAGGGGAAGAATTGGATACGGTTACTTTTCCTGCTTTAAAAACCACGGTCCATGGCTTCAGTTACCATACGCGGGAAATAAACGAACCTCTTTATGATAACCTCACTGCCCCGCAAGACGGTAATTTCCATATTCTTCTGGCCCATGGAGGTGATGAAACCCATATTCCCATTGACAAAAAGAAATTGGCCTCTTCCGGTTTTTCATATACAGCCCTGGGACATATTCATAAGCCTGAACTTTCCGCCGCAGGGCGGTACGGTGTCCCTGGTTCTCTTTCTCCCATTGATATGACGGAAACCGGCGCCCATGGATACATCTTAGGAGAGTTGTCCCCGGGAACCAAAGCCGGGAATCTGCGGCTGCGGTTTGTACCGCTTTCTTCCCGTACTTATATTCCCTGCCAGGTAAAAGTGACAGAAAAGACCACAAACCAGACTTTATTTCAGACTCTGTCCAAATTTATTGAGCAGTACGGCCCTTCCAACATTTATAAAGTAGTCCTGAACGGTAAACGGGATCCTGACATTCTTTTTAATGAAGAATACCTGCGTACCTCCGGCAGGATTATTTCTTTCCGTGACGACACGGCTCCCGCTTATAATATGGCTGCCCTGCAAAAAAACCACCGGAATGATATTATCGGAGATTATATTGATTCCTTCCTGCCTGACGGCAGCGAAGATACTCTGACGGATCCGATCCGGCGCCTGGCTTTTTATTACGGCCTGGATGCACTTCTTTCCAATTTTGACACAGACACAGGAGAATCTTAAATGCTATTAAAAGACATACATATTTCCGGTTTCGGAAAATATATCCACCGCGACATGTCCTTTTCTGAAGGAATCAACGTAATTTACGGAGAAAATGGTTCCGGAAAATCCACCCTCCATGCCTACCTGAAAAGTATGCTGTTTGGTATGGAGAGAGGCAGGGGGCGGGCCGCCGGCCATGATGCCTACTCTCACTATTATCCCTGGGAAGGGCAGGCTACCTATGGCGGTTCCTTAACCATATCTGCCGGTCAGGAGGACTATCTGATTGAGCGGTGCCTGGATACAAAAAATCGTTCCCTCTCTGTCAGGAGGCCGGAAAGCGGCCAGTCCGCTGCTTCCAGCCAGGAAGAACTTGACGCCCTTCTCGGCCACATTACGGAGGAAACTTATCGAAATACCATCAGTATCGAACAGCTGAAAGCGGCCACCGACGGTTCTTTAAGTGAAAGCCTGAAAAACCATCTTTCCAGCATTACCTTATCCGGTACTTCCACGCTGGATGTGACAAAAGCCTTGTCCTCTCTTCAGGAGAAGAAAAAGGGCCTGAAGCAGCAGCTTGAGCCGGAGGCCTCTGCCAAATATCAGGAGGTTTTCGCAAAAATCTGTGAAACGGAAGACAAGTTGAAGTCTCTCGGAAAACAGCCCGATACACTGGCATCGGAAATTAAGCAACTGGAAAACAGCCTGGATACAGAGGATAAAAAACGCTGTTTTCTGGATAAAGACATTGAAAGCCTTCAGGAATCCGTTGAAAACCATACCTTAGCTTCTGTTAAAGATATTGATCTTTATCAGGAACGGCTGCGGGATGCGTATACGGCCCACCGTCTGGCTTCCGGTGATAATGCGCGGCATGGGAACCATTCGTTCCGGCTTCGGAATGTCTTTCTCCTCCTGTTTTCTTTTGTTGTTTTTTTGGCATTGGCCCTGGGAAGTATATTCTATGAAGAACTTCCTTTTACCAATACACCTTTTCCCCTGCCAAAGCTTCCTTTTTTAATTTTGTTTTTTGCCGGGGCCTTTTTTTCCCTGCTTTTTATGGTCATATTGTCTGCCCGTTCCAAAAAAGAAGATTCGGATTCTGCAGCTATGGCCATGGAAACGGAGCAGTTTTTAAAAAATGAATATGAAACCCATCTGGGAGTCTCTGACATCACCGAAGAAAACCGTATATTAATGAAGAAAAAATTTATGGAATATGCCGTTCTTCTGGATTCCCTTAAGAAAAAGCAAGAGCTTTCAGATGCTTCTTTAAAAGCCACCGTAGCTGTCCAGGAAAAGCTCCGTGCCGCCAGAACTGAAATGGAGCACTGGCAGAAACAGGCCTGGGAATTTGAACAGGCCTGCGGCGTTCTCTCTGCTCTGGAAGAGGAAAAACAGGCTCTTTTCCAAACCATGGAAAACAATAAATCTCTGACAGAAAAGATAGAAGCTGTCACCATGGCGGAAAAAACCATTACCACCCTTGCTTCCAAAATCCACGAAGCTTTCAGCCCCCTTCTAAATAACCGGGTTTCCGAAATCATGGACGCTGTCACAGGAGGTCTTTATGACCGATTCCATATTGACGAAAACCTGGGGGTCACTGTGAGAAGCGGAGGGCGCACCATTCCTCTGGAATCCTTAAGCCGCGGCACCATTGAACAGGTTTATCTGGCCCTGCGCATAAGCGCTGTGGAAATCCTTTTCCCCGGCCATACACTTCCAATTCTTCTGGATGATACTTTCGCTTATTATGACGATACCCGCCTCAACAATACTCTAAAATGGCTGGCAGAGTATTATCCCGGTCAGGTCTTCCTTTTTACCAGCCACAAGAGGGAGGCTGCCTTCCTGTCAAGGCTGAAGGTTCCTTACCGCCTGTTGGTGCTGACTTAAAAAATTAAAAATATTTGTATCGATACACGCCGGGCACCCCGCCTGCCTTCGCTTTCGTCCACGTTGATTTTTTGGTTTTGTTTCGCCGCCTTTTGCCGCCAGTCGCCGCTTCCATAAAAGCCGGTCAGCGGGACTGACGCCGCTAGGCTCAACAAAACCTGCAAAATCTGCCTGCCGGACGAAAGCGAAGGCAGGCGGGGCGCCCGGCGTATATCAATACAAAAGTTTTTCAGACCGCCTTTTTTTTAAGCTCTTCCAAAAACAATTTCCTGGCTTCAAACTGGCTTTCCAGCGCCCGCAGTTTGTCAACATTTCTGGCCGGAATCCACGCTTTATTGGAATTTACATAGTAATTCATCTGTTTCCAGTATTTTTCCGGATACAAAAATAAAATATAGAGATATTTCCATTCCTCACTTGTTAAGGGCAGGGCTTCTGTATAAGTATCCAGCAGCTGCCGTCCCAGCTTTAAATTCCATCTGTGTTTCTCCAAAATCTTCCTCATAAAATAGTAAAGGTCGGATACCTGGACGCCTTTTTGCATTCTCGAAAAGTCTGTCACTGCATGGACCTCATTTCCAAGGAGCACATGATGGTGGCTGTATTCTCCATGACACCACCAACATTCCGGTAGTGCTTCAATAGACGCCGCCATCTCTGCTGCTTCTTCTGCCTGACGGTAAAACTTTTCAAAACCGCCGATTACCACCAGTTCAAAATCTGTTTTCCGTTTTCTGGCTTTTACAAAAGATCTGGTCCTTTTCAATTCCCGGTTGTGACGGTCAAGGGTGTTTGCAAACGCTTCCGGTACAAATTCCGAAATATCCCCTGGCATATCTTTTTCATGTTCCGTAACAGCGGCAGCCTCTACCATGCCCTGCACAGCGCTGTCCTCTTTTTCTTCCTGCTGTTTCTCTTTTTGTTCCTCTTTTTTGTGTTTCTCCTGCAGATACTCTTCCCGTTTTCTTTCCTGAATGTGCTCTGTATCTACCCGTCTGAAATCCTGATGCAGTTTTGCCAGAAGTTTCGCCGCCGCCAAAATCTCCCCTGTCTCTCTTGTACTACACTCCCGGCCCTCATACCAGTTCCGCAGTACATACCTGGACTGGTCCTCGTCGACGGAAATCAGATTTCCCTCTGCATTGCATATACAGCAGTCCACCTGAAGGCCGAGCTCCTCAAGTGCCGACAACACCTCGTATTCAAGCTGAATTCTTTTATCTGACCCGGTCCACTCTTTCAATAATTTAAGTCCCTGGTCAGTTTCGCATAAAAAGGCCCCCCTGGTACGCCAGGTTCTGAATACCTCCAGCTCATACTGTTCCAACACGCCGGTTCCTCGTTCACTCACATCTACCCCTCCAAATGACTGATAAAAATCTCCTGAAAATTGGCTACTTCTATCCTATGAATAAAGAGGCGGAAACATGACGGTCAGTCCCTTTGTTTTTCACATCCTGCCACACCTTCACCTTGCCATCTCTTTCATTCCATAGTATAATCCTTTTATCAAAAGAATGAGGAGCAAACCATGGAAGAACTGTATGTACTTGGCACCGGAAATGCCCAGGCCACCCGCTGCTACAACACTTGTTTCGCCATCCGCGACGGAGAAGAATATTTTCTCGTGGATGCCGGAGGCGGCAATGGTATCCTGACAATCCTTGAGGATATGGATGTCCCCCTGACCCGGATTCACCATATTTTTGTTACCCATGAACACAATGACCACATCCTCGGTATGGTATGGATGATACGGATGATCTCCACTTCCATACTGAAAGGAACTTATAAAGGAAATTTGTATATTTACTGCCATGACGGCCTGGTTGACACCATCAAGACTTTATGCTCTCTGACCATCCAGAAGAAATTCTGTAACTGTATTGATGACAGGATTCTTCTGATTCCGATAAAAGACGGGGATACCAAAAAAATCCTGGATTATGACGTGACTTTTTTCGATATTCTGTCCACCAAAGCAAAACAGTTCGGTTTTACCACATTCCTGAAGAATGGAAAAAAGCTGACCTGTGCCGGGGACGAGCCCTACAACCCAGGCTGTAAAGCCTATGTCACCGGGAGCGACTGGCTCCTCCATGAGGCTTTCTGCCTTTACGGGGACAGGGAACGGTTCAAGCCTTACGAAAAGCATCACAGCACGGTGAAAGAAGCCTGTGAACTGGCGGAGAGCCTCCATATTCCAAATCTGGTTTTATGGCATACGGAGGATAAAGACATAAAAAACAGAAAGACTAATTACACAAAAGAAGGTCTGGAATTCTATTCCGGCAATCTCTTTGTACCAGACGACAAAGAGCGGCTGATCCTGTAGGATCGCCGCTCAGGAAGCTGCTTAAGCCCTTCCTTTTTTCCACTCTCCATAAACTGCCTCTACAAAAGCGGCATCCACCTGACGGAAAGAATCCGTCAGCCTGGTGGCACAGGACAAATCCTGGTTCCCGGAATCAGGATTGACAAATCCTATGCTTGCCATGCCTGCTGCTTTCGCCGCATGGACTCCATGGCAGGAATCCTCCACCACCAGGCAGTCTTCCGCCGCTGTCCCAAGAGCTTTGGCCGCTTTCAAAAATACATCCGGCGCCGGCTTTGAATGTTCCACACTTTCCCCGCTTACGAATATGTCAAAATAGGAATGGATTTTCAGAGCTTTCGTCGCCTTTATAATCGCTTCATAAGGGGATGAAGAAGCTACCGCCAACAAGTATCCGGCATCCTTTAAACATTTTAAAAGCTCCGGTATGCCGTCCACCGCCGGATACCCATCCCGCCTATAAAGATATTCTTTATACTCTTTTACCAGCCCATTAAATCCGTCCCTGTCAATGGGCAGATGAAATCTTCCAATTAGGCCGTCTATAATCACAGCGTTGACTGTCCCGATATATTGTTTATATTCTTCATAGGAAAAAGTCTTACCCCACCGTTCCAGAACCATCAAATAAGCGTGATAGTGGACAGGTTCACTGTTGACCAGCACACCATCCATGTCAAAAATAACACTTCTTAGCATTTTTATTCTCCATTCTTCTGTATCGTTCCCTGTCATTATAAAAAATTTTCAGGAAAAACACAAATTATTTTTCCCAAAACAAAAGAAGTCATTGCCCTCGCTTTTTTCCTAAGCTATAATGATTGTATATTTTAACGGAGGTTCATATGTCAGGCTCAACATACGGAAAATTGTTTTCATTCACTACATGGGGAGAATCCCACGGTTCTGCTTTAGGTGTGGTCGTGGATGGATGTCCCGCCGGAATTCCCCTGAGGCCGGAAGATATTCAGGTCTTTTTAAACAGAAGAAAACCCGGCCAGAGTAAATATACCACAAAACGGTCCGAAGAGGATACGGTGGAAATCCTTTCCGGTGTCTTTGAAGGGCGTACCACCGGCACTCCTATTTCCATGGTTGTTTTCAATAAAGACCAGCGTTCCAGGGATTATTCGGAAATTGCTTCTTATTACAGGCCAGGCCACGCCGACTACTGTTTCGACGCAAAATATGGTTTCCGGGATTACAGGGGCGGCGGACGTTCCTCCGGGCGGGAAACCATCGGACGAGTGGCTGCCGGCGCCATTGCCATGAAAATCCTTCATGCCCTGGATATCGAAGTATCTGCTTACGCTGAAGAAATCGGCGGTATCCGCTGCAGCTCCATAGATTTGTCCCTCTGTGCCAAAAATCCTTTTTATATGCCTGACCTGGAAGCAGCAAAGAAAGTCCAGGCTGCTGCCGAAAAGCAGATGGCAGACAAAGATTCCATGGGTGGTGTGATCGCCTGCATTGTAAAAAATATGCCTGTGGGCATTGGAGAACCTGTATTTGAAAAGCTGGATGCCAATCTCTCAAAAGCGCTGTTTTCCATCGGCGCTGTCAAGGCTGTGGAGATCGGTGATGGTTTTTGCAGCGCCAGAAGCTCAGGCTCCGAAAACAACGACAGTTTCCTTCCGCCCAAACAAAAAGGAGGCCCTTTGCAAAAAGCATCCAATCATGCAGGAGGTATCCTGGGAGGTATGAGCGACGGCTCTGATATTTTTCTGCGGGCCGCCATCAAGCCAACGCCTTCCATAGCAAAGGAACAGCAGACTGTAACCTGTACGGGAGAACCCGTCACTGTTTCCATCCGGGGGCGCCACGACCCCATCATTGTACCGCGTGCCGTGGTGGTGGTGGAAGCAATGACAGCTGTGACCCTGGTGGACATGCTTTTTGCAGGTATGACGGCAAAAATGGATTCCATCTGCCGTTTCTTTGGCCGTTCAAATTCGGATATTTAAGAAAAAGCCACATAAAGGAGGTATTTTTATGTTTAACATTCTCTGTTTTGGAGATTCCAACACCTGGGGCTATATGCCCTTAAAAGGCACCCGCTATACGGAGACAGAGCGGTGGCCCAGACGTATGGCCGATGCCCTGGGCGCAGAGTTCCATGTCATCGAAGAGGGACTAAACGGGCGTACTACCGCTTTCACCGAATATCTGGAGCCTTACCGGAATGGACTGGATACGGTGGCTCCCTGCATCCTGACTCACGCGCCCCTGGATTTTATTATCCTTATGTTGGGCACCAACGATACAAAAGTCCGCTACAGTGTTTCTTCCAAGGAGATCACTGATGGCATGACAAATCTCATCAAGAAGCTCCGTTTCTATTATCCCGCGGATAAATACCCCATGCCTCCGATTCTTCTGGTGGCTCCCGGCCCCATTGTTCCCATTGAGGAAGATCCTGCCTTCGACGCTTCCTCTGCCAGAAAAGCAAGGGAGCTGCCCGCCAGATACGAAGCTCTTGCAAAAGACCTGGACTGCCTGTTTTTTAACACACAGACCGTTCTGACAGAGCAGGACCTTGGTGGGGACGGACTCCATCTCACAGTAGAAGGCCATGGCAAACTGGCCACAGCCTTCACAAAAATCGTCAAAGATTACTTTAAATAAGATTGCGCTCCGCGCAATCGCCGCGCGTGAGCGGTGCCTGAAAGGCTAATTTACTTTACGCCGTATTTCTCATACAGCTCCCTAAGTCCCGATATGGGCCGCAGGCCGCTGATGGCATCTCCGGCGGAAAGATTGGCTGCTGCTGATGCCGCACCTATCTGAAGGGCTTCTTTTACAGGAAGCCCTTTATATATGGAATACAAAACTCCGGCACAGAAACAGTCTCCGGCCCCTACCGCTCCCACAATGTAGCCTTCCGGCAGATTTAAAGACGGCACTTCCACATATTCTCCCTGCTCATCTATAGCACAGCCTATTTCCGGCGCATGAACCACAACCCATCCCGTCACGCCAAGCTCTCTAAGCTTGTGGCAAATGGCTGGAAGGGCCTCCCTGTCCAGGCTTCCATCCGGCTTCCTGGCCTGGATATCTGCAATCATACCACCTTCCATTTCATTGACAATGAGATGATCCGTATATTTTAAAGAAGGAATGACCAGCCGCCGTAACTCCGCTTCATCCCTGGTGCTGGCCACATCCATGGCTGTCTGAACCCCTTTTTTCTTTACATCATGAAGAAATCTGGCCATGGCTGTTCCGTATTCCCCGTCGGGCTGATTCATGCTGTCCAAAAGACCTCCATATCCCAGCAACATAAGCCGTACATCTAACGCCTCCATATCCACATGTTCCGCCGAAAACAGGCGGCAGGCGCCTCTGTCATGGAAAAAGGTTCTCTCCCCTGTACTTTCGACTGTCATCACATCAGAAAAGGATGTCACCGCGCCTTCGGCTTTGCGGATCCCTTTCGTATCAATCCCATAGCCGGCGAGCCGCCCGACAATATAGTCTCCATTGTCATCATCGCCAACCAGGCTGATGCTTTTGATCGGAATGGACGGATCCAGTACCTTCACTGCATAAGCTGTGGTGGCGGCACAGCCTCCGATTCCGCGGCTGACTTTGCTGATATCCGCCAACATTCCCTTTTCCGGATATCCGTCTATCATCTTGATGGTGTCAACCACCAAAGTTCCCGCAACTGCTATTCCTTCCATCGTATTGCCCCTCCTTATGTAAAATATCCGTGGCATAATCTGCCTGCTTTTATGATTTTACCATGCCGTAAAATATTTTTCTACCTATTCCCCCATTTATCTGTATACTTTTTTCTGTTAACCCTCTGCCGGATCTTAGAGTATTGGCAAAAGCATGTACGACCGGACAAGAGTGAATTTTGTCAATTCACGCTAAAAAGTGTGACAGTAAAAAACGCTGTAATACCTATAAATATGGCATTTACAGCGTCTCTTTGTTTTGTAAATTGTAAAAAGCGGGATGATTACCGAAGATACCGTCATCACTGACTGTCAGGCCTGGCCTTAACCCCAAATGCTTTGCGACGAAAAGCCGCACATTGTATGTTACAAATCGCTTTTTAGGGTAAACCTTCCCACAAGGCTCTTCATAAGCTGTGACTGGCTGGACAGTTCTTCGCTTGCAGCTGCGCTTTCTTCCGCGGTTGCCGAGTTTGTCTGTACAACACTGGAAATCTGGTCAATTCCCATGGTAATCTGGGAGATCGCCTCCGCCTGATTACTGCTGGCCTCTGAAATCTGTCCGATAATGCCTGTCATTTCATTTACTGCGTTTACTGCCTGGAGCAGAGACTCAGCTGTGTCTCCGGCAATCTGGGTTCCATTTTCTACTGCCTTTAATGAATTTTCAATCAAAACAGAGGTGTTATTAGAAGCCTCTGCACTCTTACTTGCCAGGTTACGGACTTCATCAGCTACTACGGCAAACCCTTTTCCTGCTGTCCCTGCACGGGCAGCTTCTACGGCAGCATTAAGCGCAAGAATGTTGGTCTGGAACGCAATGTCTTCAATCGTCTTAATGATTTTTCCGATTTCACTGGAGCAATTACTGATATCACCCATTGCCTGTATCATCTGCTGCATCTTTTCATTGCTGACGTTCATTTCCCTGCTGACACTTCCTGCCATTGCATTGGCCTGCCGTGCGTTATCCGCATTCTCATTCACCTTATCGGAAATTTCATTAATAGAGGCAGCCAGTTCCTGCACGGAGCTTGCCTGCTGGGTTGCTCCCTGGGAAAGAGCCTGGGCGCCATTGGATACTTGTTCCGATCCACTTGCAACTTGGGAAGAACTCTGACTGATTTGCAGCATTGTATCATTGAGCTTCTCTGCAATACCCCTGAAAGAAACAAGCAACGGATAGAATCCTCCTGTGTATTCCTTTTCACAGATAGAATCCACTGTAAAATCCCCGGCCGCCATTTTAGCAAGGAATTTATTCTCATCATCAATAATAACCTGAAGCTTATGAATCAATCTGCGTACCTGCGCGGCGAGAACACCCAGTTCATCCTTAGAAGTATAGGTAATCTCCACGTCCAAATCTCCCTCTGCCATTTTGATGGCAGCATTCTCAATTTCGGAAATAGGTGTCCTGATGAGACGTATAATCACAAATGAGAAGAAAACTCCCACGAGGATGATAACAACGATGACTGCCGCCATGACACAAATAGCCGTTCTGTAAAGGAAAAGACTTTCTTCCGTCGCTGCGTCACTGCCTTCTGTATTGTAGGTAATAATATCCTCAAAAGCGTTGTTTAAGGAATTGTAAAGTTCCACACATTCCCCTTCCAGGATAGCACGTGCCTCATCTGTGCGGCCCTGTCCGGCTAAGGCCGTCATTTCTTCATCTGCTTCCTTGTACTGAATCCACAGATTCATTGCATTATCATAGAAACCGCTTTCTTCTTCGTCAATCAATTCTTCATATGTGGTCAGAAGGGCATCCATGCTTTCTTTTTCCTTTTGCAGGTACTGAAGGCTGGATTCTTCTACGTCATCAGAAATTGCGGTGAGATAGCCTAATTCATTAAGACGAATATTAGAAAGGGTATTGCTCAAGTCCCTTGCCGTATCAATGCTGGGAAGCCAGCTTGTTGAAATGTCGTTCGTCATGTCGTTCATCCGGCCCATAAGAGAGAATGACATACCGCCAATAATAAGCATGCCAATCAGCGCAACTCCTATAAGGATATAAAGTTTTAATCTGATTTTTAAATTCCGTATGCAGTTAATCATGTCTCCGATCCCCTTTTATGTTTTGTTGCCCCTGACGGAAGCTTGTGAAAAATAACTACTATTTTCCAGGCTGCTTATTTTCCATATAATATCCTTAAATATATATCGACACATTTTCCTATTTAATAAGTAAAATGCAAAAATATCTATTAGTATCTAACACATTTCCGCCCTTTGTCCGACAGAGAATCCCGCCTTATAAAAGACGGGATTCTTTATTTAAATTATATACACCACCATTTGCTCTGCAAAAAACCAGTGTCTGCTGGTAATCTACTGCGAAATCAAAGTATAGATTACTTCCCTTCTCTATTATTAATCGCCGCCTGTGCGGTATATGGCGGTCTGTGAGACACTGTATACCGCTCATTTATTCTGTGGTACTGAAATGATTACAAGGCTTTCATTTTCTCTAATTTTTTCTGAACTTCTCTTCCTCTCTTATTGTAGTAATTCATTCGTTCCTCGTCTGTCATATGCTTTGTCACTTCATAATTATATTCTCTTTACTTATGAATATCTTCTATAGTAAAATCGGGACTCAAAACAGGTTTTTCCATCATTGCCCCTTTCTACAGACTTAGAACACGCTCCTGAAACTTTTCCTTGTTTTCAACAATCTCATAAGGTTCGTATAATCAATACGAACTGGGGAGACTAAATTTAAAAAAATAAAAAAAGTTTGATAAAAAATGAATAATAAAGAAAAAAAAAAATGT
>JAAWCJ010000051.1 GCA_022793195.1 Lachnospiraceae bacterium | reverse complement strand
AGGTGTAGTTTCCGGGCCCGGTATATACGGCCATATAATGACCCCAGGTCTGGTGATTTTGGCCGCCAAGCATCCCGCCAATGGCCCCGGCCGCTTCATTGGCCGCATCGCGGATGGAATACAGGGAAGATACAATCCCGGAAGTGTTGTAGCTGGAAGTTAACACACTACTTAACATGCTGCCAAGGTTCTGGGCATACCCGTAATCCACAGAGAGGGCGTTTGAGACATTGTTGACCTGGCCCACAAGCCCGCCGGAGCTTAACCCAAAGGCGTTAATCAGGGTCCACGCCATGTTGTCGGCCTTGCCCTGTACCCCATAAATCCCGTTTTCGATTCCCTGGAGCTGCGTCACGAAGATACTACTCTGGGAGCCCAGGGAAACCGCGTACTGGCCCATGGCGTCCTGGCCGACACGCCAGGGCTCCGTGATGCTTTCCTCCAGCTTCATCCCATACAAAAGGCCCAATTCCTGCAAAGCCGTATAAACGGAAGAGTGGTTGCCCACCACTTCCTGAAGGTAGTGGGCTATGGCTGCCTCCTCATCCTCCAGGGACTTTTGGAGGGCCTCCTTTTTCCCTTCCTGGGCTTCCCCATAGGCTTCGGCCTCCTTGTCCAGGGCCTCCATCTGAAGCTCATAGTTATGTTCCGCATACCATTCGTCCAGTTCCGTCTGGGCGTCCAAAAGGCCGCTTTTCAGCTGCTTCCTCCTTGCACTTGACTCTGAGTCGTCCGCGTTGCCAAGGGCCGCCAGCTGCCTCTGGAGCGCAAAGACGGCCTCCTGCTTTTTTGCGGCCTCTTTCTGGAAATCCGCCTCCTCCTTGTCCTGCTCTAAAGCCTCCCTCTTCTTATCGATTAAAGACTGGTAGGCCTCCGTCTCCCTGTCGATGGCATCGCATACTTCGTCGATGCCGCCCCTGATTAAATCGAGGATGGCGTCCCTGGAATCCTTCATTGCCACAGCCTGTTCATTCTGGGCGGAAATCAGCCCCATCAGCTGCTGCCGGTATTCCGTCTCCGACAGCAGCCCCTCCTGGTAGGATTTCTTCAGCTCCTGCATGCGTTTATCAAATAAACCCACCTTTTCGGAGGCCAGTTCATACTGCTGCCCCAGGAGCCCCATCTGTGCCAGCGCCTCTTTCGTAAAGGAAAGTTCCGTGGCGCCGTCTGTGACCGTGTCGCGTTCCAGGAGGCTGATGTAACCGGAGAGGGAGCTTTCTACCCCGTCTAAGGCCTCCTGGATTTCCTCAAACTCCTGTACTTTTAATTCCAGCTTTGCATTGGTGAACTCCTCGATGTCGGAGCTGCATTTGAGGATCTCCGAATCCACATCGGCGATGATGCCCCTCATTTCCTGCCATTCGTCGGAACCCAGGTTAACCTTGCCGCCGGATAACGCTTCCCGCAGCCTTTGGCTGAGGGTATCGAATTCCTCCTCCAGCAGTTTCTTGCGTTCCCTGGTCTGGGAAATCAGGCTGTCGTAGAACCCAACCCCAACTTTGGCCCCTGAATTCTCCTCCAGGTCCATCACAGACTGGAGCTTCTCCCGGTAATCCTCTGTGATACCGGTTAATTTCTCATAGTCCTCCGCGATGTGTTTGAACTTGTCCACCTGGAGCTTCCTTATGGTGGCCTCCAGTTTTGCGGCCTGTCCCTCAAGGCCGCCCACCTTTTCGGCCAGCTTCCGGTAATTTTGGATGGCCTCAACCAGTTCGTCGTTGCCGTCCCCGATGAAGTCGGTGATACCAAGTGCGCCGTCCTGGGCCGCCTGGCGGAACCGCCCCGGGATTTTTGCAAGCTCCCCCTGTGCCATTTTGGAATACATGGCAATCCCCTGGCGCAGGTCGCTCTGCTTTACGGAATACATGGATTCCAGGGTGTCCGCCAGGTGGTTCTTTGCCTTGGAGCCGGTGAGGTTATCAAGGTGTGTCTGGGCCAGTTCAATGGCTTCCTCCAGTTCCTT
>JAAWCJ010000009.1 GCA_022793195.1 Lachnospiraceae bacterium | reverse complement strand
GCTTTATCAGCGTTAAGAATCATCCGAAAAAGAACGTCCTTGTGGTATCGCTCAGTGATACACTTCTTCCGGTATTGCCCCAGGTACTGGCAAGGGTAAAGCGGCTGTTTGATTTATACTGCGAGCCGAATGTAGTGTATAAGGCTTTGCAGACAATGAATGAGATTCGTCCGGGTAGTTGTATTCCTGGAATCCGTGTGCCTGGATGTTTTGAATCCTTTGAGATGGCGGTGAGGGCCGTTTTGGGACAGCAGATCACCGTGAAAGCGGCTGGCACACTGGCGGAAAAGATAGCAAAGACCTATGGTAGTCCAATCGAAACAGGAATAGAGGGACTGACACATACATTCCCAACAGCAGAAGATATGATCGCTTTGTCGGATCATATAGAGGAACACCTGGGAATATTGGGAGTGATTGCTTCCCGGTCAAGAAGTATTTTAGCACTGGCGGAAAAGTTGGAAAGCGGGGAGCTTGTATTGGACGGAAGCGCTGACCCGGAACATGAAATGAAAAAACTGGTGGAAATTAAAGGAATTGGGAATTGGACGGCGAAATACATTGCCATGAGAACCCTTGGCTGGCCGGATGCCTTTTTGGAGACAGATATTGGAATCAAGCACACATTTCCTGATTCTACGCCAAAGGAAATTCTTGCATTGTCTGACAAATGGCGTCCCTGGCGCAGCTATGCAACCATGAACCTATGGAATAGTCAGTAAAGGAACTGGAAGGAGAAAGGATATTATGCAATATATAACAACTTATCAATCCCCATTGGGAGAGATACTTCTTGCGGCTGACGAGGCTGGCCTTATCGGGCTTTGGTTTGATGGAGAAAAATTTTATGCGGACAGTCTTGACCCGGAGCATGAGGAAAGAAACGTCCCTGTTTTTGATGTTGTAAAAAAGTGGCTGGACATTTATTTTTCCGGTCATGAACCGGATTTTATGCCTCCTGTCCATATGATTGGTTCCGAATTCAGGCAGCAGGTCTGGAAAATTCTGCGGGAAATTCCGTATGGAGAGACAATTACCTATGGTGCGCTGGCAAAACGGCTTGCCAGGGAAAGACCCGAGGTATAATCCCCTTATGTTACTTACGTTACGATCACTTACTGTTTGTAAAGATGTGAGGTTAAATGGATATGAGACTGTTTATAGCGATAAAATTTAATGCGCAAGTCATAAATGACTTGGTTAAACTACAGGCGGAACTTAAGGACTGCGGGGCGGAGGGGAATTTCACAAGGCCGGAGAATCTGCACCTTACCCTTGCCTTTATCGGAGAGTATGGAAATCCGTATGATGTCCTAGAGGTGATGGAAACCGTACCTTTTAAGCCGATTCCGTTGAGATTTGAATGTCTGCAACATTTCCGGGATATGTATTTTGCAAGAATAGAGCATACTCCGGAATTGGAAAGTTATGTAAGAAGGCTGCGGAGGGTTTTATCGGAGAATGGCATCCCCTTTGACAGGAAGAAGTTCTCACCGCATATCACCCTGATACGGAAGGTATCTTTCAGAGACGGAATATTAGAGAAAGTTCCGGAGAACATCAACGTAAAGGAAACCGTAGCAGCGGCGGTATCGCTTATGCACTCGGAGCGAGGCAAGAGAGGAATGATCTATACAGAGATTGGGGGTATTGATGGTGACTGAAAACATCGAGGTATTCACTTAAAACAGCATCAGGATCAGAGGATGGGACGGCACACATTTTCGCGGGGAAACTATACATCCAGACGGCCTATAATACAACTGAAGAACCAATAGTGAAATACTATGATGTATTCCTTTGAAAAATTGAATTTTCATTGTGGGGAGTGAGAAGTGAAGATTCAGACAGATATAGTGCTGTGAATCCAAACAGAGATGGAGAAAAAAGATATCCAGTTATAGGATAAACTTATAGCCGGATATTTTTTTTGCATATTGGACGGGAAATCCCTTCTGTGCTAAGATGCCTACAGAAAAGAAAACAAATGGGAGGAAATAAAGATGACAGATATCAGAGATTCCAGAAACTGGGCTTTTGAAACGCGGCAGTTACATATCGGACAGGAACAGCCGGATCCGGCTACGGATGCACGGGCGGTTCCCATTTATGCGACCACATCATATGTATTTCACAATTCCGAACATGCGGCCGACCGTTTTGGGCTTCGGGATGCAGGAAATATTTATGGGAGGTTAACAAATCCCACGGAGGATATTTTTGAACAGAGGATTGCGTCGCTGGAGGGAGGATGTGCCGCACTGGCCGTGGCGTCCGGGGCGGCGGCAATCTCTTACGTATTTCAGGCCCTGGCGAAATCAGGGGAACATATCGTGGCGTCCAAAACGATTTATGGAGGGACTTACAATCTCTTGACACATACGCTGCCTCTGACCAATGGCATTACCGCAACTTTTGTGGATCCGGAGGAAGAGGGTTCTTTCGAGGCCGCCATCAAAGAAAATACGAAAGCGATTTTTGTAGAGACTTTGGGGAATCCTAATTCTAATCTGGTGGATTTAGAGAAAATTGCAAAGGTGGCGCATAAGCATCAAATTCCTCTGGTGGTGGATTCTACTTTTGCGACCCCTTATCTGGTTCGACCCATTGAATATGGCGCAGATATCGTGGTTCATTCTGCCACAAAATTTATCGGCGGCCATGGGACAGCCATCGGAGGCGTGATTGTGGACAGCGGCAATTTTGACTGGAAAGCAGCCGGAAAGTATCCCTGGATTTCCGAACCCAATCCCAGTTATCATGGCGTATCCTTCAGTGAGGCGGGAGGGCCAGCGGCTTTCGTGACTTACATCCGTGCGGTCCTCCTGCGTGATAATGGAGCGACTTTGTCTCCTTTCCACGCGTTTCTTTTTCTTCAGGGGCTGGAAACGTTGTCGCTGCGTGTGGAACGCCATGTGAGCAATGCGCTAAAAATCGTGGAATATCTGGCAGGGCATCCCCAGGTGGAGGCGGTGCATCATCCGTCTCTGGAGAGCGAGCCCAGCCATGAATTATACAAAAAATACCTGCCTCAGGGCGGAGGTTCAATCTTTACGTTTGAAATAAAAGGGGATGCGAAAACCGCTCAGACATTCATCGACCACTTGGCCATTTTCTCTTTGCTGGCAAACGTGGCGGATGTAAAGTCGCTGGTCATCCATCCTGCCACCACCACACACAGCCAGTGTACGGAGGAGGAACTTAAAGATCAGGGAATCAAACCCAATACAATCCGCCTTTCCATCGGCATTGAAAAAGCGGAGGATTTGATTGCGGCGCTGGATACGGCATTTGAAGCAGTAAAATAAAGGGAACTTGGAACGGTAAAATAAAGAGAGGGGACATCATAGTATGACATTGACACAGCTGCATTATCTGATCACCATAGCGGAAACAAAATCTTTGAATAAGGCAGCGGAACTTTTGTATGTATCGCAGCCGTCTCTTACCAGCGCTGTCAAGGAACTGGAAAAGGAGCTGGGAATTACTTTATTTTACCGGAGTGGAAGAGGGGTTACACTGACCAATGACGGCATGGAATTCCTCCTTTATGCGAAACAGATTTACGGCCAGTATGAAATTGTTTTGGAAAAGTATGGAAAGGGAGGAGCTTACAAGAAGAAATTTGGAGTTTCTACCCAGCATTATTCCTTTGCGGTCAAGGCATTTGTGGAACTTGCAAAGCAATTTGACATGTCCCGCTATGAGTTTGCCATTAGGGAGACTAAGACCGCGGAGGTGGTCAGTGACGTCAGCACCATGAGGAGTGAGATCGGAGTCCTTTATCTGTGTGATTTCAACAGGAAGTCCATGGGGAAGATTCTGAGATCTGCCGGTTTGGAATTTTATCATCTGATCGACTGCCAGGCATATGTGTATATCTGGAAAGGGCATCCGCTGGCGGGGGAGAGTGCCATCTCCTTTGGGCAGCTTAAAAGTTATCCGTGCCTGGCTTTCGAGCAGGGGGACAACAGCTCGTTTTATCTCGCGGAGGAGATTTTGTCCACCAATGAATATCCGCAGATAATCAGGGCAAATGACAGGGCCACCATGCTTAATCTGATGGTGGGGTTGAACGGATATACCCTCTGCTCTGGGATTATCTGTGAAGAGCTGAATGGGAGCGATTACCTTGCAGTACCTTTTGCGGATGATGAAAAAAACAGAAACACTATCATGGAGATCGGATATGTGACAAGGAAAAACAGCATACTCAGCCGCATTGGAGGGATGTATGTGGAAGAACTGAAACACTGCCTGAACAAATAATAGAAGGGGCTGTCGCAAAATATCAGAATTTGTATGTGCCCGGCCCCCTTCCTGTCTTCGTGTTTGGCCGATAGGCAGATTTTGCAGGTTTTGTGAGGTTAGCGGCGCCAGTCCCGCTGACGGGCTTCTATGGAAGCGCGGCTGGCGGCAATAGGCGGCGAAACAAAACCCAAAAATCAACGTGGACGAAAACGAAGACAGGAAGGGGGCCGGGCATATATAAATATCAGGATATTTTTTATTTTGCAACAGCCCCGCTAAATCCTATTGACATACTAGGAAAAGAATGATACGATTCATTTAAGATGAAGAAAAGGAGAAAAGACATGAAGAAGAACTGTTGCAAAAACACATGTTGTTGTCAGATGTTGCTGAACCGGATATGCTGTACGGCAGGATGTTGCAACAGGTGTTGTTGTGTTTAAATATTTTGTCGGTACAATGAGCGGTATGTCCGGGAGCTGAATATCCAGCCCCGGTTTTTTTATCGTATAGGAAACTGCCATGCAGGATTCCATTTCATACACACGGGTCAGAAAGGAGAAAGAGAAAATGGCAAATTATTATAAAGGGACACTGGGACTGATTGGGAATACGCCGTTAGTTGAGGTAGTAAATATTGAAAGAGAGCTGAATCTGGAAGCGACTATTTTGGTGAAACTGGAATATTTTAATCCAGGTGGAAGCGTAAAGGACAGAGTAGCAAAAGCGATGATCGAGGATGCGGAGGAAAAAGGTATTTTGAAGGAAGGCGCTGTGCTCATCGAACCCACATCAGGAAATACCGGAATCGGCCTGGCTTCCATAGCGGCTGCAAAAGGATACCGGCTTATTCTGACGATGCCGGAAACAATGAGTATTGAGCGCAGAAATATTCTGAAAGCATATGGAGCAGAGGTGGTGCTGACAGAGGGGGCAAGAGGGATGGAGGGAGCCATCACAAAAGCGGAGGAGTTGGTGAAAGAAATCCCGGGCAGCTTTATTCCGGGACAGTTTGTAAATCCGGCTAATTCCGCCATTCACAGGGCCACCACAGGGCCGGAGATCTGGAGGGATACGGAAGGGAAAGTAGATATTTTTATCGCTGGTGTGGGTACAGGCGGAACCCTTACCGGAACAGGAGAATACCTGAAGGGACAGAATCCAGGTATCCAGGTGGTGGCACTGGAACCGGCGGCGTCTCCGGTTCTTTCCGGGGGAAAGGCAGGAACCCACAAGCTTCAGGGAATCGGGGCAGGATTTATTCCCGAGGTTTTAAATACATCCGTATACGATGAAATATTCCGGGCAGAAGACCAGGCGGCCTTTGAAGCGGCGAAACTCCTTGCTAAAAAGGAAGGAATCCTGGTGGGGATTTCTTCCGGGGCAGCGCTTCATGGAGCCATTGAGTTGGCCAAAAGGCCGGAAAACAAAGGGAAAATGATCGTCGCTTTATTGCCGGATCACGGAGACAGATACTATTCCACGCCACTATTTACAGAATCATGACAGGAGATTTCAATGGGAAAAATAATCGAAGCGAAAATCCAGAACATTGTAGAGGATATTCTGAGGGACTACCAAAAAGAAAGGGCCATAGATAAAATTGATATTTTCAGACAGCCGGATAAGCAGGAGATCATAAAGGTCATAAACGGACTTTTGCAGATTGTATATCCGGGGTATTATTTCGATAAAACTTATAAAATTTACAGTATTGACCATAAACTGTCGGTAAAAGTAGAAGACACCATATATCACCTGAATAAGCAGATTGGGCTGGCGCTGCAGTTTTCATCGGAAGGTTTTGGAGAACGGGAGGCAGAAGAAAGGTCTCAGCGGATATCCACAGCATTTTTCAGCCGTATTCCTTCCGTGCGGGAAGTATTGGAAACAGATGTGCAGGCGGCCTTCTGGGGAGATCCCGCGGCAAAATGCAAGGAAGAGATCATTATGTCGTATCCGGGATTATATGCCATCACAGTATACCGCCTGGCTCACGAATTATTTCTTTTGGAGGTGCCTTTGATTCCACGGATTATGACAGAATACGCCCACAATCTCACCGGAATTGATATTCATCCCGGAGCCGCCATTGGAACTTATTTCTTTATTGATCATGGAACCGGAATTGTGGTTGGCGAAACATCCGTGATCGGCGATCATGTGAAAATCTACCAGGGCGTCACCATAGGAGCCTTGTCCACCAGAGACGGGCAAAAAATGCGAGGCATGAAGAGACATCCTACCATCAGGGACAATGTCACCATCTATGCGGGAGCTTCCATTTTGGGCGGGGAGACTGTGATTGGAAAAAATTCAGTCATCGGCAGTAATGTTTTCATTACATCATCCATTCCGGATGACACAAAGGTCAACATAAAAAACCCGGAATTAAAATTCAGGCAGAATCCAAAAGAAACTTTGCAGGTTCAGGAACTTAAACAGAGCGAAGAATGGTATTATATGATTTGAAAATATCAGATATTTGCGGCAAGTGGCTCACCCGTATAACTCCTGCACTTTGGATAAAAACTTTTGGGCAGGTTTGGTAAGCATCTGATATTTTTTCCAGGTAATGTAAACATTTGATTCATATACAGGCGAAAGAGGGCGGAAGCAAAGGTTTGTTCCTCTGGTATTGATGATTTTATCAAAACAGACGGCGTAGCCCAGGCCTTCCGAAACCATGAGAGAAGCATTGTAAAGCAGGTTGTAGGAGGCGATCACATTCAGCCTGCTTTCATCTCTTCCAAGAATTTTGGTTATAAATTTCCCACGAAGGCTCTGCCTGGATACAATCAACGGCTTATCCCACAAATCCTCCTGAGAAATAACTTCCTTTTCCGCCAGGGAGGAATCTGTCCGCATCAGGACGCCAAAACTGTCGGAAAAAGGAAGTTTGATATAATCATATTTGGAAGTATCCAGGTCGTCGTAGATAATGCCAAAGTCAATGAGGCCGCTGTCCAGTTCTTCTGTGACAGCAGAGCGGTCTCCACTGACTACATGGTAGTGGATCATGGGATATTCCTTCTGCAATGATTTTACAACCCTGGCGAGAAAACGGAGGTTATCGGTTTCACCTGCACCCACAGTCACATCACCGGCAACAAATTCAGCGGACAGGGAAATTTCCTGTTCAGTTTTCCGTACCATTTCTAAAATCTCTTCGGCCCGTTTTCGGAGAATCATCCCTTCTTCAGTCAATGTAATTTTCCGGTTGCTTCGGATAAAAAGCTGTTTACCCAGTTCTTCTTCCATATTACGAAGCTGCCTGGATAGCGTCGGCTGTGACAGATGTAAGGATTCGGCAGCGCCCAGGATACTCTGTTCTCTGGTGACAGCCAGAAAATATTGTAATATTCGCAGTTCCATAAAACCTCCTGTGTTAAATGAAATATAACACACTTTAATATGCTTGTAAAGCAGAGATAAATATTCAATATAAGCATTTGCGATTCAAACCGGGCAACGGTATAAATTATTATAAAAATAAAGGGCAAGGCAGATTTGTGTTGACAAAAAATTTTTTTACAGTAAAATAGTTCTAAAAAGAACAAAACAAGGAGGAATTATGCTTCCGATCAATCCATGGGAACATCAAAACGCGGTTAAGTCACTTTATTCAAAATGTGTGGGGACAGTCTGTATAAAACATCAGATCACCAGGATGGAGTTGGATATCCTTCTTTTTCTGGCCAATAACCCGCGGTTTGATACAGCGGCAGACATGGTTGAAATCAGATATCTGTCAAAGTCGCAGGTATCTGTTTCCGTTAAGGAACTGGAAGGACATGGATATATAAGGAAAGAATACGAAAACAGAAACAGAAAAACAGCCCATCTGAAAGTCTGCAAAAAGGCTGAGGAAATCATCCGCGACGGGCAGGGAGCACAGGAGAAGTTTCTTCAGATTATGCTGAAAGGGTTTTCCAGAGAGGAGATTGGAATAATGAGGAAGTACAATGAGCGGATTCTGGAGAATTTGAATACTTACCTGAAGGAGGATATGGAATAATGTTTCGATTTTTTATTTGTTTTGTGGCAGGAATCGGGGCGGGGCTTGGCACAGGGTTTGCGGGTATGAGTGCTGCGGCGGTGATTAGCCCAATGCTAATCACTTTTTTGGGGGTTCCGGCTTATGAAGCCGTAGGAATCGCGCTGGCAAGCGACGTTTTGGCCAGCGCTGTCAGCGCCTATACGTATGGAAAAAACAAAAACCTGGATATACGTAACGGGCTGGTTATGATGGCGGCCGTATTGGCATTTACCCTGGTTGGAAGCTTTGTGGCGAGTTTGGTGCCAAATACGACGATGGGAAGTTTCTCTGTATTTATGACACTGCTTCTGGGAATTAAATTTATTGTAAAACCGGTTATGACCACAAAAGAAGCCATGAATAAAGTCAGCGGGAAAAAACGGATTATTCAGTCGGCAATCAGTGGTTCCATCGTCGGATTTATCTGCGGCTTTATCGGGGCCGGCGGCGGAATGATGATGTTACTTTTACTGACCGGTGTACTGGGATATGAGCTGAAAACAGCAGTTGGGACCAGTGTGTTTATCATGGCATTTACTGCTTTTACAGGGGCAGCCAGCCATTTTGCCATCGGCGGCATGCCGGACTTTTGGTGTCTGCTTTTTTGTGTTGGTTCTACTCTGCTTTGGGCCAGGATTGCCGCGAAATTTGCCAATAAAGCCAGCGCCGCCACTTTAAACAGGGCGACGGGGGTGGTTCTTGTGGTGCTGGGGATTGCGATTCTCACAGTAAAATATTGTACTTAAAAGCCGGGGCTTTTGTGATTAGTGAGAGCATCCGGAAAACAGGATGGGTTTAATCTGAGATTTCTGCAGATAAAAAGATTGAAATGAAAATAATGGTGTGTTATGATAAATAAAAGGGAAAGCCAGAGAAGCGGCCTACCCTCAAGCAGTTTAAACTAACACTTTGTATCAGCCGTCAGCTATTGGCAGTAGTTGGCGGCTATTTCTTTTCCCTTAAGGCCTGTAAGATCAGGCTGATTAGGGTGACAATGAAGGTACAGAACAAGAAAAAATCCTGGTATGTAATCATCGACATCCCTCCTTCTGTTTCGGTCTGGAGGGGTTGACAGCCCTCCGAAAAGGAGGGTAAGCCGCCTGGCTCCCTGGTTTCCCATACCGTCATTATAGCACAGGGGGGGAATGGTGTACAATGGATAAAAAAGAATAGCGGTTCCGAAAAATAATTGCTATAATAAAAATATTATAGAAAAGCATCATTTATAAAGGTGGGGATGAGGTATGAAAAAAAGGAATCGTAGTTTTGTGGTATGGTTATTGCTTTTGGCAATGGGCCTTGGCATGGTGGCCGGGCTGGAGGCTTCGCCGGAAGGAATAGAACGGGCAGAGGCAGCAGAGGCGACTCCTGTTTCCAGCCATGGAAAGTTGTCCGTAAGCGGGACGCAGCTTGTGGACCGGTACGGTCAGCCTTTTCAGATACGGGGGGTCAGCACCCATGGGCTCCAGTGGTTTTCCCAGTATAACAATAAAGAAGCCTACAGGACTCTGCGGGATGACTGGAAAGCAAACTGTATCCGGCTTGCCATGTATACTTCAGAAAACGGTTATTGCACCGGGAACCAGGCAACCATGAAAGATCAGGTGACAAAAGGGGTGGACTACGCCACGGAGCTGGGGATGTACGTGATTATCGACTGGCACATCCTCCATGACGGAAACCCGCAGACCTATAAGGCCCAGGCGATCCGTTTCTTTTCAGAAATGGCCGCCAGGTATAAAGGCCATAGCAATGTGATTTATGAAATCTGCAATGAACCCAATGGCTGTAGCTGGCCGGACATTAAAAGCTATGCGGTGGAAGTGATCGCTGCAATCCGGGCACAGGATAAAAACGCAGTGATTATCGTGGGAACCCCCATGTATTCCCAGCTGGGAAGCCAGGGGCACTTATATGAGCCTGCCGACGACCCGATCAAAGGTTACAGCAACATTATGTATTCGTTCCATTTTTACGCGTCGGAGCCTGCCCATAACCAGTGGCTTACGGAGAAGATCGGTACGGCCATCAACAGGGGACTGCCGGTATTTGTGTCGGAATTCGGCCTTTCTGAAGCGAGCGGCGACGGCAATGTGGATACCGGAAAGGCTACGGAATGGTTGAACCGGTGTGACCGGTACAAGGTCAGTTACTGTGTGTGGAGCCTGAGTAATGATTACAGAAGTTCTTCCCTGATCAGAAATAACAGCGGAAAGACAAGCGGGTGGAGCACAAGGGAACTGACTACGGCCGGGAATTTTATCCGGGACTGGTACAGGAAAAAGGCCGGGACGGACAATGACAGCCTCAATAATCCAACGTTAAAAAACCTGGCGCCGGGAATCACGGCTTCTTACTGCTGCCATGTACAGAGCTACGGCTGGCAAAAGTCGGTGAGCAACGGGAGGATGGCAGGGACTTCCGGTCAGGCAAAGCGCCTGGAGGGAATCCGCATCAACGTGGAGGGGAACAAAAATCTGGGAATTCGTTACCGGACCCATGTACAAAGCTATGGCTGGCAGAACTGGGTGTACGGAGGCCAGACGAGCGGAACGGAAGGGAAATCGAAACGTCTGGAAGCGATCTGCATTGAACTGACGGGAGCAGATAAAGATAAGTATGATATTTATTACCGGGTACACGCCCAGAGCTATGGCTGGCTGGGTTGGGCCAAAAACGGGGAGGAAGCCGGGACAGAAGGCTATGGCAAACGCCTGGAGGGAATTAATATTGCCATTGTCCCCAAAGGGAAGAACCCAGGGGTCTCTACGTCGCGGGCGTTTGTGAGCCCTTATTCAGGGAAGGTTAATTACCGAACCCATGTGCAAAGCTATGGCTGGCAGAATTGGGCCAGGGACGGCGGCATGAGCGGAACGCAAGGGAAATCGAAGCGTCTGGAAGGGATTGAGATGCGGCTCAGATGGGATATTCCCGGAGGAATTAAATACCAGACCCATGTACAAAGCCACGGATGGCAGCCATGGGTTTCCAATGGAGCCACCAGCGGCACCGTCGGCCAGGCGAAGCGTCTGGAGGCGATACGGATTTGCCTCACAGGAGAAGCTGAGCGGAAGTACGATATTTATTACCGGGTGCATGCCCAGACATATGGCTGGCTGGGCTGGGCTAAAAATGGGGAAATGGCAGGTACATCAGGCCTTTCCAAACGTCTGGAGGGAATCGAGGTAAAGCTGGTTCCCAAAGGCGGACCGGCGCCGGGAAGTACCGCCAGGCCGTCTGTAAAGAGATAGAGGATGGGAGGCAAATCCAGTGGAATTTGTGATTGAACATTTATCGAAGAGCTATGATGGGAAGCAGGTCCTTCGGGATATTGATTTTACATTTGGCTCAGGAAAAATATATGGCCTTTTGGGCAGGAATGGAGCAGGAAAAACCACATTATTTAATTGCCTGAACGGGGATATCAGGAACGATGCCGGAAAGTTTTATTTTAAAACGGAGGAGGGTATCCGGGGCGCCAGACCGGAGGATATCGGATATGTCCTTTCCACACCGACGGTTCCTGAGTTTATGACGGGAAGGGAATTCTTGAGATTTTTTATGGATATCCATGAAGGGACAATCAAAAACCCGAAATCCCTGGACGAATATTTTGATTATATGAGTATTGACCGGGAAGACAGGGACAAACTGCTTAAGGATTATTCCCACGGAATGAAAAACAAGATGCAGATGTTGATTAATATTATCGCAAAGCCAAACCTTCTTCTTTTAGATGAGCCGTTGACATCTCTCGATGTGGTGGTTGCAGAGGAAATGAAACAGCTTCTGCGGTCGCTAAAAACAGGGCGTATTACTATATTTTCCACGCATATTATGGATTTGGCCCTTGACCTTTGTGATGAGATTGTGTTGCTTAACCACGGGGAACTGGAGACAGTGGATAAATCCGATCTGGATGTCAGGGAATTTAAAGAGAGAATCATAGCGGCTCTTCGGGAGGAAGAACATGATTAAGACGCTGCGATTATCATTTGCACTAAAAAATACATACCGTGTCAACGGCATTTTGTATGCCATCAGGCAGATACCTGTGATTAAGAAGATCGTTCCTGCCGGAGTTTACCAGGTTCGTGGGTTTAAAATTTTTGCCAATGTGCTCTCGGTGATCTGGGAGGTGGTAACGGTATTTTTGGGGAAATTACTGTACTTCCTCCTCATGATTAATGGTGTAATGCGCCTGTACGACCTGCCGCCTGAAACGGATTCCCGGTTATTTCTGCATTTACTTTTGTTTCTTTCTGCCGGGGGCGCGCTTTTGAATACTTACATGTTCAATCCCACAAAGGACAAATATTATGCAATGATTCTTCTGGGAATGGACGCCAAAAGCTATACGCTGGTCAATTATTTCTATGCCCTTTTAAAGGTGATTGCCGGATTTGGGCTTTGCAGTTTCCTGTTTGCTTTTCCCAGGGGGTGCTCCCTGTGGCAGTGTCTGTTAATCCCATTTTTTGTGGCTGGGGTGAAAATGTCAGTGTCTGCCTATGCGCTATGGGATTATGAAAAAAAGGGAACGGTGAGAGATGAAAATAAACTGAGCAAATATTCATGGGGGATTGTTGCTGTGTTTTTGGCAGCGGCGTATGGGCTTCCGGCTGCCGGTTTTCTGATTCCGGCCTCAGTGTCCACGATACTAATGCTTTTGGGGGCTGGGTCAGGGTTTTTGTTTCTGTACAAATTTCTGACGTTTCAAAGTTACCGCGTCATGTACAAGGAACTGTTTTCCGGCGCTCCTTCTTTATCGGTACAGCTGGATAATAAAGCCGCCGTAAAGGTTCAACAGGAGCAAAGTTATAAAAGTATCAGTGGAGATAAAAACATCACAAGCAGCCGCCGGGGATTTGAGTATCTGAATGAATTATTTATCAAGAGGCATCGGAAAATCCTCTGGAGGCCGGCCAAAAAGATTACGGCTGTGATATGTGCCCTGACTGCAGGGGGCCTTATGGCATTTCGCATTGTGCCGGAATTTAAGGAGACTGTCAATGGGCTTTTGATGACGTCGCTGCCCTATTTTGTGCTTATCATGTATTTTTTGAACCGGGGAACCAACTTTACAAGCGCACTGTTTATCAACTGCGACCACAGCCTGCTTACTTACTCGTTTTATAAACAGCCTCAATTTATATTGAAGTTATTTCAAATCCGCCTCAGGGAGATTATCAAGGTAAATCTCTTGCCGGCTGCCGTGACAGGGGTGGGTCTTGCCATTTTGCTTTACGCTTCCGGGGGGACGGATAATCCGGCAAATTACCTGATTCTGGTTGTGTCGATCCTTTGTATGAGTATTTTTTTCTCCGTGCATTACCTCATGCTCTACTATCTGCTTCAGCCTTATAATGCAGGGACAGAGATCAAAAGCGGAACTTATCAGCTGATTCTTATTGTCACCTATATTGTGAGTTATCTGCTGCTTCAGGTTAAGCTTCCAACGCTTATGTTTGGGATCATGACCATTGTGTTTTGCATACTTTACTGTATCATAGCCAGTATCCTGGTATACCGGCTGGCGCCGAAAACATTTCGGATTCGGATGTAAAGAAAGTATTAAGTGGCATTGATGATAAAAAATAGATAATATATGAGATATATCTTGATAAAAACGGACAAAACAGTTAAAATATTATCTATGAACAATTTTTATTTTTTGAGATCTCCAGGTGAAATGAATATGGACATTGCAAAGCGGATGAGAGAGAGGAGAAAGGAGAGGGGATTGTCACAAGTAAAACTCAGCCAACACTCCGATGTGAGTCTGGGGACGCTGAAGCGTTTCGAGCGGACAGGAGAAATATCATTATCCTCTCTCATAAAAATTGCCTTTGCACTGGGCTGTGAGGATGACTTCGATCATCTGTTTGCCAGAAAGGGATATTCATCCATTCAGGAGGTAATTGATGGACAGGTATAGGAAATTAAATGTGCTGATGGGAAACAGAAAGGTGGGAACGCTGGCAGAGACACCAGACCACCTGGCGGCCTTTGAGTATGATGGAGAATGGCTTGCCGATGGATTTTCCATCAGCCCTCTTTCCCTGCCTTTGGAAAAGAAGGTGTTTATACCAAAAGAGTATGCAACGTTTGAGGGACTTTTTGGGGTGTTTGCGGATAGCCTTCCAGACGGATGGGGAAGGCTTCTGGTGGATCGCCAGCTGGCAAAGGAACATATCAGGCCAGAGTCGGTCAATGCCCTGACCCGCCTGGCTATTGTCGGGGAAATGGGAATGGGAGCCTTAGCATATCAGCCGGAAGAACATCTGGAGACGGAAGGCGCCCAGCTGTCTCTGGATCAAATTGCTTTGGAATGTAAGAAAATACTTGAGTCGCAGCAAGTAGAACATCTGGATACGGTTTTTCGGATGGGGGCTTCTTCCGGAGGAGCTCGGCCAAAAGTTTTTTGTGAAATGGATGGGGAACAGTGGATTGTAAAGTTTCCATCTTCCATGGATGGCCCGGACATCGGTGAACAGGAATACCGGTATTCTTTATGTGCAAAAAAGTGTGGTATTGATATGCCGGAAACAAGGTTGATTCCATCAAAAATAAATTCCGGTTATTTTGCAGTGAAACGTTTTGACAGGGAGGGAGACAGAAGAGTCCACATGGTGTCGGCGGGCGGGCTGCTGGAGACTTCCCACCGGATCCCAAACCTGGATTACATGATTTTAATGAGACTGACCATGAAGCTGACAGAAGATTACGGGGAAATTGAAAAGCTTTATCGCCGTATGGCTTTTAATGTATATTCCCATAATCGGGACGACCATTCTAAAAATTTTTCATATTTATGTGACGCGGGCAAATGGTGCCTGTCGCCGGCCTATGATTTGACTTACAGCAGTTCCATCGGCGGTGAGCATGCAACCACTATCAATGGAAATGGCCGCGACCCCGGTTTGGAAGATTTATTGGCAGTTGCGGACAATATAAAACTGGATAAGAGAAAAGCAAAACGGATTGCCGGAGAAGTCCGGGAAATTGTCCGGGAAGAGCTGGGGAGTTATCTTCGGAAGTAAAAGAAAATAGAAACTTAAGAGACAGAAAAGGATTGGTTGCAAAATATCAGACGATCTTAGATTTTGCAATGGTCCTTTTTTGCGTATAGGAAATCAGGACACAAAATTTTCACACAATTTTAGCACTCACCACTTGACAGTGCTAACAATGAGTGTTATAGTACACATATAACAAAGGGAACAAAAAGAAATTGTCCCCGGAGTTTAAAAATATAAGAAACGCTTATAATAAAAAAGCCTATAAAACGAATGGAGGAATGAGCTATGTTGTTACCTAGCATTTTTGGAGAAAACCTGTTTGATGAAATGATGAATTTTCCCTGGGAGAAAGATTTTTTCAGCCGGAGGAACCCTGCTTATTCAGGCAATGAGAAGACTCTGATGAAAACGGATGTAAAAGAAACAGAAGGAAGCTATGAAGTAGCCATTGACCTGCCTGGTTTCAAGAAAGAAGATGTCAATGCTTCCCTGGAAAATGGATATCTGACAGTCAGCGCAGTTCGGAATGAGAATAAAGACGAAAAGGACGAAAACGGAACATATATCCGCCGTGAACGTTACTGTGGCAGCTGTTCCAGACGGTTTTTCGTGGGGGATTCCGTTAAAGAAGAGGACATCCGCGCGAAATTTGAAGATGGCATTTTGAAATTGTCTGTGGCAAAGAAAGAACCGCAGATTGAAGAGAAAAAGGGATATATTGCTATCGAGGGTTAAAAAGGAGCTACTGTTGTAAAGTATAAAATATCCTGATAGTTATGTTGGCCCGGAGCCCTGCCGGTCGTTGTTTTTGTCCACGTTGATTTTTGGGTTTTGTTTCGTCGCCTTTTACCGTCAGCCGCCGCTTCCACAGAAGCCGGTCAGCGGGGCTGACGCCGCTAGACTCACAAAACCTGCAAAATCTGCCTATCGGACAAAAACAACGACCGGCAGGGCTTCGAGTATATATAACTATCAGAATATTTTATATTTTGCAACCGCTTTTTTCATCGTATAGGAAACTTCGTTCCCCATACGACAAAAGCCCTCCGGGGGATCGCACTGCGGCGGAGAGGAATGACCTTGCCGACGCAAGACGCCGCAGGCGGAGAATCCTGCCGGAGCAGGATTCTTTTTCATAGGTGTTGACAAAAAAAAGGGACTTATTATAATTGAAAAGGAGAATGAAAAAAGAGGCGGGTGGCGCAGGTGAAATGTCTGCTGGCAGCGATCAATGCAAAATATATCCATTCCAATCCGGCTGTCTACAGTCTGAAAGCTTACGCAGAGAAAGCGGCAAAGGAGGGGTGGGGAGCCCGGGGGATTCAGGTGGAATTTGCAGAATATACCATTAACCACCGGGCCGCGGAAATTCTGGACGATATTTATATGAAAGAAGCAGATATCCTCTGTTTTTCCTGTTATATTTGGAACATAGAATATGTGAAAACGTTGGTAAAAAACCTGAAACAGCTGAATCCTGCGGTTCCCATCTGGCTGGGAGGCCCGGAGGTGTCTTTTGCCTGTGAGGAGCGGCTGGCGGAAATACCGGAGGCCGACGGGATTTTATACGGCGAGGGAGAACGGAGTTTTCCTGAGCTTCTTCGTTTTTATGAAGACTTTTATGAAAAGAAAGACGGAAACTGCCGGGGGCTGCAAAGGAAAGATACAGATTCATATAAATTACCCCGGGGTTTTGCCTGTCGGGGAGAAGGCGGGGAGATAATTATCACGCCACCCCAGGATTTTGTGGATATGGATGAGATTCCCTTTTATTATAAAACCATGTGGGGGAAGGCAGTACAAGGGATAGGGGAACCGGATACGGGAACGCGGATTATTTATTATGAGAGCAGCAGGGGCTGTCCTTTTTCCTGCAGCTACTGCCTGTCTTCTGTGGATAAAAGGCTCCGGTTCCGTTCTTTGGCTATGGTATATGAGGAGCTGGGCTTTTTTCTGGAAAAGAGAGTGCCCCAGGTGAAATTTGTGGACAGGACTTTTAACTGCAGAAAATCCCGCGCCATGGCCATATGGACCTTTTTGAGGGATCATGATAACGGAGTTACTAATTTTCATTTTGAAATAGGAGCCGACCTTCTGGATGAAGAGGCATTTACGTTGTTTGAAACCATGAGGCCGGGGCTTATACAGTTGGAAATCGGCGTCCAGTCTGCCAATCAGGAGACCCTTAAGGCTATCCACCGGACCGTGGATATGGAAAAGCTTCGGACTGCGGTTATGGAGGTGGGGCGGGGAAAGAATATCCGCCGGCATCTGGATTTGATTGCGGGGCTTCCTTTTGAGGATTATGAAAGCTTTGGACGTTCTTTTGATGAGGTCTATTCCATGGGGCCGGATGAGCTTCAGCTTGGATTTTTAAAAGTCTTGAAAGGGACGCCAATGTATGCGGATGCTGCCCGTTATCATATTGTGTATCAGACAGAAGCGCCATTTGAGGTTCTTAAAACACGATGGCTGTCCCATGAAGACGTGATTCATTTAAAACAGGTGGAAAATATGGTGGAAATCTACTATAATAGCCGCCAGTTTCTTTTTTCCATAAAACTTTTGCTTTCCTGGTTCGGACGGCCTTTTTTGATGTATGAGGCCCTTGGCCGGGAATATGTGCGAAAGGCGATGGAAAAGAGGAAGCATGTCCGGGCAGAGCTTTATGAATTCCTGCTGGATTACGTGAAAGAGCATTTTTCAGCAAAAGAAGAGCAGTTCAGGCAGTCGTTGACCCTTGACTATTATCTTCGGGAAAATGCGAAAAAACGGCCCGGCTTTGCCATTCCCCTGGAACCATACAGGGACGCCATGAGAAAACGGCTGGGAGGGCGGTTTCCAGATATCCCCATGAAGCAGCTTTTGAAAGACTACCATGTGGAGGTGTTTGAACCGCCGTTTTCAGAGGGGCGGGAGTATTGGCTTTTTGATTACGGAAACAGGGATGCCCTGACAGGAAACGCAGCAGTCATACGGCTGTGAAATTACAAAGGAGATGACCATGACAGAACAGGAACGGGTGAAGGAAATACTGGCCCGGCTGGATGACCATTACACAAGGGAATATAAATGTTACCTGAATTATGAGACGCCCTGGCAGCTGCTCATTGCGGTTATGTTGAGCGCCCAATGTACGGACGCCAGAGTCAACATTGTGACGGAGACATTGTTTCAAAAGTATAGGACGCTGGAGGATTTTGCTGCCGCGGATTTAAAGGAGCTGGAGCAGGATATCCATTCCACCGGATTTTATCATAATAAAGCGAAAAATATCATTGCCTGTGCGAAAGCCCTGGTGGAAGACCATGGGGGCCGGGTGCCGCAGAGTCTTGAAGAACTTACGGCCCTGGCAGGAGTCGGCAGGAAAACAGCAAATGTTATCCGTGGGAATATTTACCACGAACCCAGTATCGTGGTGGATACCCACGTAATGAGGATTTCAAAAAAGCTGGGATTTGCAGACGGCAGGACGCCTGAAAAGGTGGAAGCACAGTTGATGGAAGTGCTTCCGAAAGAGCACTGGATTCTATATAACATACAGATCATTACCCATGGACGGGGACTCTGTCCGGCCAGAAAACCCAGATGCAGGGAATGTTTTTTGAGGGATTTGTGCCCGGCAGAGGAAGTGTAAAACAGATATAAGAAATAAGGCCTGGCAGCGGCAGGCGGTCGGGCATGGAATCAGAAATATGATTATAGCAGATGAGGAGGAAACGTAATTATGATGAATGTGAAACATCAAAAGACAAAGAGGATTATCGTAGGGGTGATCGCGGTGCTCCTGGTTTTGGCCATGGTGGTGCCCATGGTGCTCAGTGCGATTTTGTAAAGTATCGTAAAGAACTTGTAAAATTTATTGCAATACTTTTAAGATTCCATGACGATACTTGAAAACATAAAAACTTGTGATACAATGGATAAAGCATGATAGGTAATTACCTGTTTTGGGAGGAAGGGAATCAGTTTTATGAAAAAAAGGTGTGCGTGGTTGCTTACACTTATTTTTCTTGTTACTCTTTCAGTATCAGGAATGGCGTATGCGACCGGAGAGGATGAAGAAACAAGAGAGACAGAAGAAACGGTGTCTTCTGGAGAAACAGAGGATACAGAAACAATGGAAACAACACAGGAATCGGGACAGGAAAACGACGGACAGGAACCGGAGCAAGAACCCGAAAAAGCACTTCAGGAAATTTTGGACAAAAGCTCTCTGGAAGCCGATGAGGTGATCGCCGACGGCATATATATTGGTGAGGTTGCCGTGGGTGGGATGACGGCAGGGGAAGCTTTGGAAGCAGTTCTTTCACGTATAGAAGGCTTAGGAGAGAAGACTCTGACGTTGATGCTGGATGGTGCGGAAGGCGTGGAACCCATTCAGGTGCCTGTGTCAGAATTGGGGCTTCGTGCAGAAAGCCTTGCAGATGTCGTTATGGAAGCTGTTTCCCTGGGAAAAGACGGGAATCTGATTGCACGGTATAAAGCGGAAAAAGACCTGCAGGTCAGCAATCAGGTTTACGAATATAAAATGTCGGTTGACAAAAATCTTGTGAACCGGTTTGTGACGGAAAAGACGGGAGCCTTGGGTGTGGAGCCGGAGGACGCACAGATCACCAGGACGGGCGGCAAATTTTCCATCAGCGAAAGTAAAACAGGCGTCAAGGTAGACATCCCTGCTACGGTGTCGGCCATTATGGCAGAGATGGAGGAATGGAAAAAAGAAGATACATCCGTAACTGCGGTGGCAGAGATTATTCAGCCGGAATGTACAACAGAAATGCTTGCCCAGATACAGGACGACCTGGGGCATTTTTCGGCTTCTACCAATGACAGAAGCAGCGGAAAGCTGCAGAACCTGGACAGAGGCGTGGAACTTACCAATGGCATTTTGATCATGCCGGGCGAGAGTTGGTCCATGCATGATGCTTTGGCGCCGTTTTCAGCGGCAAACGGATATACTCAGCAGATTGCTTACCAGAGCGGCGGCTATGTGAAAGAGTATGGAGGCGGTATCTGCCAGCTGGCCACCACCCTTTATAATGCGGCTCTCAGGGCAGAGGTGGAGATTTCCAAGCGCTCCAATCATTCCATGGTTGTTTATTATACGGACTTTGGGCTGGATGCCACAATCAACGACGGTGGCAGCAAGGATTTGGAATTGACCAACAGTTTCGACTTTCCCATTTATATCGAGGGCTACCATGACGGGGATGGAAGAGTTACTTATACCATATGGGGAAAAGAAACGCGGCCTTCCAACAGGGAAGTGAGCTATTACGGTGTTACTTTGAGTAAACAGTCTGTTCCTGAACAGATCATTGAAGATCCCACGAAACCTGTGGGATATGAGCATGTGGAACAGTCAAGTTCCTATCCGGCCGTAGTGGCGGAAGCTTATAAAGAGATTAAAATCGATGGTGTAACGGTTGAAAAAATCAAGTTGCATACGGATAAGTATATCGCATCTCCCAGGAAAATAATCAGGGGAACAGCAGTGCCTGTCGACCCCAATACGGGATGGCCCATTGATCCTGCCACAGGGCTGCCGATCAATCCTGCCACCGGCCAGCCGGAGGCGCCGCAGCCGGAGACACCGGCGCCGCAACCGGAGACGCCGACAGAGCCGACGCCGCAGCCGGAGACTCCAGCGCCGACAGACCCGGCGCCGCAGCCGGAACCGACGCCACAGCCGGCTGCCTGAAATACAGGGCCGGGAAACAGGGAAGGATAGAAAACCACTTTAAAAGAGGTTGCTGCGAAATATCAGATATTCAGATATTTTGTGGCAACCCCTTTGTAATTATGCAACAAAGTCCCCTACATGGTAAAATATCCTGTGTCATTTTAAGGGGAAAATTGTAAAAAACTTATAAAATTTGTTGCAATCCTTTTAAGATTCTATGACGCCCCTTGAAAAAGCCGAAACTTATGGTACAATGGACGAGGCATGATGGGTGCATGTTTGGAAAAGGAAGGAAATCAGTTTATGAAGAAAAAGTATGCATGGCTGTTTACGCTCATTTTTCTTGTTGTTCTTTTAGTACCGGGGATGGTGTATGCGGCCGGAGAGGGTGCACAAACAAGTGAAGCGGAGACATTGCCTCCTGCTGAGGCGCCGGAGACAGCAAAGCCGGAAAGCGCCGGGCAGAAGCCGGAAGCGGATCCCCGGGCGGCCCTGAAGGAAGCGTTGGAGAAAAGCTCCCTGATGGCTGATGTGGTTATTGCCGACGGTGTATATATTGATGAAATTGCCGTGGGAGGAATGACCGCGGAGGAAGCCCTGGAGGCAGTCCTTTCTCAGATAGAAGGATTTGGAAAGAAAACCGTGACAGTGACGCTGGAAGGTGCGGCTGATGTGGAGCCGATTCAGGTCTCTATGGCAGAATTAGGCCTTCATGCCGACGGGATTTCTGACATTGTCATGGAGGCGGTTTCCCTGGGAAAGGGCGGAAATTTGATTGTCCGTTACAAGGCGGAGAAAGATCTGCAAGTCAGCAATCAGGTATATAACTATGAGATGGGTATCGATGAGAAGCTGGTGGAGCAGTTTGTGACGGAAAAAACAGAGACATTATCTGTGGAGCCGGTGGAGGCAGAACTTACGCGCACCAGCGGTGGATTTTCCGTCAGTGAAAGCAGGACAGGCATCAAGGTGGATGTGCCTGCTACGGTGTCGGCCGTTACGGCAGCGCTGAGGGATTGGAACAGGGCAGATGTATCTGTGGCGGCAGCAGCAGAGATTACGGAACCTAAATATACAACGGAAATGCTTTCCCAGATACAGGATGATATTGGGCATTTTTCTGCTTCTACCAATGACAGAGGCAGTGGGAAGCTGCAGAATCTGGAACGTGGCGTGGAGCTTACCGACGGTGTTTTGCTTATGCCGGGAGAAAGTTGGTCCATGCATGATGCCCTGGCGCCTTTTACAGCGTCCAACGGTTATACGGAGCAGATTGCTTATCAGGACGGCGCCTATGTCCAGGAATATGGCGGCGGTGTCTGCCAGCTGGCTACCACCCTTTACAACGCGGCTCTCAGGGCGGAGGTAAATATTTCCAAACGCTCTAATCATTCTATGATTGTCGGTTATACGATCTGGGGACTGGACGCCACCATCAATGACGACGGCAGCAAGGACCTGGAGCTTACCAATGACTTTGATTTCCCGATTTATATAGAAGGTTACCACAATGGCAATGGGAAAGTAACATATACGATTTGGGGAAAGGAAACACGTCCCTCCAACCGTGTTCTCAAATTTACCAATAATATTTTGAGTGAATCTTACCTGGATGATGAGATAAAAATCGATCCCAATATGACCCCAGGGACAGAAGAGGTGACTCAAAACACCTCTTACCCTCAGGCAGTAGTGGAAGCATACAAGGAAATCTGGGTGGATGGTGTCTGTGAAGATAAGATCAGGCTGCATACGGACAAGTACAGGGCTTCACCCAGAAAGGTGACAAGAGGCCCGGATGTGCCCATTGACCCCAATACGGGGCTTCCGGTTGTAACAGATCCCAATGCGCCGGCGGATCCGAATAATCCTGACCAGGCTCCGGATCCAGGGACGACAACGCCGGATCCTGGCACGACTCCGGATCCGGGGACGCCGGATTCCGGCACCACGCCGACGGACCCGAATAATCCTGACGGGGCAGCCGGCTGAGAACAAAAATAAGGCTGTTGCAAAATATCAGAATTTATAGATGCCCGACATCTCCTTTGTCCCTGCTTTTGTCCGATAGGCAGATTTTGCAGGTTTTGTGAGCATAGCGGCGTCTGTCGCGCAGACCAGTTTCTATGGAAGCAGCGATAGACGCCAAAAGGCGGCGCAGCAAAACCCAAAAATCAACGTGGATAAGAGCGGGGACAAAGGAGATGTCGGGTATTCATAAATATCGAAATACCTGATATTTTGCAACAGCTCTTTTTCATGTATATTTTCTTGAAAAAAACAGAATGAAATTTGGAGGACAGATATGAGACCGGGCCAGGATCTTGTCATAGGAGGCTTTATAGGGCTGGAAGGAACCATATATGCAACGAAGCACAAGAAAGAGACGCTGAGAAGGATCCTTCCTGAGGATTTATTGGAAACGGCTGCCGGATTTTGGAGATATCTGGAAGTTGACTTGGAAACTGTGGCGAAAAAGTGTTGCAGTGGAGTGACTGTGTGGATGGTAAAGGAAGGCGGGATTTTTACTGCGCTCTGGAACATGGCAGAAGAGTATCGCATGGGGCTTACCGTTTATTTGAGGAGGATTCCGATACGCCAGGAAACAGTTGAGGTTTGTGAGGCGCTGGGACTAAATCCATATGGATTGCAGTCAGGGGGGTGTGTGCTTCTGGCAGCGGATAACGGAAATGATGTTTTGTGGGAATTTGAAAAAGCCGGGATTTGCGGAGCTGTCATTGGAAAGGTGACAGACAGCAATGACCGTATCATCTTGAACGGGGATATCTGTAGCCATCTGAACCGGCCGGAGCCGGATGAGATTAAAAAACTGGAGGATATGGAGAGATGATTTTTTGCCCTATGAATATTGTACTTCTTGAGCCGGAGATGCCGGCCAATACCGGAAATATAGGCCGGACATGTGTGGCGACAGGAAGCCGTCTCCACCTGATTGAACCACTGGGATTTCAAATCAATGAAAAGGCAGTGAAACGGGCAGGGCTTGATTACTGGGAAAAGTTGGATGTAACAGTCTATGACTGTTATTCTGATTTTCTGGAAAGGAATCCGAAGGCGGCAGAAAAAATTTTTATGGCATCCACAAAGGCGCCGAATGTGTATACGGAAGTTTCCTATGAACCTGGTTCTTATATTATGTTTGGAAAGGAAAGCGCCGGCATACCGGAGGAAATTCTTTCCGTTCACAGGGAAACCACAGTCCGTATTCCCATGCTTGAGGAAATCCGTTCTTTAAATTTGGCGAATTCTGTGGCAGTGGTACTTTATGAGGCGCTGCGCCAAAATCAATTTTCCCACATGCAGCTTGAGGGAAAACCCAGAAGCTTTACATGGGAGCAGACGCTATAATAAATCTGGCTGTTGCGAGATATCTGGATTTATAGATATCCGGCGCCCCGCCTGTATTTGTTTTGTCCGATAGGAAGATTTTGCAGGTTTTGTGAGCATAGTGGCGGCAGTCCCGCTGACCAGCATCTATGGAAGCGGCGGCTGGCGGCAAAAGGCGGCGAAACAAAACCCAAAAATCAACGTGGACGAAGACAAATACAGGCGGGGCGTCGGCTATCTATGAATACCAGAATTTTTCTGATAGATACCTCTTGACAATCGCGCGTTAATATTGTATATATTATATATACACAATATTGCGTACCCATGGGAGAACTACATATGAATCTTTTTATCAGTAACGCAAATGGCGAGCCGATTTATCAGCAGATTGTGACCCAGTTTAAAGCGAAGATCATTGCCGGGGAACTGAAAGAGGGGGATGCGCTTCCCTCCATGCGGTTATTGGCAAAAGAGCTCAGGATTAGTGTGATTACTACGAAACGGGCTTATGAAGAACTGGAACGGGAGGGATTTATCGTCTCCTACACCGGAAAAGGAAGCTTTGTGGCTGCGCCAAACAGAGAATTTTTAAAAGAGCAGAAGCTTAAAGAGACGGAGGAATATCTGGAAAAGGCTGTGGCGGCCGCCCGGAGTGGAGGACTTTCGCAGGCAGAGCTTCTGGAGATGCTGCGCCTTCTTTTAGAGGAAAGTGTTTAAAGGAATCGGGCTTTTGGAGGAGAATATTATGCAGGATGCATTGAGGTTAAAAGGAGTATCGAAACAGTACCGGGGCTTTGCCTTAAAAAATGTGGACATTACATTGCCGTCCGGCTGTATTATGGGCTTTATCGGAGAAAATGGCGCTGGAAAGACGACGACCATCAAGTTGATTTTAGATATGATACAGAGGGACGGCGGCTCCATTGAAATATTTGGGGAGGAGTGCAGCACCATGGGCAGGGAAGCCTGGGAAAAGATTGGTGTGGTTCTTGACGACTGTGGATTTTCGGAGGAACTGACGGGCTTTCAGGTGGGAAGTATTATGTCCGGTATTTATAAAAGCTGGAGCCGGGAGAAGTTTGAAAGTTTGCTTTTGAGTTACCATGTGGATGGAAAAAAGAAGGTAAAAGAATATTCCCGGGGAATGAAGATGAAACTTTCACTGGCAGTGGCGCTGGCCCATGGAACAAAGCTTTTAGTTTTGGATGAGGCCACCAGCGGACTGGATCCGGTGGCGCGGGAAGAGCTTTTGGAAAGCTTCCAGGATTTCATCCAGGACGAAGGTCACAGTATTTTTATTTCTTCCCATATTATCAGCGACCTGGAAAAAATCAGCGATTATATTACTTTTATCCACAAAGGGAAAATCCTTTTTTCAGAGGAAAAGGATGTGCTTTTGGAAACCCATGGGATTTTTCATGGGACAAAAGCGGAGCTTGCCGGGTTTTCCGAAGAAGCTTTAGTGGGAACCAGGGAGGGGGCTTTTGGAGTGGAGGCCCTTGTGAGGCGGGATAAAATGCCGGCAGGGGTTTTACTTGACCGGGCAGGACTGGAAGATATTATGTTGTTTTACAGCAGGGAGGAAAAGTAATGGCAGGATTAGTGAAAAATGAATTTTTAACCATGCGGAAAGTAATCTTTTTATATGGGGCGGTTTTGGTGGTATACTATCTGATGGGGATGTTTCTTTCTGCCAGAATGTCGGGCGTTCAGGTGTTTGCAGTGTTTTTTGCAGGGATGCTGGTCATTTCTTCGTTCTCCTATGAAGAAAAGAGCGGGTGGAATGTCTATGTAAATGTGCTTCCGGTGAGCCGCGCCCAGATTGTCATGAGTAAATATGTGTTTTCACTGGTTTGTACGGTGGCGGCGGGTGCGTTCGGAACGTTAATCCAGTGTGCCATGAATGTGGCAAAGCAGATTCCCGCGTTTCAGGAAGTATGGGTGGCATGGATAGCTGTTATGGTAGCCAGCCTGTTTCTGGCAGTGGTGCTTCCGGTGCTTTTTAAAGCGGGAGCGGAAAAAAGCCGTGTGATTCTGATGATGATTTTCCTGATTCCTTTTGCAGCAGCCATTATAATAGAAAAAATGGGGATAAAAATAGATCTTTCCATGGAACGGCTGGTGGAGCTCCTCCCCTTTTTCGGACTGGGGACAGTGGTATTTCTGTTGATTTCCTGCGTCATTTCCATAGAAATATATAAAAGGAAGGAGTTTTGAGTGGGGAAACCCGGGAGAGTGTCCCGCCTTGACAGATTTTTCCTGGGGTAATATAATGAAAAAAAGGGGCCGTCGCAAAATATAAGCAATTCTGATGTTTATGTCCGCCGGGCGTATAAGAATTCTGATATTTTGCGACAGCCCCTTTTCCGACTATATAGGTTGGACTGCCTGTAGTGGAAGAGAATGGGAAAAAAGAAAGGCATAAATATAATGAAATGGGAATTTAAAAAGATTACAGCGGAAGATGCAGCGATTCTTCCGCAGTATTTCAGTATGCGTTCCAGTAAGACTTGTGACAGTGTATTTTTGGACAGCTTTTTGTGGAAAGATTATTACCATGTGGAGTATTGTGTCTGCGATGATGGAAGGGCAGTGGAGTGGAAAATGAAAATAGGCGGAGAGCCTTTTGCGGCCCTTCCGCTTTGCAGGGCAGAGGATCTGCCTTATTATTTTTTTGATACAAAAAAATATTTCAATGAGGTATTGGGAAAGAAATTGAAGATCTACCTGGCCGACGAGGGGGCTGTTGAAATCCTGAATTTGGATCCGGAGGAATTTGATGTGGAAGAACAGCCGGATGCGGCGGATTACCTGTATGACGGGGAAAGCCTGAGAACCCTGGCCGGGAAAAAGTATCATAAGAAGAAAAACCATGTCAATGCTTTTATGAAAGAGTATGCAGGCAGGTATGAATACAAAACCCTCTCCTGTGGCGACAGGGGTGACATGTGGCGTTTCCTGGACCGCTGGCGCAGTATGAAAGGCGCCCAGGTGGAGGAGACTCTCGACCCCGAAGTGGAAGGGATCCACGGCATTTTGAATCAGTGCAGCCTGCTGGGCGTACGGATGGGCGGCGTTTATGTGGATGGGCAGATGGAAGCCTTCACCATGGGAAGCTATAATCCGGTGGAAGATATGGCCATCATTCATATTGAAAAAGCCAATCCGGAAATCCGCGGCATGTATCCATTTATCAATCAGCAATTTCTGCTTCATGAATTTCCTGACGTCAGCCTGGTAAACAGGGAAGATGATGTGGGAATTCCCGGCCTGAGAAAGGCAAAACAATCTTATAATCCCATTGGCTTCGCAAAGAAATATCAGATCAGGGAGCGCTGAAGCTGTGTGCGGAGCAGAGATTCAGGAGATGCCGCCTGTACAGAGACAAAGAAACGGAGCCGGAGAAAGGGAGCCCGGATGGTGAAGAAGATGAATACAGGCGCAGCGCGCCGTCTGACAGGGAAGGAAAAGCTGGCATGCAGAGAGCTTTGGGAGGAAGTCTTTACAGAAGATTCCCGGGAGTTTCTGGATTATTACGACAAGTGGAAATATGAGGAGAATGAGTGTTACGGGATATACCACGGGGACAAGCTGGTTTCCATGCTGCAGATGAATCCTTATGGGATGGAGATTCAGCCGTCAAAATCAGGGCAGAGCAAACGGGTGGAAAGCCGTTATATCATTGCGGTGGCCACCAGGAAGGAATACCGTCACCGGGGGCTGATGAGGAAACTTTTGAAGAAGAGCCTTTCTGATATGCAGATTCAGAGAATCCCTTTTGTATTTTTAATGCCGGCGGCAGAGGCAATTTACCGTCCTTTTGAGTTTCGCTACTTCTATGAGATGAATACGGGAACTTTGGAAACAAAAAACGGGCAGAGGGCGTTGGAAACAGGAAGGAAGCCGGAAGTGAGGCAGGCGGAAGCTTCCGATATTGTTAAGCTGGTGGATTTTGCAGAAAAAATTCAGAGGGAGCTTTTTGATTGCTACATTAGAAGGGATTGCTTTTATTATGAAAGGCTGCTGGAAGAATTAAAGAGCGAAGACGGCGCCCTGTTGGTTTTGACGGAGGGGGAGAGGATTGTGGCAGCGGTCCCTTATTGGGGAAAAGCGCCGGTAGAGATCAGGGAGCTTTTGTGCCGTCCCTGTGACAGGGAACAGGTATTTGCGGCTCTTGCCAGATGGTTTGGAGAGAGGCAGGAAGGTGGAAGGAAAGAGATTTCAGTGGAGGGGTCTTCTATTCCACTGGAAAAAAAGAAGCCCGTGATGATGGGACGGATTGTGGATGTCATAAGCTTTCTGGAACTTTTTTGGGCAGAGAGTCCTGTGGAACTTGCTTTAGAGATTTCAGACGAGGTTTTGGAAGAAAATAATGGCTGTTACCTCTGGAGCCTTTCACCGCAGGGAAGTGTTGCCAGGCGGCAGGAAGAGCTATTACAGGTGGCGGAAGCGGCCGGGCAGGAGGGGCGCATCCGGTGTACGGTGGCAGAGCTTTTTTCCAGCCTTATGGGGGCGGCAGAACCGAAAGGCGCCCTTTGTCTGGCGCGGGGCTGTTCCCATGTTTATATTAATGAAATCGTGTGAGGTGCCGAAGGCCGGAACCTTTAGTGGGCAATGTGTCTAAAGGGGGTTACGGGATACGGAAATGAGAGGAGGATGTATATGGAGCCAATGGAAATTTTAAAACAATGGGTAAATGGCAGTGATAATATTGTGTTTTTTGGCGGGGCGGGTGTATCTACGGAAAGCCATATTCCGGATTTTCGCAGTGTAGACGGCCTTTATAATCAGGAATATGACTATCCTCCTGAAACGATTTTAAGCCACAGTTTTTATAAACACCATACAGATGAATTTTACCGTTTCTATAAAAAGAAAATGATCTTCAAAGAAGCGAAACCCAATAAAGCCCACCTTGCCCTGGCAAAACTGGAGGAGCAGGGAAAGCTCAAGGCGGTCATTACCCAGAATATCGACGGCCTGCATCAGATGGCGGGCAGCAGGGAAGTGTTGGAGCTCCACGGATCGGTACACCGGAACAACTGTACCAGGTGCGGAAAATTTTTTGACGCGGATTATATTCTCACTGCAAAGGGAGTCCCTCTTTGCAGCTGCGGCGGGGTGATCAAGCCGGATGTGGTGCTTTATGAAGAAGGATTGGATTATGCCACCATGCAGAAGGCGGTTTCTTATATTGCGGCTGCCGAGGTGCTGATTATCGGCGGGACCTCTTTGACTGTGTATCCGGCAGCAGGGCTGATCGATTATTACCGGGGGAAAAAGCTGGTGTTAATCAATAAGAGCGCCACACCCATGGACGGCAGGGCAGATTTGGTGATTACGGAACCCATTGGAGAAACTTTAGGGATGTTTTTATAGGGGAGACCGCAGGTGGAATTTAAAATTGGAGATATTGTAAAGCTGAAAAAACCTCATCCCTGCGGCAGCAGTGAATGGGAAGTGGTCCGGGTGGGGATGGATTTTAAACTGAAGTGTTTGGGCTGCGGGCATTTGATCATGGTGCCCAGAAAGCTGGTGGAAAAAAACTGCCGGGGAATCCGGTAAAAATCACTTGCAAACCGTGTCAAAACATGATAGAATTATTGCCTGTGACAGTATTTTATACTACGAAGTATCCGGCGAAGCGTGTCCATGACGCGTTTTGTAGGAGTTCCTTGCTCCTCCCGGAAATGGAGGGGCCAGAGACCAGAAGGAGGTAGAACAGCATGAACAAATATGAATTGGCGCTTGTGCTGAGTGCAAAGCTGGAAGAGGAAGAGAGAGCGGCCGCGTTGGAGAAGGCCAAGTCTTACATTACCCGTTTCGGCGGCACCATCACAAATGTGGATGAGTGGGGCAAGAAAAGACTTGCTTACGAAATCCAGAAGATGAAGGAAGGATTTTATTACTTCATTCAGTTCGAGTCTGATTCAAACTGCCCTAACGAAGTGGAAAGCCATGTTCGTATTATGGAGCCGGTGATCAGATACCTGTGCGTAAAGCAGGAAGCGTAATCGGAGAAGAGAGGAGACTGCATGAACAGAGTAATACTCATGGGAAGGCTGACAAGGGAGCCGGATATCCGTTATTCTCAGAATGGCATGGCTGTTGCCAGGTATACGCTGGCTGTTGACAGGCGTTTTGCCAGGAGCAGTGATGGCGGAAATGATCAGACGGCGGATTTTATCAGTTGTGTTGCCTTTGGAAAAAGCGCGGAGTTTGCCGAGAAGTATCTGCACCAGGGTACAAAGATTGCAGTGACAGGCAGAATCCAGACTGGAAGCTATACAAACCGGGATGGGCAGAAGGTTTATACCACAGATGTGGTGGTGGAGGATCAGGAGTTCGCGGAGAGCAAAAATGCGGCGGCCCAGAATACCGGAGGTGCATATCGCCAGACAGCCAGACCGGAGCCAAGCGCTGCCCTGGACGACGGTTTTATGAATATTCCCGATGGAGTAGAAGATGAGGGTCTCCCGTTTAACTAGACAATATTCGGAATAAGGAGGTTTTAACCATGGCTTACACAAAGGGTGACAGAGCGGATTCTCCTATGAAGAGGAGAGGCGGACGCAGAAGGAAAAAAGTCTGTGTATTCTGCGGAGATAAAAATGGTGTGATTGATTACAAGGATGTGGCAAAGTTAAAGAGATACGTATCTGAGAGAGGAAAAATCCTTCCCAGAAGGATCACGGGGAACTGTGCGAAACATCAGCGGGCGCTGACAGTTGCCATCAAGAGGGCAAGACATATTTCCCTTATGCCTTATACAATGGAATAATACGCGGAGGAACGCCAAACGGCGTTCCTTTTTTATCGTATAGGAAACTTCGTTCCCCATGAGACTTATGTATAAATTCCATTTTTTCGGTGATTCTTTTAATAAGAGAAATTGGAAAAGGGGAATCGCTTATGGAATGGAATAATGAAAACGGATGGAAAATAGAACAAAAAATCGGAAGGGAGAAAAAATTTGCCCTGTTGGTTTTTCTCCTGGGCATTTTTTGTTTTCTGGCAGTGCTTGCAACGGTGGGACGACTGGAGGATTCCAGTGAAACGGCGCTGCAGGCTTTTGAAAGGGCGAATTTTTCAGAGATGAACTGCCATATATACCGGGAGGGTTACCTGAATAGCGAATTTTATCTCGAAGAAGAGAAAGAGGCATTTTTGAATGAAGTTTCGAGACAGTGGGATTCGGAGAAAGGAGAACTTTCTTTAGCCCTCCTTGTGAGGGAAGATCAGCCAGGGGAGTGTGAAATCCGCCAGGAAAATTATTTACGGGCGGACGTGCGGCTTTTGCAGGGGGCCGGTACAAAGGAAGCGCTGGAAGAGCGGGCAAGGCTCATGGCCCTGACAGATGAAGCCGGTATAGAGGGAACGGTTTATCTGGAATTTGAGGGCTCTTTTCCCGGGGAGCTTTCAAGGGAAGAGCAGCGGACCATAGCGGAGTCCCTTATGGAAAAAATGGGAGCCGAAGTGGTGACAGGGATGGATGAGGAAGAACTTTATACCCTTTACGCCTATGTGAAAGGAGCCGGTGAGACGAAAAAACTGCCGGAAGGAGCAGTAAATATGAATCTGGCGGTGTCTTACGATGAGATTGCAGATAAAACGGTTTTCCACTTGGGATGTCCTATTTTGTCGGAGGATTGGTAAGGGCTGAACCCATTGGAAAAAGACTGCATATGCTATAATAGATTATAGATATAAGGTGGCAGTCAGATGGCAGAACAATACAGCGATTTTATTTGGGATTATTATGGGGGCCGTCCATCCAGACGTACGTACCCCGGCATCATGCCTGGTCCGGCTTCCTGGATGCGTACTGCGGAGCTTACTGAAAAAGGCCGTTTCGGAGGAGCCGGCCTTGGCTATGGAAACAGTCAGGGCGTTCTCTGGGCCATGGAGGATGATAACCAGAAAACAGGACGGGATCTGGAGTATTTCCAGGCCATGTATCCGGGAAAAATGAAGAAACTTCAGATGCAGATCAGAGACTTATGCGATACCATTGATTATGAAGGCAGTATTTTGTATGATGAATATCCCGACCGGGTAGGACTCAGCCGGCTTTGTGATGAAATCTACAGCAGGGAAATATCTGAGGATGCAGATGAAAAAGAGGCGGAATGGGTGAGAGCGGCAGTGGAGGTACTTTTGTATCACGAAATCTGCAAAAGGCGCGTACGCCGCCGCGGGCTGAAACGTAAATACTGGTAAATGTACTAAGAAAAAGTTAATAAAAAAGCGGTTGAGATTTCGGGCGATTGATTTTACAATATAGTCATGGTAATTTGCCATGGCTATATTTGATACAGAATACAGAATGGCTGTAAATACAAAAGCCTTCCGCGGGATTGATTTATATAAACAGGGAGCGCACTCATGAAAAAAATACTCAGACGCATGATCATATTGGTGCTTATTTTTATAGGGGCAGTGTCCGCCGTCTTTTTTCTGACGCGGAAGAAGGAGGAAAAGGCTGTCTATACGGTGGTGGACAAAGCGACGTTTCCCCTTGTCACCATGGAATTTGAGGGAAACCCTGTGAACACGCTGCATGGGTATGCAAAGGAAATGAATATTCCGTCCATGAGGGATACCATTACCCCGGTTCCTGAAAACAGAAAATTGCCTTTCGAGATTCAGACATATGGAAACGAAATCCATTCTGTGGAGTATGATGTGAGAAGCCTTGACGGGGAGAATCTCATTGAATCCCAATCCTGTGGGGAGCTTTCTTCGGAGGGGGAAATCCTGCGGGGAGAAATGATCTTTCAGGATTTGCTTGCGCAGGGGACGGAGTATACCCTTGTGATGCGGGTGGAGACAGAGGAACGGGAGCAGATTTATTATTATACACGGATCCGTTACTATGGAGATACCCACATCGGAGATCAGATTGCCTTTGCAAAAAATTTCAGCAGTTTAGCTTTTGAGAAAAATATTACGGAAGAACTTACAGTTCAGCTTGAGAGTAATAATGAAACGGACAATAGTTCCCTTGGCTACGCCAATATCAAATCCAGCTATAACCATGTGGCCTGGGGAGAACTGCAGCCTGAGATCGTTGGTGAGATTTCCGTGGAAATTAAGGAAATGAATGAAATGGTGGGGGCTGTCCGGTTTCTTTATACGGTGACAGCAGCCAATGCTTCCGGGCAGCAGGAAAAATACCATGTGAAAGAGTTTTTCTGTGTCCGCTTTGTGGACGGAAAGTTGTGGCTGATTGCTTATGAGCGGACCATGGACCAGATTTTTGAAGCTTCGGAAAAAACAGTGGGGGACGGGAGGATCGACTTTGGTATTTTGAGTCCCGGGAACCTGGATGTGGAGGTGAAAGAGGCCGGGGACTATACGGTGTTTGCAGCAGATGGAGAGCTTTGGAGCTATGATAAAAAGGAAAATGAGCTGATCCGCCTTTTTTCTTTTAAAGAGGAAAACGATGACGGGGCCAGGACTCTTTATGATCAGCATCAGTTTCGGATTGCAGATGCGGACAAGGATGGAAACGTGGCATTTGCTGTTTACGGATATATGAACAGAGGAAACCACGAAGGGGAATGTGGCCTGAGTTTCTACCGCTACAGCAGACAGGATAACGCTGTGGAAGAAATTTTTTATATTCCTTCAGACTATTCTTACCAGGTGATGAAAGAGGAGATGGATACTCTCTCCTATGTGGGGAAAAACCAGTTATTCTACATTATGTTGGGAACTGAAATTTATGCCATTGATTTTTCAGGAGAAGAATGTGTGGAGATCATCGGAGGCATAAAAGAGAATTCCTTCGCCGTCAGCAATGATTCCAGCGCGGTGGCATGGCAGGAGGAAGAGGACATTTACGGGGGGGAAACCATACAGGTGTATTATATGGATGACGGCAGCGGCTTCAGCATTGAGGCTGAGGAGGGAGAAGTCATCCGCCCCCTGGGATTCATTGACGGCGATTTTATTTATGGCAGGACGAAAGAGGCGGATATTGAAAGAAAACTGACAGTGGAATACCCGATGTACGCATTGGAAATCGTGGGAAAAGATGGCGGGGAGCAGACCCATTACAGCAGGGACGGCATTTATATCCGCGATATCCAGGTGGAAGACGGAAAGATTCAGATAGAGAGACAGGTACGGGATTTTGACGGCGCATGGGTGGCGGCAGAAAGCGACGCCCTGATTCAGAACCAGGTGACTGAGGAGGATGAAACAGCGCTCGTGTGGAGAAATTCTGATTTGAAGAAAATGACCTATGCCCTGGAGGTGCCTTCCACCGGAAACGGGGGAAAGAAACTGAGCGTACTCAGACCAAAGCTTTTGGCGGCAAATGACCTGCGTATTTTGGCCCTTAGCCGGAATCCTGCCGGGACTGAGGGAGAAAAGCGGTATTATGCTTATGCCAGTGGACGCCTTGAAGGGATTTGCGGATCGCCTGCGGAAGCGATACGGCTGATTTATGACCAGATGGGCGTAGTGGTTGGAGACGGACAGAATTATATTTGGACCAGGGCTAACCGGGGGACAGAAGCCCTGGTGGAGATGGGAGAAGGGGAGAAGGCAGTTTCTTCTGACGAGAGACTGACAACCTGCCTGTCCATGATGTTAAAACAGGCCAATACTCCTCAGGCAGCGGCGGCAAAGCTGGCCTCAGGAAAAAGTGCTTATGAGATTTTGAATGAGGAGACCGGCGGCAGGGCCATAGATCTGAGGGGGTGCATACTCAACCAGATGCTGTACTATGTGAACAGGGGTTACCCGGTATTGGCTCTGACAAAAGGAAATCAGGCAGAGTTGATTGTGGGGTATGATATTTATAAAAATCTGATTATTTATGACGCCCTGGCAGGTGAAAACCGTCTTATGCCGGAAGAGGAAGCGGAGCAGTATTACGGTGCTTACGGCTATCCATTTATCAGCTGGGTTCATTGAAAAATAGAAAGATATTAAGAAATTTTTACAAAAAGTAAAAAAGATTTTACAAATGGGAAAGAGATTGTTATAATAGACCTCAGAATAGCAGTGCAAACTAATAGCAGAATGCAGCGATTTGTTGTTAAAATAAAGTAAAATCGATGAGGTGTCATCATGCAATACGTAATTAAGGGCGGAATTCCTCTGGTGGGGGATGTTGTGATCGGAGGCGCGAAGAACGCGGCTCTCGGGATTTTGGCGGCAGCCATTATGGCAGATGAGGATGTGACAGTAGAAAATTTACCAGATGTGCGGGATATCAATGTACTATTGGAAGCAGTGGAGGATATTGGAGCCAGAGTATGGCGGATTGATGCCCATACGGTGAGAATCAATGGTTCCACCATCAATACTGTTCGGGTCAACAACGATTTTATCAAGAGGATTCGCGCTTCTTATTATCTTTTAGGCGCGCTTTTAGGAAAATACAGGAAGGCAGAAGTTTCTCTGCCTGGCGGATGCAACATCGGCAGTCGTCCCATTGACCAGCATTTGAAAGGCTTCCGCGGCCTTGGAGCGCGGGCTGAGGTGGAGTATGGCATGGTGGTAGCTGAGGCGGATGAGCTTCAGGGCGGCCATATTTATCTGGATATGGTTTCTGTGGGCGCCACCATCAATATTATGTTGGCGGCAGTCCTGGCAGAGGGCAGCACGATTTTGGAAAATGCGGCCAAGGAGCCCCATATCGTGGATGTGGCAAACTTGTTAAATAGTATGGGCGCCAATATTAAGGGAGCCGGTACGGATGTGATCCGTATCAAAGGTGTGCCGAAGCTCCATGGAGCCACGTATTCGATTATCCCTGACCAGATTGAGGCAGGAACCTTTATGTTTGCCGCTGCGGTGACAAAAGGCGATGTGACGGTAAAGAATGTGATTCCCCGCCATTTGGAGGCTATCTCCGCAAAGCTGAAGGAGATGGGCTGCGAAGTGATTGAATTTGACGATGCGGTACGGGTGGTTTGTAAATCCAGACTTCATTATACCCACGTGAAGACGCTTCCTTATCCTGGATTTCCCACGGATATGCAGCCGCAGATTTCTGTGGCCCTGTCCCTGGCGGAGGGAACCAGCATGGTGACGGAAAGTATTTTTGAAAACCGTTTTAAATATGTGGATGAACTGGCCCGCATGGGCGCCAACGTAAAAGTGGAAAGTAATGTGGCCGTTATCAGCGGTGTACATCGTCTGACAGGGGCGGATGTGAGCGCACCGGATCTGCGGGCAGGTGCTGCTTTGGTGTTGGCCGGCCTGGCGGCTGAGGGACATACTGTGATAGATGAGACAAAATACATTTTAAGAGGGTATGAACGGTTTGATGAGAAGCTCCGTTCCCTGGGCGCCTGCATTTACCAGGCGGAGGACGAGAGAGACGTGAGGCGTTTTAAACTGGAGGCAGTTTAAGGCGGCCTTCAGAAACTAAAATATGGAAACGTAAGAAAAGTACTTGACATAGGAAAAAAACTGTGCCATTATAGCAGTGAGTTAAAATGTTACAATTTCATATAGTCCGCAATTCCCTTATTCAGAGTGGTGGAGGTACAGAGGACCTGTGAAGCCACGGCAACCCCCATTGTGGAAGGTGCCAACCTGAGCGAGATATCGAACAATAAGAGGATTAGATACAAATATATCAAGTCCGCTTATAGCGGACTTTCTCATTGTACAGGAAACAAAATTTGCTTTGTAGAAAGGAGAAAAATTATGGAAAAATACTTATTTACTTCTGAATCAGTGACAGAAGGCCATCCTGATAAAATGTGTGATGCTGTTTCTGATGCGATTCTGGATGCCCTCCTGGAGAAAGACCCCATGAGCCGGGTGGCTTGTGAGACTTGCTGCAATACCGGTTTTGTCATGGTAATGGGCGAGATTACCACGAAGGCTTATGTGGATATCCAGAAAATCGTCAGGGATACGGTGTTGGAAATCGGCTATGACAAGTCGGAATACGGCTTTGACGGAAATACCTGTGCCGTGATGGTGGCCATCGACGAGCAGTCGTCAGATATTGCCATGGGCGTGGATAAGGCGCTGGAGGCAAAGGAAAATCAGATGACGGATGAGGAAATCGAGGCCATCGGAGCCGGAGATCAGGGTATGATGTTTGGCTATGCCACCAATGAGACAGAAGAATATATGCCTTATCCCATTGCACTGGCCCACAAACTGGTACAGAAACTTACAGAAGTCAGAAAGAACGGAACTCTCAAATACCTGCGTCCCGATGGAAAGAGCCAGGTGACCGTGGAGTATGATGAGAATGGAAAGCCCATCCATCTGGATGCGGTGGTGCTTTCAACCCAGCATGATGCGGACGTGACTCAGGAACAAATTCATGAAGACATTAAGAAATATGTCTTTGACCCGGTACTTCCTGCCGAACTGGTGGATGAGGGGACAAAATTCTTCATTAATCCCACCGGACGGTTTGTGATCGGCGGCCCCCACGGGGACAGCGGCCTGACCGGGCGGAAGATCATTGTGGATACATACGGCGGATATGCAAGGCACGGCGGCGGTGCATTCTCTGGAAAGGATTGTACCAAAGTGGACCGTTCCGCAGCTTATGCGGCCCGTTATGTGGCAAAGAACCTGGTGGCAGCGGGGTTGGCGGATAAATGTGAGATTCAGCTTTCTTATGCCATCGGAGTGGCCCAGCCCACTTCCGTGATGGTAGATACTTTTGGAACCGGCAAACTGTCCGATCACAGGCTGGTGGAGATCATCCGTGAAAACTTTGACCTGCGGCCTGCCGGGATTATCAAGATGTTGGATTTGAGGAAGCCGGTGTATAAGCAGACTGCAGCTTATGGACATTTTGGAAGAAATGACCTGGATTTAACGTGGGAGCGGCTGGACAAGGTAGAAATGTTAAAAAAATATCTGTAAGATAAAGAAACACAGGCGATGGGGCGGGACGTCCTTTCGCCTGTGTTTTATAGATACAGGATTTCAGATGAGGATATAGTATGATTGTCACCATAGTTGATGATTTTGATTTACAGAAGATTGCGGACAGTGGCCAGTGTTTCCGCTGCAGGAATTTTGACGGTATTTACCGGTTCATAACGGGCGGGCATGTCATTTACCTGAAGCCGGGGACAGCCGGGAGCTACGACGTCAGCTGTACCTGCGATGAATGGAAAAATATATGGATTCCATATTTTGACCTTGAAAGGAATTATCAGGAGGTCAGAAATAGTGTCAGGGCGGACGGATTTATGGAGAAAGCGGCAGAGGCTGGCAGGGGGATCCGCATCCTCCGCCAGGAACCATGGGAAATGTTGGCTTCTTTCATTATTTCCCAGAGAAAAAGTATTCCTGCAATTAAAAAAGCAATAGAATCTCTGGCTACGCTATGCGGAAAGGCGCTCCATACCCAATATGAAGACATTCATAGTTTTCCGTCGGCTGAAGAACTTTGTAATGTGTCGGATGCTGCCCTGGCAGACTGCGGGCTGGGCTACCGGGTTCCCTACATAAAAGATGCCGCTGCCAGGATAAAGGATAATCCCGCGGCATTAAAAGAATGGGCTTTGCTGGAGGACAGTACTCTTTTGGAAAGGCTGAAGACGATTCATGGGGTGGGGGATAAAGTTGCCAACTGTGTCATGCTGTTTGCATATGGCAGGATGGCCAGTGTGCCTGTGGACACATGGATAAACAAAGTCATCACAGAACGCTATCAAAGCAGGAACCCTTTTCCGGCTTATGGCGTCCATGCCGGAATCATGCAGCAGTATACTTTCTATTATATGCAGCAGCATAAAGGCGGGGACAAGGCAGGGAAACTTAGATAAATATGCCCTTTGCAAAACAGCCGCTATCAGTTAAAATAGAAAAAAAGGCCAGGGAAGGCCAGGTAAGATGGAGGTCAGGGCATGAGCAAAATATATGCAGGCGTGGATTTAGGCGGGACGACAGCAAAAATGGGGCTTTTTAAAGAGGATGGGATTTTGATTCGGAAATGGGAAATTCCCACCAGAAAAGAAGACGGCGGGAAACATGTGAGCCAGGATATTGCAACATCCATAAAAGCAAATATGGCAGAGGAAGGGATTGCCCTTTCGGAACTGGCCGGGGCTGGAATTGGAGTGCCGGGGCCGATTCGTCCTGACGGATATGTGGAGGTCATTGTCAATATCGGGCTCCATGACTGGAATCCGGTGAAAGAACTCAGTGAGCTTTTGGGGGGGATTCCCGTAAAAGGCGGAAACGACGCCAATGTGGCAGCCTTGGGTGAAATGTGGCAGGGCGGAGGAAAAGGCTACCGGGATCTGGTGGCTGTAACCCTGGGGACAGGGATTGGCGGCGGCGTGATTTTGGACGGCCATATTGTGGCTGGGAGCAAAGGCATGGGCGGGGAGATCGGCCATATGGTCATGGACTGGAACTGGCCGGAGCCGGAAAGCTGCAACTGTGGTAACAGAGGTTGCCTGGAGCAGATCACTTCGGCCACGGGAATCGCCAGGATTGCAAGGCGGTTTATGCGGGAATCGGATAAACCTTCAGCGCTCCGCGATATTCAGAATGTGACGGCGAAGGATGTGTTTGATGCAGCAAAGGCAGGAGACGGCCTGGCAGAAGAAGTGGCTGATTATTGTATGATGTATCTGGCCAGGGGATTGTCCTACGTTTCCCAGGTGGTGGATCCCCAGGTGTTTGTAATCGGCGGCGGCGTGGCAAAAGCCGGGCAGTATCTGCTGGACTTGCTGAGGAAACATTATGACCCGTTGATTGTACTGACAAAAGAGAAAGCAAAACTGGCGCTGGCCACATTGGGAAATGATGCGGGGATTTATGGCTCTGCGAAGTTGGCCATTGATGAAAGGTAATGGATGAAAGAGAAAAGAAAAAAGAGTTTCCTGGCATATTATAAGCCATATATGGGACTGTTTTTCAGCGATATGTTTTTTGCCTGCATGGGCGCTGCCGTGACTCTTGTGATTCCCCTGATTATCCGTCACATTACGGGAACTGTCGTTTACTATGAGCCGGACAGGGCAGCGGCCGTGATCTTCAGGTTGGCTCTTCTCATGGCGGGGCTGGTGGGAGTGGAGTTTGGCTGCAATTATTATATCGGGTATTTTGGGCATATTATGGGCGCGAAAATGGAGAGGGATATGCGTCACGAGCTGTTTGCCCATTATCAGAAGCTGTCATTTGCTTTTTATGACGAGCAGAAAATAGGGCAGCTGATGTCCCGTGTCACCAACGACTTGTTTGACATCAGCGAGTTGTGCCATCATGGGCCGGAAGACTTGATTATCTCTCTGATTCGTATGGCAGGTTCCCTGGTGATTCTTCTGTTTATCAATGTTTCGCTGGCTTTATCGGCGGCGGCGCTGCTTCCCTTTATGTTGTTTTATGCCGTTTTTCTCAATAAGAAAATGAAACGGGCTTTCAGGCGCAACAGGGAGAGGATAGCCGATGTCAATGCCCAGATTGAGGACAGCCTGTCGGGAATACGGGTGGTAAAGTCTTTTGGTAATGAAGACGCGGAAATGGATAAGTTTGACAAAGGAAACCAGAGGTTCTTGGAAAGCAAGCGAAACAGTTACCGCTATATGGGGGCTTACAATGCCGGGCTGGGGGCGTTTGCCACCCTGATGACAGTGGTGGTGATTTCCGTAGGGGCCTTCCTTTTATCGAGAGGAGAATTGAATCCCGCCGATCTTGTGGCGTTTCTTTTGATGGTGGGTAATTTTACGGATCCCATCAAGAAGCTGGTGAGTTTTACCGAACAGTTTCAGAATGGAATGTCCGGTTATGGAAGGTTCCGGGAAATACTGGGAATCCAGCCGGATATTGAAGATTCCCCGGATGCGGTGGAAATGGAAGAGGTAAAAGGGGAAATCTGTTTCGAGCAGGTGGATTTCCGCTATAGTTCTTCCAAGGGGGATGTGCTTCATCACCTGGATATGGAGGTAAGACCGGGAGAATATATCGCCCTGGTGGGTTCTTCCGGCGTGGGTAAGTCCACTTTGTGCAGCCTGATTCCCAGGTTCTATGAAGTGAGCGGTGGAAGGATTACCCTGGATGGGACAGATATAAGAAAGATCAAATTGAGGAGCCTTCGGAAAAATATTGGGATTGTCCAGCAGGACGTGTACCTCTTTGCGGGGACTGTTTATGAAAATATTTGTTATGGAAAAAAGGAAGCATCCAAAGCAGAGGTGGAGGCGGCGGCGAAAGCGGCGGGCGCCCATGAATTTATCATGGAATTGCCGGAGGGATACCATACGGATATCGGACAGCGGGGTGTGAAACTGTCCGGCGGGCAAAAACAGAGACTGTCCTTAGCAAGAGTATTTTTAAAAAATCCCCCGGTATTGATTTTTGACGAGGCCACCTCGGCGCTGGACAATGAAAGCGAGCGTGTGGTACAGGAGGCCCTGGAAAAGCTGGCGAAAGGGCGGACCACATTTGTCATTGCCCACCGCTTATCCACCATCCGAAATGCAGAGAAAATATTGGTGATGACGGACGACGGAATCGCGGAACAAGGGACTCACGAAGAACTTTTGGAGCGGAAAGGGATTTACGCCAGGTTCTATTCCCTGACAAACACCCAATGGCGGTAACGGGATGGCCACAGGGTATAAAATGCAGTTTGCAGGTGGTGAAGTTCTTGAATAATGGGGAAAAATGTGCTATGATACCAACGTACCGGCGGAGGAATTTCTGTTTATTGCCGGAAGTCGTGTAGAAAGGGATTTATTGTTATGAGTCAGCAAAAAGTAGATAAGTATAAAGAGCAGAAAGCCAGAAGAAAAGAGCTGGTGGAAAAAGAGCGCAGGCAGAAAATGCGTATGAAAATCGTGACCGTTTTGATTGCTGTTGTGGTTTTGGCCGGGATTGGAACGGGAATCGGACTGACGATCCGCAACCAGTACATCAAGATTCAGAACTCAAAGCCGGACTATTCCAGCAGTTCACTGGTGGTTCAGGATATGGCCGGGATTTTGGAAACAGAGGCTGCAGAAACAGGGGCAGAGGAAACGGCGGAATCTTCCGAAGGAAATGAGGCAGAGACAAAAGCAGAAGAGACAGCCGGAGGGACAAACTGACAGTGGAGAATCCTGCATCGCAGGATTCTTTTTTCTGCGTACAATCTTTTTTCACGGTTGTAACACAGTTTTATCACATTTTATTGTTATCCTGAGACTATAAAAGAAAAAGCTACTGAAAATCAGCAGATAAAGAAAGGATAAAATGTTATGAGTGATTATTATGGAAATGATGGTTTTCAGAATGGGTACGGGCAGGAAGGAAATCACCAGTCTTTGGCATACACTTATATACCGACAGAACCCATTGAGCCTGCCGTGATCAAAAAGCCGGAAAAGAAGAAAAAGAAAGGCGGCGGATTCTGGAAAAAGCTGGGGATATTTCTTTTGTGCGGCGTGATTTTTGGCGGAGCCGGAGCAGGGACCTTTATCGGGGTGATGAAGGTCAGTGGATATGAGAAGAAACTGGAAGATGCCGTGGATATGGCGAAGGCGGCAGGAGAGACAAAGGCAGCGCAAATCGAGACAGCTGAGACGACTCCCACCAGCAGCGGCGGAAACACTTCGGGGGGTACGGTAGCCGATGTGGCGGAGAGCGCGATGCCTTCCATTGTGGCCATTACAAATACCTTGATGTATCAGAACAGCGGATGGGACTATTTCTTCTACGGAAATGGAAATCAGGAAGTGTCCGGCAGTGGTTCCGGCATTATCATTGGCCAGAATGATACGGAACTCCTTGTGCTGACCAACTATCATGTGATAAACGGGGCAGATTCCCTGACTGTCACCTTCATTGATGACAGTACGGCGGATGCCCAGGTGAAGGGAACCGCAGAGAACAATGACCTGGCGGTGATTGCCATTCCCCTGGATTCGCTGAGTTCAGATACCATGAATTCCATTAAAATAGCGAAGCTTGGGGATTCCAATAAACTGAGGGTGGGCGATGAGGTCATCGCCATCGGGAATGCACTGGGATATGGACAGTCACTGACCTATGGCCATGTCAGCGCCCTCAGCAGGGAGGCAGTTATTGAAAACAAAACCATGACCCTTCTCCAGACAGATGCGGCCATCAACCCTGGAAACAGCGGCGGAGCCCTTTTGAACATGCAGGGAGAAGTGATTGGAATCAACTCAGCCAAATATTCCAGTGAGGATGTGGAAGGCATGGGGTTTGCGATTCCCATTACGGAGGCCCAGGAGATCATCAATAACCTGATGACAAAGCAGACCAGGACAGTTGTGGAAGAAGAGGATGCTTCCTGGCTGGGAATCAAAGGCGTGGACATGAACGGGAATGATGCACAGCAGTACAATATGCCGGAGGGTGTGTATATATACAGCCTTGTGGAAGGCGGTTCTGCAGAAGCCTCAGAGTTAAGGGAGAGGGATATTATCACAGCCGTGGAAGGAAGTAATGTCACTTCCATGGATGAGCTTCGGACCATGCTTTCTTACTATGCGGGCGGCCAGGAGATAGAACTGAGTGTCCAGCGGCTGGAGGATAATGAGTATGTGGAGAAGACCATTATGGTCACCCTGGGTTACAGGAAAGATTATGAGGGACAAACGGAGGAGACTGCTCCCAATACGGCTCCCAATTTTATAAGATAAATTGCAGACAGAAAAAGCAGACTCTGCGGCGCTTATGGACTGGCGCCGCAGAATTTTGCTTTGTTCATATTCCCTTAATAAAAAGTTTACTTGTCCCACTTATCCATCTCATATATAATAAGAAAAGAGCATAAAAGAGGGAGAGAATCATGGCAGATCAGTTTGATGAAACAAAAGAGAATGAAAAAGAAGAAAATGTAAGCAGTGAGAAAGCGGAGGAGGAATACGAAAAGATCTGTTTTGTCTGCAGAAGGCCGGAAAGCCGGGCAGGGAAAATGATTACAATGCCGGGGAATATTACTATTTGCCAGGATTGTATGCAGAAAGCCTTCGACAGCTTTGAGCAGGGTGGTTCCCCTTACGGACTGAATATCAATGGCACGGGAAACGGGCAGCAGGGAGGTTTTGACTTATCGGCTCTTTCCAATCTGCCTGGAGTGGGATTTATCAATCTGGCGGATCTCGGGAATGGAGAGAGGGAGATTCCCAAAAAGCAGAAGCTTAAAAAGAAGAAGGAGAAAAAGGAACAGCAGCCTTTTGACAGACGCGCCATTCCGGCTCCCCATCAGATTAAAAAAATGCTGGATGAATATGTGGTGGGGCAGGATCAGGCAAAGAAAGCCATCTCCGTGGCCGTATATAATCATTACAAACGGGTAGGTTCCGACAGTGGGGACGGAGTAGAGATTGAAAAGTCAAATATGCTGCTTTTAGGCCCCACCGGAAGTGGAAAGACTTATCTGGTCAAAACTTTGGCGAGACTTCTGGATGTGCCTTTGGCCATTGCGGATGCCACTTCCCTGACAGAAGCAGGGTATATTGGGGATGACATTGAGAGCGTGGTCTCCAAGCTTTTGCAGGCGGCAGGGAACGACGTGGACAAGGCAGAGCGGGGAATCATTTACATTGATGAGATCGATAAGATTGCTAAAAAAAGGAACACCAATACCAGGGATGTCAGCGGGGAATCCGTACAGCAGGAGCTTTTGAAAATGCTGGAGGGAAGCGAAGTGGAAGTGCCGGTGGGTTCCAACAGTAAAAATGCCATGGTGCCCATGACCACAGTAAATACCAACAATATTCTTTTCATCTGTGGAGGCGCATTTCCGGAACTGGAGGAAATCATAAAAGAGCGGCTTACCAAGGAGTCATCCATCGGATTTCGGGCGGAGCTGCGTGATAAATATGATAAAGAAGAAAACCTTTTGTGCAAGGCGGAAACGGAAGATTTGAAAAAATTTGGCATGATTCCGGAGTTTCTCGGCAGGCTGCCGATACTTGTGTCTTTAGAAGCGCTGACAAAGGAATTTATGATCCGGATTTTGAAAGAACCGAAAAACGCCATTCTCAGGCAATATGAAAAGCTGCTTCAGATGGATGAAGTTCAACTGGTGTTTGAGGAAGAAGCGCTGGAATCCATTGCGGAAAAGGCCATGGAGCGCCATACGGGCGCCAGGGCGCTGAGGGCGATTCTGGAAGAGTACATGCTGGATATTATGTATGAGATACCGAAGGATGACAATATCGGCCGGGTGACAATCACGAAAGCATATATCGAAAAAAACGGCGGCCCCATTATTGACATGCGCGGGGTCATGAGGCTGGGTGTTCAGGCATAAAATGATATGATAAACTCCAAAGGCTTACGTATATGGAGAATGAGAGAATCTTAAAGAGCGCACAGTTGGAAGAAGGACAGCTGAATGGGACGGAAGAGTGCAGGGAGCGGATTTTATCTGAGGACTATGAGGATTTTATTTTCCCGGCAAATCAGATATACGGAGAAACAGCGCTGCCTCAGTTGTTTTGTGTGGAACAGGCCTCAGATACGACGGCAGTGATTCATGTAAGTAAAGAGCTTTTACCGCCATTGTCAGTTCAGTTTTATAATTACGCCGCTATTCCCAGGCTGTACGGCCTGACAGATGTTACCAATATGGAAGCCTCAGGGATACTGCGGGCCAGGAACCAGCCGGTGTTGGGCCTGGATGGAAAAGGCGTATTGATTGGCCTCATTGACACAGGGATTGATTATACAAATCCGGTGTTTATGGATGAATTTGGTGGAACGCGGATTTTGCGTATCTGGGATCAGACCGTGCAGACAGGAAGGTTGCCGGAAGGGTTTCAGTACGGAAGCGAGTATACAAAAGAGGAGATTGATGAAGCGATTGCTTCTTCGGAAAGTTTGTCTCTGGTGCCGTCGGTGGATGAAGACGGACACGGCACATTTCTTGCATCCATAGCAGCGGGAAGTGATATGCCGGAGGAAGAGTTTACGGGAGCAGCTCCCGGGGCTTCGATTGCCATGGTGAAGTTGAAGCCGGCAAAAGAATACCTGAGGAAGTATTTTTTGATTAGAGATGGTGCGACAGCTTACCAGGAAACAGATTTAATGATGGGGGTGCGTTATCTCACGGAATTGGGGGAACGGCTTGCCATGCCGCTTGTAATCCTGATCGGGGTGGGCACCAACTGGGGAGACCATGCGGGAAACGCGCCTTTAGGCTGTATGTTGAATACAGCGGCCAGGCAGCTGGGAAATGCGGTGGTGGTTGCGGCGGGAAATGAGTCCAACAGAGCTCATCATTATTTCGGGACCATCAGCGCCGAAGGCGGGAATGATTATGTGGAAATCAGGGTTCCTCAGAATGAGAACGGCATCACTATGGAGCTTTGGGCTCAGGCGCCGGAAGTATATAGCGTACAGATTCTTTCCCCAACGGGAGAGAGTACGGGACGGGTGGTGCCGCGGCTGAATTTAAACAGTGTCTTTCAGTTCACCATGGAAAAAACAGTGATTTATGTGGATTATCAGCTGATTGAACAGGAGTCGGGCAGCACGGTGGTACGCATGCGTATGGCGGATCCAACTCCGGGGATTTGGACGCTGGCGGTCTACAATGAACAATATACAGACGGGCGGTTCCATATTTGGCTGCCTATGGAAGGTTTTGTGGAAGAAGATACGGCGTTTTTGCGTCCCAATCCTGATACGACCCTGACAGTTCCTTCATCGGCGGAAGGCCCCATTACCTTTGGCGCCGATAATCACAGGCAAAACAGCCTTTACATTCATTCCGGGCGAGGGTACACGAGAACCAACTGTATCAAGCCGGATTTGGTAGCGCCGGGGGTAGATATCTATGGCGCCCTGCCGGGAGGAAGGTTTGGCGTTAAAAGCGGAACCAGTATAGCGGCGGCTCATGGGGCCGGCGCGGCGGCGCTCCTTTTGGAATGGGGTACCGTACAGGGAAATTACAGAGGGATGAGGACGAAAGACATTAAAAGTCTGATGATACGCGGGGCTATCCGAAGCAGGACCGCATCGTACCCGAATCGTGGAAGCGGGTACGGAGCATTGGATGTGTTCCACATTTTTGAAACCATATCGCTTTAATAAAAAGCGTTTACGTCAGGGATAAGGAGGACTGCCTATGGAAAGGAAAAAATACGTGCCGGTGATTGAGGGAAACCTCAGAAAACATATGGTACTTTTGCCGGAATTGATTGAGGAGGCCAGCGGGATTCGGATATTTGGAAAACTAATTAAATCGCTGGTTTTTACCACAGACATTGCAATCATCAGAAATTGCAATGCCAATGCTGTCATGGCAGTGTATCCTTTTACACCGCAGCCGATCATTACACATGCTCTGATTACTTCTTCCGACCTTCCGGTTTTCTGCGGAGTAGGGGGAGGGACTACCACCGGCAAGCGGGTGACAAATCTGGCGGAGGATGCGGAATTTCAGGGCGCCCAGGGAGTTGTGGTCAATGCGCCGACCCCCAATGAGACGTTGGAATATTTGAGAAAAAAGGTGGAAATCCCAATTATTATCACAGTTGTATCGGAGAAGACGGATATTGGGAGGCGGCTGGAGAGTGGCGCGGATATCCTGAATGTGTCCGGCGCAGATAAAACGCCGGAAATTGTAGCAAAAATCAGAAGGGAATTTCCTGAGGTTCCGATCATTGCTACCGGGGGAAATACGGATGACAGTATCCGAAGTACCATTGAGGCGGGGGCCAATGCAATCACCTACACCCCGCCAACCAACGGTGAGATTTTCAAAGATATGATGAACAAATACCGGCAGGAAAAATATATTATTTAGATTTTCCTGCTCCCGAATTCTATTTAATAAAAAAGTGATATACGGTGGTCAGTAGTCCGCCTGCAAAGATAAAGAAGTCCGCGATATTGAAGATAATATTGCGGATTTTTTTTAGCCCGCGGGGAAGGGCGCGACAGCGGAAGCGAAGATAGTCCACCACGTAGCCGCGGAACAGGCGGTCATAAAGATTGGATGCAGCCCCGCCTAAAAGGAAGGCGGCCCCCAGCTTTCCAATGGGGCCGGCAACAGGCGGTGAATCCGTTATGGCAGTGTCCTTTTTTGTAAACAGCCAGAAAACCCAGATAATTAACGGAAGGGCTGTGAGACAGGAGACCACCCGGACCAATTTGGGATGTTGGTCGAGACGGTTAAAGATGAAACCGTGGTTGTGATGCTTTTCCAGGGTGATACCACCTTTTAAGTGGATTGGAAAGGTGGTATCCTCCTTTGTCTCGATCTGTTTTTTGAAAAATAAATCCAAACTGAAAATACATACGGCAAACAGCAGGTAAATCATTGAAAAACTCCTTTTATAGAGTCGAGGCCAGATTTTTAATGTAGGCGGCGACAGAATCGTGCAGATCTTCCCTCAGAAGGGCAAAGTCCAGGGTGGCCTGGATAAAGCCGAACTTATCCCCCACATCATAGCGGTGGCCTTCAAAATCATAGGAATAGACAGCCTGGGTGTACATCAGGCGCTTGATGGCGTCCGTCAGCTGGATTTCTCCACCGGCTCCTGCCCCCTGGGTCTCCAGGTAATCAAAGATTTCCGGTTTTAGAACGTACCGTCCAAGGACTGCCAGGTTGCTGGGAGCGTCTTCTAACTTCGGCTTTTCCACCATATCATAGAGCTTTTTCAGACGGGATTCGGGAGAGATTTGGTGGATGGAAGGCGCAACGATGCCATACTTGTGAACTTGATTGTCCGCCACCTGTTGGACACCGACCACGGAGGCACCGATTTGATTGTAGGCCTCAATCAGCTGGCGGAGCGCCGGTTGCCCGTCCTTATTGATTACAATATCGTCGCCCAGCAGCACGGCAAAGGGTTCATGACCGATAAAAGATTTTGCACACAGGATGGCATGTCCCAGCCCTTTAGGTTCCTTTTGGCGGACATAATAGATGTTGGCAAGACCGGCGATGCCGTCGATTAAATCAGCTTCTGCCTGTTTGCCGGATTCTAAAAGCCTGGCTTCCAGCTCGTAGTTTTTGTCGAAGTGATTTTCCATACAGTGTTTGTTGGAATTGGTGATGATGAGGATTTCTTCGATGCCGCTTTGCACCGCTTCCTCGACAATATACTGGACAGTGGGGATGTCCACAATGGGGAGCATTTCTTTGGGAATGGCTTTGGTGGCCGGGAGAAAACGGGTGCCCAGCCCGGCAGCAGGAATTACCGCTTTTTTTACAGGTGGTCTTTTCATGATAAAACTCCTTCACGTAAGTTATAACTTTATCATAACAGCCCCAGGAGGAAAAGTAAAGGAAGGAGCTCACGTATTTTTGTTTACTGTTTTTCAATCATTTATGAATTGACAATACATGCAAGATATTGTAATATATTAATATAAAATAAAACTGCAAGGGAAAGGGATTACGTGAATCAAAGCTTCCTGCAGTCATTACAGGTGGCAGCCTATTTTAATAGAGAGGAAAGAGGGCTATGAAGACAATTACTGTTACAAATCCAATGACAGGGGAAATTTTAGGAAATCCGCAGCTGGCAGATGAAAATGCACTCCAGGATATGGTGGACAAGTCAGTGAGGGCACAGGAAGCATGGGCAGAAAAGCCGGTTTACGAACGGGCGGAGTATTTGTACCGTTTTGCAGATGCCCTGGAAGAAGATGCGGAATATGTATCGCAGCTTTCCTCCAAAGAGATGGCAAAGCCGATTTTACAGTCCAGGACAGAGACAATGGATGGGGTAAAACTGTTGCGGGCGGCTGCTGAGAGGGCAAAACACCTTTATGGAGAAGTTTTGTCGGACAGTGGACCTGGTTTTGAAGGCGATCTTGTATTTACGAAAAGAGAACCTTTGGGAACTATTGCCTGTATTATTCCTTTTAATTTTCCCGTTGAACTGACGTTTCAGAAAATTGCTCCGGCACTGGCCATGGGAAATACTGTTTTGGTCAAAGCACCCAGCTCCAATCCCTTGGCAGTGCTATCGCTACAAACGTATGCAGAGAAAGCAGGGTTTCCGGAAGGCGTCGTCCAGTTTTTCGCCGCAGAGCGCAAGGCAGTTTCAGAAAAACTTATTTCTAATCCCCAGATCGCTGCCATCAGTCTGACAGGCAGCACAGAGGCCGGGAAACAGATGGTGAAAGAAGGGGCGGATACTTTGAAGCGTGTATTTTTGGAGCTTGGAGGAAACGACGCCCTGATTATTTTTGAGGATGCAGATATAGATCGGGCTTTAGATGAAATGGTCGGAAGCCGTCTGGAAAATAACGGGCAGGTCTGCTGTTCCTCAAAACGATTCTTTATCCAGAGGAGAATATATGATAAAGTCGCTAAAGGTCTTGTCGAACGTTTAAGTACATTGAAAAGAGGCAGCGCCCTGGATGAGGAAGCGGTAGTGACGGCGCTGGTTTCGGAGAAGGCGGCAAAAAAGGCAGAAGCTCAAATCCGCCATACAAAATCCCAGGGAGCGGAACTTTTGTGTGGTGGCAACCGGGACGGGGCGAGAATGGAACCGACCGTCCTCACCGGCGTTACTCCTGATATGGATGTGGCTTCTGATATGGAGATATTCGGGCCGGTATTTCCTCTGATTGCATTTGATACGGAGGAAGAGGCCGTCCGTTATGCGAATCAGTCCATTTATGGCTTGTCGTCGGGGCTGATGACAAAAGATATGAACCGGGCTTTCCGGGTAGGAAGCAAACTGAAGGCAGGAGGCGCCGTTATAAACGGAAGCGGAGGTTACAGGCATCTGGACCAGCCCTTTGGCGGATTCAAGCAGAGCGGCCTGGGGCGGGAAGGCATCAGCGTTTCCCTGGAAGAATTCAGTCATCTGAAAGTGTATGTTGTAAAAAGAGCGTTTCTATAAGTTCTGAATCCTGCCGCGAAATTGTACAAAGGTTCGTTTCCCGTGCCTTGCCGGGGATATTAGAAGTTCTTAATGTTCTGTGAAATGTTCTGCAATTTCCGGACAGGAGGTCCGGAAAAGGCTTATGATGCCATGGACGGCAGATCATAAGCCGGTTGCAGATATTCATAGAAAAACCTGCTCAGAACATTTAGATACTTCAATATCCCCGGCGTCAGCACAGGAGACGAACCTTTTGTACAATTTGGCGACGAGGTTCGGAACTTATAGTATCGTCTAATCAGGCAACGCTGCGATTTGTTCCACGGTAAGGGCAATATCATTTTCCGCATGGATGCCCATGCCGTTTAATACATCGCCGATTTCTGTCGGTTCCGAATCTCCGGGAAGGATTGCATTGAGCTTTCCGCCCATGAAAATCCAGCACTCTTTTTTCCGTTCTTTTGCCAGATCCAGAAGCTGACGGCCATAGTCCAGGGCCTGTCCGTTGTGGCAGCTAACGCCGATAAAACGGGTTCCTGCTTCATCCGCCAGATCTAACATATCGACGGCATCCATATCCACACCGGCATTATAAGTTTCCGCCCCCATTTCCTTTAAAACACCTTCCACCAGAATCAGGCCGTAAGTATGAGCGTCCCCGGAGCCGACCACGATCTTTTTGGAGGCCAGGGAACCGCGCATTTTTCTGGAATCCAGATAATCGAGGATTTCCTGTTTCATCTGCATGGTCTGGCGGCCAAGCACTGTGGTGAAAAACGGTTTAATGTCGGAAGCGGCCAGGCCATAGGTGGTGGAATGAAACATTTGCTCATAACGGATGGGATTCATGGACATTAACACCAGGAGCAGCTCCACCGGATCTTCAATATCAATTCCAGCTTCCTTAAAACCTTCCAGACTGTTGCGAAATAAAGCCTCTCCCTCTCTGATCATGACGTCGCGCATGTTTTCCAACGGTTCAAAATTGAAATAGGGAAGCCATTCATCAGCTTTTTCTTCCGCCCGTTTGCCGGCGGCAAAAATATCTTCCAGCTCCCTTAGAGTAGGGACTTTGATTTTTTCCGTGATGGATACGGGGTTAATGCCAAGACCCATATGGTATTTTTTCTCCACCAGGATTTCAAAGAGCATTTCGGGAACTGAAATCCCATAATTTCCGTGAATATCATGGTCCCATTGGAGGTTTGTGGAACCGTTCAGATAGCGTAGTACCGGCTGGTCATCTGTAGAAAGGGCTTTATCCAGGGCCATGGCAATGGCGCAGCGGGTGTCGTTTTCGCTGAGAAGGCCGCCGAAAGCAACCACATACCGGGCGCCACAGAGGGTAGTACAAATATAATGTTCCAGCATGGCATACCCAACATAAGAGGCGCAGTCCAGAAAATACCCGGCGTATCCATCGTCAAGATATGTCTTTACTTCAAAGTATTCGTCCTGCTTTGAGGCTACGACGCCGAGGGCGCGAACCATGTTGCAGATTCGTTCCACATTGTTGTCGTATCCGTAAAACCCCCAGTTGAACTGGCAGAATTCCCCAATGGTGGGGGAGCCATGTTCAATGGCGAGAATGGTATTGGCAAGGCCGTTTGGCGTGGACAGGTGATAGTCGTTAAAGGACACGTCGATGGGGCATGCTGCCTGCTGGGCTTCGTAATCTTCAGGAGTATACATTTCATAGCTGGTGGTGGAAGGAGCTTGCTCCCTGTATTTTGGCGGCAGCGCCACAAGGCCGTTGGGGATGGACTGGATGGAGTGGATGGTCATGCCGGTCCTTTTGGAAAACTCGTACAGCTGCCTTTGTGCTTCTACCTGTTCTTCCAGCGTGGCCAGTCCCAGGAGGATATTCCAGTAGATTTTTCCCTGCCTGGTGAGGTCACGTTTCATTTCAGCATGGTTTTTATATTTGGCCTGGCTGCGGATAAAACCTCCTTTTCCAGATTTTATGGTTTTTCCCAGTTCCAAACCTTCTTTCAATATTTCATGCCCGTTTGGATGGTTTTCCGGTTTTATACTTTTTAAATAATCCAGATCCACCTGGTTTAAATGACCCATGAGTCAATCCTCCTTTTTTATATAATTGGGACGTGCAATTACGGTTGCCGTGATTTTTTCCTGAATAAAGACATCTTTTCCGGTTAGGGAGCGGGAATAAGTGGGCTCTACGGTATAATGGATTGTATGGCTGCCGCCTCCGGCTTTTGCTGCCTGGAGAGAGGCATATTCCCCGGCAAAAGAGCGCGCCCAGCCTCTTGAATCTGATAATTGTTCAAAATATTTGTTTCCCCAACATCCATGTACCACATATCCTTTGTGATACTGGTCAGGGCGGATCAACGCTTCGACTGTCAGGATTACCTGGCCGATTGCAGCGCCGACGGCATTGGCCACTTCCGCATACTGCGGGATGACCAGTTTTGTGTGGAAAGATTCGCATACTGCAGGCATCCAGGAAGCAGCAGGGGCGCCCAGGGCCACAACCGGAAAACCCAGAGCCCCGGAAGGAAGACGGCTGCCGTCAGGGGTGGTAAGGCGGGAGGGCGGCTCTGTTGCCGAATCAGGGGAAACGGAAAAATTCGTTGCCGCCTGCATGCAACATTCCTGAAGCCTGGCCTGCATTTTGGAGAAAAAGCAGGCACAAAACCGCTCCAGAGAAAGGGAAAGAGCGTTTGCCATCAGAGAAGCGCCCACCCTGGATATGTGGGAATTCCAAAGGTTTAACTGTCCTGAGACATGCAGAAGATCCGTGGGCGTCAGACCAATACGCTGTAAAACCCCTTCTTTTACCAATTCCGTAATCATGGTTTTTGAATCAGGCTCCATTCTGTTTGTAAGATAAAACAGAGAATGGGGGCCGTCGGACAACAGCCTGAATAACTGGATTTCCTGTTTTGTGGCAGGCCGGTGGAGCGGTTTTCTGAGAAACAGGTAACATTCGCAGCATTGTTCTTCCGGCAATTCACATTTTCCGGGGGATGGAGAAACGGAAAGCTCTTCCTCCAGGCCAGGATACATGGAAGCGGCGACACAAAGAGGCATTACACGGACAGGGCCAATGGAAAAGCCGCCGCCAGGCGTAAGGAAAATCCGGCTGTCTCCACCAATCCCGAAAGTGGATATTTCGGCAGCCCTGAGCCTGGTATACCATCCCCCCACCTTGGCCCCGGAGTCATTGACAGGTACTTGGCCATGTTTTACCAGAGCAAAATCACTGGTGGTTCCGCCCATGTCCATCAGAAGAGCCTCTGTTTCACCTGACAAAAACAGGCCGCCGGCAATACTGGCGGCAGGCCCGGATAAAACAGTTTCGATGGGGCGATTCAGTGCAAAACCGGAATCCATCAGGCTGCCGTCCCCCTTGACGATCATCAGGGGGGCGTGAATGTCGTAGCGTTCCATGGATTGACCCACAGCCTCGATTAAACAGCTGATATTTGGAATCAATGAGGCATTTAAAACGGCAGTGACAGTCCGCTCATAAAAGCCGAGTGCGCCCGACAGTTCATGGGCACAGATAACAGGCAGCCGAAGCTCCTCCCGTACAATGTCGCGGACACGGGTTTCATGGAGAGGGTTGCGTACGCTGGCAAAGCCCGAAACAGCGACAGCATCTATCGTACCCTCCCAGCTCCTTGCCACAGAAACGACCTCTTCAGGAGAAATGTCTTCCAGGATACGGCCCTTGATATTCATAAGACCGCGCAGACGGGAAATCTTTGCGGCAGGAAGGCTTTTATCAATGTCCCGCCCAAGAATCATGGCGCCCACACGGCTCCCTTTTTTTTCAATAAGGGCATTGGTGGCCAGCGTGGTGGAAAGACATACCATGGAAAGCTTGTTAAAATGCGGAAAATTCAGTCGCTTCATACTTTCCAGAATACCATCGGGCAGATACCCCGGCGTGGTGAAAGCCTTTGCTTTATAAAGGATGGCCTGTCGTTTGGTATCCAGAATAACACTGTCTGTATAAGTACCTCCCGTATCAATTCCAAGAATCAGCGGCATAAATTTACTCCCATCACCCATGACAGCAGACGATGCCGCCTGAGTTATTATTGATATTTGCCAGAGTTATTTATATTTTTGCCTCAGTTTTTGCAATTTCAGGCTCGAGGATTGCGAAAATTTCATCTACCTGCTCTTTTGTCAGGGTAATGGGCGGGATAAAGGAAATGCGGTTACCATAATATCCGTTTAACTGGACGAGAAGCCCTGCATCCCGCAGATTATTGACAATCTCATGGGTTTCCGCTTTTGCGGGCTCTTTTGTCTGGCGGTCCTTTACGAGCTCTAACCCGAAATAGACGCCGCGGGCGGAATAAGTTCCGATGATGGGATGGCGGCCCATCAGCTCTTCGGCCTTTTGCTTCAGATATTCCCCTGTTTCCGTACATCTTTCAAGGAGATGGTCCTCCTCAATAATATCCAGAACTGCATTTCCCACACGACATCCCATGGAATAGCCGGCATAAGTGGAACAGATAAAGCTTACGTTGACGTCTTCAAAGATTTCTGCCCTTCCTACGATACCGGACATGGGGATTCCTGCGCCGAGAGCTTTGCCAAAACAAATGATATCGGGGGCAACACCTTCGTGTTCGCAGCACCACATTTTTCCGGTACGTCCCATTCCCGTCTGTACCTCGTCGAAGATCAACAGGAAACCATATTTGTCAGCCAGTTTACGGAGGGCCTTCAGATAACCGATGGGAGGAGCTATGTATCCGGCGGAACTTTGACAAGGCTCCACAATCAACGCCGCCACGTTGCAGATTCCAGAATCCGGCGCCCCCATGCAGGTGACTCCGCTGGACATCATCTGGTCGATGATTTTGACACACTCAAAATCGCAGGTTCCTTCTTCCTTTCCGTAAGGACAACGGTAGCAATAGGCATAAGGGAAATGCTCAATGCAGTTGTCCTGAGAGGGCATCGGATTGTAGTAACTGGTCATGCGTCCGGAGCCGGTCAGACCCATGGTGGCAGAATTCTGTCCGTGATATGCGCCGTAAAAAGAAATGATGTGCTGTTTTTTCGTGTAATATCTGGCGATGCGGATGGCGTTTTCAATGGCATCGGAACCGGACAGTGCAAGGCGGACACGCTTCGGGAAATCACCGGGAGTCTTTTCAATGAGGCGGTTCACCAGCTTGATACGCTCAGGCGTAGGGAAATCAAACCAGAAATCCAGTTCGTTCATATACTGGTCGTACATGGCGTCCGCAATCCGCTTGTCGGAATGGCCTAGATTCATGGCAGACATCCCGGAAATACAATCAATATATTCTTTGCCATCCACATCCCAGACCCGGTTTCCCTTTCCACGTTTGATGATCTGGGGATAATCCCATTTGGTGAAGAGGACATCACCGGGATGTTCATGCTTCAAAAAATCGATCAGGCCCTCTTTATTTCCGGGCGTGACATGGTCTGCCTGCTCAATACGTTCCAGCAGCACTTCATAAGGTTTTTTTTCCATAAACCGTTACCTCCTGTGTTTAAAATATCCCTGGTTGATCAGAATAGCCAGAGAGAAACAATCTGATGATATAGTAATATATTAATATAAAAATGTCAAGAAATTTTTTAGGAGAATTCAAAAATCCATATGGGAGCCGGGCAGAAAACAGAGATTTTTTGTCGTATAGGAAACTTCGTTCCCCATACGACAAAAGCCCTCCGGGGGAAGCGCAGTTCGCGGAGAGGAAATTAGCCTTTCAGGCACCGCTCACGCGCGGCGATTGCGTGGAGCGCAATCTTTTTTAAAATCAGGGAAAGGGCTTGACTTTTCTTTTGATATATTAGTATTATGAATAAGAGAGAAAATAGAAGAGGGGTTGATATCAATGGAAACAGTGAGGAAAGGAAGGGGCGGCCAGCGTTCGCGGGGAGAGGTATACAGGCAGATCAAAGATTCCATTCAGTACCTGGAATGGATGCCGGGGTCGGTGATTCATGAGGTAGAGCTGGTGGAGCGTCTGGGTGTCAGCAGGACGCCCATCCGGGAGGCGCTGCTCCACCTGGCCAGCGAGTATTTGGTTGATATTTATCCCCAGAGGGGGACTTACGTTTCGGCCATCAATTTTCACCTGGCAAAAGAATGTACTTACATGCGTCATATCCTGGACTCGGAAGTCTGTATGGAGCTGTGCCGAAAACGGGTTTCGCTTCAGCGGGAGCTGGAGGAACAGATGTATCTGATGTCTTTTGCGGTGAAAAAGAAGGACATCATAAAATATATCCAGTGTGACAATGATTTCCATGGCGCGGTTTTTGCGCAGGCAGGCCATGAGATGACCTGGGAGATTATTTCCAATTCAAGGGCACATTATAACCGTGTCCTGACATTGGATTTGAAGCGCCCCGGCGCCCTGGAGCAGTCTTTCGAGGATCACAAGAGGTTGATTCAGTACATGGAAAGCGGAGACGGGGTCGCCCTGGCGGAACTGATGGAAAGGCATCATGATTACCGCGATATGGATGAACGGGAAAAAGAGATTAAAGAGATGTTCCCCGAATATTTTTAGGCCGCGGGCGGAGGGGCTGTCGCAAAATATCAGGATATTTTGCGACAGCCCCCTTTTTATTTGTATAAATGAAATTCTTTTTTTGTAAGCCCTGAGTCCAGCGCCCGGTATAAGTACCGGGCGGCAATGGATGAATAGGGCTTCCATTTTTTGCATTTCTTTTCGACAGCCTCTTTCGAGCAGTCGTTGGTTTTGTATAACCACCGGTAACTCTGTAAAAAAGCGGCGTCTTCGCAAGGCAGGATATCCTGCCTGTCCAAAACAAAAATGAGATACATTTTTGCAGTCCACCTTCCAATTCCTTTTAAAGATGTCAATTTTTTAAAGACAGCCTCATCCGGCAGTGCGGAAAGCTCTGTAAAGTCGAGCCGGCCCGACAAGACGGAATCGGTTACGTTGCGGATATATGCGACTTTTGAGTTTGCGGTGCCAATCCCTTTGATCTGTTCATCGGATAAGGAATTTATGGTTTCCGGAGTGATTTTTCCGTGGCACAACTCTTCCAGACGGCCATAAATTTTTACGCCGGCTTTGATGGAAAGCATCTGCTCTATGATTTCATGAATCAAAAAGGCATAAGGGTTATCTTCATGGGGTTCGTATGTCAGAGGCCCGACCATGGATATGGCTTTCGCCAGCCGCTTGTCTTTCCTGCACAGATACTGGATGGAATTTGTGTTGTGGTCTAAGGTTACAGAACGCGCCATAAATGACCTCCTCGCTTCTTTCTTTTATATTATTTTACCATACAAAACGAAGTTTCCTATACGGCAAAATTTGTTCTTGACAGAAAAATATAAACATATTAATATATTAGAATAAAAGGACGGAGAATACATTTAACCAAAAAGGAGGACTTGGAATGTATATTGATAAGGAATGTAAGCGCGGTTATAACGAATATCTGAGCTGCGATGTCAATGATGGCGAGGGCAGTATGATGGATGTGGCCCTGCTGATCATGGAGGAGGGAGATACTTATTCCTTTCATGAGACAGAAAAAGAGATGGCGTGGATTTTGTTTGAGGGAAGGGCAACCGTTGAATTTGACGGGAAGACAGTGGAGATGGATCGTCCCAATCCCTTTGATTACAGTACGTATTGTCTCCATCTCTGCGCCGGGGGCTCCTGCAGGCTGGAAGCCCACAACCACTGTGAGTTTTATGTGCAGAAGACGTATAACGACAAAAAATTTACAAACCATCTGTACCTGCCGGAGGAGACCGACACCTGGAGGCGGGGAGCCAACGGCGAGTGCGCGGGCTGTATCAAACGGGACGTCCGCACCAGTTTTGACTATGGCATCAATCCTTTATCCAATATGGTTCTCGGAGAAGTAGTCAACCTTCCGGGGAAATGGTCCTCTTATCCACCCAATCACCATCCGCAGCCGGAATGTTATTTTTACCATTTTGAGAAAAAAGAAGGATTTGGGGCCGGTTGGGTAAATGGAAAATTGGAGGAACTGCATCATAACGGGCTGGCGGTGATTACGGAAAGGACCCATCCTATGGTTATGGCACCTGGATATGCCTGTTGTTATGCTTGGGGAATCCGTCACCTGCCGGGAAACCCCTGGAAGAAAACGAGAATCGACGATCCGGTTCATGAATGGCTCTATGATCCTAAGGCAGATTTCTGGAGGGGTGAAGAGAAGTAAAAAGAAAAAATTAAAAAATAGAAAGAGTGGGAGGAAATTAAAATGAAGAAAATCAAAGTAGGCGTGGCAGGATATGGAACCATTGGACAAAGGCTGGCCGACGGAGTAGCCCTCCAGGAAGATATGGAGTTGGTGGGGATTGCGGATTTGGCGCCTACACTGTCCATTCAGGCCCTTCGCGAGAGGGACATGGTCGGGGCCGGCGGCGTAAAATATGATTTATACCTGGTGGATGGGGCGGATCCTTTAGCTTTTGCCAAAAAGGATATTCCTGTGGCAGGATCTTTTGAGGATCTTTGTAAAAAGGTGGACATCATGCTGGATTCAGCGCCGGGCGGTGTCGGAGCAAAAAACAAAGAAAATTACTATGAAAAGTACGGGGTAAAAGCAGTCTTCCAGGGCGGGGAGCAAAACAGCGTTGCGGATGTGTTTTTTCATGGGTATGCGAATTATGAGAAAGGGGTCGGCGCCGATTATCTGAAACTGACTTCCTGTAATACTACGGGATTAATCCGTACGGTGGATTGTCTGGACCGGGAAATTGGTATTGAGAAAGTGGCCATCACCATCATAAGGAGAGTCGCGGATCCCGGAGATTACCACCGGGGACTGACAAATGCCCTTCAGATGGATAAAGCGCCTACCCACCAGGCAGTGGATTTGATGACCATTATGCCCCATGTGGATGCAACCGGTATTTTAGTACATACGCCGGTGACCCACGGACATATCATTACAGTTCTGGCGACAGCGAAGGATGGGAGGAAGATCACAAAAGAGGAGGCTCTGGAGGCGTTCCGGAAACATCCCAGAATCCGTGTTGTGTCCCTGGAAGAAGGCTTTAAAGGAAACGCTTCTTTCTTTAAATATGCACGTGACCTGGGGAATCGCCGCGGGGACATGTATGAAATCGGGCTGTGGGAGGATTCCATTGTGGAATCAGGAAATGACATCATGTATGCAATCAACATTCCTCAGGAGTCAGTTACAATTCCGGAAACTATGGATGCCATCCGTGCGGCTACCAAAATGCAGATGACCCGCGAAGAGGGGACGGCGGCCACCAATCAGTATCTTGGAATTGGAAAATTTAAAGATCTGAAATGAGTTCCAGAATAAAACCGCACATATAACCAGCCACAGGAGGAGGAGAAAAACATGCGCTTTGGGATTCAAACTCTCGATGGTTTTGAATTTTGTGGAAAAACAGTATTATGCCGTGTGGACATGAATCAGCCGGTGAACCGCGAAACAGGCACGTTAAAAAGCACGGCACGGATTGCCGCCTGTGTGCCTACGGTCAGGGAGCTTTCCGACCGGGGGGCAAAGGTGGTCCTGATGGCCCATCAAGGCAGCGATATTGAATATCAGAATTTCTACTGCACAAAACCCCATGCAAAAGAGCTTGAGAAGCTTCTGGGGCGGGAGGTGAAATGGATTGATGATGTGACGGGGCCGGCGGCGCGGCAGATGATTTCAGAGCTGAAAAAGGGGGAAATCCTGCTTTTGGATAATGTCCGGTTTGTATCGGAGGAGCAGACGTTGTTTGAAATGAAGCTTGCGCTGACCCATGAGCAGCAGGTTATGACCCAAGTGGTGAGAAAGCTTGCGCCCCTGGCTGACTTATATGTGTGTGATGCCTTTGCGGCGGCCCACAGGGACCAGCCTTCCCTCTGCGGCTTTGAGCAGGTGCTCCCTTCTGCCATGGGACGGCTGTTTGAAAGGGAGTACTGTGTGGTTTCTGAGCTGATGGAAAGCCCGGAAAGGCCTTGTGTGTTTGTTCTGGGAGGAGCCAAGATATCGGATGCCTTTATTATGATGGAAACAGTCCTTGAGAATAAAGCGGCAGACCAGGTTTTAACAGGAGGGCTGGTGGGAAACATCCTGCTGGCGGCGAAGGGGGAACAGATTGGCAGGAGAAGCCTTGATTTTATTTACAGAAGTAATTATGGAGAATACATAGAGAAGGCACGAAAACTTTATGAAAGATATGGCGGGAAGGTCATGACGCCTTTGGACATAGCCTGTGTGGAAAAGGGAGAACGGAAGGAATATGGACTCGGAAACGTGCCGGAAGAAGCAGCCGCAGTGGACATTGGTAGTGACACCATAAAAAGATATCGGGAAGTGATTTTTGGAGCAAAGACTGTTTTTACCAATGGGCCGATGGGAGTATTTGAGGAGAAGGTCAGCGAGTCGGGGACAAAGGCAGTATTTGAAGCTTTGGGAGAAACAAAGGCGTACACGGTGGTGGGAGGCGGGGACAGTGTGGCAGCTACCGCAAAGTACGCGGTGACGGACCGGCTGGATTATATCTGCACCGGAGGCGGCGCCCTGATTCGTTTTCTTGCCGGAGAGGAGCTTCCGGTGGTGAAAGCCCTTCGCTATGGGGCGAAGAAATTCGGAGGACAGTGAGATGAAGCTGGAATTTGGCTACGGGAAAGGGATGCAGGCCGTAAACATACCGGATGAAAATTTATTGGCTGTTTTGGAATCCAATGAAATGACCCATCGGAGACAGGGGGAGGAGGCAGTCCGTCATGGGCTTTCTAATCCCATCGGGACAGGGAAGCTCTGTGAGATGGTGAGGCCGGGGCAGAAGGTCGCCATTGTCACCAGCGATATCTCCAGGCCGCTTCCAAGCTATATGGTGCTTCCTGTCTTGTTGGATGAGCTTTACGGCGCCGGGGTGGCGCGGGAGGATATCACGGTGGTTCTGGCCCTGGGTTCCCACAGAAACCATACGGAGGAGGAGAGGCGGCGCCTGGTGGGGGAACGCTGCTACAGAGAGGTGGAAGTGGTGGATTCTGACCCGGAAGACTGTATCCATTTTGGAATAACAAAGCGGGGGACGCCTGTGGATATTACAAGGAAGGTGGCGGAGTCCGACTTCAGGATTTGCCTTGGAAATATTGAATTCCATTACTTTGCAGGGTATTCCGGAGGTGCGAAAGCCATTATGCCCGGTGTTTCCACGCCTGCGGCCATTCAGGCCAACCACCGCCTGATGGTGAAAGAAGAAGCATGCGCGGGAAAAATGGAGGGAAACCCGGTTCGGGAAGATATCGAAGAAGCGGGGGAGATTTTTGGCATTGACTTTATTGTGAATGTGGTGCTGGATGAGCATAAGCAGATTGTCTTCTGTGTGGCCGGAGATGTGAAAGAAGCCCACAGGGCAGGGTGCCGGTATTTGGACAGGATGTATAGGAAAGAGATTCCTGCCCGCGCCGATATTGTTCTTGTGTCCCAGGGAGGCGCGCCGAAGGATGCGAACCTGTATCAGACGCAAAAGGCGTTGGACAATGCAAAACATGCCGTAAAAAAGGGCGGTACGATTATCCTGATGGGGGCCTGTGAAGAAGGCCTGGGAAGTCAGGTTTTTGAGGAATGGCTGGTTACGGCTCCGACAGCCCACTCTATGGTGGAACGAATCGGAAAGGAATTTGAGCTGGGGGGCCACAAGGCGGCGGCCATGGGAATCGTAATGGAAAATGCGCGGATTGATCTGGTATCGGAAATGGATCCCCAATTCGTAAAAAGTATTTTTATGAATCCGGCGCCGTCGGCCCAGGCGGCCTTTGACCAGGCCATGGAACGCCATGGACCCGGCGCGGCGGTGATCGCCATGCCATTTGGAGGATCGACACTTCCTATGGCGGCCTATGAAACTTAAAGTAGAGTCCGGGAGAAGAAAAGGAGAGACTACCATTGGACGGCGAAAACGGCAGCCTCTCCTTTTCTCCTGCCAGATGAAAATAAAAACAGGAGGAGAGAAGATGACATCTGAAGTAAAAAGAGAACTTGAGAAGCTGGCCCTGAAAATCCGAATCGGGACAGTGGAATGTATCAAATCCCGTGGGTTTGGACATATTGGCGGCAGCCTTTCCGTTGCGGATGTACTGGCCGTACTTTATGGGGCGGTGATGAATATAGAGCCGGGAAACCCGGGGAAAGAGGACAGGGATAAGCTGGTGTGCTCAAAGGGGCATGCCGGTCCGGCTGTTTATGCGGCGCTGGCCCTCAAAGGGTATTTTCCCTATGAGGAGTTAAAGACATTAAACCAGCCGGGAACGTCGTTTCCGTCCCATTGTGACAGGAACAAAACTCAGGGGATTGATATGACGACCGGTTCCCTGGGGCAGGGGACTTCCCTGGCGGCCGGTCTGGCCATGGGGGATGCATTGTTGGGAAGAGACTGCAAAACTTATCTGATTGTGGGCGACGGGGAAGCGGACGAAGGACAGGTATGGGAAGCTGCCATGTTTACGGCGGCAAAAAAAGTGACAAATCGCATCTGGATTATCGACTGGAATAAGAAACAGTTGGATGGCTATACAAAAGACGTTTTAGATCTTTATGACTTTGAGGAAAAATTTACCGCCTTTGGATTTGATGCCGTCACCGTGGCCGGGGATGATGTGGAACAGATTTATGAGGCCCTTACAAAACCTGTCACCCAAAAACCGAGGGTTGTGATTCTCGATACGGTAAAAGGAAAAGGTGTGCTTGAGATAGAGGAAACCATGGGCAATCATTCCATGACGGCAGATGCAGAAACTTTTGACAGGTGGCTTTCCGGGCTGCGGGAAAAACTGGATATGACAGAAAGGTGAGGAGGGAAGAACGTGAAGATTATTTATGAGGGAAAGCAGGATACCCGCCTGTTTAAAAATATGATTGGGGAAACCATAGAAAAGATCATGGAGGCCGACGACAAAGTCGTATGGCTGGATGCCGACCTCATGGGCTGCAGCGGTACCGGCGGGAAAATGGGGAAGGACAGAAGGTATATTAACTGTGGAATCGCGGAGGCCAATATGATTGGCGTGGGTTGTGGGATGAGCGCTGCCGGACTGAAACCTTATGCCCACAGCTTTGGACCCTTTGCCTCTCGCCGCTGCTATGACCAGGCATTTTTATCAGGCGGATATGCAAAAAACCAAATTACCATTATCGGCACCGACCCTGGGATTACGGCTGCTTTTAACGGGGGAACCCATATGCCTTTTGAAGATATCGCCCTGTACCGGGCAATGCCGGAGGCGGTAGTGGTGGACGCCACCGATATCCCCATGCTGGAAGATATCCTGTGGAAGGCTAAGGATATGCCCGGGGTGAAATATATCAGGGTTCCCAGGAAAAATCCTTATCAGGTGTATGAAGACGGGGCAAAGTTCACTGTGGGGAAGGGTGTTGTGGTGAGAGATGGAAAAGATGCCGTGGTTGTGGCATGTGGAATTATGGTTCATGAGGCGCTCCAGGCAGCGAAGCTTTTGGAGCGGGATGGAATCTGTGCGGCAGTGATTGACCCCTTTACCATTAAACCTCTTGATAGGGAATTGATCAGAAGATATGTGGAAAAAACAGGAGCCGTCGTCACGGCGGAGAACCACAATAAGATCGGAGGGCTGAGGGACGCTGTCCTGGAAGCCATCGCAGGGATGCCCTGCAGTTTTGGTTGCGTGGCAGTGGAGGATACTTTTGGAGAAGTGGGGCCCCAGGATTACCTGCACGTGAGGTTCGGGCTGACAAGCCAACACATCGCAGAAAAAGTGAAGGTGGCCCTTGTGGGCGGAAAGAAGAGCTGAGGCGTCAAGACAACGGAGGTGTACCTTGCCTGCAGAGTGAAATCTATAAGAACGGAAAATGGACTCACTTTCAAGGACTTAGAAAAAAATTCACATATGGGTCTTCCAGATTGGCCAGAAATTCACACGGGAGTTTCTGGAGCAGTATGACCAGATCCTGATGAAAGAAAGGGGTAAAGAGAAATACCATCATAAAGGAACCCGTCAGACCACGGTGAAAACCGCATACGGGGAAATGACGTATGATTTTATGGCAAAAAGTCTACCTTCTTCCTGTCATTTTTTCTAAATATACCGTCGATTGACAAGGCGCACTTAAACGACGTGTACAGAGACGTACACGGAGCGAAAGTAACGCAGTCTATGGCAAAATTCGCCCTTATCCGGCCGTGTATGCTCTTGTCAATCGACGGTAACAATAGCACAGCAGATACAATCATATATTGATGCAGGAATGGTAATCACTTCTCGTGTAGATGTAGAAAAGGTATTAAAGTCAGTTGGGTTTTATCGTTTGCGAGGGTATTCGTTTCATTTATACGATAATGTGGCTAAGAAGTATGTTCCTGGGACTAAGTTTGACGACATTTTCCAGTTGTATCAGTTTGATCAGGAATTATCTGCTTTGGTTTTTGCGATGATTTCTAAAATTGAAGAATACGGAAACTCAAGAAAAAAATTCTTGACAAACCATATTCTGGTATGATATATTAAAAACCCACGGCAAGAATGTAGAGAAAAATACAGAAAAAAGGCGTGGAAAAAAATTAAAAAAGTTGTTGACAGAAAGTGACAACTATGGTAGACTATAGAAGTTGTCGCTGAAAACAATAGCGAAGACAAACCAGAGAACCTTGATAACTGAACAGTATATTCCAACCCCTGAAGTTTCTTTAAAAAGAAGTTTCAGAGAACCGGCT
>JAAWCJ010000008.1 GCA_022793195.1 Lachnospiraceae bacterium | reverse complement strand
GATTGAAATACAATTTAAAATTTGACGGTGCATTTATTTTGGAGTCGCTCCCCTCGCGGGAGCGTGGATTGAAATTCGTCAAATATGATGGCTTTAACGTTAGCCATAGGTCGCTCCCCTCGCGGGAGCGTGGATTGAAATGGCTACGACGGCTACTACAACTACGACGGCGCGTCCGTCGCTCCCCTCGCGGGAGCGTGGATTGAAATCCGGGGAGCGAGTATCATGCGTGTTCCGTATTGGTCGCTCCCCTCGCGGGAGCGTGGATTGAAATAGTGACGGGAAAGGCGGAAACATGAAACAGGAACCGGTCGCTCCCCTCGCGGGAGCGTGGCTTGAAATCATGAGAAAATATCCTTTGCCACTTCCGCCACATGTCGCTCCCCTCGCGGGGGCGTTGATTGAAATATATCTCCAGTTCCTCCAATTTACAAATCCAATGTCGTGCCCTACGAGGGAGCGAGCATGTTCTTGTCGTATAGGAAATTTCGTTCCCCATACGATAAAGAACCCTCCGGGGGAAGCGCAGTTCGCGGAGAGGAAATTAGCCTTTCAGGCACCGCTCACGCGCGGCGATTGCGCGGAGCGCAATCTTTTTTATCGTATAGGAAACTTCGTTCCCCATACGACAAAAAGCCCTCCGGGGGATCGCACTGCGGCGGAGAGGAATGACCTTGCTGACGTAAGCCGCCGCAGGCGGAGAATCCTGCGTGGCAGGATTCTTTTTTATCAACCGGCGGCAGAAAAAGGAGGAAACCATGGCCAGAAAAAATACAAGGAACACACGGGGAAAAATTGTAAATGCAGCCTGGAAGCTCTTTTACGAGCAGGGATATGAGGATACGACCGTGGAGGAGATCATTGCCTTGTCCCAAACTTCCAAAGGGTCTTTTTACCATTATTTTGACGGGAAAGATGCGCTCCTCAGTACCTTAAGCGTACTGTTTGATGAGAAGTATGAGGAGCTGGAACGGGATTTCCCGGAGGATATGAAGGCCATGGAAAAGCTCTTATTTCTCAATGGAGAGCTGTTCGGGATGATTGAGAACAGCATTTCCATGGAACTTTTATCCAGGCTTTTGTCCACCCAGCTTACAACAAACGGCGAGAAACATTTGATGGACCACAGCCGTACATATTACCGGCTGCTCAGACGGATTATTGCGGAGGGCCAGGAAAAGGGAGAACTGGGGACAGCGCTCTCCGTGGGGGAAATGGTGAAACTGTATGCTCTCTGTGAGAGGGCTCTGATGTATGACTGGTGCCTGTGTGCAGGGGAATACTCCCTGAAGCAGTATGCCCTTCGGACGATGCCGACTTTTTTAAGCGGTTTTTTGAAAAATGATACTGTGGGCTAAAGAGGGTACATATAGACGGACGAGAGTGAACGGTTTTCCTGACCGGGACACTAAGAAATTTTAGGGTTTTCGCCAAGTCACGGTGTTGCTAAGCACTGTTTAATTTGACGACAGCCAATCTGGAAGGCAGTTTTTGATACCCTAATGATAGAAATAAAAATCGTATAGTAAAATGCTCTTATGAATAGAGAGGATTTAGAGGAAACAGCATAATAAAGTACGGTATATAGTCTATACTTCGTTCTCTATTGCGTTCGGAAATGAATCATGATATACTGAAACAGCTGCCCGGAACCGTTTTGACGGCTTTGGCAGAATAAGAGACGGAGGAAAGACATATGAGTATGGAACAGATTTGCATCCTGATTGCGATTGTCGTATATCTGGCAGGAATGTTGTACGTGGGATTTTATTCCAATAAGAAAGGCAGCGGAAACAGCGCCGGAGACTTTTATCTGGGCGGAAGAAAACTGGGGCCCCTGGTGACAGCCATGAGCGCGGAAGCTTCCGATATGAGTAGCTGGCTCCTTATGGGCCTTCCCGGAGTCGCTTATTTAAGCGGCATTGCAGATGCAGGCTGGACGGCCATCGGGTTGGCAGTGGGGACGTATTTAAACTGGCTGATTGTATCAAAACGTTTGTACCGTTATTCCGTAAAGACAGAGTCTATTACAATTCCGGATTTCTTTTCCCATCGCTACAGGGATAAGAAAAATGTGCTGGCCTGTATCGCGGCCCTTGTGATTTTGATATTCTTTATCCCTTATACGGCATCGGGTTTTAAAGCCATTGGAACACTGTTCAATACACTGTTTGGCGTGGAATATCATGTTGCCATGATCATCGGAGCGGCGGTGGTGGTGGGTTATACGGTGATGGGAGGGTTCCTGGCCGTGTCCACGACAGACTTGATTCAGAGTATTGTCATGACGATTGCGCTGGTGGTCATCGTGTTTTTCGGTATCTCTTATGCAGGGGGCTTTGGTGCCGTTGTGGAAAATGCAGGAAACCTGAATGGTTATCTCAGCATGACCCAGATTCATAATGCGGCCGACAATACGGCAAGCCCCTACGGGCTTTTGAATATTGCTTCCATGTTTGCTTGGGGGTTAGGATATTTCGGTATGCCCCATATCCTTCTCCGGTTTATGGCAATCCGTGATGAAAAGGAACTTAAGGTTTCCCGTCGGATTGGGAGCATCTGGGTGGTGATTGCCATGTTTGTGGCGATTATGATCGGTATCATCGGAAATGCAGTGACAGCAGCAGGAAAGCTTCCTGTACTGGAAGGAAGCTCTGAGGCGGAGACCGTTATCATCCGGCTTTCTGAAATTCTCAGCCAAAATGGAGTATTGTTGGCGCTTTTGGCAGGAGTTATCATGGCGGGGATTCTGGCTTGTACCATGTCCACGGCAGATTCCCAGCTTTTGGCGGCGGCTTCCAGTGTGTCCCAGAATCTTTTACAGGATTTCTTAAAGGTTAAAATGAGCGCAAAGACGGCCATGAGAATTGCCCGTCTGACGGTTCTCGGCATTGCAGTGGTAGGCATTGGGCTGGCGTGGAATCCTAACAGCTCCGTATTTAAGATCGTGTCCTTCGCCTGGGCGGGATTTGGCGCGGCATTTGGCCCGGTGATGTTATTCGCCCTGTTTTGGAAGCGGAGCAACAAATGGGGGGCGCTGGCCGGTATGATCGCCGGAGGCGTTATGGTATTTGTGTGGAAGTTTATTGTCCGTCCCATGGGAGGGCTTTGGGACATTTATGAGCTGCTTCCCGCTTTCCTTGTGGCCTCTGCGGCAATCCTGATTGTATCCCTTGCGACGGCGCCGCCGGAGAAAGAGATTGTGGAAGAGTTTGAAGCGGTGAAACAGGGGTAAGGACAGGAAATGGAGAGTAGGATGAGAAAAAAGGCGATACTTTTTATCTATACTGCCATAATGGTATTTTTTATCGCCGGCTGCGGAAAAGATGAGAAAAAGCCATCAGTCTCTTTTGAATCTGGCAAAGAGACCAGGGAAGAGGCAAAGGACAGAAAAGAAACGGTCCCTTCTCAGCCGGAAATGAAAACTGCGGTTTCCACAGATGGCAGCACAGAGAATATAGATGAAGAAACTGTTGCTGGAAATGTTCCGATTTCTCCTGCCGCCACTCCTGCAGAGGTGCTGGCGCTTATAGACCGTGCGTTTACTGACCATGATTTCGATTATTTGCGGGCAGCCGGTATCGAACCATATGTCCAGGAATACATGAAATTTATCCTTTCAGGAGCACCGGAGGAGGAATACTGGGCGGAATATGACGATATGCAGGGTTCCTATTATGACGTGGGCTTGTTTGAAAGCTATACATCTGAAATTACAGATGAAACGCGGATTGAGGATTTAAAAGGGCTGGAAGCGTATCTTCTTTCGGAATATAATTTTTCTTGTACAGTTCAGGATGCTTATGAGATCACTTATAATCGTATTGTAGCAGGTACGGAAGGAAGCAGTACCAATGAGGGGTATCAGGCCAAAATCATCCAGGTTGATGGATTCTGGTATATCTGCAGTTCCTAAATTTTAATGGATATCGTCGATTGACAAGGCTACGTGCGCTCTTGTCCATCGACGGTATCAAGATTAGATCATATTACTGTTGTGATAGCGGCTGTCTCTTGTCACATCCTCGGCAAACCATTCCGGGGGTGTGAAAGAGAGGGCCGCTTCTTTTGTGGGAAATTCTACTTCGGCCATGATAAGGCCAGGCGGGGAAGAAAAAATGTCCAGCTCAATGGTCAGTTCCCCCAAAGGAATACAGTAACGTTTTTTGGTGATGGTGCGGCCGTCGGCCTTGGCTTTCAGATGCTCGTAAGCTTCAGAGTTCAGCGGAAGATTATATTCTTCCCGGGCCATAAGGCCTCGTCCTTTGTAAGTCATATAATAGTCGTTATCCTGGCGGCGGACACGCACCACCGGATCTGTGCAGAGGTAAGCCTGTTCAATCAGCAGGCAAGGGAATGTTTCCAGATTTTCCGGAAGCTTTTTGATGAGGAACTTTCGTTCAATTTCCATGTGGCGCTCCTTTCAGCTTTTCCTGTGGTCTGAATTGTGATATAATAAATTATTATTATGAGGGTCTACTATGATTATACAAGGAGGAGTATTTATGAGCAAGGTATATGTTTGTGTGGCGCAGGGGCTGGAAGAAGTGGAGTGTCTGGCAGTTGTGGATATCTTGAGGCGGGGAGGAATAAATACGATCCTGGCCTCCATGGGTGAGGGCCTTCTGGTGACAGGCTCCCACAATATCGCAATTCGGACAGACTGCATGTGGTCGGCGGAAGAGTGCGAAGAATGTGATGCCATTTTCCTGCCCGGTGGGATGCCGGGGACTGCTCATCTGGCAGAGCATGAAGAGCTGGGTGAAGTACTTCGGAAATTCCATCGGGAGGGGAAGACTCTGGCAGCCATCTGCGCGGCGCCCAGCGTCCTGGGGAAATATCACTGCCTGGAAGGGAAGCGGGCCACCTGCTATCCCGGCTGGGAAGATAAGCTTTTGGGTGCGAAATACACAGGAGAAGGCGTCGTGCGGGATGGAAATGTCGTGACAGGCCGCGGCCTGGGATTTGCCATCGACGAGGGCTTGGAGCTCTTAAAAGTATTGGTGAGTGAAGAAGTGTCCGCGAAAGTGAGAGACGCCATCCAGCATCCGTAAAAAATAAACCCCGGAGGGCCAGGACAAACTGCCTGGATCTATCTCTGCCAGCTGCCCGGCTGTCCTCTGCCCTTGTCCGATAGGCAGATTTTGCAGGTTTTGTGAGCATAGCGGCGTCTGTTCCGCTGACCAGCTTTTATGGAAGCAGGGACAGACGGCAAAAGGCGGCGCAACAAAACCAAAAAATCAACGTGGACAAGGGCAGAGGACAGCCGGGCAGCTGGTGCAATAGAGACAGGTAGCTTGTTCCGGCTCTCCGGGATTTTGAGGGTGTGGAAAGAGCCTTTTACCGGATTTCAGAATAAGGGGCCAGGCCGTAAACACTGGAATCGAATCCAAGCATCATCGAGATATTGCTGTTGGGGGATATATTGTACCAGCGTCCGTCGTAGCTTCCACAGTCCATGGTCAGGAGCCATTTTTCGCCGTCCAGCGTCACCAGGGCGGCGACACTTTTATAGTCGTCACAGCCATAAACCTTACGGATTCTTTCCATATTGTTTTGATTGTCTTCAGAGCCGTAGTGTTCTTCCAGGTCTTCCGGATCTATAAATTCTTCCAGTGCTATTTCCGATAAAGCTTTATGGAAAGAGTCTGTACGGAATATGTCAAGGAATTCTTCGAGGGCTTCCTCAGGGTCATCTTTGTCATAAAAGGGGACAATTCTATTTTCAAAAAGATTGGATTCTGTTTCAAGATAAGCTGTGTAGAATATAAGCTGGTTACGAAGACTCTCTGTAATTTGGGATTGCCTTGTACCGTATCTGAGCTGCTTTTCATAGTCGCTGCCGGTCAGTTCGTAAACCTGGTTCATATAAAAATGGAATAAACCCAGACGGTTTAGCTGGGCTTCTGTATCGAAGTGATCCACATAGCTCTCAACAGCAAAAGTGGAAACCATGGCCGGGACGTCTCCACAGCGCAGCGCATCAATGTAAGCGGTCACCGCATCTTCGGCGGAAGCATAGCCTTTTCCCTCCAGTCGCGAAGTACCTTTTCCGGCTAGCAGGCCGACGATCCCTAAATTTTGAAGAACGAGGATTACCGCCAGGATGACGGAGAGGACGGCAAAAAGAACCGTTGATTTTCCTTTTTTCTTTTGGGCGGGATTTTCCTGAACCGGCGGCGCAGGATATGGCGGCTGAGTCTCCCCGGATGGTGGCGTGGGGGAAGCTGTCCGGGGAACGGGAGGCGGGGACGCCGGGGCTTTTTCAGGGACAGCCTGGGACTGGGCCTGCAGAGCGCCGCACCGGGGGCAGAATTTTGTGTTTGGTTCCAATTCAAAACCGCAGTGGTTACAGAACATATGATTTTCCTCCTTTGTGACAAATTAAATTTATTATATCACATAAAGCCACCCTTTGCCGTATAAAAAACTTCGTTCCCCATATGGCAAAAGCCCTCCGGGGGGGAGCACAGTTCCCATAGAAACACATATCGACTTATGGGTATTTCTATGATATGATAATGAGGAATTGGCGTAGACAGAAGGAGATATTTTCTATGGAAAATACGTCTGAAAACAAATTGGCGGACAGGGCGTCAAAACATATCAGCATTGGCCTTCTGGCCCATGTGGATGCGGGGAAGACTACCCTGGCGGAAAGTATTCTTTATCTTTGCGGCAGAATACGAAAGCCGGGGCGGGTAGATCATGGAGACGCCTTTTTAGATACGGATGCCATGGAAAAGGCCAGGGGGATCACCATATTTTCCAAACAGGCAGAGGCTGCAATGGGGGAATATCAGGTGACGCTTCTCGATACCCCGGGGCACGTGGATTTTTCGGCAGAAATGGAGCGGACCTTGCAGGTGCTGGATTATGCGGTGTTGGTCATCAATGGGGCTGACGGCGTACAGGGCCATACGGAAACGTTGTGGCGGCTGCTTGGCCGCTATGAGGTTCCGGTGTTTCTTTTTATTAATAAGATGGATCAGGAAGTGTGCGACAGAGAGCGTCTTCTGGATGAAGTCCAAAAGCGGCTGGACGAGCGGTGCCTGGATTTTGAAAGGAGTCTGGAAGATGAACGGTTTGCAGAGAGCCTTGCCATGTGCGATGAAGGGCTTTTGGACACATACCTGGAAACAGGAAAGGTCGGGCGGGAGGCAGTCGCTTCACTGATTCAGGGGAGAAAAGTATTTCCCTGCTATTTTGGGTCTGCCCTGAAGATTTGGGGCGTGGATGAGCTTCTTAAGGGAATTGAGACATATGCCGTTTTCCGGGAATACCCGGAAGAATTTGGCGCAAAAGTCTACAAAATATCACGGGATACCCAGGGGATGCGGCTGACCCATATGAAAGTGACAGGTGGGACTTTGAAGGTGAAAAGCCTTGTGGGGGAAGAAAAAGCCGATCAGATCAGGATTTATTCCGGCGCTTCCTTCCATACGGTAAAAGAGGTTCCTGCCGGCGCCATTTGCGCTGTCACAGGCCTTGACAAGACATTCAGCGGACAGGGCCTTGGCGTGGAGGAAGCTTCAGAGGCCCCTTTGCTGGAGCCGGTGTTAAACTATCGGGTTTTGCTTCCGCTGGAAAGCGACGTCCACCAAATGTTTTTAAAGTTTAAGGAGCTTGAGGAAGAAGAGCCGCTCCTCCATATGGTTTGGGAAGAGGAGCTGAATGAGATTCATGCACAGGTCATGGGAGAAGTCCAGACGGAAATCCTGGGAAATATGATTAAGGAACGGTACGGTGTTTGCGTTTCTTTTGATGCCGGAAGGATTGTCTATAAAGAGACCATCAAAAATAAGGTGGAGGGAGTCGGCCATTTTGAACCTCTGCGCCATTATGCGGAGGTTCATCTTCTGCTGGAACCGGGGGATCCTGGAAGCGGCCTTCAGTTTGCCAGTACATGCAGTGAAGACTTGCTGGACAGAAACTGGCAGAGGTTGATTCTGACACATCTGGAAGAAAAGCGGCACAGGGGCGTCCTTCTGGGGGCGGAGCTTACGGACGTCAGGATTACGCTGGCAGCAGGGCGGGCGCATATTAAACATACGGAAGGCGGCGATTTCAGACAGGCCACTTACCGTGCGGTACGCCAGGGCCTGATGAGTGCGGAGTCGGTACTTCTGGAGCCGGTTTATGAATACCGTCTGGAAGTGCCCGCAGAGAATGTGGGACGTGCTTTAAATGATTTGCAAAGGATGCATGGGAGTGTACCTGTACCGGAGCAGTCAGGGGAGACTGCGCTCCTTATGGGGACGGTTCCTGTGGCCTGTATGCAGGGATACCAGTCGGAGGTTTTATCTTATACGAAGGGCAGGGGAAAGCTGTTTTGTGTGTTGAAAGGTTATGAACCATGCCACAATGAGGAGGAAGTGCTTCTTGCGTCCGGCTATGATGCAGAAGCGGACCTTTCTAATCCGTCCGGTTCCGTATTTTGTGCCCATGGGGCAGGATTCGTGGTTCCCTGGAATCAGGTGCCGGAATATATGCATTTGGAATCCGTTTTAAAAAAGAAAACCAAAGAGCAGGCTGGAGCCGGAAAGGTTTCAGGTATGCGGGAGCCTGAGGTTGCCTCCAGGGATTTTCAGGCCCTCAAGGCGGATGATAAGGAGCTGGAAGCAATTTTTACCCGCACTTACGGTTCGTCATCTCGAAAGCGGAACGGGTTTGAAAAAACCACCCATGTGACACGGTCGGCCGGGGAAAACAGTACATTCAGCCGTCCCGGGAAAATTTCGGATAGGCAGACAGAAAGAATGGCAGAACGGGCGCCGAAGAAGACGTCAGAGAAAGAATATCTGCTGGTGGACGGATACAATATTATCTTCGCATGGGAAGAGTTAAAAGAGCTGGCAGCGGAAAATATCGGGGCGGCCAGGGGAAAGCTGATGGATATTTTGTCCAATTACCAGGGATATAAAACCTGCACCTTGATTCTGGTTTTTGATGCATATAAGGTGGAGGGGAATCCGGGAGAGATTTTCAAATACCATAATATCCACGTGGTTTTCACAAAGGAAGCGGAGACTGCCGACCAATATATCGAAAAAACAGTCCATGAGATGGGCCGGAAATACCGGGTGACGGTTGCCTCCTCCGATGCCCTGGAGCAGGTGATCATCCTGGGGCAGGGGGCGGGGAGGATGTCGGCCGGAGATTTGAAAAAAGAAATTGAATCTGTCAATATCGCAGTCCGGGAAATCTGCCGGGAAAAGCAGAAAGGTGGCAAACATTATTTATTTGACCATCTTTCAGGAGAGATGGCAGATCTTATGGAAGAGGTGCGCCTGGGGCAGCGGGAACTGAAAAACGGGACAGAAGAACGTTTTCCGGGAGGAGGCCATGGAGCGGAGAATCAGTTATGAGGCAGGGGAAGAAGAGGAAGGGATAAGGATTGGGCAGTTTTTAAAAAGACGGGGATATTCCAGAAGCTGTCTTTCCCACTTGAAACAAGTTCCAGATGGGGTGATGGTGGACGGACATCCGCGATATCTGACAGAGCGGGTGTTGGCGGGGAATAAAATCCAGGTTCATATTTCGGAAACAGAAAGTTCCGGGCAGATTGTCCCGGTGAGGCTCCCTTTGGAGATTGTATATGAAGATGAAGATCTTCTGGTGGTCAACAAGGCAGCCGGAATGCCCACTCATCCATCCATGCATAATTATGAAAACTCTCTGGCCAACGGGCTGGCCTGGTATTTTAAGGAACAGGGAAAGGCATTTATTTTTCGCTGCACCAACCGTCTGGACAGGGATACATCGGGCCTCACTGTGGTGGCAAAGCATATACTCAGCGCCTGTGTGCTGGCAGATATGACAGTAAAGAAAGAAATAAAGCGGGAATACCGGGCCATTGTGCGGGGCAGTGTAAAACCGCCTTTTGGTGTGATCTGCGCCCCGCTTGGGAGAACCCCGGGTTCTGTCATTGAGAGGACGGTGGATTTTCAGAAGGGGGAAAAGGCCGTCACACATTACCAGGTGATAGGGGAGAGGAACGGGCACAGCCTGGTGGCCCTTTTACTGGAGACAGGAAGAACTCATCAGATCAGGATTCACATGAAGTATCTTGGATACCCTGTCATCGGGGATTATCTTTACAATCCCGATATGGAATATATAAGGCGGCAGGCCCTTCATTCGTTCCGGCTTGCCTTCCGGCATCCTGTGTCTGGGAAAGAAATGAAATTTGAGGCGCCGCTTCCGGCTGATATGGAAGCGGTCCTTCAGGGATAAAATTAAAGGGGGAACTTTTGTATGAGTGAAAAAAAACATGTAAACGGCGGCTTTTCAAGCTCCTTTGGCTTTGTGCTGGCATGCGTTGGGTCAGCTGTGGGCCTGGGGAATATCTGGCTGTTTCCTTACCGGTTGGGACAATATGGAGGGGCGGCTTTTCTGCTTCCTTATGTCCTGTTTGTGGCCCTTTTCGGCCTGGTGGGACTTTCGGCAGAATTTGCCCTGGGGCGGTTGGCCGGAACCGGGACACTGGGGGCTTACAAATATTGTTTTGACCGGATTGGAAAAGGAAAGCTGGGACAGATTCTGGGCTGGATTCCCCTCCTGGGGTCTTTGGGGATCGCCATTGGGTATTCCATCATCATTGGCTGGGTGATCCGTTCCTTTGCAGGGTCTCTGACAGGTGCGATTCTGACGGAGGACTCTGCCGCTTATTTCGCCGTCGCCGCGCAGCATCTGGGAAGTGTGCCGTGGCATGTACTGGCCGTGGGAACGGCGGTTGTAATTTTGCTGTGCAATGCTGTTTCAGGAATTGAAAAGGCAAATAAAATTTTAATGCCGGTGTTTTTCCTGCTGTTTGTGGTTCTGGCGGTCCGGGTGGCGTTCCTCCCAGGCGCAGCAGTCGGTTATGAATTCCTGTTTGTACCCAAATGGGAGTACCTTCTGCGGGCGGATACCTGGGTGATGGCTATGGGCCAGGCATTTTTTACGTTGTCTATCACCGGTTCCGGGATGATTGTGTATGGCTCTTATTTAAATAAGAAAGAAAATATTCCGCGGGCATCCGTACAGACGGCGGTGTTTGATACCATAGCGGCTCTTTTGGCGGCCTTAGCCATTATGCCGGCCGTTTTTGCTTTTGGAATCGCGCCGGACAGGGGCCCTTCCCTGATGTTTGTCACCCTGCCCAATGTATTTCGGCAGATGCCTATGGGAAGACTTTTTGCGGCGATCTTTTTCCTGTCGGTGTGCTTCGCGGGAATTACGTCGCTTATGAACATGTTTGAAGCCGTGATCGAGAGCTGGCAGCACAGGTTTGGCCTGAAAAGGAGATTATCCGTTCTTCTGTGCGGGGGAATCGTCCTTGGCGTAGGGCTGTTTTTGGAGCACGGCGATTCCGTCGGCTGGTGGATGGATTTTATCACCATCGACATCGTCCCCATCGGCGCGGTGCTGGGGGCTATTTCCGTTTATTACATTCTGGGATACCGGAAGATCAAAGAAGAGATGGATCAGGGAAGAGAGAAGCCTTTGCCGGTGGTATTTGGCGCTTTGGCGAAATATGTTTATGTGCCGCTTACAATTATTGTGTTGATTTTGGGATTCGTTTATAATGGAATCGGTTGAGAAAAGGAGGAAATGAAAATGGTTTTTGGGGTATTGAAGGATATCAAGAACGGAGAATACCGTGTCATTGCGACGCCGTCGGAGATTGCGTCCATTGTGGCTGACGGCCATAAGGCGCTGGTCCAGAAAGGAGCAGGGGAAAAGGCCGGGTTTGGCGATGAAGAGTATGAAAAGGCCGGGGCAGAGCTGGTGGAAACGGCAAAGGAAATGTTTGAGAGGTGCGATTTCCTGGCAAAGGTCAAAGAGTTTGAGCCATGTGAATTTGAACTTTTGAGGGAGGGGCAGATTGTATTTACCTGTATCCATCCGGCGGCCCACCCGGAAGAAGTGCAGGCTCTTTTAGACAAAAAGGTCATTGCCTTCACGGCGGAGGACTCTCACCGCTATGGCTCTCCCAACTGTGAGGCTGCAGGAAAGCAGGGGGCTTTGATGGGGCTTTATGCCATGCTTTCCATCAATGGCGGAAAAGGGAAGTTTGTGAGCGGATTGGGCGGCGCCCCCGGCATGAAAGTATTGATTTTGGGCGGAGGTATTGTGGGACAGGCAGCACTTTCCGTGCTTCATGCCCTGGGAGCCTGGGTGACGGTCATGGATATCAATATCGGAACCTTGCGGTCCATCAGCCGCCAGTACAGGGAGCAGGTCAATACCATGATTTCCACCAGGGAAAATATCGCGGCCCTTCTTCCTGAAACGGATATGGTATTGAACTGCGTGAAATGGCCCAAAGGCCGTACCGACCACCTTATTGACAGAGAAATGGTAAAGACTATGGGAAAAGGTTCCGTCATTGTGGATATCAGCAATGACGTGGGTGTCATTGAGACATTCCATGAGACCACTCATGAGAATCCCTGCTATACGGAAGAGGGCGTTGTCCATTACTGCGTCAGCAATATTCCGGGGGCCATTGCCAACTCCACATCGGTGGCTTATGCAGCTTCGGTGCTGCCACATTTTCGGAATATCATGAATTTGGGAGTGGCGGCGGCCTGTGGGAAGGACGGATTCCTCCGCAGGAGCCTGACAGCCTATAAAGGCTATCTGACCCATGAGGAAACCAGTGCGCTTCAAAAAAGACCCTGGATCCGCCCGGAGGATATATTGGGGATTTCCGGGCAGGAGCTCGACATGGCTCCACCGGCTACCGTATCCCGCTCCGACAATTTTATTTCTTTGAAGGAGGTAAAGCTTTAATTTATAAAACAATCAGAGGAGGAAACGTATGGAAGAGTTAATTAACATGGGATTTATTTCCATAATCCCGCCGCTTCTTGCAATCGTGCTGTCCTTTGTGACAAAGAATACGGTTGTGTCACTGGCCATTGCCTGTATTACGGGGACTTTGATGGCAGGCCAGGGAATCTTAGGGTTTCCGACGCTTTTGAAGGAAAGCCTGGGCACCACCAGTTTTTCCTGGGTCATGCTTCTGAATACCTTTATTGGGATTCTGGTGGCTTATTTTCAGAAAACAGGGGCTATTCAGGGTTTTTCCCAGTGGGTTCACGACAAGAACCTGAGCCGCCGGGGCGCCCAGTTGATGGCGTGGGTGCTTGGAATGTTTGTATATTTCAGTGATTCTTTCAGCCCTTTATTTGTGGGCTGCACCATGAGAAGCATCACTGACAAAGCCAGAATCTCCAGAGAAAAACTGGCTTATATTGCAGATTCCACGTCGGCGCCTGTCAGCGTACTGGTTCCAATCACCGGGTGGGCGGCATATCTTAGCGGCCTGGCCGTAGGTGTGGGATGCATCGTGACGGAGGCCGATGGCGCGGCGCTGTTTATGAAGGCGATTCCTTTTAATTTTTATGCCCTCCTTGCCGTGGTGTTTGTAGGCCTTATCGGATCCGGTATCATCAAAGATTTCGGTCCCATGAAAAAGGCGGAAAAACGGGCCATGGAAGAAGGAAAAGTGCTGGCCGACGGCGCAACTCCCCTGACTGGCAAGGAGCTTACGGATATGGAGCCTTATCCAGGCTTTAAACCCAGGGTGTTTTTGAACTTTGTCCTGCCGGTTCTGATGATTATTACCATGGCTTTGGGTACATATATTGCTTTTAAGTCGGCCAAAACCATGGAAGCGTTCCTGTTTGTGGGAATTTTCATGATGATCAGTATGATGATCCAGGGAATCCCGTTTAAAGAAGTTATGAATACCATGATGGACGGCATCAAGGGAGCCCTTCCTGCCATCGTCCTTCTGGCCCTGGCCTATTCTGTAAATGCGTTAAGCAAACAGATGGGGACGGCCAATTATATTATTTCTCTTTGTGAAGGATTTCTGACACCTCATGTGCTTCCGGCGCTGATCTTTATTGTTTCAGCAATTATGGCTTTTGCGACAGGTTCTTCCTGGGGAACCTTTGCCATTTGTATGCCCATTGCCCTGCCTCTTGCTTTCAGTATCACCGGAGGGGCTTTAAATACCATTGTTGTGGCGGTATTTGCGGCGGTGGCAGGCGGCGGCGTGTTTGGTGACCACTGTTCGCCTCTGTCGGATACGACGATTCTTTCTTCCATGGGTTCTGCGGCAGACCATCTGGATCATGTAAAGACCCAGCTCCCTTACGCTTTAGTCTGCGGCGGGCTGGCAACCGTCGGATACTTAATCGTCGGATTTGTGGCAGCATAAACAGGGACGGGGATTTTTAATTGAAATTTTAGACAATACCGTCGATTGACAAGGACACACACGCTCTTGTCAATCGACAGTAAAGAGGGCTGTAGCAAATGTCCGGATAGAGATAAATCTGGATATTTTGCCACAACCCTTTTTATTATTATACTACAAAAATAGGAAAAATACAAGACTGGCAAGGCTTCCCGGGCAGCGTTATAATGATATTCCCTATTTTTATTAACTGATGGCAAAGTACAGGGAGGTATGGTGTTGGATAAGAACTGGATGATTTTATTGCAGCGTGAAAACCAACTGGAAAAGATGCTGGAGACAAACCAGGCGGCAGGGCAGTTTGGCCTTATTTTGACGAAGGAAGATGCGGAATTGATTTTGGAAGAACGGAAACATAGTCTGCAGGAGCAAAAGAGGGTGGAGTTTGGTGAAGGGATTGTACCAAAGATTATTTATGAATTCTGTGATTCCGATTTTATTGACCAGAACTGTTATGTGGATACAATTATTCGGCTGCAGGAAATTTTTTATCTGTACAAAAATGAAACACAGGATGAGGTGACAGATGAAGAGCTTTTGCATTTTATGAGGGAACAATTTGATCAAATCTGCTTTGGAGACCTGGACTATCTGGAAGGGACATGTCTGAATATTTTTTCCCAGGCAGTCCGGGCAGGCTACAGGGGGTATACTGTTACGGAAGGATATGGAGAATATGAAAAATTTGATGAAGTAAAAAGATGGGATCCGGAATTATATCTGGAAGTGTTAAAAGATCTTTGCTGGAGGTAATGGAAGATGAATTATGGGATGGAGGACCTGATTCCGATGGTGGCCAGGCTGGCGGAAAAATATACGGGAGGCGGCAGCAGCTCTGTGACGTATGAAAAGGCAAAACAGCTGATGGAAGCCGTTTTATATTGCATCCATGAAGCAGAGATAGCCGGAAGCAATTCGGTGATTCCAACGAAAGAAAGGTCGGCAGAACAGGTATATGAAGCCGGTGTGGATTGTGTCAGAAAAAAAGTGAAAGAGGCTTTGAGCTTATATCATGAAATTCTGCCGGAGTTTGTTTCGTATGGGAACAAATGTCTGGAAGATATATTTTTTAAAGGGATACCGGAATTTTTTAAGTGGTATGACGTGGAATTTGAACCACAAAATACAGTAATCATGCTGGATTATCCGGTACTTAAAGATCTTTCGGGGATGACAGGGATAGACAAAATATATGAATTTTTAAAATGTATCCTTCATGAACAGAGGTTTTTGAAAGGATTTCCTGAACAGTATGTGGAGAAGAGACTGGAAAAATACGAAAATATATATGAAAAGATGACGGGGAACCCCTGTGAGATCCTTTTTATGTCTTCTATAGTGCACATTTTAATGGGAAAGACATTGTCAGAAGAGGAAATCAGGGAGGAAGACCTGCCGAAGCTGAAAAAGATTTTCCGGGAGGAAGACTTGCAGACTGTCAATATGCGCCTGAAAAAGGCGACCGAAATGTTTATACAGAGGTATTATGGTAATTGCCGGGAACTGTCGGAGTATTTGACCGGTTTTATAGAAGAAATTACAGTCCGGTTAAGATATGCCGCAGACAGCCAGGAAGATATTGTGGAAAAATCATAGAAGGGAGAGTCCAGAAAGGCAAAATCTGAGGCGGAAAGTAAAAACGAAAGAAATTGTTACATAAATGTTGACACGGTTTTAGGGAATTGGTATAATTTATAACATATGAGATATATGTTGCTTTTTACATAATTATGACAAAAATATTACAAAATACTCCTAAAAACCATGCTTTTATACCGGTTTAGTAGAATATGGAAAGGATTTTATGGGAAAACCGGTTGACAGTGGCCATCAAAAAGGCTATAATGATTAAAGACGTAACAATTTTGTAACATATGGCAGAGAGATACTGGAGGTTGGATTTGTGAATAGAAACAGAATTTTAGTCACAGTAGGTTGTGTATGTGCATCTGTGTTAATAGCGGGAACTCCTTCTGCAAAAGCGGCAAATAAAGTTGAAATTGATTCCGCAGTGGCAGGGCTTTCTGTAGCAATGAACAATTTTTATGCAGGGACGGAGAACCCGGAAGATGAGTTGAAGGATTATCTTCAGAGCGCTCCCGCGGCAGTTCAGGCAGAGCCGGAGGCGCCTGTGGAGGAAGAGGCTTCTCCTTATGAAAATGTTGCGGTATCCCAGGTGGGAGACGACGAAGGATATGTAAATATCAGGACGGATGCCAACACAGAGGCAGAGGTGGTTGGAAAGATTTACAACAACTGTGCCGCTACGATTGTAGATACGGTTTCTGCAGAAGATGGTGACTGGTATAAGATTCAGTCCGGTTCTGTGGAGGGATATATAAAATCTGATTATTTTGTAACTGGTGACGAGGCAGAGCAGGTTGCCATGGAGATTGGCAAGAGCTATGCGGAAGTATCCGAGGGAGGGCTGAGACTGAGGGAAGAACCCACCACGGAGAGCGGTGTGATTGATACCCTGTGGCAGGGTGATATCTATACGGTGGTAGACCAGGAAGAGGATTTCATCAAACTTTCCCTTGGACAAGATGATGCCGGCAACGATGTGGCAGGATATGTGGCAAAAGAATATGTAAATACATATGTAAAATTTGATGAAGCCGTTTCCCTTGAGGAGGAACAGGCCAGACTGGAAGAGGAAGCCAGACTGGAAGAGGAAGCCAGAGAAGCAGAGGAAGAACTGCGCAGAGCAGAAGAACAGGCCAGCGAAAGCCGCAGAGAAGAATCTTCCGAACGCCAGGAGACAGAAGCTCCTTCCAGAGCTCCGGAAACAGAAGCTCCAGCAGCCCAGGAACCGGCTCCTGAGCCGACGCCCGCTCCAGAGGTTTCTGATGCCAGCAGAAATGCAGTTGTGGCATATGCACTGCAGTTCCAGGGTTGTCCTTATGTATATGGTGGAAACAGCCTGAGTGGTGGTACGGATTGTTCCGGTTTTGTAAAAGGAGTTTACGCTCACTTTGGAATCAGTCTCCCGAGGACTTCCCGTGCGCAGGCAGGAGTGGGAAGGGCGATTTCCGTAGGTGAACTTCAGCCCGGAGATTTGATCTTCTATGCCAGTGGCGGAAGTATTTATCATGTGGCCATGTACATCGGCGGAAATCAGATTGTCCATGCCATTGATGAGTCACAGGGCATCGGGGTGACACCCCTGATTCCCGGCAAAGTATATCGGGCAGTGTCTATTTTGTAAAATTCGACAGATAAATTTGGCGGTATGGCCGTTGGCCGTACCGCTTTTTATCATATGGATTCAGAATATTAAAAAACTGTACAGATTTATATTTTCAGGCGCTTTCGGTTGCGGGCTTTTTCTGTGATTTTACCGAGGGTTGACAATGCCCTTGGCGCTTGATATAATAAATCACAGGGTTGTAATAAAATTGTAATAAATGGAGAAGAATTGTAACAGCATAAGTCTGGAGGAAATTATGAGAAAAACAAGGAAGTTGATTGCAGCAGGATGTTTTTGTGCAGCAATGGCCGCAGGTGTGACCGCTTATGGGATGCCCGGCGCAACAGGCCTGGTGACGGTGGCCCCGAAGACGGCGGCCTCCGGTTCTTCAAATGATACAGAATATACAAAAAACGAGCCGGCTGAAGATATGGAGGCTCAGGCTGTGACAGAAAAGGTGGCGGCAGGCGCTGCTTCTTTGACAGCAGCTTCCAATGCCAGTGTGTCTTCCGGGGCTTCTGAGACGGAAAAAGAGACGGTCGGGGCAGAAGGTGAAGAAAGCAGCCCTGAGGAAACCGGGGAAGATGAAGCGGCGGATAACCGGGTTCCGGTTACGGCAATCACGCCTGGACAGACGCCGGAAGAAGCGGTGAGCCAGGTGGCGGCCCAGATGGCGGCAGCGTCGCCTGTGAAAGCCCCTTCTCCTTATGAGGATGTGGCGGTTTCCCAGGTGAATGGCGATGAGGATTATGTAAATATCCGGGATGCCGCCAGTGTAGAGGGAGAAATACTGGGAAAGATTTATAATAACTGTGCGGCTACCATTGAGGAAACAGTGGAGACAGAGGATGGCACTTGGTATCGGATTCATTCCGGTTCTGTGGATGGATATATTAAAGCAGAGTATTTTATCACAGGAGAGGAAGCAGAAGAGCTTGCACTGAAAATCGGAAAAATGTTCGGTTATGTGGAAGAGGGCGGCCTGCGGGTACGGTCTGAGCCGACGACGGAAAGTGATATCATTACAACGCTCTGGGCCGGTGAGAAGTATACGGTTGTGGAGCAGGAAAATGGTTTTGTGAAGCTTTCCCTGGGCGATGATGATGACGGAAATCCTGTGGTGGGATACGTGGCGGAAGAATATGTGCAGGTTTATGTGAAATTCGATAAGGCCATTTCCCTGGAAGAAGAGCAGGAGATGATTGAAGAAGCCAGAAGGCGTGAGGAAGAGGCAGAGGCGGCGAAGAAGAGTTCTGCCAGAAATGCGGTTGTGGCTTATGCAAAGCAGTTTATCGGAAATCCTTACGTATGGGGCGGCAGCAGCCTGACAAACGGCACAGACTGTTCCGGATTTACCAGAAGCGTTATGGCTAATGCGGGAATCGGCCTTTCCAGGACTTCCAGTGCCCAGTCCCATGACGGGCGGAGAGTGCCTCTTGACAGTGTAGAACCTGGAGATTTGATCTTTTATGCCAGCGGCGGCAGGATTTATCATGTGGCGTTATATATTGGTGGTGGAAGGGTCATCCATGCCATTGACGAAGCTCATGGAATTGGTATTTCTTCTATGTACTGGACAACCCCTTGTTGTGCGGTGGATGTGATGAGCTAAAAGAAGAGGGCGTTGCAAAATATACAAATCGGTATATTTTGCAACGTCCTCCTTTTATTATTCGCAGGCGTGGGCCTGAAGATATTCTGCAAAAGTCCTGGCCGGAAGGGACAGGGAGATGTTTTTGCTTTGGATGACAGAAATTGTGGATGCGAAGCTTTCGTATTGAATGGGTTTCCATACGGTGTCTTTGTGGCGGAATAAAGGGATGGCTGACTGTGGGAGGATTCCTACGCCGGCTCCGGTATCTGCCAGAAATGCTGTGGTTCTGGCATCGTCATTTTTGCAGAACGGTTCAAAGGGAAGGTTTTTTTTGTGGAAAGCTTCGGCCAGGACAGCCTCCCATCTTCGATAGAGGATCAAAGGCATACGGGACAGCTCTTCCACGGAAACGGTATCGGAACGAGAGGAGAAGTAGCGGGCATGTCCGGCTGCTGCAATCCTTTCTTTTTTTAATGGAAAAGATTGAAAATCCCCCAATGGAAACGGGGTACGTACCAATGCCAGCTCAATGAGCCCGTCCCGCAGGTTCTCCAACAGCTGATAAGTATCAGCCTCCGAAAGCTCAAAACGGATGTCAGGGTGAAGGTTATGAAAATCACAGAACCATTGGCAGAATAAGGTGCTGCTGACAGAAGAAACGACACCAAGACGCAAAGTGCCATATGTACCACACTGGTATTCCTGCAGCTCTTCTTTTAAAAGGGCGGACATATGAAGCAGGGTAGAGGCCTTTTCATACATCATCTTTCCGGCATCCGTGAGCCGTATGGAGCGGGAACCACGTTCAAAAAGAAGACAACCGACTTCTTCTTCCAGAAGCCTTAACTGAATACTTAAGGGCGGCTGAGTCATATGGAGTTTTTTAGCTGCGGCGGAAATCGTTCCTTCACTGACAACGGTGACAAAATATGTGAGTTGCTTCAGATCCATAAAGGCTCCTTTCTGGGAAATACATATGAAAATTATATGGAAACTATATAAATATAATATTTTTCATATATTTTAATTTATGATAGTATAAAGAATGGAAAAATGCAATACAAATATCATTTGAGGTGAAAACATGAAACGACTTCTCATTTATTTGAAGGCTTACAAAAAGGAGAGTATCTTAGGTCCTCTGTTTAAACTTTTGGAGGCCTCCTTTGAGCTTTTGGTGCCCCTTGTAATGGCGGCAGTGATTGATAAGGGAATCGCCAACCGGGATACGGGGTACGTGGTGCGTATGTGCCTGGTGATGGTTGCGCTTGGGGTGGTCGGCCTGATCTGTTCGGTGACAGCCCAGTATTTTGCTGCCAAGGCGGCGGTGGGATTTGCAACCGGTGTACGTCATGCCTTGTTTTCCCACATACAAAAATTGTCCTACACAGAAATTGACACCCTTGGGACGTCAACCATGATCACCAGGATGACGAGTGATGTAAACCAGGCCCAGTCGGGCGTCAATATGACTTTGAGGCTGTTTTTACGTTCCCCGTTTATTGTATTTGGGGCTATGTGCATGGCTTTTACCATTAACGTACGGGCCGCCATGGTATTTGTGGTGACGATTCCGCTTTTATCTGTTGTGGTTTTTGGAATCATGATGATTACTATGCCTTTGTATAAGAAAGTTCAGGCAGGGCTTGACAGGGTTTTGGGGACCACAAGGGAAAATCTGACGGGAGTGCGTGTCCTGCGAGCCTTTAATAAAGAGGAAGAGGAACGGAAACGGTTTTCTGCCAGAAATACGGAGCTTACAAGACTGCAGGTTTTTGCCGGGCGTATTTCAGCCCTGATGAATCCTTTTACTTATGTTATTATCAACGGAGCTGTGGTGGTGCTTATCTGGACAGGAGCAGTCCAGGTGGACTCCGGTGTGATTAGCCAGGGACAGGTGGTGGCTCTTGTCAATTATATGTCCCAGATTCTGGTGGAACTTATTAAGCTGGCAAACTTGATTATTACCATTACCAAAGCGCTGGCCTGTGCCGGGCGGATTGGGGCGGTATTGGAAACGGAATCCAGTATGGCAGCGCCGGAAAAATGGGAAGGCGACGAACGTTCGGAAAAAGGGACGGTAAAGTTTTTGAATGTTTCTCTTATTTATAAAAATGCAGGTGCCGAGTCTTTGAGTAACATCAGTTTTCAGGCAAATCGGGGGGAAACCATCGGTGTCATAGGAGGTACAGGCTCAGGGAAAACTTCTCTTGTAAACCTGATTCCCAGATTTTATGATGCAACCGGTGGTGAAGTTCTGGTGGACGGCGTCAATGTGAAAGAGTATCCTTTTCCTGTGCTGAGGGAAAAAATCAGCGTGGTGCCTCAGAAGGCGGTACTTTTTAAAGGAACTATACGGGACAATTTAAAATGGGGGAAGGATAATGCCACAGAAGAAGAGCTCTGGGAGGCCCTTGAGCTTTCCCAGGCCAAAGAATTCGTGGAGAAAAAGGAAGAGGGGCTTGATACTCCCATTTCCCAGGGAGGGAAGAATTTGTCCGGCGGACAGCGCCAGAGGCTGACCATTGCCAGGGCTTTGGTGAAAAAACCGGAAATCCTGATTTTGGATGACAGCGCGTCTGCCCTGGATTTTGCCACGGATGCCAACCTGCGGAAAGCTATCCGGGGAATGAAAGAACGTCTGACGGTATTTATCGTATCTCAGAGGGCATCGTCTGTCCGGTATGCAGATCAGATTATCGTATTGGAGGACGGGGAGGTGGCCGGAATCGGAAGCCACCACCAGCTGCTTGCGGATTGCGCCGTATATCAGGAAATTTATTATTCCCAATTTCCGAAGGAGGTAAAAAGTTATGGCGAAAACTAAAACAAAGGTGGAAAAAGGCACTGTCCGAAAAATATTGCAATATATAAAGAAATATAGTTTTTTTGTTGCCCTGTCTTTGGTTTTTGCCGCGGTAACGGTGGCTTTGACCCTTTATATTCCTATTTTGACAGGGAGGGCCATCGACCACATCCTTGGCCCGGGAAATGTGGAATTTGGGGAGATCCGGAAGATTCTTCAAACTATTGTTGTGGTTATTTTGCTGACGGCGGCCGCCCAGTGGATTATGAATGTATGCAACAACCGAATCACTTACCGGGTGATACGGGATATCCGTCGGGATGCTTTTGCTAAAATAGAGATTCTTCCTTTAAAATATATTGACAGCCATTCTTATGGGGAAGTGGTAAGCCGTGTGATTGCCGATGTGGATCAGTTTGCCGACGGCCTCCTCATGGGGTTTACGCAGCTGTTTACCGGAATTATGACCATTGTGGGAACACTGGGTTTTATGCTGTCGGTTAATATAAAAATCACTTTGGTAGTGGTGGTGATTACACCGATTTCTCTGTTTGTGGCCAGCTTTATTGCCAGAAAGACGTATTCCATGTTTAAGCTCCAGTCGGAAACAAGAGGGGAGCAGACGGCCCTGATCGAGGAGGCCATTGGAAATCAGAAGGTGGTTCAGGCGTTTAGCCATGAGGAGGAGACGGAGAAACAGTTTGACGAAATCAACGGAAGACTGCAGGCATGTTCTCTGCGGGCAATTTTCTTTTCATCTCTGGTGAATCCATCCACCAGGTTTGTAAACAGCCTGGTTTATACCGGCGTCGGCATCGCAGGGGCGCTGTCGGCCATTTCCGGTGGAATCAGCGTAGGGCAGCTGTCCTGTTTTCTCACTTATGCAAACCAGTATACGAAGCCTTTCAATGAAATTTCCGGCGTGGTGACGGAGCTTCAGAATGCGCTTGCCTGCGCCGCCAGAATTTTTGAATTGATTGAGGAGGAGCCGCAGGTTCCGGACCGGGACTCTGCGAAAGTATTGGGACATGCGCAGGGAAATATCTCGCTGGAACATGTGTATTTTTCCTATCAGCCACAGCAAAAGCTGATCGAAGATTTTAATTTAAAGGTGGAGCCGGGCCAGAGGGTGGCGATTGTGGGGCCTACCGGCTGTGGAAAGACTACCATGATCAATCTGCTTATGCGGTTTTATGATGTGAATAGTGGGGAAATCCGGGTAGACGGGACGGAAATCAGGGATATCACCAGGAAGAGTTTAAGAGAAAATTATGGAATGGTACTTCAGGATACGTGGCTGAGAAATGGGACCATCCGGGAAAATATTATTATGGGACGGCCGGAAGCCACAGAGGAGGAAGTGGTTCAGGCAGCGAAGGCTTCCCATGCCCACAGTTTTATTAAAAGGCTGCCCCAGGGGTATGATACTGTTATCACGGAGGAGGGGGATAATCTTTCTCAGGGGCAGAAGCAGCTGCTTTGTATTACCAGGGTGATGTTGTGCCTGCCGCCCATGCTGATTCTGGACGAGGCGACTTCTTCCATTGATACCAGGACGGAAATCCGTATCCAACAGGCATTTACCAGGATGATGGAAGGACGAACCAGCTTTATCGTGGCTCATCGTTTATCCACAATTCAGGAAGCGGATGTAATCCTGGTCATGAAAGACGGGAATATTGTGGAACAGGGAAAACACCAGGAATTGTTGGCGCAGGGGGGATTCTATGCAACCCTGTATAACAGCCAGTTTGCCGTATGAAAAAAGATGCCGCAAAATACTTAAGTTTATAGTATACCCGGAGCCCCTGCCGTGGTCGATTTCGTTCAATAGGCAGATTTTGCAGGTTTTGTGAGCATAGCGCCGTCTGTTCTGCTGACCAGCTTCTATGGAAGCAGCAACAGACGGCAAAAGGCGGCGCAGCAAAACCAAAAAATCAACGTGAACGAAATCGACCACGGCAGGGGCTCCGGGTACATTATAAACTTAATATTTTACGGTCATCTTATAGTTTTTTAAAAATCAGGCTCAATCAGCCCGTAGGTATTGCCTTTTCTTTTATATACAACGTTTACTTCATCCGTTTCCCCATTGCGGAAAACGAAAAAGTTGTGGCCAAGAAGTTCCATCTGGACACAGGCCTCTTCCGGATCCATGGGTTTCACTGCAAAACGTTTTGTGCGTTCAATTCTGATGGTTTCAGGTTCTTCAGCCTCTTCTTCGATATACGCTTCAGAAAAGGAAGCAGCGCTCTGTTTTTGATCCACCAGCTTGGTTTTGTAGCGTTTTAACTGGCGTTCGATAATTTCCTCTACCAGGTCAATGGAGACATACATGTCGTTGCTGACCTGTTCGGAACGGATAATAGAGCCTTTTACGGGAATTGTGACCTCAATTTTCTGGCGGTCTTTTTCAACGCTTAAAGTGACCTGAACCTCTGTGGCAGGGGTGAAATACCTTTCCAGTTTGCCGATTTTTTCGTAAACGGCATTTCTGAGGCCTTCGGTGATGTCGATATTTCTTCCTGTAATGATATACTGCATAGCATCAACTCCTTTTCTGCGTATTTTGTGTGCACATCCCTCCGAAAGGAGGAGATAGTATAGGAAAGTCTTTTGGATTTCTTATACTATAAAGAAATTATACCATATAATAAAAAAATTACAAGGCAAATGAGAGAAAAGGAAAGAGTTGTTTGACAACAATCTGCAAAAAATGTAAGAACGTGGGGACGAAAAAAGTCAAGAGAAAAAGGGAGAAAAAGGTCGAAAAATGAAAATTCAGTTAAGTTCACAAAACAGATGTTTTTTTTCTGTAGTGGTTTATGGGGTCGAAAATTGTGGATAATGTGGATAAGTCCGTGGATAAGTAGAAAACTGAGGAAAAAGGCTGAAAAAGTTGGTGGATAACTTTTGTGGATAATGTGGAAAACTTTGTAGTACAAGTATCAGAAGATAAAAAAAGTTTGTCGTTTTGTGCAATCTGTATAAATCACGGGGAATTATGCCAAAACCCCGGCGAGAAAGGGAATTCCCGGGCTTTCCGGCAATGATACCGGAAAAACAGTTGAACTAAGCGGGAGTTGGTGATACAATAGAAAAGATTTACAGGCGACAGGACCGAAGGACTGAGCATTTGGCGATGTCTGCGCCAGCGGACATGTCTGTTTGAAGAGAGAAACAGGAGCGTACGGATATGGGTTTGATGCAGAAGTTATTTGGAACACACAGTGAGCGTGAGATAAAGTTGATCAAGCCGGTTATGGAACAGGTGATTGCCCTGAGACCGGAGATGATGAAGCTTTCTGACGGAGAGCTGCGGGAGAAAACAAAGGAATTCAGGAACAGGCTGGAAAAGGGCGAAACCCTGGATGATTTGATGCCGGAGGCTTATGCAGTAGTCCGGGAGGCGGCCAGGAGAGTGCTGGATATGGAGCATTACCCGGTTCAGATTCTGGGAGGCGTGGTGCTTCACCAGGGCCGGATTGCGGAAATGAAAACAGGTGAAGGAAAAACCCTGGTGGCGACCCTTCCTGCGTATCTGAATGCCCTGGAGGGAAAAGGCGTCCATATTGTGACAGTCAATGATTACCTGGCCAAACGTGACGCAGAGTGGATGGGACAAGTCCATGAGTTTTTAGGCTTAAGCGTGGGCGTTGTGTTAAACAGCATGACAAATGATGAACGGCGGGCCGCCTATAACTGTGATATTACTTATGTTACCAATAATGAACTGGGATTTGATTACCTGAGGGATAATATGGTGATTTATAAGGAGCAGCTTGTCCTCAGGGATCTTCATTATGCCATTGTTGATGAGGTGGACTCGGTACTGATTGACGAAGCCAGGACGCCGCTTATTATTTCCGGGCAGAGTGGAAAGTCCACAAAGCTTTATGAGGTTTGCGACAGCCTGGCCAAAAGGCTGCAGCGGGGCGAGGCCAGCGGCGAGATGACAAAGATGGCAGCCATTATGAAAGAGGAGATCACGGAAACCGGAGATTTCATTGTCAATGAAAAGGAAAAGATTGTGAGCCTGACTGCCCAGGGCGTTTCCAGGGTGGAGCAGTTTTTCCATATTGAAAACCTGGCGGATCCGGAGAATCTGGAAATCCAGCACAACATCGACCTGGCTTTGCGGGCCAATTATCTGATGTTTAGGGACCAGGATTATGTGGTGAAGGATGATCAGGTGCTGATCGTCGATGAGTTTACGGGACGTATTATGCCGGGCCGCCGGTATTCTGACGGCCTTCATCAGGCCATTGAAGCCAAAGAGCATGTAAAGGTGAAGCGGGAAAGCAAGACATTAGCCACAATCACTTTCCAGAATTTCTTTAATAAATTTGACAAAAAGGCCGGCATGACTGGTACGGCCCTTACGGAAGAAAAAGAATTCCGTGATATTTACGGTATGGATGTCATTGAAATCCCCACCAACCGTCCTGTGGTTCGGGAGGACAGGCAGGATGCAGTATATAAGACGAAGAAGGAAAAGCTGAATGCGGTGGTGGAATCGGTGATGGAGGCCCATAAAAAAGGCCAGCCGGTTTTGGTGGGCACCATCAATATTGATTCTTCTGAGGAGATCAGCGGACTGCTGAGAAAGAAAGGCATTGCCCATAAGGTATTAAATGCAAAGTTCCACGAGATGGAAGCGGAAATTGTGGCGGAGGCCGGTGTCCATGGCGCCGTGACCATTGCCACCAATATGGCGGGCCGTGGTACGGATATTAAGCTGGATAACGAGGCGAAGGAAGCCGGCGGTTTAAAGATCATCGGAACGGAGCGCCATGAATCGAGACGTATTGATAACCAGCTGCGTGGCCGGTCAGGCCGTCAGGGAGATCCGGGAGAGTCCAGGTTTTATATCAGCCTGGAGGATGATTTGATGCGTCTTTTTGGTTCGGAGCGGCTCATGTCTATTTTCAATACGCTGGGCGTGGCCGACGGTGAAGAAATTGAGCATAAAATGCTTTCCAGCGCCATTGAGAAGGCCCAGAAAAAGATCGAGGGGAATAACTTTGGAATCCGTAAACGGCTGTTGGACTATGACCAGGTCATGAATGAACAGCGCGAAGTGATCTACGCTGAGAGGCGCCGGGTGCTGGACGGCGAAAGTATGCGGGATGTGATTTATAAGATGATTACCGATACGGTGGAAAATTCCGTAGATGCCACTATTTCCGACGACCAGTCGCCGGATGAGTGGGATATCAAAGGGTTAAACGATTTGCTTTCGCCGACAGTCCCGGTGAAGCCTGTGGAGATTTCTGAATCGGAATATGGCTCATTCAATAAGAGTAAATTAAAGCATATGTTGAAGGAAGAGGCTGTGAAGCTTTATGAGGAGAAGGAAGCCCAGTTCCCTGAGGCAGAGCAGGTGCGTGAGCTGGAGCGGGTGATTCTCCTGAAGGTCATTGACCGGAAGTGGATGGACCATATTGACGATATGGATCAGTTGAGGCAGGGCATCGGCCTCCAGGCATACGGCCAGAGGGATCCCCTTGTGGAATATAAAATGGCCGGTTATGAAATGTTTGACGCCATGACAGCCAATATTCAGGAGGAAACCATTAAACTTCTTTTCCATGTTCGCGTGGAGCAGAAGGTGGAGCGTGAGCAGGTGGCTAAGGTGACGGGGACAAACAAGGATGATTCCCTGGCCAATGCGCCTAAAAAACGTGAAACGAAAAAGGTGTATCCCAATGACCCTTGCCCCTGTGGTTCAGGGAAGAAATATAAGCAGTGCTGCGGACGGGGGCTGTGAGGTGACTGCCTGTTGTTGCTGTTTGTTATTGTATGAAAAATCCTGGGGCTGTCCTCTCCTCCTCGGGCGGTAGGAAGATTTTGCAGATTTTGCTGCGGCTAGCGCCGGCAGTCTCGCTGACCGGGGGTTATGGAAGCGATGGCTGGCGGTAAAAGGTGGCGCAGTAAAATCCAAAAATCAACGTGCCCGGGGAGGAGAGGACAGCCCCAGGATTTCGGAATAAATAAAAAGAAAGAAGGTGAAGCTATTGGTCGAACTCGATGCATTTAAGGGCGAACTTGCCGCCCTGGAAAAACCTTTAGTGGAAGTGAGGGATTCACTTTAACCTGGCTGGGAAAAGTGAACGGATTGCGGAACTGGAAAAATATCTGGAGGAACCGGATTTCTGGAATGATGCCGGACGTTCTTCCAAGATCATGCAGGAGCTTAAAAACTTAAAGGATACGGTGGAGGAATTTCATGGCCTGGAAGAGAAGATGGAGGAAATCCAGATTCTTTTGGAGATGGGTTATGAGGAAAACGACGCCTCTGTAATCCCGGAGATTGAAGAAGGGTTAAAAGAACTGGGAGAGAAACTGGAAGAGCTTCGTCTGTCTACCCTTTTATCAGGGGAATATGACAGGGACAACGCGATTCTGACTCTCCACGCGGGAGCCGGAGGGACGGAGTCCTGTGATTGGGCAGGGATGCTATACCGGATGTATACCCGTTGGGCGGAGCGGAAGGGGTTCACCACGGAAGTATTGGATTTTCTGGATGGGGAAGAAGCTGGAATCAAGTCTGTGACTGTGCAGATCAATGGCATGAACGCCTTCGGTTATCTTAAATCGGAGCGGGGAGTCCACAGGCTGGTGCGGATTTCTCCTTTCAATGCGGCGGGAAAAAGGCAGACTTCTTTTGTGTCCTGCGATGTGATGCCGGACATTGAGGAGGATATTGACATTGAGATCAACCAGGAAGATCTCAGGATTGACACTTACCGCTCCAGCGGCGCCGGAGGCCAGCATATCAACAAGACGTCTTCGGCCATCCGTATTACCCATCTGCCCACGGGAATCGTGGTGCAGTGCCAGAATGAGCGTTCCCAGCATATGAACAAGGACAAGGCCATGCAGATGCTAAAGGCCAGGCTCCTTCTTTTGAAGCAGCAGGAGAATGCGGAGAAAATCTCCGATATCCGGGGCGATGTGAAGGAGATTGGCTGGGGGAACCAGATCCGCTCTTATGTGATGCAGCCCTATACCATGGTAAAAGACCACAGGACCAATGAGGAGAGCGGCAATGTGTCCAGTGTCCTGGACGGGAATCTGGACAATTTTATCAGCGCCTATTTAAAATATCTGAAACTGGGAGAGCAGAAATAAAGACAGAGGACCGTATCCTGTGAAAAGGATGGCAAAACCATAATGACAGGGGGATTTAAAGATGAATGTGGGGTATCTCGATTCACTGCCGGAAGTAAAAAATGACTTCGGCCTGGAACTGGAGGAAAACGAAAAACTTGTTTTTGTCTCCAAATTGTCGATGCTGGGGACGGAAAAGAGTAAACTGCTCAGCGCAGCGGGATGGGATTGTTTTTTATATTTGACAAATAAAAAACTGATTGTCTATAACGGCGCAGGTCTCTGGACATGTGATATTGCAGAAGATCTGGTGAGCTGCGAAAAAATCGAGAGGCGGACCTTGTTTTTCAAACCGGCTTTTCATTTCCTGGCCATGTTAAATAAAGAGATTGTTTACAATGATGGAAAAGAGAAGCTGTCAGGATTTGAGTTTTATTTTGAAAAAGGTACGGATGATATGGCGAGGTTCGAGGAAATCATGCGGCGCCTATTCAGCTAAAAAGAATTTGGAAAGATGAAAGAAACCCCGTTTGTCAGATAAAAGGAAAGGTCTGATGAAAGGGGTTTTTTGTCATATATTGTAGTGGGAATTCTAATTGCAGTTTTAGGCTTTGCAGCGGGAAGAAACTTTGAAGTACGTCTTGATCTTTTGACGGGAGTAGTTGATACAGTGGCTTCCAATCATGATTTTTGAGGATGGGAATTGAAAAATTACAGTTAAAAATTTTTGAGAAATTAGTGATTGCCAAAGAGGGATAAGAGTGGTATACTGTACAGAATCAAACTTAGAAAGGAGTGGATATATGCTGGCATCGACTCAATTACAAACTGCAGCAACAACAGGACAATCAAATCTGTATAGTTTGATCGGAGAAGGCCGTCAGGCGATGTTAGACGGCAGAGTCAGTACGATGGAGGAGGTAAAGGAGGCACTGAGAAAAAGGAGGGAAGAGCGTGGCCCGCGTAGTATTTACTGAACCGGCAAAGGATGATTTGCTGGAAATCGAATACTATATTTTTACTGATTTATGTAATCCGCAGGCTGCCTGGAGGGTTTCGGACGGTATTTTGAGGGCGGCAGGTTCTCTGGCAGATTATCCGGAAAGCCATCCTTTGCTGGGAGATGAGATGTTGAAAGCCATGGGCCTGCGGATTACATATTTTGAAAAATACAATATTTTTTACCATTACAATAAGGACGAAAATGTGGTATACATAATCAGAATTTTATATCATAAAGCTGATTGGAACAATCTGTTAAGACGTTGATGGAATCACCAAACACTTCTGTAATTTATCTTAAAAAAATTCAATCATTTTCCCATATTTAAAATTTGTATAGTGAAGGCGCCAACGGATGGTCATTATTCATGAAAATAAATACTTGCATATTTAAGAAAAATGTGCTAATATTCTTCGTGGTAAAAACATTTGTGTCTGATGGACGGACGTTTGCGGAGGAGAAGCAGGAATGGCAGAAGACAATCAATATTACGTGGTCAGAAGCAAAGCTGTGCCGGAGGTGCTTTTAAAGGTTGTGGAAGCAAAGCGTCTTCTGGATTCCAAGCGGGCATTTTCCGTACAGGAGGCAACGGAGCGGGTCGGTATCAGCCGGAGTTCTTTCTATAAATATAAAGATGATATCTTTCCGTTTCATGACAATGCCAAAGGCAGGACAATCACGTTTGTGCTCCAGATGGATGACGTGCCGGGACTTTTGTCCACGGTATTAAAGACCATTGCAGAATATAATGGAAATATCCTGACGATTCATCAGACAGTTCCCTTAAACGGCCTGGCTTCGCTGACCCTTAGCATTGATGTGCTGGAGACCACCGGGGACACTTCTTCCATGCTGGAGACCATTGAACGGCTGGAAGGGATTCATTATTTGAAAATACTGGGAAGAGAATGAGAGGAAGAAAAGATGAAAATTGCAATCATGGGATACGGAACCATTGGTTCAGGTGTGGCGGCAGTTGTGGAGAGGAATGCGGAGAGTATCGCAAAACGGGTGGGAGAACCCATTGAGGTAAAATATGTGTTGGACTTGCGGGAATTCCCCGGAGACCCCATTCAGGAAAAAGTGATTCACGATGTGGATACTCTTGTGAACGACCCGGAGGTTTCCATTGTGGTGGAAACCATGGGAGGCGTAGAGCCTGCCTGCACTTTTGTAAAAAAAGCCCTGGCTGCGGGAAAATCTGTGACCACTTCCAACAAGGCCCTTGTGGCGAAAAAAGGTACGGAGCTTTTGGCGTTGGCAAAGGAACATCATGTGAGTTTTCTATTTGAAGCCAGTGTGGGCGGCGGTATTCCCATCATCCGTCCTTTAAACCAGTGCCTGACGGCGGATGAAATCCTGGAGATCACCGGGATTTTGAACGGCACCACCAATTATATGCTGACAAAAATGGACAAAGAGGGAATGACTTTTGATGCAGTATTAAAGGAGGCCCAGGACAAGGGCTATGCGGAGAAAGACCCTACGGCGGATATTGAAGGCTTTGATGCCTGCAGAAAGATTGCGATTCTTTCTTCCCTGGCTTATGGCAGCCAGGTGGATTTTGAGGACATTTATACGGAAGGTATTACAAAAATCACCGATACAGACTTTAAATATGCAAATAAGATGGGAACTTCCATCAAACTGTTTGGCACCAGCAGACGGGCGGGAGATCAGTTTTATGCTATGGTGGCGCCTGTGATGATCAATGCAGACCATCCCCTTTATGCAGTGAACGATGTGTTCAACGGAATCATGGTTGAAGGGAATATGGTGGATAAATTGATGTTCTACGGACGGGGGGCAGGAAGCTTGCCCACTGCCAGCGCCGTGGTGGCTGATGTGGTGGAGATGGCGAAAAACCCTGGAAAAACCCTGGTGACAAGCTGGAGTACGAAGAAGCTTCCGCTGGCAGATAAAGGGGGCTGGGAGAGGCGCTTCTTTGTCCGTGTATCAGGTGGCGCCGAGAAAAAGGCCCAGGTGGAGGCCGCTTTCGGCCAGGTGGCATATGTTGAATTAGAAGGACTTTCTGAATTTGCTTTTGTGACGCCGGTGATGAGCGAAGCAGTTTATGAGGAAAAGGCCGCTTTGGTGGAAGGTATCCGGCAGATGATCCGCATGGATGTGTAAACACATGGGTGTATTCATGAAATTCTATATGCATAAAGCAGGAGGAGAATATGTTAATTGTAAAGAAATTCGGTGGCAGTTCTGTCGCTGACAAGGAGAGGATCTTCAATGTGGCAAAACGCTGTGCGGAAGATTATAAAAAGGGCAATGATGTGGTGGTGGTCTTGTCGGCAATGGGGAAAACCACCGATAACCTGATTGCCCAGGCCCATGAAATCAACCCCAATCCGCCGAAGAGGGAAATGGACATGCTTCTCGTGACGGGAGAGCAAATGTCTGTGGCTTATATGGCCATGGCTTTTGCCACCATGGATATTCCGGCTATTTCCCTAAATGCATTCCAGGTGGCCATGCATACGTCGTCCGCTTACATGAGTGCCAGGCTGAAACGGATTGACACAGAGCGTATCCGCAATGAGCTGGATTCCAGGAAGATCGTCATTGTGACAGGGTTTCAGGGTGTAAACCGCCGCGACGACTTTACAACACTTGGCCGGGGCGGCTCCGACACCACTGCAGTGGCCCTGGCGGCAGCCCTTCACGCAGACGAGTGTGAAATCTACACGGATGTGGAAGGTGTTTACACGGCAGACCCCAGGATTGTGCCCAATGCCAAAAAGAAGAAAGAAGTGACATACGATGAGATGCTGGAATTTGCGTCTCTCGGCGCAAAAGTGCTTCATAACCGTTCGGTGGAGATGGCGAAAAAATACGGCGTACAGCTGGTTGTGCGCTCCAGTTTAAATAATGCGGAAGGAACTGTTGTTAAGGAGGAGACAAAAATGGAGAGAATGATCGTAAGCGGTGTCGCTTCAGACTTAAATACAGCCAGGATTTCAGTAATCGGCGTGAAAGATGAACCGGGAATTGCATTTAAATTGTTTAACTATCTGGCGGCGAAAAATATTAATATTGATATTATCCTTCAGTCGGTGGCTCGCGACGGAAGGCGTGATATTGCTTTCACCGTGCCGAAGACGGAACTGAAAGAGGCGATTGCCGTTATGGAGGAACATAAGGATTCCTTTACTGCAAATTCTTTTGTCTACAATGACCATGTAGCGAAAGTATCCATTATCGGCGCAGGTATGACTTCCAATCCCGGTGTGGCGGCAAAAATGTTTGAGGCCCTGTATGGCGCCAATATCAATATCCAGATGATCTCCACCTCTGAAATCCGCATTACAGTTCTCATTGATGAGAATGACGTGAGCCGTGCCATGAGGGCAATCCACGACAAATTTGACTTGGGAGATGACTGAGAAAGGGCGGGAAAACCGCAGACGACGGTAGAGAAGTGACGGATAAGAACAGTACGGAACAGACCTTATACAGGTTGGGGCTGGCGGCTATCCTTGTGGTAGCCGCCGTCATACTTTTTATCAAATGTTTTCATATTCCTCTGAAGGGGCCGCTTTTTGCCTGCCCCATTTATTCCCTGACGGGTTTTTTCTGTCCCGGATGCGGGGGGACCAGGGCTTTTAGCCTTTTGTTTTCCGGGCATATTCTGCAAAGCGTGGTCTGCCATCCCCTTGTTTTATACGGTATCACGCTTTTTTCCCTGTTTATGATAAGCCACACTTTAAAAATTTTTACAAGAGGGAAAATAAAGGGGTTTGCTTATCGCCATATTTATATTAAAATAGCAGTAATGCTTTTGATTCTGAATGTCCTTGTAAAAAATCTGGCGTGGATTTTTTGGCAGGTGGATTTGACCGCATGGGCTGCAGGACTGTAAAGGAACAGGCAGAAAAAACGACGGAAACTTGATTTTGGGAGGAAGCTATGGACATTATCGGAGCGCTGGCGCAGGAGCTTCATATAAAAAAGAGCCAGGCAGAAGCGGCGGTGGGACTCATTGATGAGGGGAATACGATTCCTTTTATTGCACGGTACAGAAAAGAGATGACAGGCTCTTTAAATGATGAAGTGCTGCGAAACCTGGATGAACGGTTAAAGTATCTTCGGAATCTGGAGGAGAGGAAGAGGCAGGTTCTGGAAACAATAGAGGAGCAGGGGGCCCTTACAAAGGAGCTGGAAGAGCAGATTCTGGCCGCCGCCACGCTGGTGCTGGTGGAGGACCTTTACCGCCCTTACCGGCCCAAACGGAGGACCAGGGCTACGGTGGCAAAGGAAAAGGGGCTTATGCCCCTGGCCGATGTGCTGATGCTTCAGATGTTAAAGCAGCCGGCGCTTTTGGAGGCAGAGCAGTATGTGTCGGCAGAGAAAGGCGTGGAGACGGCGGAGGAAGCTTTGGCCGGGGCAGGGGATATTTTGGCGGAGAGGATTTCCGATGAGGCAGATTACCGCACTTACATCAGAGAAGCCACAGTGGGAAAAGGAATCCTTAAATCCCAGGCAAAAAAACCGGAGGAGAAAACGGTTTATGAAATGTATTATGATTATGAAGAGCCGGTAAAAAAGGCGGCAGGCCATAGGATTTTGGCCTTAAACAGGGGAGAAAAGGAAAAGGTGCTGACAGTGAGGGTGGAAGCGCCGGAAGAAGAGATTCTCCGCTATTTGAAAAAGAAAATTATCGTCAGGGACAACCCCCACACGACGCCTTTTCTGGAGGAGGTCGTCGCCGACAGTTATGAAAGGCTCATTGCACCGGCCATTGAACGGGAGGTGCGAAACGCTTTGACGGAAGCGGCGGAGGCGGGGGCTGTCCATGTATTTGGAAAAAATCTGGAGCAGCTTCTTATGCAGCCGCCCATTGTGGGACATGTGGTCCTGGGATGGGACCCCGCTTTCCGTACAGGCTGCAAGCTGGCTGTGGTGGATGCCACCGGGAAAGTGCTGGATACGGTGGTGATTTATCCTACGGCGCCGCAGAATAAAGTGGAAGAGGCAAAGCGGGTACTAAAGGGACTCATTAAAAAATACGGGATTACCCTGATTTCCGTGGGAAATGGAACGGCCTCCAGGGAATCGGAGCAGGTGATTGTGTCGCTTCTTAAGGAAATCCCGGAAAAAGTGCAGTATATTATTGTAAATGAGGCCGGAGCTTCTGTCTATTCGGCCAGTAAGCTGGCCACAGAGGAATTTCCTGATTTTGACGTAGCCCAGAGAAGCGCCGTATCCATTGCCAGAAGGCTTCAGGATCCGCTGGCAGAGCTGGTAAAAATTGATCCCAAGTCCATCGGCGTGGGACAGTACCAGCATGATATGAATCAGAAGAACCTGGATGAGGCTCTGACCGGAGTGGTGGAGGACTGTGTAAACCGGGTGGGGGTGGATCTCAATACGGCTTCGGCTTCCCTGCTTGAATATATTTCCGGCATAAGCAAAACGGTTGCAAAAAATATCGTGACTTACCGTGAAGAAAACGGCAGGTTTGAAGACAGGCGCCAGTTGCTTAAGGTGGCCAAGCTGGGGCCGAAAGCTTATGAGCAGTGCGCGGGATTTATGCGGATCCAGGGAGGAAAAAACCCTCTGGATGCCACGGCAGTCCATCCGGAAAGCTATGGGGCTGCGGATGCCCTTCTGGAAAAGCTGGGATATGAAAAAGAGCAGATGAAGTCGGGTGGCCTGCAAGGCATCCGTAAAAAGGCAGTTCAGAAAGAGAAACTGGCCAAAGAACTTGGAATCGGGGAAATCACCCTGGAGGATATTTTGAAAGAACTGGAAAAGCCGGCCAGGGATCCCAGGGATGAGATGCCGAAGCCGATTTTGCGCACGGATGTGATGGAGATGGAAGATCTGAAACCGGGGATGGTGTTAAAAGGCACGGTGCGCAATGTCATTGATTTCGGGGCCTTTGTGGATATCGGCGTCCACCAGGACGGCCTGGTCCATATTTCCCAGATTTGCGACCGGTATATTAAGCATCCGCTGGAGGCTGTCAGTGTGGGGGATATTGTGGAAGTGCAGGTTATGAGCGTGGATCTTTCCAGAAAGCGGATTCAGCTGACCATGAAGATTCAGTGACCAGAAGTAAAGGAGCAAAATTCAGATGGAAAATAAGAAATTTGTAACAAAGACGGGAGCCATGGATTTGTTCCGTTTCCAGATTTACCATACGTATTTTGGATTTATGGGAATCCTCATGGCGCTTTTAGCTGTGGTGGCCACAGTGGATCTCATCGGAAATTTTGGAGGGATGTCAAATGGAACCAGGATTCTCTGTGTCATCCTGATTTTGTGGGCCGTAGTGTTAAACCCCCTTACCATGTATTTCAAGTCCAAAAGGCAGGTAGAGACGGTGGAATTGTTTAAAAAGCCCATTGTTCTTGAGATCAGTGAGGCCGGCCTGAATATTTCCCAGGAAGAAAATGGCGGGCTGGTGGAGTGGAAAGATGTCACGAAGATTGTGATTTTAAATAAGCTGGTTATTTTTTATATGGGAAAGGTGCGGGCCCATCTTCTGCCGCTTGACCAGATTCCTGAGGAAGCCGACGAGGCAGTGGAGTTGATCAGAAAATATGCGGTGGGCATAAAGATTGCCAACCGGAGAAGAGGCCGGAGGAGATAGGGATGGGAGAAATGGAAATCCGGGAGACTTTCGCTTCGGAGGAAACCTTTGGTTTTGGAAAATGGCTGGGGGAGCATGCAAATCCGGGGGAAATCTACTGCCTGGATGGGGAGCTGGGAGTGGGAAAAACCGTTCTCACCCAGGGATTTGGAGCGGGGCTTGGCATTGGGGAGCCGGTAAACAGCCCTACCTTTACCATTATCCAGGTATATGAGGAGGGACGCCTGCCTTTATACCATTTTGATGTGTACCGGATTGGCAGCACAGAGGAGATGGATGAAATCGGATACGAAGATTATCTTTTCGGGGAGGGCGTCTGCCTCATTGAATGGGCGTCTCTTATAAAAGAGCTGATTCCGGAAAGGGCAGTGTGGATCCGGATAGAAAAGGATATGGGACAAGGGTTTGATTACCGGAGGATTACGGTGAAAAGGCCCTAAAGGAGTGGAATATGAAACTATTAGGAATTGAAAGCGCTTCCCTGACGGCGTCAGCCGCCATATGGGAAGACGATATGGTGATAGCCGAGTATACGGTCAACCATAAAAAAACCCATTCCCAGACTTTGCTTCCCATGATTGATGAGATTGTGCAGATGACGGAAACGGACCTTAAGACCCTGGATGCCATTGCGGTGTCGGGAGGACCGGGTTCTTTTACGGGGCTTCGCATCGGCTCAGCCACGGCCAAAGGGCTGGGCCTGGCATTGGAAAAACCGCTGATTCATGTGCCGACCCTGGATGCCATGGCGTATGAGCATTTTGGCACGGACCGTCTTATCTGTCCCATGCTGGATGCCAGGAGGGAGCAGGTTTATTGCGGCATTTATGAGTTCCATGACGAATTTCGGATTATTAAGGGACAGGCCGCCCTGGGAATATTGGAGCTTTTAAAGGAGCTGAATGGTTATGGCCGTCCGGTGGTTTTCCTGGGGGACGGTGTCCCTGTGAGCAGGGAACGGATTGATAGGGAGTGTACGGTTCCCTATGTGTTTGCCCCGTCGTTTGCCTGCCGGCAGAGGGCAGGGGCTGTGGCAGCCTTGGGCGCCGCATATTTCCTTCAGGGAAAGACGGAGACGGCAGAGGAGCATAAACCGGAATACCTGCGTATGTCCCAGGCAGAGCGGGAGAGGCAAAAGAAACAGGAAGAATCCCTATGACAGGTAAAAATGATATGATGGGTGAAAGGATCACGCTCTGCCCTTTATGTGAAGCGGATGCAGGGGCCGTGGCAGATTTGGAGCAGACGATTTTCGGGATGCCCTGGTCGCAAAAAACAGTGGCGGATTCCATTGCCTGTGCGGCAGAAACAGGTTCTTCTGAAAAGGTGGCCTGCGCAGCTTTGGGCGCTTTTGTGGACGGAGTCCTTTCAGGATATCTTTTCGGGGCGGCAGTGGCAGGAGAAGGGGAGCTTCACCGGATTGCCGTGGCGCCGGATTTCAGGCAGCAAAAGATCGGAAGCGCTCTTATGGAGGAATTTCTCCGCTGGGTTTCCCGCCATGGGGCAGGGGGTACATGGCTGGAAGTGCGGGCAGGCAACCACGCGGCCATCGCCCTTTACCGGAAATATGGCTTTTTGGAAACAGGACGGAGGAGGCATTATTATCAGAACCCCACAGAGGATGCGCTTATGTTTGTGTACCACTAATTTCCGGTTTTTTATTTGGGCAGACAGGCTTATAATGTGGCTGTAGGATAAAAAACGCCGCGAAAAAATGCGGTTTGTAAAGGGATTACAGGAAAGGCTGTGATTGTATGACCCATGAAAAACAGGAATTTACGGTTTGCAACTGCTGTGGAGAACTGGTAAAGACAGAAGGCATGCCGCCTTACGGGGAGGGCCTGTCAGTGACAAAGTCCTGGGGATATTTTTCCGGGAAAGACGGGGAACGGCATCATTTTTTCCTGTGTGAGGAATGTTATGATAAAATGGTGAGAGGATTTGCCGTTCCGGTGGAGGTTGAAGAAGAAACAGAGCTATTGTAGAAAGGATTATTCATGCTTGATGTATGTTTGCTGGGAACCGGCGGGATGATGCCGCTTCCTTACCGGTGGCTGACTTCCCTGATGTTGCGGTGTGGGGGAAGCCATCTGCTCATTGACTGCGGGGAAGGGACACAGATTGCCCTCAAGAAAAAAGGCTGGAGCGCAAAACCCATTGATGTCATTTGCTTTACCCATTATCACGCGGATCATATCAGCGGCCTTCCGGGGCTTCTTCTCACCATGGGGAATGGAGAACGGACGGAGCCGCTTCTGATGGTGGGGCCAAAGGGGCTGGAACGAGTGGTGGCAGCCCTCAGAACCATTGCGCCGGAGCTTCCGTTTCCCATTTGTTTTCTGGAACTTTCAGAGAAAGAGCAGGAGTTTACAGCCGGGCCTTATACGGTACGGGCTTTTAAGGTGAACCACAACATTCCCTGCTACGGGTATTCCGTTTCTCTGCCGCGGGCAGGGAAATTCCAGGTGGAAAAGGCGAAAGCTCTGGATCTCCCGGTGCAGATGTGGGGGAGATTGCAGCGGGGAGAGACAGTGGAGTCAGATGGGAAGGTTTATACGCCCGATATGGTTATGGGAGAGGCAAGGAAAGGGATTAAGGTGACGTACTGTACGGACACAAGGCCGGTTCCATCCATTGTCAAAGAAGCTTTCGGCGCCGACTTGTTTATCTGTGAGGGAATGTATGGAGAAAAAGAGAAGGAGGCCAAAGCCAGGGAAAATAAGCATATGACCATGTATGATGCTGCCAGGCTGGCAAGAGATGCAGAAGCTTCTAAGCTGTGGCTCACCCATTACAGCCCGTCCTTATCGTGGCCGGAGGATTATATGGATGAGGTAAGGAAGATTTTTCCCGGGGCGGTTGCTGCAAAGGATGGCGAGACAGCAGAGCTTCGGTTTGAAGATTAAGCTCGTCTCCGGGGAAAGCAGAAAGAATGGATGAAAGTATGAATGAGAAGAAAGTGACAGAAGAGTCTGTCTATATTCTGGCCATTGAGAGTTCTTGTGATGAGACTGCGGCGGCTGTGGTGAAAGACGGCAGGGAGGTTTTATCCAATGTGATTTCCTCCCAAATTGCGCTTCACACCCAGTATGGCGGCGTGGTGCCGGAACTTGCTTCCAGAAAACATGTCGAAAAAATCAACCAGGTGATCACCGAAGCCCTTCTGGAAGCAGGGATGAGTTTGGGGCAGATGACGGCTGTGGCCGTGACTTATGGGCCTGGGCTGGTGGGAGCTCTTTTGGTGGGAGTGTCTGCGGCAAAGGCCCTGGCCTACGGGGCCGGTCTGCCCCTGGTGGGCGTCCATCATATTGAAGGGCATATCAGCGCCAATTTCATTGAGAATCCGGAGCTTGCACCGCCGTTTCTCTGCCTGATCGTGTCCGGCGGACACACCCATCTGGTCATTATGAAAGATTATGGGGAGTTTGAAATCATCGGGCGTACCAGGGATGATGCGGCTGGGGAAGCTTTTGATAAAGTGGCGAGGGCCATTGGACTGGGATATCCCGGCGGCCCGAAGATTGACCGGGCGGCAAAAGAGGGAAATCCCCACGCCATGGAGTTTCCAAGGGCGAAGATTGAAGGAAGTCCTTATGATTTCAGCTTCAGCGGCCTTAAATCGGCAGTCTTAAATTATCTGAATCATGAGAAAATGATGGGAAACGAAGTGAACAGAAATGACCTGGCGGCCTCCTTTCAGAATTCGGTGGTGGAAGTCCTGGTGGGCCGTACGATTTCGGCGGCAAAAGAATATGGGATTCAGGATGTGGTGATTGCCGGAGGCGTGGCTTCCAATTCGGCCCTCAGGGCGGCCATGGAGGCAGCCTGCGGGCGGGAGGGGCTTCGGTTTTATCATCCGTCGCCGGTTCTTTGCACCGACAATGCGGCCATGATCGGAGCTGCCGCTTACTACGAATATAAAAAAGGTGTCAGGAGCGGATGGGATCTGAACGCGGTGCCAAATTTGAAGCTGGGAGAGCGGTAAGGTTGTTTTGGGGAGAGGATTCATGTCAAAAAGCGCAGATCAGACAGTAAAAGCCATTGTCCTGGCCGCGGGCCACGGGACGCGTATGGGGACGGAGATTCCCAAGCAGTATCTTATGCTGGGGGGATATGAGGTGCTTTATTATTCCCTGAAAGCATTTGAAGAAAGCCCGGTGGACGAAATCGTCCTTGTGACAGGGGCAGATGAGGTTTCCTGGTGCAGGGAGCAGATTGTGGAAAAATATGGATTTTCTAAGGTCAGGAAGATCATAGCGGGGGGAAAGGAACGATGTGATTCCGTCTATAGGGGCCTTTTGGCAGCCGCCCCTTGTGGGTATGTGCTGATTCACGACGGGGCCAGGCCGCTTATCAGCCGGGAGATTATCCGGGATGTACTGAAAGGAACCACAGAGTTTGGAAACTGTACCACAGGGATGCCGGTAAAGGATACCATTAAAATCGCCGACAGGGACGATATGGCCGCCGATACACCGGACAGGAAAAGCCTGTGGGCCATCCATACGCCCCAAGGTTTTGCTTACCCACTGATTTTGGAAGCCCATGAAAAATTCCGGGAGGGGGATTTTCAGATTCCGGTGACAGACGATACTATGCTGGTGGAAATCTTTCTCCGGCAAAAGACGAAACTGGTTAAGGGCAGTTATGAGAACATTAAAGTGACGACCCCGGAAGATATGGAACTGGCACGGATATTTTTAAAAAAGCGGGGAAGCTTTGCGGAAAGAGGATAAAATGATTTGGTTAAGGCCTTGGAAAAAAGAAGATTTTAAGGAGCTTATGGAGTGGTTTTCTGATGAGGAGACTTTTTACAAATGGAGTGCCGGAAAATTTGAATGGCCCCTGACAGAAAGTCAGCTTTTGGATTATTATGGGCAGTTTGAGAAAGATAAAAGTGGCTGGATCCTGGCAGCCCTTGACGATGAGGGAAGACTGGCCGGGCACTTGCTGATGAGAAAGGCCGATTATGGAAAAAGAAGCATCCATTTTGGCTTTATCGTGGTTTCTCCCAGGCTGCGGGGGAAGGGCGCCGGGCGGGCCATGGTATCCCAGGCCCTCAAGTATGCAGGGGAAATTCTCGGAATGGAACGGGTGACCCTGGGAGTTTTTGAGAATAACCCTGCAGCCAGGCGCTGTTATGAGGCAGCAGGATTCCAGGCTGAGGGCATTACTCCGGACGTGTTCCGATACCAGGGAAAATCCTGGGCAGTGGTGGATATGGCGGCGGATTTACGAAAGAAATCAGTTTCATAAAGCTTTGTTATGTTTTTTTTCAGGAATAATATTGGGAATGGAGAAAATCCTTTCGTATAATAGAACTGAAAACGGATTTCAGGGTCGGCTGCAGCACAGTATATTGAAAAAACTGGCTGAAATAACGGCAGAAAAAAAGAAGGAGAAAAGAAAGGAGAAGGCAGAATGGCTAAGAAAAAAATTTCGATTGCGGACTTTAAGAAATACAAAGAAGAAGGTAAAAAATATACCTTTGTGACAGCATATGACTATACCACGGCTTCCATTGTCAACGACAGTGAGACGGAGATTATTCTGGTGGGTGATTCCGCGGCCATGGTGATGCTGGGGAGAAACTCAACTGTGGGGATGACCATGGGGGAGATGATTGGTTTTGTAAAGCCGGTGGTGTTGGGGGCACCGGATACTTTTGTCATCGGGGATATGCCTTTCGGCTCTTATAATGTCAGCCCGGAGCAGGCCATTGAAAACTGTAACCGTATGCTGATGGAAACAAACTGCGACGCGATCAAACTGGAAGGCGGCGTAAACTTTGCACCGACCATCCGAAGGCTGACCGATGCGGGAATTCCGGTGGTGGGCCATATCGGCCTGACGCCTCAGACAGCTACGTCTTTAGGAGGATTCAGGGTTCAGGGTGGTACGCCGGAGAGTGCGGCCCAGCTCATTGAGGACGCCAGAAAGCTGGAAGAGGCCGGAGCCATTGCCATTGTGATTGAGTGTGTTCCCAGCGTGGTGGGGAAGGCAGTCACAGAGGCGGTGAAAATTCCAATTTGGGGAATTGGCGCGGGGCCTGACGTGGACTGCCAGGTGCTGGTGACACAGGATGCTCTTGGGATGTATAAAGGGATGAAACCGAAGTTTGTCAAGCATTTTGCCCATATCCGCGAGGCCATGGTGGAAGGGCTGAACGCTTTCCATGAGGAAACTCTGGACGGGACTTTCCCCTCCCCGGAATATGCCTACAACAAAGCGGTTGACATTCCAAAATTGTATTAAACCGGAAAAATGCGAAAGGAGATGAAAACAGATGGAGATTAAGGTTACACGGACAACGGCCCCCCTTGAGAAACCACTGGAAGCGGAAAAGGCAGGGACACTTGGATTCGGAAACTATTTTTCCGACCATATGTTTCTTATGGAATACGACGAGGGAATCGGCTGGCATGATGCAAGAGTGGAGCCGTACCACAATTTGTCCATCGACCCGGCGGCGTCCGTGCTGCACTACGGGCAGGAGATTTTTGAAGGGATGAAGGCGTACCGGACGAAAGAGGATGAGATCCTGTTTTTCAGGCCCCTCATGAACGCCGCCAGATGGAACCAGTCGGCAAAGAGGATGTGTATGCCGACCATGGAACCGGAAATGTATATGGAAGCGCTGCAGGCGGTGGTGGATGTTGACCGGGACTGGACGCCCCATGCTTACGGAACCTCCCTGGTCCTGCGTCCTGCCATGATTGCACTTGAAAAAAGCCTCGGTGTGCATCCGGCAAAAAAATATCTGTTCTTTATTATCTGTTCCCCTTCCGGGGCCTACTATAAGAACGGAATGGCGCCGGTGAGCATTTACGTGGAGGAAGAATACATCCGGGCGGCGGCAGGCGGTACAGGTTACGCAAAATGCGGCGGAAATTATGCAGGAAGCATGCTGGCGGGGGAAAAGGCAGAAGAGATGGGGTATGACCAGGTTCTCTGGCTGGATGGCGTGGAGAGGAAATACATAGAAGAAGTTGGCTCCATGAATATGATGTTCGTCATCGACGATACCATTATCACAGCGCCTTTAGCCGGAACGATTCTGCCCGGTGTCACCAGAAACTCCATCCTTACCCTGGCGGCGGATGCAGGATGGAAAGTGGAGGAGCGGAAGCTGTCCATCGACGAGGTCTATCAGGCGGCCCATGAAGGCCGTCTCAATGAGGCTTTTGGAACCGGAACGGCCGCGGTGGTTTCTCCGGTGGGTAAATTATGTTGGAGAGGGGAAGAGCTGGTGATCAATGGCGGCAAGATCGGGCCGAAAGCACAGTATCTGTTTGACAAACTGCTTGGAATCCAGCTTGGGAACAGTGAAGATGTCTATGGCTGGACAAAGGTTTGCGAAAGAAAATATTGATGGTTTTCAGAATCAGCGGCCGATGGCCTGCAGACTGGATTTATTCTCATCCGCAAAAGCCAGAAATGAGACAGCTATTTTGGACAAAGTCCGTTTCGGCATGTAGTTGACGGAAAAATTCCAGGACAGTTCCTGGCCGGCAATGGAGCCGAAATAAAGCTTTGTTTCGTCAATGGCAGTGCTGATGATGGACTTGGACAAAAGGGCAATACCATCGGAGGCATCCTGGGCAATATACTGGATAGCGGCATTGAGGCTGGGCAACTCCATGGAATTGGAAGGGATGATGTTAAAATTGGCAAGCTGTTCTTTCAAGAGATGATAGAGGTAAAAATCTTTGGAGAGACGAATCATACGCATCTTCTCAATGATGGGAAAATGTATCTGGTCAAGACGGACATAATTACCCTCAATGCAGGTACAGGCATGGCCAAGCTTACTTTGTCTGTGGAAAACAAAGTAAAGAGGCTCGTAAAAAAGGACATTTCTTACGCAGCGGGAATCTGTGCTGTTTCGGTTATGCAGAAAGGCAAGGTCAATCTCCCCGGTAAGCAAATCATTCATCAGGGAGAGGGAAGTACCTTCCCTGATAATCAAATGAATATCCGGGTGAAGGTGAATAAAACGGTTCAGTAAATGGGCGCTCACGAAAGGGATCATCTGAGAGGGAATCCCGATGGTGAGCGTCTGTTTTATTTGATGTTTTAAAAGCTCCAGGCCGGTATTTAGCTCCTTCTGGGCTGCCACGACTTCATGGGCATATTTTAAATAAAGTTCCCCCGCTTCGGTAAGCCGGAGCGGGGTGGAAGAACGGTCGAACAGTTTCAGACCGATTTCTGTTTCCAGCCGGTTGACGTACTGGGTCAGGGCCGGTTGTGATGTAAACAGGTAATTTGCTGCTTTTGTAAGATTTTGCTGTCTGGCGATTTCAATAAAATATCGCAGTTTATCTGAGTTCATAAAAGTCACCATACTTTGCCTGGAACCGTCGGAAGTTTTGGAATCACAGAGATCTTTAGAACCATCCCAGACCGAAGAAATTGCTGATCTGTCCGGCAAATACCAGGAGAATAAAAAGCGGAGCGATGTATTTCAGGCATACCATATAAAATTGTTTGGACTTCCAGGTATTCCCGCCCTGTGTCATCTCCGCCTCCATCCACTTAGGCCCAAGCTTCCATCCCAGAATAAGAGTCATGGCAAGGGCTCCTATGGGCATCAGAATACCTTCGGAGAACAGGTCGAAGAAATCCATCCAGCAGAACCCGAGGGGCTGTATGAGGCCGCCCTTCCCCAGGGCGTCGAAAGCCACAAGGGCTCCGGTTGCAAAGTTGAATATGGATACGCCGATGACGAGTTTTGTCCTGCTGATGGTCTTTCCCTTGATTGCCGCAACATCGTTTATAAAAGCGATCTGAGGTTCAAAGAGGGAGACTAAGGAGGTCAGTTCAGCGATCACAGCCAGCAAATAGAAGATACAGCCAAAGAAGGCGCCGATCATTCCCATGTCGGTGAATACAGTCTGAAGCGTCACGAAAAGCAGACCAGTGCCGCCTGCAGGCTCATGGCCGAAGGCAAAAACGGCGGGGAAAATGGCCACGCCGGCCAGTATTGCCACCAAAGTGTCAAAAAAGCAGATCAGGGCGGCATTTTTTCCGATGTTTTCTGTTTTATTCAGATAAGCGCCATAAGTAATCATGATAGCCATACCCAGGGACAAGGAGAAAAAGGCCTGCCCACCTGCCCTTGCAAAAACAGTGATCCATCCTGTCCCCTGGAACACGGACCAGTCCGGTTTAAACATAAAAGCCAGTCCTGCGGAGGAACCGGGGAGCGACAAAGACCTGCCGATAACGATGAGCAGCAGAAGAACCAGGAGCGGCATGGCGTATTTGCAGAATTTTTCAATGCCGGAGGTTCCCTTAAACAGAATGACCATGGTGATGACGACGCACAGTAAAGTTAGAAGTGCGGCTTCCAGGCCATTGGAGAGGAACGCGTCCCAGTAAGCGGCCGCGTCGCCGCCATTGATGCCCCAGCTTGCATTGAGGAGAGTACCCAGGTTTGCCAGGAAATATTTCATACAGTAGGCCGTCAAAGTACAGCAGAACCCTGTGATCAACAGGACAGAAAGGGCGGCCAGGACGCCGATCCAGCCGTTTCTTTTCCCGGTCAGTTTGTAATTTTCAATGACTCCTTTCCCGCCGGATCGGCCGATGGCCAACTCGCCGGTCATGATGACGTAGCCGATCACTACACAGAAAGCATAACATAAAAGGAAAGCAAAACCGCCGTTCGCTCCCATTTTGTAGGGAAATCCCCACAGGTTTCCGACTCCGACGGCGGAGCCGACGGCCGCCATGAGAAAGCCGAATCTTGATTTGAAGTTTTTGTTGTCCATGAACTGATCTCCTTTCATAAATGGAACGACCTGATAAGTAGGGTACAATGCAAGACTTTACCTTAGTAAAATAATAAACCAGCGAAGTGGGATTGTCAATATTTCATGTATTTTAATTGCGGTGGAAAAAAGATCCGGAGACATCCGATGATTAAAAACTCCTGCAGGGTAGATTACGAACATGGCTTGTGTTGACGATGTTAATTTCGGTCAGTATTATGGCCTTATAGGGAGCACAGCCGGTGAAGAAGGAGTGAACCTTTCGGTTTACATAGGGAGCGTTTTAAGTAATTTGTGACAGGAGGTACGGATGGAAAAACAGTATTTGGCCGTTGATATGGGGAGCAGCAGCGGGAAAATTTTGCTGGCGGAGCTTACAAAACAGAAGAGGATTCAGATGCGGGAGGCAGGCCGTTTTATCACTCCGCGGGTGTTTTTGAGAGGTCATGTATGTATCAATGTCTATGAAGTCTATGAAAAAATTTGCGGGGTATTAGAAAAACTGGGGAGAGAGGGAAGAGCGCCTGCCAGCCTGGGAATTGATTCCTGGGCCGGAGACTTTGGGATTGTGAATCCCCAGGGTGAGCTTTTGGGGCTTCCTGTCTTTTACCGGGACAGACGTACAGAAGGGATGACAGAGGAAGTGGAAGCAGTCATAAGCTACGGGGAACTTTATGAGCTGACCGGCCAGAGGAAGATGTGTGATTCCACTCTCTGCCAGCTGTTGGCAGCGAAAAAGGAATATCCGGAACTTTTGGAGGGTGGGAACAAGATCATGCATCTTGGAGATTTATTAATGTACTTTTTTTCCGGACGGATGTGCTCTGAGATTTCTGCGGCTTCTTATTCCCAGCTCTTTAACATGAGGAAACAGCGGTGGGAGAACAAGGTGTTTGAGCTGTTTGGCCTGCCTGAAAGTATACAACCCCCCATCGTATGGTCGGGCCAGTGTCTGGGGAGGATTTCGGAAGAACTGGCGGGGAGGCTGGGAATCGGACGGTTTGAAATTATCGCGCCTCCTGTCCATGATACGGCAGCGGCCGGTGTGGCTGTCCCTGCAAAAGAGGGGGAAAGGTGGGCTTTTATTTCCACGGGAAGCTGGTATCTGGTCGGTATGGAGCTTTCAGAGCCGGCGAACCCGGAATTATCTTTTCGCTATAACCTGTCCAATACAGGATTTGCATTTGGAAAAACTTTGGTAAAAAGGAATGTCTGCGCCATGTGGATTCTCCAGGAATGTCGGAGGATGTGGCAGAGGCGGGGGATTTCCTGTGATTATTCCGCCATTGTAGCGATGGCAGCTGGGGCAGAGCCTTTTTATGGATTTGTGGATCCGGACGCAGAAGATTTTTACAGCCCGGAAGATATGACAAAGGCAGTGGTTTCCTGGCTGGAAAAGAGCGGGCAGCCGGCGGTTGAGCAGGATAATATCGGACAGATTGCCAGGATTATTTATGAGAGTATCGCCCTCAAATGCCGGTATGGGCTGGAAGCGGTAAAACGGGCCTCTGTTTCCGATGTTGACATAATATATGTGGTTGGGGGAACCAGCGGGGTTGATTTTTTAAATAAAATGCTGGCGTGTGCCCTGAACCTTCCGGTTATCACCGGGGTCAGCGAGGCGGCGGCTGTGGGCAATGTCCTGATGCAGGCGGTGGGGCGCGGGGAGCTTGCGGGGGAGGGGGAGGTCCGGGAAATAGCTGAGAACAGCTCTCCCCTGAAGCGGTTTGAACCGGAAGAAGCCGGTAAGTGGGATGCGCGTTATAAAGAATTTTTGCAGATATGCGGGCTGGAAGAGGTCGCGCCGCGATAGTTGGGATAAGAAAGATTTGCGAAGGTTGCACTGGATATGTAAATGTAGTATATTATAAACAAAGTGAAGATGGTTGATTAATGTTGTCAAAGAAAGGGGGTAAATATGAAAAAAAATGATTTATGTGTTCAAAATAAAAGTGTTTTGGGAGGGAAGGAACTATCCTGGAACAGAAATGCTCTCGTTCATTTGATGGGAGGAATCCGTCCGGTAGAAACGTCGAAGAAAGACGACGGCAAATCAGATGTAAAATTGGAGCGGTAGAAAAATATGGAAAGTAAACCTAAGACAACGTTTACTGAGGCAATTTATAAATATTATAATACGAAAAAGATTTTATTTGCTGCTCTTTCCGGCGTGGTATTTATTATCTGTTCTATTTTTACGGGTTATCATACTGTCGGATTATATGAAGATCTTGTATGGAAGCTTTTTTACTACTTTGTGGTGGCATTACAAAATATTTCCATAACACTGTTTTCTATTTTCATTTTAGATTTCATGATTAACAGCCAATATAAAAAGCAGCTGGATGAAGATGTGGCAAAAATACTTGCGAGCCCGGAACTTACAAAGAATTTTATTAAGGAAGAGCGGAACCAGGAAATACTGGAATCCAGCATGAATGCAATCTTAGGAGAGCGCATTTCCAAAAAAATCCAGGAAACCATTATTTATAATTATCAGGTGACAGACAGAAACAGTCTGAGAGAGAATGTGTATGTCGATATTGAGCTTTCCGGTGATCAGAAATATCCTGGTTTTTTTGTAAGTAAGTTTACCTTTGAATTTGACATTGTTGGAATTGAGGGAAAAAATCAGTTCAAGATTTACTATGCAAAAAGTAAAGAGGAATATAGAAATTATGTCAATGAATTAACGGGTATAAACCGGATATTAACGTTTCCGTTTTTGGCGGCAAAGGGTTCTGAAAATGAGCCGGACAGCTTTAAAATGATATCTTTTAAAGTGGAAGATAGAGAAATAACGTCCGATGAAAAGGACGGCGTCTATACTTATCCTGTTGATTTTTCTGAAACGCCCAGGACACATATTAGATTTCAGTTTCAAACTTTGTTAAATAGGACGGAAAATTATTTATTTGAGGATATTGGCTGTGTCTGTGACCGGTATCACATAGATTTTGGATATGACGGGACAGATATCGAAAGCTGTAACTGGTATTCTTCTTATAACGGGAAAGCAATGAGAAGCAGGGAGAATGAGAGATCGAAGCATATAGATCTCGACGATGTACTGCTGCCGGGGACGTTTTTCATTTTTATCTGGAATTATACCTTATTGGAAGGGCCGAATGACCATAGTGGGGTACCCGGAGGGTACAAAAAATAAGGAGTGAGGGGTTGGCCATTTATTATCAAAAAACAGAACATGACTGCTGGATATGTGCGTTCAGGAACTTCCTCTCTTTGTTGAAAACCAGTGTTTCAGAAGAAGAGGTGTTGCATATAATACAAGACAAAAAAAACTTTCCGGTATTCATGGGAAGAGGTTTTTTTACATATATCCCGGTTGTTTTGGATGAGTTAAATATAAAATGTGACTTTGTTTTGGATTCCGATAACCCATTGCTTAGAGGGATAATTTTTAAAGAAAACGGCGCTCCACGGATTCATAAAACCAAGCTGGATGAGGCCATACGGAAATATGAACGGCAGGAAGAGGCCCTTTGTTATTTTTATAAAGCTTTAAAACTGTCTGCTTCAAGTTTGAATATCACATTAAATTTTGACGCGCCTACGGCAAAAAAATATTTAGACGAAGAGCATGTTGTTATGGCGGCCTTAACTGTAGCGGAATTGTATGGAATAAACGGCAACAATGTGTTACATTCCGTGACATTGAGAAAAAAACAGGGAAAGGTCGAGGTCATCGATCCTTATGAAATGTTAGGGAGGGAAGAGGAAGAAAATTGGACAAGATGGAGAGAAAATTCTTATCAATATAACTGGTCAAAGAAACTTCCATATTTTATCGCGGCAAAGAGGAAATAGGCAAAAGGGACGCTTGTTTCAGCGGATGATACCGTCGAAACAAGCGTCCCTTTTGTCGGCTGTGGTCAGCGGTTTTTCACCTGGTTGACGCCATACCGGAGAGTGGGGCCTAAAATCAGAGAAATGATGATTTTAGCTGCATCGCCGGGCAGATAGGGAACCACTCCGGCCATCAGGCCTGCTGTAAAAGAAAGCTCCATCTGAAAACAGAGCCAAACCGTGCCAAACAGATAACATACCACAGTTCCCAAAACCATGCCAAAGACATGGAAGTAATATTTCCTGGGGAACTGGTCAATGAACCATCCGGCAATGAGAGCCATGAAAATGAATCCCACCAGATAACCGCCCGTGGGACCCACCAGTTTGGCAGGGCCTCCGGTAAAACCGGAAAATACAGGGACTCCCACTATACCGATCAAGAGGTAGATGAGATAGCTGAGGGTTCCGGCTTTCATACCCAGTACATACAGGGTAATGTATACAGCCAGATTTGTGAAAGAAATAGGAACAGGACTTATGGGAAGCGGGATGGAAAGGGGTCCAAGGATACAGGTAACGGCGGTCATTACGCCGATGAGAGTCATGGTCATCAAAGTAAGCTTTGGAGATTTTTCTGTCATTGTCTTTTCCATAAATAATAGCGCTCCTTTTTTAGTTGGGATTTAGGTGACAGACTCATTATAAATTAGAAACCGGATAATGTCAACCTAAAATACAAAAAGGTTTACAATAGGTTTCCTGCATTGCAGGATTTTATTTTATGTGATATAATCATAACATATGAAATCAACTATTTCATATATGAAATATGGGAGCCGTGAGGGGCGGCGAATCAAAGGGAAAGGAAGGTATTTTTATGGGAAACAGAAAACCTCTTTTGGGTATCATGGGATTGTCTGACGGTGATCCGGTTGTTCATGAGAAAAGTAAGGACGTGGTTCAGCACCAGCTGGATGTCATTAAGGCAGCTTTGGAAAAAGATGGACGTGTGGATGTGGTTGTGGCGGACAATCTTGTAAACTCTGTGGCTTCAGCCAGGGCAGAAGCGGAAAAACTGAAGGCAAAAGGCGTGGATGGAACCATCTTTTCTTACGGCGTATTTGCATGGCCGAATTTTTCCGCCATCGCAGCAAAATATGGACAGGGGCCGTACCTTCTGGCGGCTCAGTTGAATCCTGACTGGCCCGGCATGGTGGCCATGCTGGCGGCAGGCGGCGCTTTAAATCAGCAGGGGATTACTCATTTCCGTGCTTATGGTGATTTCAATGACCCTGAAGTACTGGAAAGGATCATTACATTTGGAAAATGTGCCCATGTAGTTACCAGTTTAAATGGACAGAAGTACGGCCTGATCGGCGGCCGTTCTTTAGGAATGTACAGCGCCACTGTGGATATGCAGGACTGGCAGGACAAATTCGGCGTAGACGTGGAACACTGTGACGAGAGCGAGATTGTCCGTCTGGCAGAGGAAGTACCGGAAGAACAGGTGGAGAAGGCCTTTAACTGGCTGACCGAAAAATGTAAGGCCATTGAGTATGACGGGCAGAAACTGACACCGGAGAAATTGAAAACGCAGATCCGCCATTACGAAGCCATCAAGAGAATCCAGAAAGAGAATGAATTTGATTTTGTGGGTGTGAAATGCCACTATGATATGAGCTGTCACTACTGTACGGAATGTATTGCAGCGGCATTTATGAACGATCCTTACGACTGGGACGGAGCCAAAGAGCCGGTGGTTTACGCATGTGAGGCAGATTCCGATGCAGCGATGACCATGCAGATGCTGAAGCTTTTGACAGGGGATCCGGTGGTATTTATGGATGTCCGCCATTGGGATGAGGAAAATCAGGTCCTGGAGTTCTGTAACTGTGGTTCTGAGTCCACCTGGTACGCGGCAAAGAGTAATGATCCCGATGAAAACTTAAAGAACGTGACATTGTATCCCTGCCTGGATATTTACGCAGGAGGCGGCTGCCACGTGAACTGCCAGACAGCGCCTGGCCTCTGTACCATCGCAAGGCTGTGCCGCTCCATGGATGAAAATGGAAAACGCAGATACAGGATGGTGATGTTTACGGCGGAGTTGGTTTCCATGCCGAAAGAGAGGGAAGAGCTCACCAATAAAGAATGGCCCCACAATTTTGCAAAACTGCATTTTGATTACAAGGTATTTTTGGATAACTTTGATGCGAACCACGCACATGCAGTTTATGGCGACCATATTGAAGAACTCAAAACCATTTGCAAGATGATGAAGATCGACGTGGAAGTGTTGGGAGAATAAGCCTGAATAAACAAAGATGCGGCGTTTTGCTCTTGATATAGGGCGAGAACGCCGCTTTTTGCCGTATAAATTTTGAAATTAAAAGAATCAGACCTTGTACCGGACAGCAACAGATGATAGAATAAAAATTAAGGAGGAAATGCCATGAACGAAAAATTATATCAACTGATGGACTGGCCGGAGATTGAGGCAGTTGTTTATTCTGAGTGTCAGAGACCGGCCTCTGTGCTGGGCCCCCACTTGACGGATGAGGGAGTTTTGATCCAGGCATTTTTGCCGACGGCTGTTTCTGTGACAGTGGTGACGGCAAAGGATGGAAAGCGGTATGCCATGGAGCTGGCCGATGAGGCGGGATTTTTTGCGGTCTTGCTTCCGGAGCAGAAGATTCCTTCTTATGCGTTTGAAGTGACTTGGGACAATGGCGCCAAACAGAAAGTGCACGATCCCTATCGTTTTCCTTCTATTTATGAGGAATCAGATATAAAGCGGTTTGACGCCGGAATCCATTATGAAATATATAAAAAAATGGGGGCCCACCCCAAAAAGCTCCAGGGTGTACAGGGGGTGGTGTTTTCTGTGTGGGCGCCGGGGGCCATGCGGGTCAGCGTAGTTGGAGATTTTAACCTCTGGGACGGCAGACGCCACCAGATGCAGAGGATTTCGGATTCAGGAATTTATGAATTATTTATTCCGGGACTTTCGGCCGGAGCTATTTATAAATATGAAGTGAAATTTAAAGGGGGAAAACCCAGCCTGAAGGCAGATCCTTATGCCAATTATGCGGAGCTTCGCCCGGCGACGGCATCTGTGGTGTATGATTTGGATGAGTATGTGTGGATGGATAAAGGCTGGATGGATGCAAGGAAAGAAGATGTAAAGAAACAGAGGCTTTTTTCCGGCCCCATGAATATTTATGAAGTGCATCTGGGCTCCTGGAAAGCGCCGGAGGCAGAGGGCGCAGATATAGAGCCAGAAAATACGGAAAGAGAAGCTGCAAAAGCAGAGGATACGGAAGGGAAAGAAGCAGACGGAGCAAAGACCGGCGGAGTAGAAACCGAAGAGGAACAAAAGTTTTATAACTACCGGGAAATTGCGCCCAAGCTGGCAGCGTATGTGAAGAAAATGGGATATACCCATGTGGAGCTTATGCCGGTGATGGAGCATCCCCTTGACGAATCGTGGGGTTACCAGGTGACTGGATACTATGCGCCCACCAGCCGTTATGGGACACCGGACGATTTCCGGTTTTTTATGGATACCATGCACCAGGCAGGTATCGGTGTGATTCTGGACTGGGTTCCGGCACATTTTCCGAGGGATACGTTTGGACTGGCGGATTTCGACGGGACAGGGCTTTATGAACATAAGGATCCGAGACGGGGCGCCCATCCTCATTGGGGGACTCTGATTTTTAATTATGGAAGACCTCAGGTTTCTAATTTTCTCATTGCCAATGCCCTCTACTGGGCACAGGAGTACCACGCGGACGGTATCCGCATGGATGCGGTGGCTTCCATGCTTTACCTGGATTATGGCAAAAACGACGGGGAGTGGATTCCCAACATTTATGGTGGAAATGAAAACCTGGAAGCTTTGGAGCTTCTCAAACACCTGAATTCTATTTTTAAGAAGAAAAAGCTGCCGACGCTCCTGATTGCGGAGGAATCCACGGCGTGGCCCAGGATTACGGGAGATGTGGAGGACGGCGCTGTCGGTTTTGACTATAAGTGGAACATGGGATGGATGAATGATTTCCTTGGTTATATGCAGTGTGATCCCATCTACCGGACATATCATTATGGAGAAATGACGTTCAGTATGATTTATGCATACAGCGAGCGTTTTATCCTGGTGTTATCTCATGATGAAGTGGTTCATGGAAAAGGCTCCATGGTGGGAAAGATGCCGGGAGAGACTTTTGAATTAAAGTTTGCCAATGTCCGGGCTGTATATGGTTTTATGATGTTCCATCCGGGGAGGAAGCTTCTGTTTATGGGACAGGAATTCGGCCAGATGGATGAATGGAATGAAAAAGAGGGCCTCCAGTGGTATTTACTGAAGTATGATATCCACAGCCAGCTGCAGGAATATATGAAAGATTTGAACCATCTGTATTTGAAGAGCCCCGCGCTCTGGACTTTGGATGACGAACCGGAAGGGTTCGAGTGGATAGACTGTACCAATTCAAAGGAGAACATTGCCGTATTTTTAAGAAAGAGCGGAAAGCCGGAAGAAACGCTTCTGGTGGTCTGCAATTTTGTTCCCGTGGCTCATGAGGCTTACCGGGTAGGTGTGCCTTATGCGGGAAAATACAAGGAGATTTTCAACAGTGATGAAAAGAAATACGGCGGCACAGGTATTGTCAATGGCAGGGTAAAACAGTCATCTGCGGAAGAATGGGATGAACGGGAAAATTCCATTTCCATTAAAGTGGCACCTCTCGGAATTCAGGCGTTCCAGTATATTCCTGTTCTGGAACCTGTAAAAGGAAATGCCGCAGCGAAGAAGCGGGGCAGAGCCAAGGCTTCAAAAGGGCGGACTGCCGGGGTGGCAAAGGTAAAGAAAGCGATGATGGAGGAAGGATAGGAGATGACGGTACTGTGGGCGGAAGAGGCGGCCACCGATGTGGCGGAGGTGGTAAGCCAGATAGAATATGCTTATAAGGTACAGTTAAAGGAGATTCTCGACGCACTTCCTGTCCAGGCGCTGCTATTCGGCCTCAAAGTCCTGACCGTTCTGCTTCTGTTTATCATTGGCAGGAAATTGATCCGCATGTTTACGAAGATTACGGAACGGTCCATGGAACGGGCCGGGGCCGAAATTACGGTGCGGAAGTTTGTAAAATACCTGGTGAGGGCTGCCGGATATATCCTGCTGGTGATTCTGATTTTAAGCGTGGCAGGGGTGCAGCCCACAGCTTTCGCAACAGTGGCCAGCTCCGTAACTGTGGCGTTGGGGCTTGCACTGCAGGGAAGTTTGGGCAATTTTGCAGGCGGTTTGCTGATATTAATGTTGAAGCCGTTCAAAGTAGGCGATTATATCATTGAGGATACCCACAAAAACGAGGGAACAGTCCGAAATATCGGGCTGGTATATACGGAACTGGTGACTTTGGATAACCGGGTGATTATGGTTCCCAATGGAAATCTGGCCAATAGCAGTATGACCAATGTGACGGCCCAGGAAAAGCGCCAGCTTGATTTAAAGGTGGGGATTTCCTATGAGTCGGACTTAAAAAGAGCGAAAGAGCTTTTGTTTCATCTGGTGGAAAACCATCCTATGACCATGACAGAGGAGGAACACTTTGTTTATGTGTCGGAACTGGGAGAAAGCGCTGTGATATTGGGGTTGCGCTGCTGGGTAAAGACTTCGGAATACTGGAAGTGCCGCTGGAGCATGACGGAGCAGATTAAATTGTCCTTTGATGAGGAGGGAATACAGATCCCCTATGGACAGCTGGATGTTCATATCAAGAGCAAGGAAATTTAAATTTCCTTGCTCTTGCAATTATATGGCAGAGTGTGCTAATATAAGAAAATGTGTAAATTAAATAAAGGAAGCAGGAAGAATCATGAAAACGACGAGAGAAGATATCAGGAATATTGCAATTATTGCCCATGTTGACCATGGTAAGACAACGCTGGTGGATGAGCTTCTGAAGCAGAGCGGTGTGTTCCGGGCAAATCAGGAGGTAATGGAGCGTGTCATGGATTCCAATGATATTGAAAGGGAGCGCGGCATTACCATTCTTTCCAAAAATACGGCAGTATTTTATAAAGGGACTAAAATTAATATCATTGATACGCCTGGCCATGCTGATTTTGGCGGTGAAGTGGAGCGGGTACTGAAGATGGTAAATGGCGTTATCCTGGTGGTGGATGCCTTTGAGGGAGCCATGCCCCAGACAAAATTTGTACTGCAAAAAGCATTGGAGCTGGAGCTTCCGGTGATCGCCTGCATCAATAAAATTGACCGGCCGGAAGCCAGGCCGGATGAAGTGATTGATGAAGTTTTGGAGCTTCTGCTGGAATTGGATGCTTCTGACGAACAGTTAGATTGTCCCTTTGTATTTGCATCAGCGAAGGGTGGCTATGCCATGCGGAATCTGGATGATGAAAAGAAGGACATGCAGCCTTTGTTTGATACTATCATTGAGCATATCCCGGCGCCGGAAGGCGATCCGGATGCAGATACGCAAATTTTGATCAGTACCATTGATTACAATGAATATGTGGGCCGGATTGGAGTCGGAAAGGTGGATAACGGTTCTATCCGGGTGAATCAGGAAGTGGCCCTCGTCAATCATCACGACCCGGGAAAGTTTAAGAAGGTGAAGGTAAGCCGCCTTTATGAATTTGACGGACTGGAAAAAGTGGAAGTGGAGGAGGCGAGGATTGGCTCCATCGTAGCCATTTCCGGCATTGCCGACCTGCATATCGGCGATACGCTCTGCGCGCCGGAGAACCCTGTCCCGATTCCCTTTCAGAAAATCTCAGAGCCTACCATCGCCATGCATTTTATGGTAAACGACAGCCCGCTGGCGGGGACGGAGGGGAAATATGTGACCTCCCGCCATATCAGGGATCGTTTGTTCAGGGAACTGAACACAGACGTCAGCCTCCGGGTGGAGGAGACAGAAGATGCCGACCGGTTCAAAGTTTCCGGCAGGGGAGAATTACATTTGTCCGTACTGATCGAAAATATGCGCAGAGAAGGCTACGAATTTGCTGTCAGCAAGGCAGAAGTTATTTATAAGCAGGACGAAAAGGGGCGGAAGTTAGAACCCATGGAACTGGTCTATATTGACGTGCCTGACGAGTTTTCTGGTACGGTCATTCAGAAGCTTTCCCTGAGAAAGGGAGAACTGCAGGGCATGTCTCCCTCCGGCACCGGTTATACAAGGATGGAATTTGCCATTCCTTCCAGGGGCCTTATTGGATATAGGGGAGACTTCCTGACCGACACTAAGGGAAACGGCGTTATGAATCAGCTTTTTGACGGATACGCCCTCTATAAAGGGGATATCCAATACCGTCGTCAGGGTTCCCTGATTGCATTTGAGAGCGGGGAGAGTGTGACTTACGGCCTATTTAATGCCCAGGAGCGGGGGTCCCTTTTTATCGGCCCGGGAGAAAAGGTTTACAGCGGAATGGTGGTGGGTTCCAACGCGAAAGCGGAGGATATCGAGGTCAATGTCTGCAAGACAAAACATTTGACCAATACCCGCTCCTCCGGTTCCGATGAAGCGTTGAAGCTGGTGCCTCCCGTGGTGATGAGCTTAGAGCAGGCTCTGGACTTTATAGATGCCGATGAGCTTTTGGAGGTGACACCGGAGCATTTACGCCTCAGGAAAAAAATCCTGGATTCCAGGATGAGGAAGCGGGCGGGAAATAAATAAAAATAGGGTCTGCTGCAAAATATTTTGGATTTCTATACAAATGATGCCCTTGTCTGCTTTCGGCTTTTGTAGTCGGTCGAAATGATTGGATTGTAGGGAAAAATCTTTCTTTTCCTATTGACAGCGACAAAAATTGGTGTTATTATTTCTAACAAGGTTAGTAATTTTGAAAGGCATATATGACCTATGGACTACACTGAATTGGCGAAACAACTTATTGATATGCGCGCCTCTGCACCGCAAATTAAAATGGAGCGAACCATGTCCAAAATTGCAAAGGGCGAGGTTTTAGCGTTAAATTATCTGGCGGCAAACGGAAACCGGGCATATCCTAAAGACATGAGTAAGGCACTTATGCTGACCACGGCGAGAGTTGCGGCCATACTGAAATCTTTAGAGGGACAGGATATGATTACACGGACTCCTGACCCCTCAGACAGTCGGCAGGTCATTGTTTGCCTGACAGAAAAGGGGATAGCCTTGGTTGAAGAGCGCCGAACTGGAATGATTCATTCGGTGGCAAAAATGCTGGAAGCTTTAGGGGAAAAGGATGCAAAAGCCTATGTACGCATACAAGCCAGATTGATAGAATTGGGCGATATTTGGAGATGACGGTCTTTGTAAAAGAGCAGGATCGAACAACAAAATAGCTGAGGCACTATAGATCACTATAGGGATAAGTCCTATGCGAGCAGTTCGCATAGGACTTAATTTTTTAGGAGGTAACAACATGAACCCAATCATACAAGTGGAGCATTTCTCAAAAAAATACGGGGATTTTACAGCGGTGAATGATATTTCCTTTACTGTAGACGAAGGCAGTATTTTTGCTTTCCTTGGCCCCAACGGTGCAGGTAAAAGCACGACGATCAATACCCTGTGTACGATTCTTGACAAAACGGAGGGAACTCTGACCATCAACGGACATGATGTTTGCGAAGAACGCAGTTTAGTGCGCAAAGACATAGGGATCGTCTTTCAGGATTCCACTCTCGATGCTCAAATGACCGTGGAAGAAAACTTGAAATACCATTGCAGCTTCTACAAGGTGCCGAAGAACGAGGTACGGGAGCGCATCGACTTTGCCCTTGATCTGGTGGAGCTTACGCAATGGAGACGGGCGGCGGTGGGCAGTCTGTCTGGCGGTATGAAACGGCGGGCTGAGATTGCGAGAGGGCTTGTACACGACCCCAAGGTTTTATTTTTGGACGAACCCACCACAGGTCTTGACCCACAGACCCGAGCCAATGTGTGGGAATATATCCAGCGGCTTCAAAAGCAGAAAAATATGACGATCTTTCTAACTACCCACTATATGGACGAGGCGGAGGTCTGTTCAAAAATCGTCATTATGGATCACGGAAAAATCGTTGCCCACGATACGCCGGACCACTTAAAACACCTATATACGGGCACAGAGGTGGATGTTATCTGCACTCAGACCGAATCAATGGAGGACACATTGCGTGAACGGAAGGTTTCCTACCGGAAAGATGGGAACAAACTGGTTTTCCATACAAAGAAAGCGCCTGCCGCATTGGAAATTTTATCGGCGCACAGTGGAGAGATCACTGATTTTGAAGTGAAAAACGGAACGCTTAACGAAGTATTCCTTGCGATTACGGGAAAGGAGATTCGAGAAGGATGAACCCAATTACAGCGATTGTACAAAGAAATTTACTGAATTATATCAGGAGTAAGGGACGGGTATTTGGATCGCTCTTTATGTCCATGTTTATGCTGGTGATGTTTTCGTTTCTGATGAAATCTTCCATGAGCGGCCTTGACGCGCCCATGAACTATCTGATCTCCGGTGTGATTATCATGAGCGTATTTCAGGTTAGCGTAAATAATTCCTCCGATATCCTGTCTGATATTTCCAGCGGTTATATGAAAGAGGTTTTGGTTGCGCCCATTGCACGGACGCAAATTTCCATGGGTCACATTCTGTCAGGGGCGGTCATTGCCACGCTGCAAGGCGTCGTCACCATGATCTGCGGCATTGTGCTTGGACTGCGGGTGGGCGTCCTGCAAATCCTGCTTTTGGCTGCGGTGATGTTGGCTTCCGCTATGACATTCAGCGCCATTGGCCTGTTTTTGGCTACAGTTTCACGGAATTCCCCCGCATTTCAGACCCTCAGCTCCATGATTATGATGCCCCTGACCTTTGTTTCCGGCGCATATATCCCCACCACCATTATACCCGGCTTTCTCCTGCCCATCGTCTACTTAAACCCTCTGACCTATACGACCTCAATTTTCCGTTATATCGCTTTGGGGGCGCACACGCTGACCACAGAGGAATTGGTAAAACAGGGAATGGCGTTCGACCTTGGCGGTTTTGTCATTACACCGCTGATGGGGCTGGCTATTACCATTTTGATTGGCACCTTTTTCTTTGTGCTGTGTGTCCGTAAATTTAACCAGGCGGACTTCTCAATCATTAAGGTTGCCGCAGGTATGAGGGGCGGTGGTGCCCCGGCGAAAAGGTAACTTGTAAAAATTCCAACTGATAAATACTTTAACAGTTGTGGCATTTATAACAATTCACTCTATCCGCTGGGAGGTTGCGCCGGGTCAGCCGGCACCGGTTGAGGCGCCGGATTAGAAGGCGCGGCCGGGTTTTCGGGCGTCTGCTGTCCCGGAGCTGTTTGTCCTGGCGCAGCTTCTCCCGGAGCCGTCTGCTCTGGCGTGGTTTCTCCTGCCGGATTATTCTCTCCATTTATAAAGGGAAAAGTATAACTGGTATGGAGGGGGCAGGTACTGTTTCGCAAAGCATCGGGGAGGAGGTAAGGGCTGTCATCCGTACTGCCGGTGGACTCATCGGTTAATGTCCGGTAAACGCGTTCTTCCCGCAGCGCTTCAGGACAAAACTCTGTGGCCAAAACATTGCTTAAACGGCAAACGGTGACTTTTGTATGATGGTCGCAAACCTCGGTGGGCGTGGTGCCCCTGACAAAATATTCCGTATAGACCATACTTCCGGCAGGGTCGGCATCGCAGATGCCGGGTACGGCCAGTTTACCGGATTTGTGGCAGATGGAAGCTTCTTCAATGTTCCCCGGCATTGCGGGAAATTCTTTTGCAGGAAGCCCTTCACAGGATCTGGCCATAATATTTCGCCAAATGGTTCTCACATCGGCGCCTGTATCCAGGGAAGCATTTTCATCGTAACCTTGCCATACTCCCAGAGTGTAGTAAGGCGTGTAACCCACAAACCAGATATCGTTGGTGTTGGTGGTGGTTCCGCTCTTTCCGGCAGTGGGCAGGTTGTCGATCTTTGTTTCCGGCCTGCTGGTGGGAATGTCGGAGCGGTTAAACAGGTAAGACCGGACACAGACTCCCTCCATGGCGTTGGTCAAAAGCCAGGCAGTGGATTCTTTAATTACAGTACGTGTTTCAGGACGGTTATCAATGATGATTTTGCCATTCCTGTCCACAATTCTTGTATAATAAACCGGCTCCGTATAGATTCCCTGATTGGCGATGGCGGCATAGGCGGCTGTCAGTTCCAGATTGCTGACGCCATGGGTGATTCCACCCAGGCAGAGGGGGGCGCCGATATCGGTGAATACTTCACCGGTATTTTCATCTGTTTCGCTTTCTACCAGGGAAGTGATACCAAAGTCCAGGGCATATTGATAACCTGTTTGAGGGCTGACGGTATTCATCAGGGTTTTTAAGGCAATGATATTCATGGAATAGACAATGCCGTCCCGGATATTGGAATAGCCCACGTAACTGTTTCCCCACCAGTTGGCAAAGTCTTTATTGTCCAGGGAATAAGGGGCATCATAATAAACAGAACCGAGGGTGGCTCCGGCGCTGTCTAAAGCCGGGGCAAAAGCTGTCAGCACTTTAAAAGTGGAACCAGGCTGACGCAGGGTGTCGGTGGCACGGTTCAAACTGAGGCTGGCAGTCTTTTTCCCGCGTCCGCCGCTTATGGCCACGATATAACCTGTCTCCTGATCCATAAGGACGCAGGAACTCTGAGGCTGCAAAGTGATGTCCAGCCGCTCTCCCTGGATAGTATCCCGGGCGCTTACCACAGTGGATTTATATTCTTCCACGCACTGGCGGATTTCGTCTTCGGTGTCGTAAATTAATTTCACCTGGGCGCCGCCGTTTTTCTCCCGCAGCCATGTTTTGATATGGTTTTCTGAATAATTCTCCGTAGTGCCGTCCGCATGGGTGACAGAAAGGCGGTAGGTGAAGCTGTAGCGGATATCGCTATGGCTGTAATTTTCCGGCCGTGAAATTTCCTCATCCATGATTTTCTGCAGCTTTGGATCCTGTGTGGTATAAATCCGGAGGCCTCCGCTGTAGAGCAGGGTGCGGGCTTCCGTTTCAGAATATCCTGCTTTTTCCTGAAGGTCGGCCAGAACCTGCACAATGGTTTCATCCACGAAATAACTGTATATAGAGGATTCACTGTCCCTGGCGGCATCCACCTCCTGAATCCGCGTGTAGACATCGTCCGCCCTGGCCTCTTTGAGGGCTTCTTCTGTAATGTAACCCTGCTCATACATGTATTCCAGGACAATGTCGCGCCGTTTGACATTTTCTTCCGGGTGGGTGATGGGATTGTAACGGGTGGGATTGCTGGTGACAGCGGCAATCACTGCACATTCGGACAGTGTCAGGTCGCTGACGCTTTTTCCGAAATAACGCTCGGAAGCAGCCTGAACTCCAAGAGTATTGGCCCCCAGGTTGATGGTATTCAGGTAATTTTGAAGGATAATTTTCTTATCCATTGTTTTTTCCAGCTGGATGGCCAGATACTGCTCCTGGAGCTTCCGTTTGAATTTTGCGCCCATGGAGGTTTCCATGCCGCCGCCAAAAGCCACATTTTTAATGAGCTGTTGGGTGATTGTACTGGCTCCCTGATCCAGTTCACCGGATAAAAGTCCCTGGAATACGGCGCGGGTCAGCCCTTTGATATCCACGCCGTTGTGATCCCAGAAACGGGAATCCTCGATGGCAATAAACGCATTGATCAGGTTTTCAGGCATTTCTGAATATTCAACAGGCTGCCTGTTGGAGCCAGCCATAACAAGAGTTTGTATTTCGTTTCCTTCCGCATCATACATAATGGTGGCGGAGGCGCTTGGAGACATATCCAGGGTGTTTAAATCGGGGGCGGAATTTAAAATACCGCGGACCATTCCCACACCGAGGGAAATAATTAATACGAATAAAGCCACGATTCCGGTCAGAAGAGCTTTGAAGGTCAGAATACCGGCTTTGGTTTTTCGCCTGGCAGATTTCGATGAACATGCGTGAATCTGTTTTTTCAGGCCAGATTTTCCGTAATTCATAAAGTATCCTCCTGAAATTTTAGTATACCAGAAAAAGTATGACAAATAAAGGGGTATTTCCTTTCAGTTTTTTTGCATTTGTATTACATAAACGCAGGTTGCCGGATTTTGACTTCTGTATTACAATAAGATTACAAAGGAAACCGGGGAGGAAGGCATGAGACAGAGTTATCTGGAGGCATATCAGGGCGGCGAGGGGGAGCTGGTGGAAAAGAAGTCCAGATTCATAGCCACGGTATGCCCTGTGAAGACAGAAGAAGAGGCAACCGCCTTTATAGAAGAAATGAGAAAGAAATATTGGAATGCCAGCCACAACTGTACGGCATTTTGCATTGGACGCGGAAATGAACTGACCCGCTGCAGCGACGACGGGGAACCTGGGGGGACGGCGGGGCGTCCCATGCTGGATGTACTTTTGGGAGAAGGAATCCACAATGTGTGCGTGGTGGTGACGAGGTATTTTGGGGGAACCCTTCTGGGGACGGGCGGACTGGTACGGGCTTATTCCGGAGCGGTGAAAGAGGGGTTAAAAAACAGCGTTATCCTGCACAAACAGCCGGGGCAGAAGGTGTCGGTCGCCTGTGACTATAACGGGCTTGGAAAGCTACAGTACATCGCCGGACAGATGGGGATTTCCATTCTGGATACGGAATATACGGATACGGTGGTTTCAAGGCTCCTGCTGCCGGAGGAGCAGGCGGACGCTTTTGTGAAGCGGTTGACGGAGGCCACGGGAGGAAAGGCCGCCGTCGAGGTCCTGGGAACGCCGTATTTTGCGGTAAACGGAAAAGAAGTTCTTTTGTTTGAAGAATAGTCTTTACTGCCAGCCGCCGTCCATGGTGATGACCTGGCCTGTCAGATAGGCGGGGGAGGAGAGGATCTGCCACGCCATCTGAGCTGCCTCCAGGGCAGTGCCAAAGCGCCCGGCGGGGATTTCTTCCATGAGGTTCAGACGATCTTCTTCGGAGAGGAAATCATTCATGGCAGTATCAATGGTTCCGCAGGCCAGGGCATTTACCTGGATACCTGAGGGGGCCAGCTCCTTTGCCAGGGCTTTTGTGAGGGCGTTGACACCGCCTTTGGATGCCGAATAAGCAGTTTCCAGGGAAGCGCCAAAAGTTCCCCAGACAGAAGAGATATTTAAGATCCGTCCGCTTTTCCCGGCGATCATCGAAGGGATGGCCAGGCGGCAGCAGTAAAAGACGGAGGACAGGTTGGTATTTATGACAGAGTTCCACTGGGCGTCGCTCATATCCTGGAGAAGGCCCATGTGGGAAATTCCCGCGTTGTTGACCAGGAGGTCTACGGAACCAAAAACTGCCTGTATCTCTTTAAAAAGTTTTGCACATTGGGAAGGATCCGACACATCGGCAGGGACGGCCAGGCAGGGGGCGCCGATGGCCAGAATCTCTTTTCGCGTTTCCAGGAGGGAAGATTCGTTTCTGGCACAGATGGCGCAGCGGATGCCTTCTTGCGCCAGGCGGAGGGCGACGGCCTTTCCGATACCGCGGGAAGCGCCAGTGATCAATGCTGTTTTTGCAAAACTCATAAATTCTCCTTTCATGAACCATAATACTTTTAAATGGATATGTACTTTAGTATACCACATTTATATGGAGGGTGTCATGGGAGAAATTTATGATGTGATCATTGTCGGTTCCGGGCCGGCGGGGCTTTCGGCGGCAGTCTATGCAAAGCGGGCCGGGTTAAATATGCTGGTGTTGGAGCAGGCGGCCATGAGCGGCGGCCAGATTCTGAATACTTATGAAGTGGACAATTATCCGGGCGATCCGAAAATAAACGGCTTCGACCTGGCGGCGAAAATGCGGGAACATGCGGAGAGCCTGGGGGCTGTCTTTGCCACCGATACGGTGACTGCCCTGGAGGACGGCTCTCCCTATAAAACGCTGCGGGGAAAAAAAGAAATTTACAAGGCGCGGACAGTGATTCTCGCAAACGGCGCCAGGCACAGGCTTCTGGGAGTTCCCGGGGAAGAGAAGTTCACCGGGAAAGGAGTCAGCTACTGCGCCACCTGCGACGGAATGTTTTTTAAAGGGAAAACGGTGGCGGTCGTCGGAGGCGGCGATACGGCCATCGAGGACGCCATCCTCCTGGCCAGGACCTGCAGCAGGGTGTACCTGATTCACCGCAGGGCTGAACTACGCGGGGCAAAAAGCCTCCGGGAGCAGCTTTTTTCCCTGGAAAAGGCTACATTCCTCCCCGACACGGAAGTGACAGAAATCACAGGCGAAACTGCGGTGACAGGCCTTCGGCTTAAAAATAGAAAAAATGGGGAGACGGCGGAGCTTTCCCTTCAGGGAGTTTTTATTGCCGTGGGAATCATCCCGGAGACGGAAAGCTGGAAAGGGATTGTGGAGACAGACAAGGACGGGTATATACGGGCCGGGGAGGATGGAAAAACTTCCGCGCCGGGGATTTTTGCAGCCGGCGATATCCGCACAAAACCTCTGAGGCAGGTGGTGACAGCGGCGGCCGACGGGGCAAACGCCGTCATTTCCGCAGAGCGTTATTTAAGTGGAAGTATACGGGATGAAGGTATATAAAACGGCGGTATATGAGAGGAGGGTATTTTATGGCAGGACAGATGTGGTCAGAGACAGGAAAGACAGGAGGGGAGCAGGTACGGCTTTTTCCGGGGCCGCTTTTAAATGAGCGCGGAGAGCTTTCCCAGGCGGGTTATGCCACTTCCCTGGTGAAGGAATACGACAGGAGCCGTGTGAGAGGAGGGGCTTTGCGCATCAAAGAGTGGGATTATTATCTCATTTATAATGATAAATACGGTGTGGCCCTGACGCTGGATGACAATTCCTACATGGGTCTTGTGAGCATTTCCTTCCTGGATTTTGAGAAACGTACGGAGCATACCACAAGCCCCATGACCTTATTCCCCATGGGAAAAACAGGATTTCCGAAAAGCTCTGCGTCGGGGGATGTGTTTCTGGATAAAAAGAATATGAAGATGTCTTTTTGCCATGAGGGGGATAAGAGGATTCTGGACGGTGAGATCAGGCGGTTTGAGAACGGCCTGCCCATCCGCGTCCATTTTGAACTGACAGAGGAGCCGGAAGACAGCATGGTGATCGCGACGCCGTTCCCGGAGAAAAAAACAGCTTTTTATTATAACCAGAAAATCATTGGCATGAGGGCCTGCGGCCGTGTGGAATATGCGGGGCACAGCTATGAATTTTGGCCGGAGGACAGCTTCGCCCTGCTGGACTGGGGAAGAGGTGTCTGGACTTATGAAAATACCTGGTACTGGAGCGCGGCCATGGGGGTCTGCGGCGGAGAAATGTTCGGGTTCAACTTGGGGTATGGGTTCGGCGACACTTCGGCGGCCACGGAGAACATGCTGTTTTATAAAGGAAAGGCCCACAAGCTGGGTCAGGTCCTTTTCCTGATCCCCGGGGAGGCTGAGGGAAAGACCGATTACATGAAACCCTGGAAATTCACCTCTTCCGACGGGAGGCTGGAGCTTAAGTTTACGCCCATCCTGGACAGGAAGTCCCGCACCAGCGTGGGCGTGATTTTAAGCGACCAGCATCAGGTGTTCGGCCATTTCGACGGGGAGGCAGTCCTGGATGACGGGACAAAACTTCCCGTGGTACATATGCTGGGGTTTGCGGAAAAGGTGCGTAATAAATGGTAAGTCAGCTTTCCCAGCGGCCCGACGCGCCGCAGGGGAGGATGAGGCCGCTCTGGGTCACCGGAAGGCCGATTTCACCGGAGGTGATGCTCCCGCCCTGTTTTTTTAACGCTGTTCCCAGCATATAGGAGAGAACGGCGGGAGCCAGCCCTGTGGTGTAGGAATTGATCAGGAAGAATAAAGGCTTTTCCGACAAAAGACGGCTGCAGAGCTTCACCAGGGAAAAGATATTTTCTTCGATTTTCCAGATTTCCCCCTTGGGGCCGCGGCCGTAGGAAGGCGGATCCATAATCACGGCATCATAGAGGTTCCTGCGGCGGATTTCCCGCTCCGCGAATTTGACGCAGTCGTCGGTAATCCAGCGGATGGGAGCCTCAGAGAGGCCGGAAGCCCTGGCGTTTTCCCTGGCCCAGGACACCATGCCCTTGGAGGCGTCCACATGAGTCACCTGGGCCCCCGCGCGGGCGGCGGCCAGGGTGGCTCCCCCGGTATAGGCAAACAGGTTTAAAACTTTGACGGGCCGTCCGGCCTTTTTTATTTTGGAAGAAAACCAGTCCCAGTTGACAGCCTGTTCCGGGAAAAGGCCGGTGTGCTTAAAGCTGAAAGGCTTCAGGTGGAACGTCAGATCCAGGGGCTCATAGCCGATGGTCCACTGCTCGGGCAGGTCAAAAAATTCCCATTCCCCGCCGCCGCGGCTGCTGCGATGGTAGTGGCCGTTTTTTTGCTGCCACCCTTTATGGTTTTTGGGAGTGTCCCAGATGACCTGGGGGTCGGGACGCACCAGGAGAAACCTTCCCCACCGTTCCAGCTTTTCCCCTTCGGAAGTATCTATGACTTCATAATCGTTCCATTGATCTGCAATCCACATAACAGGCATGTCCCTCCGTATTTCATATAAGGCTCATTATAAAGAGTTTTGGAGGGGGCGTCAAGCTCGCATAAATCTTCCAATAGGATTCGGGTGCGGGAAGCACGTTGCGAGCAGTCCGCCATACGGCTATCTGAAAGACAGCGAAAATAAAGACCAGTGGTTAATCTTTGAGGTGAAGTATAGTCGAAAAGTTCACAAAGATGTGGTATAATGCCTTATATTGAGAGCGACAAATCGGAATTTCTGTAAGATTTTCGTACTGCAAGGAGAAATTGTGATGGCGAGATACACAAATAAGTTGAAACTCACGTTATGGGTTTCTGTGGTATATGTTTTATCGTTTATATGCTATGTACCTACATTGCTAGAACAGAACGGAATTATCATTCCCAATGGATTATTGTACTTAAAATACTTATATGTATGTATTCCCACTATGGCTACTATTTTTCTGCTGATTTGCGAGCAGAACATCAAGGTGTACTTTACGCGAATGTTTTCAGGAAAAATAACAATCAAATATATTTTAATAGAGGTTATATGTATGGCTGTAGGTATATTTGATTCTTATTG
>JAAWCJ010000007.1 GCA_022793195.1 Lachnospiraceae bacterium | reverse complement strand
GTTTACCGACATACAAGAACATTTAAACACTTCTAAGAAGATAATCAAATTTTACCCATAGTTTTAGATTTAAAAAGGCAAATGGAAAAATTGACAGAGACGATTCGAAAATGGAATCCTAAATATGAATTATCTTATTGACTATTTTATGAACTGGGATAAGAGGGAGAATACTGTATATATAAATGAATTGTGCGTGATGAGATGAACGATACGGAATCTGTGCGAGAAGGACAATTGAATATGTCAGACAAAGGCGGATTGCTCGCCAAAATTTTTTATATTATTTTGGAACAGAAAGAAATTATAGATATCAGAAAGAGAACGTGATACAATATCAAAAAGGAGATGATCCGAAATGTCACATAAGCTATCTGTTTTATTGGAAAGATATCGGGAAGCAGTTGCACAGGTGCTGGGAAAAGGTTTTAACAAGATGATTTTGTATGGCTCCTATGCCAGAGGTGATTTTGAGCAGGACTCAGATATGGATATTATGATTCTGGTAGATGCAAAGCCAGAAGAGATCAGTGTTTATGCAGACAAGGTTTATGATATCACTTATGATTTTGAAGTGCAGTATGGCATGGAGATCAATCCTTCTGTTCAGAGCATACAGATTTATGAGCAATGGAAGGCTGTATATCCCTTTTTTATGAATATTGAAAAAGATGGAGTGGCAGTATGACACAGGAATTTTATGGAAAAGATTTGGCCAGATACAAATTGGAAAGAGCGAGGGAAGAACTTGATACCGCGGAACTTCTTTTCGAGAATGAGAGGCTAAAAGCGGCAAATAACAGGGCGTATTACTCAACTTATTATTCATTGACTGCCGTATTATGTTTAGAGCCGATAGCGTTTAAAAAACATAAAGATACGATAGGATATTTCAACAAAAATTATGTTCATACAGATAGGTTTCCAAGGGAAATCGGAAGAAACATATCAAAGGCAGCGAAGATCAGACATGCAAGTGATTATGATGAATTTTACATTGCAAATAAAGAGGAAGCGGAAAGACAGAACCGGACAGCAAAAGAGCTTGTTGCTTTGGTAGATAAATTTATTTCTGAAAAATAAACAGCATTTTACCAACTCCCCAAATCGCTTTACCAATTCCGGGAATCCACGGATTTTTCACGAGAAATCAGACGAATAGAGATAAGAATGAGAACCCTTGTAAGTGGCATTGAAATGTCATTTACAGGGGTTTTTGCATTTCCTATATTAAGACTTAAAACGAAATCAGGGCTATGTTAATTGATGGATTAGTTATTTAATGATATACTGTCGATGTAGAATAATCTAAGAGGAGCGGTTAAAAATGAAATGCGTTGCAGGGAACCGGTTTAATCCATGGATGGTGGAGATAAATATTTTTAATGAAAGATATTTGAAAAACCATCCGTTATACAATATCTTGAATTCTAAAATAAGGGGGTTATAAAGTTGAAACAACGAATATTTTCCGTCGCTTTAGCGCTGTGCTTATGTATTTCTTTCCGGCTGGTGGCACATGCTTCGCAGGAGGACTTTTCGCTGCAAGAGGATGTCCTTATGGAAGAATCCATAGCCGGCTTGGCGGCCGGTGACAATACGGTTCCTACTCCGGCGGAAGTCTATGAGTCGATGATTGCACTGAAAGACCAGGATCCGTATAAAGAGGGGACGACCTGGACGGACTATGAGCCGTATTCGGCTTCAGCGGGATATTACCACTGGAAGGGCGGACCTCTTGATGGGAAAAATATCAGTGCCGTTGGCTGTGTGGCTTTCGCCTTTATACTCAGTGATGAGGCGTTTGGCAGTCTGCCTGCAAGGATGTACACATCGGTTAATTTTGATGAGATAAAAGTCGGGGATATTCTGCGGGTAAATACGGATACGCATACGGTAATCGTACTTGAGGTAAACGATGCGGGTATAATTGTTGCCGAAGGAAACATCAGTACCGGAGATCACAAGGGCAAAGTCCATTGGGGGCGGGCAATGTCTAAGGATGAGGTGTTACGCAATACCAGCCATTACATTACCCGCTATCCGGAAGATTATATCCCGCCGTATGATCCGGGAGCCAATGTATCAGTTGCAAACGGGACTCTTACCACAGGGCTTGGCTGGAATCTGACAAAGGCAGGTACGCTGACTATTTCCGGCAATGGGGCCATGCCGGAGTTTGGCGACATTGCAAATCAGCCGTGGAGCGATAAATGTGGCCAGATCCGGAGGGTTATTATTGAAGATGGTGTTACCAATATTGGCTCCTGCGCGTTTCGGAACTGCGGCGTTCTTAGTGTACAGATTCCTTCCAGTGTGACAACGATCGGAAACAGCGCCTTCCAGGACTCTTCGCTTATTTCCGCAGCCATTCCCTCCGGTGTAAAGACCATTGGTGACAGCGCTTTTCAGGGATGTCAGAATCTTAGCTCGGTGAGTCTTTCAGATGGGCTGGAAATAATCAGACAAAATGCTTTCCGCGCCTGCACAAGTCTCACTTCTATCAATCTGCCTGCCAGCATCAGAGAGGTGGGCGCCGCAACATTTATGGAATGTACGGCGATGAGAAGCGCAGCGTTTGCCCCTGGAAGCAGGCAGGTAGTGCTGGGAGACAATATGTTTACGCGTTGTTATTACCTGATGAGTGCAACACTGCCGTCGAATATAGATTGTATCGGTAAGGGGATGTTTCAGAATTGCCAGATGCTTGCCGGAGTAGAAATTCCGCAAGGCGCATCGAGTATCGGCGAAGGGGCATTTGCCTCTTCCGGTGTGCAAGTGCTCATAATTCCAGATAGCGTAACGACAATAGGAATGGCTACATTTTCGGCTTGCCCGCTGACTGATATATATTTTACCGGTACTAAAGCGCAGTGGGACAGAATAAGCAAACTGGGCGATACAACCTCGGAAGTTTCCAAGGTATCCATACATTATGACTATGTCCCTAACACACCAACGAATCCGGATCCTCCGCCCACTGATCCGGGTCCTGGGGGACCAGGGACAACCGGGCCGGGGACGGCTGTGACACCAACTGTCAGTGTCTCCTATCGGACCCATGTACAGACGGATGGCTGGCAGAACTCGGTTTCTGACGGAAAAGCAGCAGGCACAATCGGACGTGCAAAGCGTCTGGAGGGGATCCGTATTTCCGTATCCGGTAATCCAAATCTTGGCGTACAGTATACGACACATATACAATCGTATGGATGGCTTCCGTGGGCAGGCAATGGAGAAGTTTCCGGGACAGAAGGTGAAGCGAAACGCCTGGAAGCGATTAAAATTCATCTGACAGGCGCAGATAAGGACAAATATGATATTTATTACCGTGTCCATGCCCAGTCTTATGGATGGATGAACTGGGCGAAGAACGGAGAACCGGCTGGGACTGAAGGCTATGCGAAACGCCTGGAAGCTATACAGATTCAGGTCGTAGAAAAAGGAAAGGCAATGAATACGAAAGCAGAAGGGATTTCTTCTGTCAGGAATGAAGCATATGTCACAAAATCAGGAAGGGCCCCTGTGGTTAGCGGGGCGGATATGCCAAACGTTGCTTACCGAACCCATGTGCAGACATATGGCTGGCAAGGGCAAAAATATAATGGCCAGATGTCCGGAACCAGCGGCCAGGCAAAGCGTCTGGAGGGTATCTGCATCAGCCTGAGCAATCTTCCTTATTCTGGCAGCATTACTTATCGAACCCATGTGCAGACGTATGGGTGGCAGGGGTGGAAATCAAACGGAGCGATGTCTGGAACCAGCGGCGAATCAAAACGTCTGGAAGCGATTGAAATCCGGCTGACAGGGGGGATGGAACAACATTACGATGTATATTACCGTGTTCATGCCCAAAGTTATGGGTGGCTTGCCTGGGCAAAGAACGGTGCTTCGGCAGGAACTGCCGGTTTAGCCAAACGTTTGGAGGGCATCCAGATCGTGCTTGTGCCGAAAGGAGGCACGGCTCCGGCTAATGGTTATGGCGGCATTGTTTCTGCAAATAAGCTGGCTTTTATTAAAAAATAAGCCTTGGCCTTTTGTTAAAACATTTTCCCGGTTAATGGGGAAATCAGATGAGAAAGTTTTAAGAAAAACCCTTGTAAACAGTGTGCATGTTTTTGTCAATCGACGGTAAATTTGATAGTAAAAGTTGAAGGGCTTCAGAAAAATCTGAGGCCCTTTTTAAGCTATGAGGTTTGTAGTATTCCTTGACATTGTTTCCCATTTATTGTATTTTTAGCATGGAAGATTTGACGTGGCTGGCCATGTGCCCATGAGGCTGTGGCATCCGGAGAAGCGCCTGCGGAAATAAACCAAGAATCCGCCATGGCAGCAGATCAAGCCGCAGGTGGGGGGAAAGGCAGTATGGTAAATTTTGTAATCGCATTGGAATGTTTTGGTATTTGCCTGACGGCTGTGGCGTTATTCCTTCTGCTCAACGGCGACGGGGCCAGAGAGCAGAAACTGCTGATTATGATCATGTGCGGGTCGCTGGTACAGAATCTGGGTTACTTATTGGAACTGCTTGCGCCTACGGTGGAGGCGGCCATGACGGCGGTGACTATGGAAAAAATGGGTTCTGCTTTTACACCGCTATGCTATTGCTGGTTTATCTATATCTATTGTTATATTTCTCCGCCGAAAGTGCTTTTAAGGCTTCTCGGCATAGTCAGTTTCCTGTCCCTGCCTGTGGTGATTTGCAACTGGGGCGGCCTTTTCTACCGGGAGGTCCAGTGGGTGGCCGGTGCGGGTGGATTTTATCATGTCAATCTCAGCTATGGCCCGCTGTACACGTTTTTTACAATCGCCCACATTATTATTCCTTATGTCCTGTGTATCTGTACATTGATGAGGGCGATCCGTGAACGGTCGGACCGGCAGGTGAACCGCCAATATTGGACAATTCTTGCGATTTCCACCTTGCCGGTCATTGTATTGATTGCTTATGTTTTTAAGCTGGTGGTGGTATTTGATTTTACACCGGTAACATTGACGATTTCTATGTCCATGGTGGTCATCGTGGTCTGGAGCCGCCGTAATTACGATTTCCGCCACCTGGCGGCGGAGAAAGTTTTGGAGAGTATGGGCGATGGTGTAATTGCCCTGGATGACCATGACCGCCTGGTCAGTTATAACAGGGCGGCGGCAAATATCTTCACCGGCCTGACCGCCCACAGGCGGGGGGAGAATATCCGGGTCGTGGAGGGGTTTAGTGAGGAAATGCTGGACGAGGACATTCCACGGAGCTTTTCCATAGGGGGGCAGCACTACGAAAGCCACAGCAAGCATATCGTGGATGAAAACGGCAAGATACAGGGCTGTGTCATTTTGATTCTGGATATGACCGACATCAAGGCTTATATCAATGAGATCAAACGGGTGCGGCGTCAGGCGGAGAAGGCCAGCATTGCAAAAAGCGAATTCCTTGCAAACATGTCACATGAGATACGGACTCCGATGAATGCCATCATCGGCCTGAATGATATTATCATGGAGGAGTGCGGTGATACGGAGATCTACGGCTATGCCAAAGACGTGCAGGCGGCGGCAAAAAATCTACTGACAATCATCAATGATATTTTGGACCTGTCCAAGGTGGAGGCGGGCAAAATGGAACTGGTGAATGTGAACTATTACATCAAAGTTATGGTGGATGAAATCCTGGGAATGATGGATATGGTGGCCTCTCAGCAGGGACTGATCTTAAAGTATGAGTGTGACGAAACCATACCTTGCCGCTACAACGGTGACGATGGCAGGATTAAACAGATTCTGCTCAATATACTCAGCAATGCAATAAAATTTACGAAAAAAGGATATGTGCGCGCATATATTACAGGGAAGCCGGGAAAGAATGAGGACGAGGAACTGCTCACCTTCTATGTGGAAGACACCGGGTGCGGTATCAAGGAGGAAGACCTGGGCAATATTTTCGAGGATTTCAGACAGCTGGACTCCAAGCGGAACAGGAGCGTGGAGGGCACCGGGCTGGGCCTTGCCATTGTAAAACATCTGGTGGAACTGATGGAGGGTTCCATTGATGTGAAGAGCATCTATGGGAAGGGGACGCGGGTTACTATCACTATTCCCCAGAAGATTGTGGACAGGAGGCCCGTCTCTGAGATGCCGGAGATTCCGCAGACAGAACAGAAAATCACGGATATGTTTGCCGCGCCCGGCATCAAAGTGCTCCTTGTCGATGATAATGTGGTCAACCGCAAGGTGGCCAGAAGCTTTTTGAAAAATTATGCTTTTGATCTGACTGAGGCGGGAAGCGGGCCGGAGGCCATCGAGCTGGTACGGGCCGACCGGTATGACCTCATTTTTATGGATCATATGATGCCTGACATGGACGGTGTCGAGGCGGCGGAGATTATCCGCAGGGACTGTGGCGAAAACGGGACTTTCCCTGTGATCATCGCATTGACTGCCAATGCTATGGAGGGTATGCGGGAACGTTTTTTGAAATGTGGTTTTCAGGATTTTATTGCGAAACCCCTTGACAGAGTAGAACTGAACAAGCTTTTGTTGCGCTGGGTGCCGGAGAAATACAGGCAGACAGAAGAGGTGGAAGAGGAATTTAAGCCGTTAAACCCGGAAGAATTTCAGATTGACGGAGTGGATATGGACGCTGCAATGCAGTATTATTCCGGCGATGAGAAGGGGTTTGTGGAGTTGCTGGAACTTTACTGTATCGACGGAAAGCGCAAGACAGAGCTCCTGTGTGAAGTTGTGGAAACCGATATTTTGCGCTACCAGATAGAAGTGCATGGGCTTAAGAGTGCCTCGGCCAATATCGGGGCCATGAAAGTCTCCGCCATGGCCCGTGTACAGGAAAATGCCGCCGTACAGGGGGACAGAGAATTGATTGACAGGGAATTTCCGCTGTTGATGGCAGAATATGAGACTCTTTTGGCGAATATCGGACAATTTCTGGAATGTCGCAGCCAGGAGGGTGGCGGGAAAGAAAAGCTTCCCCCCCTCACCCTGGAAGAGCTTAAAGGACAGACGGCGGCGGCTTTGGAAGAACTGAAACATTTCCGTTCAGGGAAGTGTGCGGAGAGAGTGGAGGAGATGCTGGCCCATGAGTTGCCAAAAGATGTGGCGGAACGTCTTTTAGGGATACGGGAACAACTGAGGCTATATGAAGACGACGATGCAGAAGAGAAATTGAGCCAGCTGCTTGGCATATTTGAAAAAGAGGAGGAGAGTAAATGAGCCAAACAGGAGAAAGTTTAAAAAAACGTATTTTAGCGGTGGATGACAGCGCCATTGTCCTGACACGGATTTCCGGTATCCTGCGGGATACTTATGAGGTGATCACAGTCAATTCAGGGGTGCGGGCGCTTAGATATCTGGAGCTTGAGAAGCCGGATTTGATTCTTTTGGATATTCAGATGGCGCAGCAGGACGGCATTGAGACTCTGCGGGAGATACGCAACAGGGAAGAATGTGGGGATATACCGGTGATCATGCTCACCGGCGTGGAGACGAAGGATGCTGTCCTGGAGAGCAGCCGGCTGGGGATCTGCGATTATCTGCTGAAACCTTTTTCTTCTGCAGAGCTGCATAAAAGGATTAGCCGGGTTTTTGAGCAGGAAGAAAAGGGAGAGGAAAAGCCGTGATAAAGGAAGGAGGCGTATGAGATGAACACTGCCATGACGAAAGAGGGGCTGGAGCGGATCCTGGATGAGGCGGTACAGGATGTGACGGAGCGCACCGCAGGTGTGCGTTTGCATCAGGGGGACCAGTCGCCGGGGGAAGATCTCTGTACGGTTCAGATCACCTTTGACAAAGGATTTCACACCAGCCTTACTCTCTGTGCCGATACGGGGCTTTTGTACCGTATGGCAAGTAATTCTTTTCATGAGGAGAGGGTCAGCCCCGAGGACTTGGAGGAGTTCAGCAAAGAGTATTTTAATGTACTCTGCGGAAGGATAGCCAGGGCCATGTTTCAGGCCACGAAGGTTCCGGCTCATTTTGGGCCGCCTGTATTTTACCGCGGGCGTTATGAACCTGAGGGGCGGGAGATACAATTTATACTTACATATTCCGATGAGCATTATGGAGGAGCGCAGTTTATACATCATGTGCCGTGTTCCGGCGGGGATGGGGCCGTTTCAGGGGAAGACCGAGAGAAAGGGGCATAGAAAATGAGCAAACGAATTATGGTGGTGGATGATTCCAGGTTGGTACAGGTTCAGCTGGGCGACGTTCTGAAGGGGACGGATTATGAGATCGCTGCATACTGCCGGAGTGGGGAAGATGCGATTGCCCGGTATAACGAAGTAAATCCTGATCTGGTAACCATGGATATTATCATGCAGGGAATGGACGGGCTGGATGCATCTGAGATTATTCTGAAAGAACACCCGGACGCCAGGATTGTCGTGGTGTCATCCCTGGCATATGACGATACTTTTGAGAGGGCGAAGGCCATTGGCGCAAAAGGCTTCGTGGATAAACCGTTTCATAAAGAGCAGCTACTCAAGGTATTTGACCAGGCGCTCAGTTAATCTGCGGCAGGGTGAAACAGGGAGGGCGTATGGAAAATCAATTCGGCTCTTTGATAAAAATGCTCATGCAGTGCTCGGGAATAAAGGGAAGAGAACTGGCTGATGTGATCAATTATGATATGACTTATATCAGTAAATGGATCAATGGAACGAAACTGCCGGCAGACAGAAACATTGACACAATTATAGAGCTGATGGCGGATTGCTTTGGAAGAGCGTATTCGGGGAAAGACTGGGGAGGGCTGGAGATTGCTTCCGATAATCCGAAAGCCTCCATAGAGGGACTGCTGCGAAGCGGCTACCAGGCGGACAGAAACGCTGAAAACAGCCGGTTTCATATTGAAGAAAAGCGGCTGGCTTTTTATGGGGATAAAAGGAAACTGATTAAATTTCTGAGAGAGGGTTTCCGCCATATGAGTGCCTGGAGCACAGATAAAATTGTAATAAGGACAACCTTTGACCTTTTTGGGTTTTTAGGCCATCGGTTTAAGGAAGTTATAAATGAGCTGGATCGCACGGTAATTCAGAATGTCTGCCTCTCGACATGCATGAATACAGAGAAGGCTCTGGAGGAATATTCCTTTTACTGCAGCAATATTCTGGATTTAATTATCGAACACCGCCACGTTGAATTATCTTTGTATCGGATCAATGAAGCGGATCCGAAGATTATCATGATTAATGATGAGATGTATATTCAGATTATGTATGAAGAGAAGGAGATGTTTGCTGCGTGCTGCAGTACGGACAGAAACATTGTGGACCACAGCCTGAGGTACTTCAAAAGCTTTATGGAAGAAAAAGAGCTTCTAAATGAATTATACATCTTCTGAGGTTCTGAGAAAAACAAATGTACAGCTGGATTCCTACTGCTCCGGTCACCAGAAGCAGCTTTTTAATGAGGCCCCGGGCTCCATGTTCCCGCCGGAGCTGATGGATGAGCTGATCGCAACCTGTGGCGACCCTGTTTACAGGAATTATCTGACAAAGCTGAAGACAATCTTTGATGAAAAAACGGCAAAGTCCCAGGTGGATATTTTTTTGTATGCTTCCGTACTGAGCGAGTACATACAAAACGGCCGTATGAGTATTGGAAACGTGGCCCACGATCTCACAAAGGAACAGGTGGAGGCCCACATCCGCTATATTTGCAAGTGCATGAAAAATAATCCTAAATTTCGTGTTTTTTTGATACGCGATACCATTAATATCGGCATGGTCAGAAAATATCACCCATCTCTTTTCCTGGACGAGAAGTCTGTCTCCATTGAAAATTCACAGAAAAGCCTCAATGAAAGTTATCACATTTCTATGGACAGCGGAGTTGTGGCGCTGTTTGAGCGGTATATGGCTGATATTGAAAAACAATCAAATTGTACGATGGTGACTCCTGAAGAACTGGAGCGGTATCTGTAAAAATGGATTTTGTCCGTATGCTGTGAACCACAGAAGTGTAAAGAAGATAACAGCCATGCTCTTTCTTTTTTGAAATAAGATGAATTCAATATTATTCCCATGAATTCATTTGAACTCATCCATAAAAAAGGGATATAATGGAAGAGAAATCATCTATGAGAAATCAGGGGGATTTCAATAAAGAAAAGGAGAAGAAAGAGTATGGAGAAAAAGATGAGTTTGGGTCAAATTATTGCCATCGGCGGCGCATTTATGGGATTTGTGATCGGTTCCAGCTTTGCGTCAGGCCAGGAATGTCTCCAGTATTTTACAGGACACGGCCTTTGGGGGAGTATTGGAGTCGGTGTAATTGCACTGGTTCTGTACATATGGTTTGTGGCCGTGATTGTGGAAGACGGAAGAAACCTGAAGCTGAGGGACGACGGCAAAATCTACAATTTCTATCTGGGCAAATACCTGGGCTTCGTGCTTGAGTGGTTTACGCCCATCATGCTGTTCTTTGTTTACTCATTGATGATTTCGGGCGCCGGTTCCACGTTTGAGGAATATTACGCTTTAAACGGTAATATCGGCCGTATCCTTATGATTGTTGTTTCCCTGGGAACCGTGCTTCTTGGCTTGAATAAGCTGGTCAAGATTGTCGGATATATTTCCCCGTTCCTTTTGATCATCACCATGGTGATCGGCGTTATAGCTATTGTCAGCAACCCGGAAGGGATTGCTACTGCAGACGCAGCGCTCAAGACGGTTGAAGTGAGAAATAACTTTAATAACTGGGCTCTTTCAGGGTTCATGTATGGCGCTTATACGGTCAGCGGCGTTGTACCGTATCTGGCGGGAATCGGAAAGACGACGGCCACCAACAAGAAAAATGCAATCTGGGGAGCTGTTTTTGGCGGAGGCGCTTTTATTATCGCAGTTATGATTCTGAATTTTGGGCTTCTGGCCAACATTACCAATGTATACAATCTGGAAATCCCCTCCTTGTTTGTGGCGGCTTCCATCAGCCCTGTATTTGGTAAGGTATTTTCCGTATTGTTGCTGCTTGGTATCTACACAACGGCAGTTCCCATGCTGTACACCGTATGCAACAAGGTTTCTCCCGATTCCAAGAGTATGCCCTACAGGATTGCGGCAATCGTTACTGCTGTGGCAAGTCTCTTTGGCGGACAGTTATCTTTCTCTACAATGATCAGTATTATTTATCCCATCTCCGGATATGCAGGAATTGTGATTTTTGCAGGAATGTTCTTTACAAAATATATCAAGAGACGTAAATATGATACCTTTGATGAGAGTGATGCACTGCTTAAGAAGATGTAAACAGCCGTATAATGCCATTTGTCATTCAGGAGGGAAATTATGAGGGAATATGAACTTTCACGGGAATTTGCGGAAAAAATGGATAAACAGGATGCCCTGGCATCCCTGAGAGATTATTTTTATACAAAACCGGGCCAGATCTATATGGACGGCAATTCGCTTGGACTTTGCTCAAAGGGGGCGGAGGCGGCTGTTGCCAGGACTGTGGCCGACTGGAAAGAGCATGGAATCGGAATCTGGACGGGCGCTGAGACAAATTACTTTTTATATCATGACGTAATCGGGGCCAGGATTGCGAAACTGATCAACGCAGACCCGGAAGAGGTGACGGTCTGTGCCAATACAACCTTAAATATACATCAGGTTGTGGCTACTTTCTGGAAACCGACAAAAGAAAGATATAAAATTGTGATTGATGAACTGAACTTCCCTACGGATCGTTATGCAGTGGTCAGCCAGGTGGCGTCCCGCGGCATGGATCCGGATGATGTGGTAAAAGTAGTTAAAAGCAGGGACGGAAAGACGCTGGCTGAGGAGGATATGATCGCGGCCATGACGGACGACGTCGCCCTGGTACTGCTTCCGTCGGTCCTTTACAGAAGTTCCCAGCTTCTTCCACTGGAAAAGCTGGCGAAGGCAGCCCATGAGAAGGGAATTCTGATCGGATTTGACTTGTGCCACAGCATTGGAAACGTGGATCATGATTTCAAGAAGATCGACTGTGATTTTGCATTATGGTGTAATTACAAATATCTTTCCGGTGGCCCCGGGGCGCCTGCAGGCCTTTATATCAATAAGAAGCATTTTAATAAAAAAGTTGGCCTTGCCGGTTGGTGGGGAAACAGGAAAGATACCCAGTTTGAGCTTCGTGATGAGTTTGAAAACGCACAGAATGCCGGCGGATGGCAGACCGGGACGGGTGCCGCGCTGAGCCTGTCGGCCATAGACGGGGCATTGGAAATCTATGATAAGGCAGAAATAAAAGATTTGAGGGAGAAATCCCTTGACCTGACGGCCTATATGATGTTCCTGATTGACCATGAGCTTATGTCTTATGGGTTTACGGTGGGAAATCCCAGAGAGGATTCCGGCCGCGGCGGCCATGTGGCCCTGGAACATGCAGACGCCATCAGGATTAATGAGGCATTAAAGGCAGCGGATGTTGTCCCCGACTTCCGTTATCCCGACGTGATCCGCCTGGCTCCTGTTCCTCAGTATACGAGATATGTGGATGTCTATGACCTGATCGTGAGAATTAAGGAGATTATGGATACGAAAGCATATGAGAAATATGAGAATAAAGCGGGTACTGTTGCATAAATGATGCCATTGGAACAGAAAGGAGTAGATATTTTATGGGAAAATATGAACTTACACGGGACTTTGCGGAAAAAATGGATAGCCAGGATGCGCTGGCCTCTCTGAGAGATCATTTTTATACAAAACCGGGTCAGATCTATATGGACGGTAATTCTCTCGGGCTTTGTTCAAAAGAGGCGGAAGCTGCCGTGGAGAGGGCGGTAGAAGCATGGAAAGAGTATGGAATCGGAATCTGGACCCAGGCGCCGACAGATTATTTTCTGTATCATGACGTGATCGGGGCGAAAATCGCCAGGCTCATCAATGCGGATCCGGAAGAGGTGACTGTCTGCGCAAATACCACCTTAAATGTCCATCAGGTGGTGGCTACCTTCTGGAGGCCCACAAAAGAGAGATATAAGATTGTAATTGATGAACTGAACTTCCCCACGGACCGTTACGCAGTGGTCAGCCAGGTGGCATCCCGCGGAATGGATCCGGATGACGTGGTAAAGGTGGTGAAGAGCAGGGACGGAAAGACTCTGGCGGAAGAGGATTTAATCGACGCCATGACAGATGATGTGGCCATGGTGCTGTATCCTTCTGTCCTTTACAGAAGCTCCCAGCTCCTTCCCATGGAAAAACTTGCGAAGATTGCCCGTGAAAGAGGGATTCTGATTGGGTTTGACCTGTGCCACAGTGTTGGGAACGTGGATCATGATTTCAAGAAGATTGACTGTGATTTTGCATTGTGGTGTAACTATAAATACCTTTCCGGCGGCCCCGGGGCCCTCGCAGGACTTTACATCAATAAGAAGCATTTTGAGAGGGAAGTAGGGCTTGCAGGATGGCATGGAAACAGAAAGGATACCCAGTTTGAGCTGCGCCCCGTATTTGAGCATGCTATGAACGCCGGCGGGTGGCAGACAGGGACTGGTTCTGTGTTGAGTCTGGCCGCCACAGACGGAGCACTGGATGTCTATAATGGGGTCGAAATAAAGGACCTGAGGGCGAAATCCCTTGATCTGACTGCGTATATGATGTTCCTGATTGACCACGAGCTTACTGCTTATGGGTTTACTGTTGGAAATCCCAGGGAAGACTCTGTCAGAGGAGGCCACGTGGCCCTGGAACATGAAGATGCCATCAGAATCAATGAAGCGTTAAAAGCGGCGGATGTTGTCCCTGATTTCCGTTATCCCAACGTGATTCGTCTGGCTCCCGTTCCTCAGTATACGAGATATGTGGATGTCTATGACTTAATCCAGAGGATTAAAGAGATCATGGACACGAAAGCATATGAGAAATATGAAAACAAAGCAGGGACCGTTGCCTGAGTCTGCCTGTCAAATTAAAAAATGAAAAAACGAAGGGCTGTTGCAAAATATAAATTCTGATATTTTACAACAGCCCCTTTGACATGATATTATTTTCCAAAAAGCGCGGCAGCTTCTTTCATATTTTCCATGACGGGCACCTGGAACGGGCATCTGGTTTCACATACGCCGCACCGGATGCACTGGGAGGCTGTGTGAGAAAGGACGGCGTAATGTTCCCTGACGGTTTCCGGGATTTCTCCCTGGGCCCTGGCCAGGTTTAAGAACTTGGTGACAGAGGCCACGTCGATGCCGTTCGGACAGGGGGCGCAGTGGCCGCAGTACATACAGTGGCCTTTCCAGCTGATTTTGGGAAATGCGGCAAAAGCTTCGGCGTAATCTTTTTCGCTGTCGGAAGCGTTTTCGTAGGCCAGGCTCACTTTCAACTCTTCCGGGCTTCTGGCGCCGGACATGACGGAGGCTACGCCTGGGCGGCTCAGTGCATAGTGGAGGCACTGATACAAAGTCAGAGATTTTCCGGCGGGGGAGAGCTTGTCGCTCAGCAGATCGCCGCCTCCGAAGGCTTTCATAACCGTGATACCTACACCGAGACGCTGGCAGGTTTCATAAAGCTCTTTTCGCAGAGGATCCATATTGACAAGGGGTTTTTCGTAGCTTTCTTCAGCCCAGAGAAGCTCCAGATTTTCATCCGCAGGCTGCAGGTCATAGCAGGGACACTGAACATCAGCACATCGATGAGGCCTGTATGTACGGCGGCCAGTGAAGCTTCAGGGTTGTGGCTGGAAAGGCCGATGGCTTTGATGGTTCCCGCCTTTTTTAATTCCATGGCGTATTCCATCACGGGGCCTTTTTTGATGGATTCCCATTGGGAGAGGGAATCCACGTAATGAATCATTCCAATATCCAGATAATCTGTGTCCAGACGTTTAAGCAGGTCTTCAAAGCCTGCTTTTACTTCGTCCATTTTACGGGTACGCTTATATTGGTTATCTTTCCAGGTGGTACAAAGATGCCCCTGGAGGACAAATTTTTCCCTGCGCCCTTTTAAAGCTTTTCCCAGGGCAGAGCGCATAACGGGATCCGGAGAATAAAGGTCAATGCAGTTGGCGCCGTTTGCCTCCATGATATCAAGGAATTGTTTTACGGTTTTGTCGGATTTCTCTAAAAATCCTTCACATCCCATGCCTACCTCACCCACTGGGATACCGGTGCGGCCAAGTTTACGGTAATTCATGGCAGATACCTCCTTTGGGGGTATTATACTGGAAAAAGGAATAAAAGTATACCTGAAAACCGCGGTTTATGACGGGGCCGCCAAATTACACGGGACACGAAGCCTCTGTGCAATTTGGCGGCCCCGTCATAAATCAGGAGTTCAGGTTAAAGGCGGGTCAGTCGTAAAAATCAATCTGACGGCTTCGCAGGAATTCTTTCCATTCGGTGTTTAAAGGTGCATCGGTGATTAATGTAGTGATATTGCCGGTTTCCCAATCACATACTCTGGCAAAGTTAGACTTATCGAATTTTGTGTGGTCCATCATCAGATATACATGGCTGGCATTTATGATGGCGGCATTATGAAGCTGGGCCTCCTGTTCGGTGCGGTCGCTGAGGCCTTTTTCCCGGTGAAGGGCGCAGCAGGAAAGGAAAACCTTATCCAGATGGTAATGGGAAAAGAAATTCACGGCGGCAGGGCCAAAAAGACCGCCGCTTTCCCGGCTCAGGGCGCCGCCGGTGGCCATGGCACTGACGCCAGGGTATTCCAACAATTTAGACAGGGCGTTGTAAGAATTGGTCATAACGTTAAGGTTGGTGATGTTGATATTTTTCAGCTGATCCAGGATACAGAGGGCCGTGGAAGAGTGGTCAATAAAAATGCAGTCTCCGGGCAGGATGAATTCTGCCGCTTTCCCGGCCATCTGCAGTTTATTTTCCATCAACACGGAGGGGAGGACAGAGAAATCTGCTTGCGCATGGTCACGGAGCACGGCGCCACCGTAGACCTTCAGCAGAAAGCCTTCTGATTTCAGGACTTCAAAATCCCGGCGTATGGTTTCCAGGGTTACCTTACATTCCTTTGCCATTTCGGAAACAGTAATGCTTTTCTTCTGCAAAAGAATTTCTTTAATTTTGTTTTGCCGCTGGATTGCAAACATATGAACCTCATTTCTTTTGTGTGCTTAAGGAATTTATACCGTCGCATGACAAGGATGTACACGATAGCGAAAGCAAGGCAGCCCAGGACAAAAGTCTCTTCTTTTCGACCGTGTCTTAATCAATCGACGGTAATATTATAAAAAACAACAGGTTCTTATATTTTAGTATACTTGTTTTTTCCCCAAAAAACAAGTATGCGACCTAAAATCATACGCAGCTGGTTTTTGACAGCAGCGGCGCCAGGGAGAAGATAAAGGTTTTAAATGTTAATACGGTGTATGTCCTTGTCAATGGCCGGGCCGGTTGTTATAATAATTATGATAGAGGACAGGATTAAAGCATGACAGGAGGTGCATTATGGGAATTATTGAGAAAATGAGATTGGATGGGAAAAAAGGATTTGTAACAGGAGCGGCAAGAGGAATCGGCAAATGTACGGCAAAAGCTTTCGCGGAGGCGGGGGCAGATGTGGCTATCGTGGATGTGGATTATGAAGAGGCAAAAAAAACAGCCGGGGAGCTGGAGGAAAGCACCGGCAGAAAGGTGATCGCCATCAGGACGGACTGCACCGATAAAGAGCAGGTGGATGCAATGGTGGAGCAGGTGGTGAGAGAGCTGGGGGGCCTCGACTTCTGCCATAATAACGCAGGTATTTGTATCAATGTCCCTGCGGAGGAGATGACCTATGAGCAGTGGTACAAAGTATTGAACGTCAACCTGAACGGCATATTCCTGACAGATATTGCGGCGGGGAAATATATGCTGGCCCACGGTGGCGGTTCCATTATCAACACAGCTTCCATGTCGGCCCATATCGTCAATGTGCCGCAGCCCCAGTGCGCGTACAACGCGTCCAAGGCGGGGGTCGTCCAGCTTACCAAATCGCTGGCCGTCGAGTGGGCGAAACGCGGTGTGCGGGTGAACAGTATAAGCCCGGGATACATCGGGACGGAGCTGACTTTGAATTCCCCGTCCCTGATTCCGCTGATTGACAAATGGAATGAGATGGCGCCTTTGGGCAGGATGGGAAAACCGGAGGAACTGGAGGCGATCTGCGTATACCTGGCAGGGGATACCAGCTCCTTTACCACAGGTTCCGACTTCATCATTGACGGCGCGTTTACCTGTTTCTAAACAGGAAGACTTCCGGGGCTTGACTTTTCTTTTTTCCATCTTTATAATAATAGCCATACGAAAAAAGGCTGTGAAGGAGACAGTAGGGCGGCAGGAAAGGGCCAGAGACCCGGCGGCGGTGGGAAGCCGGGACGAGTAGGGCCGCACTGAAAATCACTCTGGAGCTGCAGGCTGAAAGAAGGGCGTGAGGGTCCTGGCGGTAGAGGCCGCCGGGCTGCGTTATCTGGTAGGCTGTGCCGGGATCCGCCGTTACAAGGAGCGTGTATGACCACTTATTTGAGAGTGGCGTACGCAGAATGGGTGGTATAGCGAAGACATCAGGCTTCGTCCTTTTCTGGACGGAGCCTGTTTTGCCTTTAAGGTTTTGGATACGGGGAGGTGTGGATTCATGATACTGCCGTCAAATTATACGAAAATTTCGCTTCTTTGCCGGTATCGTGGATATTGAAGCTCTAAAATGTTCTGCTTCGGCTACCGTCGATTGACAAGGACACACACGCTCCAGTCTGCATGATTTGGCAGTTTTTCACCCTTATCCGGCCGTGTATGCTCTTGTCAATCGACGGTACAGTAACCCCACGCAACCGGCTTATGATCCGCCGTCCATGGCGTCATAAGCCTTTTCCGGACGTCCTGTCCGGAAATTGCTGAGTAACTCACAGAACATTAAGAGCTTCTAATATCCCCGCTAATGCATAGTGCGCGAAAATTTGTATAATTTGACGACAGCAAACAAAAACCACCTCGCCTCTATCCAAAGCCTTAAAGACAAAGCAGCCTTTGGAAACACATACATTATTTACAGGAGGAACGACATGTACGAGAAAGTATCTACAGATCTGAATTTTGTGGACAGAGAGAAAAAAATCCAACAGTTCTGGAAGGATAATGACATTTTTGAGAAGAGTATCGACAGCAGAAAGAAGGGGGAGACTTACACCTTCTACGACGGGCCGCCTACGGCCAATGGAAAGCCCCACATCGGCCATGTGCTGACCAGGGTGATTAAAGACATGATTCCCCGTTACCGCACCATGAAGGGCTATATGGTGCCCAGGAAAGCAGGCTGGGACACCCATGGGCTTCCGGTGGAGCTGGAAGTGGAGAAAATGCTGGGGCTGGATGGTAAGGAGCAGATTGAGGAATATGGCCTGGAACCCTTTATCGGCCACTGCAAGGAGAGCGTGTGGAAGTATAAGGGTATGTGGGAGGATTTTTCCGGTACTGTTGGTTTCTGGGCCGATATGGATGAGCCTTACGTGACATATCATGACGATTTCATTGAATCAGAATGGTGGGCCCTCAAAAAAATCTGGGACAGGGGACTTCTCTATAAAGGATTTAAGATCGTGCCTTACTGCCCCCGCTGCGGTACGCCCCTTTCCAGCCATGAGGTGGCCCAGGGCTATCGGGATGTGAAAGAGCGCTCCGCGGTGGTCCGTTTTAAGGTGAAGGATGAAGATGCCTATATCCTGGCATGGACCACGACGCCCTGGACTTTGCCTTCCAACATTGCCCTCTGTGTACACCCGGATGAAGAATACGCTAAAGTGAAGGCTGCCGACGGCAAGGTTTATTATATGGCATCTGCTCTTCTGGACACGATTCTCGGGCGGTTGGCGGAAGAAGGGAAGCCGGCCTATGAAGTATTGGCCACCTATAAGGGAAAAGAACTGGAATATAAAGAGTATGAGCCGCTGTTTGACTGCGCGAAACAGGTGGCCGACAAGCAGAAAAAGAAAGCCTTTTACGTGGTCTGCGACGGCTATGTGACCTTGACGGACGGTACTGGCGTGGTTCACCAGGCTCCGGCTTTTGGTGAGGACGACGCCAGGGTGGGGCGGAAATATGACATGCCCTTCGTGCAGCTTGTGGACGGCAAAGGAAACATGACGGAGGATACGCCTTTTGCCGGCATGTTTGTGAAAGACGCAGACCCGAAAGTGCTCACCTGGCTGGATGAGAGGGGTCTCCTCTACGATGCGCCCAAGTTTGAGCACAGTTATCCCCACTGCTGGCGTTGCGATACGCCGTTAATCTACTACGCCAGGGAGTCCTGGTTTATCAAGATGACTGAGGTGAAGGAGGACCTGATCCGCAATAATAATACCATCAACTGGATTCCGGAAAGCATCGGCAAGGGCCGCTTTGGCGATTGGCTGGAAAATATCCAGGACTGGGGGCTTTCCAGGAACCGTTATTGGGGAACCCCTCTCAATATCTGGGAATGTGAGTGCGGGCATCAACATTCCGTCGGAAGCATTGCGGAACTGAAAGAAATGTCCGACAACTGCCCTGACGATATTGAGCTGCACCGTCCTTTCATCGATGCGGTGACGATCACCTGCCCGAAATGTGGAAAGCAGATGAAGCGGGTGCCGGAGGTCATCGACTGCTGGTTCGATTCCGGGGCCATGCCCTTTGC
>JAAWCJ010000046.1 GCA_022793195.1 Lachnospiraceae bacterium | reverse complement strand
GTGGTCGTCCCCATGCATATCTGAGAAAATACGGAATCTGCAGAATTTGCTTCCGTGAATTAGCATATAAAGGACAGATTCCCGGAGTGAAGAAGGCGAGCTGGTGACCGAAAGCACTCAGCGAAACCGAGTCGTAAGACGAAGGTTGAGCGCTAGTGCGAGGTCGTTCGCGACCCTTAGCGAAGACGAGCCGTAAGGCGAAGGCTGAGGTTAGTGGAGCGAACATTCCCCTTATTCATTCCATTGGATGTTAAGAATTATAAAGGAGGCAAATTAAAATGACTATGAGCGATCCCATTGCAGATATGCTTACAAGGATTCGTAATGCAAATACTGCAAAGCACGATACCGTAGATATTCCTGCATCAAAGATGAAACTGGCGATTGCCGATATTCTGGTTGATGAAGGATATATTGCAAAATATGATCTGGTTGAAGATGGCACATTCAAGACCATCCGTGTAGTCCTTAAATATGGCAAGGACAAGAATGAAAAGATTATTACTGGTTTAAAGAGAATTTCTAAGCCTGGTCTGCGTGTATATGCAGGAAAAGAAGAGCTTCCCAAGGTACTTGGGGGACTTGGAATCGCCATCATCTCCACCAATCAGGGCGTTATGACTGACAAAAAGGCCAGGGAGATGAACGTGGGCGGCGAAGTGCTGGCATTTGTGTGGTGACCGAAAGCACTCAGCGAAACTGAGCCGGAGGCGAAAGTTAAGCGCTAGTGCGAGGTCGTTCGCGACCCTGGCATTGAACACTTAGCGAACCCAAGCGATTAAGCGCAGGGTGAAGGTTAGTGTGAAAGCCCACCTGGACACTTAGCGAATGACGAGCAGAGCGAGGAAATGAGCTTAGTGGCCATGGTGTTACCCGTTAGTCAATAAATGAAATATGAGGCCAGTGGAGCGAACATACCCGCCATCACTCAGCGTCGTGTCAAGCACTTAATGAAAGCAAGCCGTAAGGCGCCGCTTGAACTTGTTAATAGTGAAGAGTGAACCGTCTTCCTGGACGGTCTGCTCGCGCGATTAACAGTATTATAACTGTTCAGAGCATTTGAAAGGAATAAATACCTTCACGCAGACGAAACGTCTTCGCAGACAGGCCACAGACCGCCCGCTGTCGCGGCCGTCGCTGCTTCGCAGCTTATGTCCGTGGCTTGATGGGCGTCCCGCCCATCCAAAAATGAAAACCTGCCGGCTTGCAGACAAGTCTGCAGCCGTCCGCTTTCCATTTTTCTGCTGCTCAGGACTGTTAAACAAAACTATTAACTTTTATTATAAGGAGGTACGGGCATGTCACGTATAGGGAGAATGCCAATCGCGGTACCGGCTGGTGTAACGGTCGATATTGCAGAAAATAACAAAGTATCAGTAAAAGGCCCCAAGGGGACTCTGGAGAGAGTTCTTCCTGCAGAGATGGATATTAAGCTGGAGGACGGGCATATTGTTGTAACAAGACCCAATGATTTAAAGAAGATGAAATCTTTACATGGTTTGACCAGAAGCCTGTTGGCCAATATGGTGCATGGTGTTACGGAAGGATATCAGAAAGTCCTTGAAGTGAACGGCGTTGGCTACAGGGCGCAGAAGCAGGGTAAGAAGCTGGTTCTTTCCCTGGGTTACTCCCATCCGGTTGAAATGGAAGACCCTGAAGGTTTGGAGTCTACGGTAGAAGGCCAGAATAAAATCATCGTAAAGGGTATTGACAAAGAAAAAGTTGGCCAGTATGCTGCTGAAATCAGGGATAAGAGACGTCCTGAACCTTATAAGGGCAAGGGCATCAAGTACGCTGATGAGGTAATCAGACGTAAGGTTGGCAAGACCGGTAAGAAATAAATAAGGAGGAGTGACAAGAATGATTAAGAAGGAATCAAGAACGGAAATCCGTCGAAATAAACATAGAAAAATCCGCAATCGTTTCAGTGGAACCGCTGAAAGACCGCGTCTGGCTGTGTTTAGAAGCAATAATCATATGTACGCTCAGATCATTGATGATACGGTTGGCAATACGCTGGTGTCCGCATCCACTTTACAGAAAGATGTGAAGGCTGAGCTTAGCAAAACAAACAATGTGGAAGCTGCTGCTCATCTGGGAACAGTGATCGCGAAAAAGGCTCTGGAAAAGGGAATTACCACTGTTGTTTTTGACAGGGGCGGTTTCATTTATCAGGGTAAAGTTAAGGCGTTGGCAGATGCAGCTCGTGAAGCTGGTCTGGAATTCTGATTGAGGAGGAGAAACACATGAAACGAACAATTATTGATGCCAGCCAGCTGGAACTCAATGATAAGGTAGTTGCGATCAAGCGTGTATCCAAAACGGTAAAGGGTGGACGTACCATGCGTTTCAGCGCACTGGTGGTTGTCGGCGACGGCAACGGCCATGTGGGAGCCGGCATGGGCAAAGCTGCTGAAATCCCCGAAGCAATCCGCAAAGGCAAGGAAGACGCAATCAAGAATATGGTTGAGATTCCTGTAGATGAAAATAAGAGCATCCCTCACGACTTCATCGGCAAATTCGGAAGCGCCAGTGTGCTTTTGAAACGTGCACCTGAAGGAACCGGTGTTATCGCAGGCGGTCCTGCACGTAACGTGCTGGAGATGGCAGGAATCAAAAACATCAGGACAAAGTCCCTTGGGTCCAATAACAAGCAGAACGTGGTTCTGGCTACACTTCAGGGCCTTAAGAGTCTTAAGACTCCTGAAGAAGTTGCCAAGAAGCGCGGCAAATCCGTGGAAGAGCTGATTGGCTAAAGGAGGAAACGAAAATGGCAGAGAAATTAAGAGTTACACTGGTAAAATCTCCCATCGGTGCAGTTCCGAAGCATAAGAAAACAGTTGAAGCCCTTGGACTCCGGAAACTGAACAAGACGGTCGAGCTTCCTGATAACGATGCTGTCAGAGGCATGATCTGGCATGTTAAGCACTTGGTGAAAGTAGAAGAAGTCTAACGAAGAAGGAGGTGCACGAGATGGAATTATCAAATTTAAGACCGGCTGAAGGCTCCAAACACAGCGACGCTTTCAGAAGGGGCCGTGGACACGGCTCAGGTAACGGCAAAACTGCCGGCAAAGGACACAAAGGCCAGAAGGCACGTTCCGGCGCTCCCAGACCTGGTTTTGAGGGTGGCCAGATGCCTTTATACAGAAGACTTCCCAAGAGAGGTTTCACAAACAGAAATTCCAAGACAATCGTAGGCATTAATGTAGAGGCGCTGGAGAGGTTTGACAATGATGCAGTTGTCACTGTTGAAACTCTGATGGAATGTGGAATTGTAAAGAATCCCAGAGACGGCGTCAAGATTCTCGGAAACGGCGAATTAACCAAAAAGCTTACGGTTAAGGTGAACGCATTCAGTGAGGGTGCAAAAACAAAAATTGAAGCGGCTGGTGGAAGTGTAGAGGTGATCTAACATGTGGAAGACACTCCAAAACGCATTTAAAATTAAAGAAGTCAGAAAGAAAATCCTGTTCACATTCTTCATTTTAATTGTAGTTAGAATCGGCGCCCATGTACCGATTCCGGGTGTTAATACGGCATATTTTGCCGACTGGTTTGCCAGTCAGTCCGGCACGGCGTTCAATTTCTTTGACGCCATGACCGGAGGGTCCTTCACACAGCTCTCTGTATTTGCACTGAGCATTACCCCTTATATCACATCCTCCATTATCATACAGCTTCTGACCATTGCGATTCCGAAGCTGGAGGAGATGCAGAAAGAGGGCGAAGAAGGAAGAAAGTTTATTGCAAAGCTGACCAGGTATGTGACGGTGGCGTTGGCGCTCATTGAATCCACGGCCATGACCATCGGGTTTGGCCGTTCCGGACTGCTTCTCCACTTTACCTGGTATAATGCCATCGTGGTGGTGGTCACCATGACTGCCGGAAGTGCGGTGCTTATGTGGCTGGGAGAAAGAGTCACGGACAAAGGTGTCGGAAACGGGATTTCCATTATCCTGTTAATCAACATTCTGTCAGGGCTTCCCAACGATTTTATGTCGCTTTACGAGCGGTTTATGGCAGGGACTTCTGTGGCAAAGGCGGCCCTTTCCGCTGTCATTATCCTGGTGGTGATCCTGGCGATGATCTCTTTTGTCGTCATGCTGCAGGGTGGTGAGAGAAGGATTCCGGTACAGTATGCAAAGAAAATGCAGGGAAGAAAATTCGTAGGTGGCCAGTCCAGCAACATTCCGCTGAAGGTAAACACTGCAGGCGTGATTCCTGTCATCTTTGCCTCTTCCCTGATGTCGATTCCGGCGGTGATCGCACAGTTTTTCAATGTGGATTATTCCACTTTCGGGGGGAGAATCCTCATGGGATTAAGCTCCTCCAACTGGTGCAAGCCTTCGGATCCGATTTTAAGTATCGGCCTTTTGGTCTATATTCTGCTGATTGTGGCGTTTGCTTATTTCTATACCTCAATCACCTTCAACCCGATTGAGATTGCAGACAATATGAAAAAGCAGGGGGGCTTTATCCCTGGTATCCGTCCGGGACGTCCCACGTCGGATTATCTCAACAGGATTTTAAACTACATCGTATTTATCGGTGCGGTGGGCCTCACCATTGTGGCCGTGATCCCGATTCTGTTTTCCGGCATTTTCAACATCGGATCCCTTTCTTTTGGTGGCACCTCCATTATCATTATTGTAGGTGTTATCCTTGAGACACTGAAACAGATCGAATCTCAGATGTTGGTAAGATATTATAAGGGATTTTTGAACGATTAGCATCGGCTTAAACGAAGGTTCCGGCGGGGGAAACCATTGTTTTCCCCGCCGAAAGGCCTGGTTAGGGAGGATAAGGTATGAGACTGATTATGTTAGGGGCGCCGGGAGCGGGGAAGGGAACCCAGGCAAAAAAAATTGCCGATAAATACGGGATTCCCCATATCTCCACGGGCGACATTTTCCGTGCCAACATAAAAAACGGCACGGAGCTGGGGAAGAAAGCAAAGGAGTACATGGACAGGGGCGCCCTGGTTCCTGACGAACTGGTGGTGGATCTGGTGGCCGACAGAGTAAAGCAGGCGGATTGCGAAAAGGGATATGTGCTGGATGGCTTTCCCAGGACCATTCCCCAGGCGGAAAGCCTGGATGCAGTCCTGGCTTCATTGGGACAAAAGATTGATTATGCAATCAATGTGGAAGTTCCCGATGAAAATATTATCCGCAGGATGTCCGGAAGACGGGCCTGTACAGGTTGCGGGGCAACGTATCATCTGGAACATGCTCCCTCCAAAAAAGAGGGGATCTGCGACCGCTGCGGCGAAGCCCTGATTCTCAGGGACGACGACAAGGCGGAAACTGTGACGACACGTCTTTCTGTATACCATGAACAGACGCAGCCTCTGATTGACTATTATGGCGGGCAGGGATGCCTGAAGGACGTGGATGGAACGAAGGATATGGAAGAAGTCTTTGCGGATATCTGCAGAATATTAGGAGAGTAAAAGTGGCAGTCAGTATCAAATCAGAAAGAGAAATCGGGCTGATGAGAGAGGCTGGAAAGCTCCTTTCCAGAACCCATCTGGAACTTGAGAAAGCATTGCATCCAGGTATGAGTACGAAAGCGCTGGATCGGATTTGTGAGGAGATCATCCGCAGCTATGGATGTATTCCTTCCTTTTTAAACTATAATGGTTTTCCTGCTTCTGTCTGTATATCTGTGAATGATGAAGTCGTTCATGGGATTCCTGCGGATGAAAGGATACTTGAAGAGGGAGATATCGTCAGCCTGGATACGGGACTGATTTACCACGGTTATCAGTCAGACGCGGCCAGGACTTATGGCGTCGGAAAGATCAGTAAAGAAGCCAGCCAGTTGATTGAAGTGACCAGGCAGAGTTTTTTTGAGGGTATGAAATATGCAAAAGAGGGCAATCATCTGAATGACATTGGAACAGCCATTCAAAAATACTGTGAAAGTTATGGTTACGGAGTAGTCAGAGATCTGGTGGGTCACGGAATCGGAACAGAAATGCATGAAGCGCCGGAAATCCCCAATTTTGATATGGGGAGGAAGGGTATCCGGCTTCGCGCCGGAATGACGCTGGCGATTGAGCCTATGATCAATATGGGACGTCCCGATGTGGAATGGCTGGATGACGGCTGGACTGTGGTAACGGAAGACGGTTCTTTGTCCGCCCATTATGAAAATACCATTCTCATAACAAAGGACGGCCCGGAAATCCTGTCTTTATAGGCGGTATCTGGTATGGTGAAAGAAATCGGCGGATTTGCTGTCCCGAAAGCGGGCCATGATAAAGGGAGGCTTTATGTAATCGTCGGATATGAAGAAGGGAAATACCTGCTGGTCGACGGAAAGCTCAGAACCCTGGAAAGGCCCAGAAGAAAGCAGAAAAAGCACCTGGAATTTATTTATGCACAGGACGATTTGAGGGAAATGTTTTCAGAAGGAAAACGGACAGTAAGAAATGAAGATATCAAACGGGCCATCAAGCTGCATGCGGCCAGGGTCCACACCGAGTAGGAGGTAACGGATGTCCAAGAGTGACGTAATTGAAATCGAAGGAACCGTAATTGAAAAGCTGCCCAATGCCATGTTCCAGGTGGAATTGGAAAACGGACATCAGGTGTTGGCACATATCAGCGGAAAGCTCCGAATGAATTACATCAGGATTCTGCCGGGCGACAAAGTAACATTGGAACTGTCGCCTTACGATTTATCCAAGGGAAGAATCATCTGGAGAGACAAATAATAAAAACACAGCAACAAAAAACCTGAGAAACCCCATGGAAACACTTGCTTTTCAAAAAAGAAGGTGCTATAATGGTATGCGGACTTTTTTGGGAAAGCGTTGTGAAAGGAGAGAAAACCTGTGAAAGTGAGATCATCAGTAAAACCGATCTGCGAAAAATGCAAGGTAATTAAGAGAAAAGGCAGTATTCGGATTATCTGTGAGAATCCGAAGCATAAACAGCGCCAGGGTTAATATTCCCGGAATCAGGCTGTTTTATTTGTAATACCGTCAGGTATTTATAAAGAAGCGGCTGCACCAGGAACACACCCGGCAGAGTTGTTCATGGTGATTAAAATGCCCGGAGGACATAGTTCGGTATATGTCCTGCGGACGGACGTATTTATATGCGTCATAAAATGCAGATTGCTGTGAAAACAGCAGACAGAAACACCGGCAGTAAAAATAATAATGGAGGTACAATACACATGGCTCGTATTTCAGGTGTCGATTTACCGAGAGAAAAGCGCATTGAAATCGGATTGACTTATATCTATGGAATCGGTAGGGCAAGCTCCAACCGTCTCCTCAAAGAGGCCAATGTAAATCCTGATACCCGTGTGCGTGATTTGACTGACGATGAAGTCAGGAGAATCGCCACAGCCATCGAAGCAGACCATCAGCTTGTGGAAGGTGACCTGCGCCGTGAGGTGGCAATGAATATCAAGAGATTGCAGGAAATTGGCTGCTACAGAGGAATCCGCCATAGAAGAGGTCTGCCTGTTCGCGGTCAGAAGACAAAGACCAACGCGAGAACAAGAAAAGGCCCGAAGAAGACTGTAGCGAATAAGAAAAAATAAGTAAGCTACAAGCAATAGGCAAGCTACAAGCAATGCGTGGCCGGGCCGGCGGAAACGGCGGGGTGCTTGCACACCGAAGTTTACGGCGGGACGGACACATACGGCGCCAGCCGTATGTTCAAAAAATCGCAGATTTTTTGAACTGTAGCATTGCGGTAAGCAATGTGGAGGAATATTGCTACAAGCAATGTGGAGAAGCATTGCGGCACAATGCGGTCAATATACTGCATTGATTTAAGTAACAGTAGAAACTATTCACAAGAAAGTAGGTTAGTTTAAAATGGCTAAAAAAGTGTCCACTGCAAAGAAAGTGACCAAAAAGCGTGTTAAGAAAAACGTTGAACGCGGACAAGCGCACATCCAG
>JAAWCJ010000045.1 GCA_022793195.1 Lachnospiraceae bacterium | reverse complement strand
TTAGATGACGATTATGAATTAGATGGTGATTATGAATTAGATGGTGATTATGAATTAGATGGTGATTATGAATTAGATGGTGATTATGAATTAGATGGTGATTATGAATTAGATGGTGATTATGAATTAGATGATGATTATGATGTAGACGATGATGACATCAGTGATGATGATGGTTATGAAGTGGCCTATGGGGAAGGCGGCAGGCAGTCCGGTGAAGGTGAGGGCAGGAAGCCTGAGGAACCTGTCAAAGAAAATCCTTCCCATGGGGCAGACGGTATAAAAGACGGCGAACCAGGTGATATCATTCCGGACGAAAAGGACGATATGGCCAAAAGGAAAAAAAAACTTCTGACAGCCAGTAAAGCGGATGAGATTGCGGCGGAATCAAATTCTGCCCTGGACGATGACACGGCTCCCCTGCCGAGGCTTCATGGAATAGAAAATTCAGAAGAAGTGGACTTTGCGGAAGCAGATCCGGAAGAGGTAGATTTGGTGGAAACCGATTCGGAAAAAGTGGGCTTTGCGGAGGCGGATCCGGAAGAGGTAGATTTTATGGAAGTCCATCAGGAAGAAGCGGCAGAGGAGGTCGAAGAAGAAAAAAGGGATTCGGATGATTTCGGCTTAGAGGACGTTGACTTGGAAAGTGTCAGTGCCGAAAATGTGGAATCCGGGGATATGGCTTTTGAAGAAGAGAAAACTTTCGAAATGGCCGTATCGGAAGAAAGCGGTTCGGAAGAAAAAAATAATATGGAAGAGGATGTATCGGAAGAAAGTGTACCGGAAGACAGTGGACTGGAAGAGAAGGCGCCGGGAGAGATTGATTTAGAGGATACTGATTTTGAAGACGGCGGCCTGGAGGAGATTACATTAGAAGATACCGGCCTGGAGGAGATTGTGTTGGATGACTCCGTCCTGGAAGAATTTACTCTTGAAGATACCGGTCTGGAAGAAATCGTGTTGGAAGACAATGGGTATACGGAGGCTGTGAGTGCAGACAGTGGCCGGGAGGAGATGGCAGCTGAAGGCAGGGATACAGAAGAAAGCCTGGCAGAGGATGACGACCTGGAAGAGATACCGCTGGAAAACGGCGGTCAGGAGAAAAGCCGGGTTGAATCTTCTTATCCTGGAGATGACGGGATGGCTCAAGATGGCCTTGAAGAATCTGGTGCAGGAGAAACAGAGGAAGAACCGGACGTGGAAAGGCTTGAGGAGCAGGAACGGGTGGCAGCTGCGGATGATGATTTGGATGTGGATGATGATTTGGATGTAGATGATGATAGCCTGGATATGGATGATGATGACCTGGATGCGGATTTTGATTTGTTGGATGCGCTTTTGTCCGATTCAGTCCGAAATGGAAAACCTGACGGGGCAAACAGCATTGTAAACCGGGCTGCGGCAAAGGCCGGACGGGATTTTCCTGAGAAGAAGCAGGAGAAAAAACCCGTAAACCCAATTCGTGATACGGCAGCAGGAAGTAAAAGGCCGAAAAAAGAGAACCGCCCTTGAGTTTCTGCATTTTATTCCCGTAAAATGACAGAAGAAGGTGAAGATTTCCATTCCAAAACACGCTTTTGCCAAGGGTATTGACAAATGAGGAAGGCGGTGTTATAATTACATTCGCTAACACGCTTTAAAGTGCTAAAGCGAAGGCTGTGACAGAATTTGAGGGAGAGAAAGATGACATCACGAAAAGGAAATTTAATGGGCGTCAGAGGCGACGTAAAGGTAGTCGATGCAACTGTCCGCGACGGCGGCCTCTGCAACAATTTTGAATTTACAGATGAGTTTGTCCGGGAACTTTATAAAACGAATATTAAAAGCGGCGTAGATTATATGGAGTTTGGCTATAAAGCCAGCAGGAATCTTTTTGATGAAAAGAAATACGGAAAGTGGAAGTTTTGTAAAGAAGAAGACATCCGCGCCATTGTGGGGGAAAATGTTTCCGATATGAAACTTTCTGTTATGGCCGATGTAGGCCGGTGTGATTTTCGGACGGATTTTCTTCCAAAGCATGAAAGTGTCATTGATATGGTACGGGTGGCTTGTTATGTACATCAGATTCCGGCGGCCATTGAGATGATTGAATACCTGCATGGCCTCGGATATGAGACATGCTGTAATATTATGGCAATTTCCCAGGCAAATCTGAACCAGGTGGAGGAAGCGCTGGAAATGGTCTGTGAGTCCAGTGTGGATGTGATTTACCTTGTGGACAGCTATGGCTCCCTGTACCCGGAAAATGCTTCGGTCCTGGCGAAAACTTACCTGGAAGCGGCGGGGAAGGCCGGGAAGCTGGTGGGATTCCATGGGCATAATAACCAGAATCTGGCTTTTGCCAATACCATTGAGACGATGTCTTACGGGATATCTTATCTGGACGCCACAGCTCAGGGAATGGGCCGCGGTGCCGGAAACTGTGCGATGGAGCTTCTGCTGGGATTCCTCAAAAATCCCAAGTACAATTTATACAGTCTGTTGATTTTTATTGAAAAGTATATGCTTCCGCTACGGGAACAGGGGATACTTTGGGGATTTGACCTTCAGTACATGTTTACTGGGCAGTTAAACCGCCACCCACGGGAAGCGGTACAGTTTACGGAGGAACACAGAAAAGATTACTGTGAGTTTTATAAGTCTCTTCTGGACAATTTTTAAACAGAGTAAAATCAAAAGAGGGCGGGGCATGGATACCTGCCCTTTTATTTGGCTTTTTATAAAAATGAAGACGGCGGAGGAACGAAAATGAGTGAAAAGGAGAAAATGCTGGCAGGGCAGTTATATGACTGCGGAGATAAAGAATTGCTGGACCGGTGGCATAAGGCTAAAGATCTGGTGAGGGATTATAACCAAACAGATTCCGCGAATTTGGAGGAGAAAGAACGCATTTTAAATGAATTACTTGGGGGGAGAGGTAAAAATCTGTGGATTACGGCTCCCTTTTATGTTGACTACGGGGAGAATATTTATTTTGGAAATAACTGTGAAGTAAACATGAATTGTACTTTTTTAGATGACAATAAAATAGTTATAGGGAATAATGCTTTAATTGCCCCCAATGTTCAAATATATACTGCTTTTCATCCCACCAATGCAGATGACAGGTTTGGGAAACCGAAAGAGGATGGCTCTTTTGAATTTTGTAAAACGCGGACAGCTCCGGTGGTGATCGGAGATAATGTGTGGATTGGCGGGGGTGCAGTCATCCTTCCAGGCGTAACGATTGGGGATAATGTTGTAATTGGGGCAGGGAGTGTTGTCACGAAAAATATCCCCAGTAATACTGTGGCATGTGGGAACCCCTGCAGAGTGATGAGGGAAAACGGATAAAATCCACTTGGGTTCAGGGGCGGGAAGGCCCTCCTTTCCCGCCCTTGGACCTGGTATCAGCTTCCACTTGCAATTTTTTTTACGCTGTGCTATCATACGTATAACAAATATAACGAAAGAGGCCGGGTGAGAGAATGATAATAAAAATTGATTTTAACAGTGACGAAGCGCTGTATATACAGCTTCGTAACCAGATTATCGTTGGCATCGCCACCGACGCCATAAGAGAGGGCGATGTGCTTCCATCGGTGCGCAGTCTGGCCGACACCATTGGGATTAATATGCATACAGTAAATAAGGCGTATTCGGTTCTCAGGCAGGAAGGTTTTGTGAAGCTGGACCGTCGGAGAGGGGCTGTGATTGCTGTAGATTTTGACAAGATACGAGCCATGGAAGAGCTGATGTCAGGCATGCAGGTGCTCCTTGCCAAAGCTGCCTGCCAGAATATCAGCCGCCGTGAGGTACATGAGCTGGTGGATTCCATTATGGACAGATTTGAATGTGCCTGTGGTGGAAAAGGCTTTCAAGATCCTGGTGAAGATACAGAATAGTCCTGAGATCAGGGAGGAACATATATGTTATGTGAAAAGTGTAAAATCAGAGAGGCAAATATTCGATATACAGAGGTAATCGGCGGCGTGAAAACAGAGTATAATCTGTGTAGCCATTGTGCCCGGGAAATGGATTTTGGCCATTACAGCGCTGTGTTTGATACAGATTATCCCATTGGGAAGCTTCTGGCCGATTTGTTTGGGTTGGATGCAGATACAGCCGAAAGTGATGAGCTGGACATGAACCAGGTGGTCTGTCCTACCTGCCATACGGCATACAGTGATTTCGTCAAAGACAGCCGGTTCGGCTGCCCGGACTGTTACCGGGTGTTTGATTTATTGATGAGTGAGAATATCAAAAAAGTACAGGGCAACGATACCCATACGGGAAAGAGGCCTTTGTACCACTGTGGCAGTGAACAGGGTAGCACAGAGGAAAATGAGGAGACAAAAATCAGGAAAGCCATTGAGCTTTTGGATTCCAAGCTGAAGGAGGCTGTCCAGGAGGAAGAGTATGAGGCGGCAGCCCGCTACAGGGACGAAATTAAAGGATTGAAGGAGAGGTTGAGTGAGCATGCTTAAATGGTATCAGGAAACGGAAAACCAACATGATATTTTTGTGGCTTCCCGAATCCGGCTGGTGCGGAATCTTGAACATTATCCATTTCCGGTGAAGCTTTCCGGCGAAGACAGCGCGGAACTTTTGTCTAAACTGGAAGAAGGGCTTAAAGGTATCGGAAGCGCCTGTGGAAAAAATATTGATACGAAACCTCTTTCTTCCATGGATGCAGAGGAAAAAAATGCCCTCAGGGAGCGGCGGGTCATCAATGGGGCCGGAGCCGAAAAAAAGGGAGCGGCAGGCCTGCTTCTTTCGGAAGATGAAATGGTAAGCATTACCCTGGCCGGTGAAGATCATGTGAGGCTTCAGTGTATGGCTGGACAGGCAGAGCTTTCAAAGTTGTGGGAAGAGGCAAACCGCCTGGATGATTACATCAATGAACGGTTTGATTATGCATTTCATGAAAAATACGGGTATCTGACTGCTTACCCCACCAATGTGGGGACAGGGCTTAAAGCGGCCATAACGCTGCATCTGCCCATGCTTTCTTCCGGCAAACGGTTTGGGAAACTGATAAATGAGATTAGCAGGTTTGGCGTGGCCGTCCGCGGGGTTTATGGGGATGGAAACGAAAACTATGGGGCTCTTTATGAGATTTCCAATCAGAAGACTTTGGGAGTCACAGAGGAAGAAATCATTTCCCTGGTAAAGCAGATGGCAGACAGGCTGGCGTCCAGTGAGCGGAAGATGAAGGCTGTTACTTTAAAAAGCCACAAACTGGATATGGAAGATGAGATTTTTAAATCTTATGGCGTACTGCGGTATGCAAAAAAGCTGAGCCTGAAGGAAGCGATGACGTATCTTTCCCAGGTGCGCCTTGGGGAGACAGAAGGGCTTTTACAGTTTAAAAAGCCGGTAAATATTTACAGGCTTATGGTGGAGATGCAGCCGGCAAACTTAAAGTTGCTTTCGCCGGAAGAAGAAAAAAATGATTTGAAGCAGGCCAGGGCAGATTATGTGCGGAATATGCTTCCGGAACTGGTCTGAGGAATATAGGAGGAAAACATGTACAACGACAGATTTTCGGGCAAGGCAGAGGAGGCGCTGCGTCTCGCTGCAGGGATGGCCGGCGCTTTGGGGCAGGGCTATGTGGGGACAGAGCATATCCTGTTGGGCCTTATCAGGGAAGGCAGCAGCGCCGCGGCCCAGGTGCTTGCCAACCATGGGACGACGGAGGAACGGGTATTGGCCCTTATAGAAAAGCTGATAGCTCCGGCTTCTCCTGTGCATACGGCAGACCGGGGAGGTTATTCACCCAGGGCGGCCAGAGTCCTGGAAAACAGTTACAGGGAAGCTGCCCAGTTTAAATCAGCTTTGATTGGCACGGAGCATATCCTCATTGCCATTTTAAAAGACAACGAATGTTCGGCAGCCAGGCTCCTTGCCACGATGAATGTAAATTTCCAGAGGATGTATGTGGATCTGCTGGCTTCCATGGGCGCTGATACCAGCCGGTATAAGGACGAGCTGGATGGCAGAAATAAGGATAAGAGGAAAAGCACGACGCCGACTTTAGATAATTACAGCAGGGATTTGACAGCTTTGGCCCGTGAGGGAAAGTTGGATCCGGTCATCGGCAGGGAGCATGAAATCGAACGGGTGATCCAGATTCTAAGCAGGAGGACAAAAAACAACCCCTGCCTGATCGGAGAACCCGGCGTGGGAAAGACTGCCATCACAGAAGGGTTGGCCGGGAAAATCGTGGAGGGCAGTGTTCCCGATACGGTGAAAGAGAAACGGGTAGTGACCCTGGATTTATCCGGCCTGGTGGCAGGCTCCAAATATCGGGGAGAGTTTGAGGAACGGATTAAAAACGTACTGAAAGAAGTGCGGGCCGACGGGAACGTATTGTTATTTATTGATGAGATTCATACGATCATTGGGGCAGGAGGCGCGGAGGGCGCCATCGATGCGTCAAATATTCTGAAACCCTCCCTGGCAAGGGGGGAGATTCAGCTGATCGGTGCCACGACCATTGATGAATACCGGAAATATATTGAAAAAGATGCGGCTTTAGAGAGGAGGTTCCAGCCCGTGATGGTGGAAGAGCCTTCGGAGAAAGAAGCCGTGGCAATTTTAAAGGGGCTCAAAGATAAATACGAAGAACATCACCAGGTGACCATTACTCCTGATGCCATTGAAGCCGCGGTAAAGCTGTCGGCCAGATATGTGAGTGACCGTTTCCTGCCTGACAAGGCCATTGACCTCATCGACGAAGCTTCCTCCAAGGTTCGGCTTACCACCTACGCAACGCCGGAGGAGATCGGAAAGTTGGAGGAGGAATATGCCCGCCTGGAGGAGCAGAAAGTGGCAGCCATTCAGGAAGAAGCGTATGAAAAGGCAGGAGAGATCAAGAAAAAGCAGCAGAGGAAAAAGGAGCGGAAGGAAAGGCTACTGGCCAAGTGGGAAAAGGAAAAGAACAGCAGGAAGCTTTATGTCACGGAAAATGAAATTGCCGATGTGGTATCAGGATGGACAAAGATTCCGGTGAAGAAACTTTCCGAAGGAGAGGCAGAACGCCTCAAGAACCTGGAAGGGATTCTCCACAACCGGGTTGTGGGCCAGGAGGAAGCCGTGACTGCTGTTTCCAGGGCCATCCGCAGGGGGCGGGTAGGATTAAAAGATCCGGGGCGCCCCATCGGTTCCTTTTTGTTCCTGGGCCCCACAGGGGTGGGGAAGACGGAACTTTCCAAAGCCCTTGCAGAAGCCATGTTCGGCAGTGAAAATGCAATGATCCGGGTGGACATGTCCGAATATATGGAGAAACACAGCGTTTCAAAAATTGTCGGTTCCCCGCCGGGATATGTGGGATATGAAGAGGGTGGCCAGCTCAGTGAGAAAGTCAGAAGAAACCCCTATTCCGTTATCCTTTTTGATGAAATAGAAAAGGCCCATCCGGATGTGTTCAATATCCTCTTGCAGGTACTGGATGACGGCCATGTCACAGACGCCAAGGGACGGAAAATTGATTTCAAAAATACAATTTTAATCATGACTTCCAATGCGGGCGCCGCCCGGATTATGGAACCAAAACGGCTGGGATTCGGCGTAACGGGCAGTGCCAATGAAGATTATGAATACATGAAAAGTGGCGTCATGGAAGAAGTGCGCCGGATTTTTAAACCGGAGTTTTTAAACCGTATAGATGAAACCATTGTGTTCCATGCTTTGAATAAAGACCATATGGGTGAAATTGTAGAGATTATGATGAGGAGCCTTGGAAAACGGACAAAGGCCCAGATGGGGATTACCCTGGAAGTGGATGAAAGCGCAAAGGCGTTTATTATTGAGAAGGGTTATGATGCAAAATACGGGGCCAGGCCGCTGCGGCGGACCATTCAAAACGAGGTGGAGGATAAACTGGCGGAGGAAATTCTGGACGGGGCAGTAAAGAGGGGAGATACGGTAACAGTATCTGCCGAAGAAGGAAAGATCCGGTTTTCGTAAATGAATTTTTTTGACGGAACATCTGGAAAAAAGTCGGATTCTATACTATAATGAGGTCAGTGAAATGACAAATGCCCGTGGCGAAAGAATTCATTGAACAAGCAGGAGGATAAGCAATGTCAGCAGTAAAAGAATTGATACGGACAGAACAAAATGGAACCATCAGTTTTGGAGACTACACGCTGGATGTGAAGGCAAAGCTTCAGGATTACGATTTTAAAGGTGACCTTTACAAAGTGAAAACCTACCGGGATATCACAAAACTGGAGAGAAATGGCATGTTTGTGTATGAGTCAGTTCCGGGGACAGCGGTAAATGAGTTTGCTGCAGATGATACGGGTGTCTGTTTCACAGTGGAAGGAACCCAGGATGCACAGATTACCCTGGGACTTTCTGATGATTCAGAATATGATGTGCTGATTGGCTCTGAAGATACAGGTATCATGAAAACCAACAGAAGTGGAAAGCTGACCTTGAGTGTGGAACTCTCCGAAGGTGCTTCGGCTGTGGTGGAAGTGAAAAAAAGATAAGAGCTGTTAAAGAAATAAAATAAGTTTCATATTTATTTTTTCCAGGCGTTTTAGACTGCCGTTTCTTTTGTCCATGTTGTTGATTACGGACAAGAGAAACGGCAGGATTTTTATAAAGACATTTCCTGTCCGCTATAATAGCCACAAGTCATCTGAAGACAGGAAGGTAAATTTACAGATCAGAGGAGGAGAACATGGCGAAAGTAAGATCCACGGCATTTTTTTGTAAAGAGTGCGGGTATGAGTCGGCGAAATGGATGGGGCAATGTCCGGTTTGCCGTGAGTGGAATACATTTGTGGAGGCTCCTGTACAAAAAGCAGGAGGGGCTGGAAACAGAGGGGTGTCCGGGAGAGGATTAGCCGGAGCAGGACGGTTTCTGACGGATGCGTCTCCGAAAAAATTGTCGGAGATTCCTTCCTCCGGGGGAGAACGTGTTTCCACCGGGATGGCGGAGCTTGACCGGGTACTGGGGGGAGGCCTGGTGAGCGGTTCCCTGGCTTTGGTGGGAGGAGATCCGGGTATTGGAAAATCGACTTTGCTCCTCCAGGTCTGCAGGAATCTGTCTGAAGCAGGGCATCAGGTTCTTTATATTTCAGGGGAAGAATCTTTAAGTCAGATCAAGCTCCGGGCGGACCGGCTGGGGGAGTTTTCCGGGGAGCTGACTTTTTTATGTGAGACCAGCCTGGATATGGTTTCCGATACGATTGTGCAGGAAAAACCGGAAGTGGTGGTGATTGATTCCATTCAGACCATGTACAGGGAAGATGTGGGAAGTGCTCCGGGAAGCGTGGGGCAGGTGAGAGAATCCACTGCCACCCTGCTCCAGTTGGCAAAGAGAAATAATATTTCGATTTTTATTGTGGGACATGTGACGAAAGAAGGAACGGTGGCGGGCCCCCGCATGTTAGAACACATGGTGGATACGGTGCTTTATTTTGAAGGGGAGAAAAATGTGCCTTACCGGATTTTAAGGAGTGTGAAGAACCGTTTTGGCTCCACCAATGAAATCGGGGTGTTTGAGATGCAGGAGGACGGCCTCAGGGAAGTGGCCAATCCTTCTGAGTATATGTTGAGTGGAAAGCCGGAAGGGGCTTCCGGTTCAGTGACAGCATGTTCTATGGAAGGGACAAGGCCGATGCTTTTGGAAATCCAGGCCCTTGTCTGCCGGACAAATTTTGGTATGCCCAGAAGGACAGCGGCAGGCACTGACTACAACAGGGTGAACCTTTTGCTGGCCGTATTGGAAAAACGGGCAGGATTCCGCCTGTCCGACTGTGATGTTTATGTGAATATTGCCGGAGGAATCCGGGTTAATGAGCCGTCCTTAGATTTGGGAATTGTGATGGCCCTGGCCTCCAGCCACCGGGATATACCGGTGGACGATAAGATGATGGTATTCGGTGAAGTTGGACTCTCCGGCGAAGTACGGGCTGTGAGCATGGCCGAAAAGCGGGTACAGGAGGCGGCAAAACTGGGCTTTACCGCCTGTGTCCTGCCCAAAGTATGCTTGCCCGGACTGCGCCAGGAGGTTCCCGGACTGAAACTCATCGGTGTCAGCAGCGTCCAGGAGGCTGTTGACCTGATTGGACGCTGAATTTTGCATATCCTGTCAAACGGCAGGGGGCTTCGATTCCTGTGCTGGTGACGTGAATGTTAAATTTCTAAATGTTCTGATTCATACGGAATAAAAATTGGCAACCGGCTTATGACCCGCCGTCCATGGCGGCATAAGCCTTTTCCGGACATCCTGTCCGGAAATTGCCGGATATACAGCAGAACATTAAGAAATTTTAACATCCACGCCAATGCACAGGCCTCGAAGCCGCCCTGCCGTTTGACGAGAATATACAAAATCCATATGCTGTGGCCCCGCCAGCCACTTGCCTCCCGTCCGATAGGCAGATTTTGCAGGTTTTGTGAGCATAGCGGCGTCTGTCCTCGCTGACTGTCTTCTATGGAAGCGACGGCAGACGGCGATAAGCGGCGCAACAAAACCCAAAAATCAACGTGGACGGGAGGCAAGTGGCTGACGGGGCCATCCGCTTTAAGATAGTTTTTGGTTATTCTTCCGGCAGCTCCACCAGGGCGCAGCAGTTGGGCTGGTCAATCCGCAGGGGAGCGGCATGCATATAGAAATAATTTTTTTCAGGAACCAGCGTAAAGAAGGTCATGGTGCTGGTTTCGTGGTTGACAGAATAAAAGTGTTTGCCGCCGGGCATCATTCCGATGTCTTTGGGGTACTCTCCGCTGATGGGGAGTACCACTTTCTGAGTGAGAAGGCCGGTGGTTTCATCCCGGTCATAAATGCCGATGCTGTTGTCCCCTGCATTGGAGCAAAGCACCAGTTTTCCGTCATGGCTGAACCGCAGGGCTGCTGCTGCGTTGACATTGCTGTGTTTTTTTCCAACAGTGGGAATCGTCTGCAAAAGTTCAAAGTTGGGATATCCGGTGCTCCCATCATAGGAGTAGACGGAGATATAATTTTTCAACTCTGAAATCACATACATAAATTTTCCGTCATTGGAGAACCGGAGGAAGCGGGGAGCTGATTCCAGCTCACAACGGACAGCGTCCACCAGTTTGATTTTTCCCGTATCTTTATTGAAACGGAAAATTTTAATTTGGTCGATACCCAGGTTTGCAGCACATAAAAATTTTTCATCAGGCGTCAGGCGGGAACAGCTGATATGGGGACGGAAATTTCTCTCGGCAATGCTGCCGATACCCTTGTCATAAAAACCGTCGGTGATTTCGCCTGCACTTCCGTCTTCGTTTACCCGGAGGACTGTCACCTTTCCGTCATGGTAGCCGGATACAAACATATAATGTTTAGCGGCATCGGTGGAAATATGGCAGCCCCTCATGCCGCGGATGGTGGCGATTCCCATACGTTCCAGATCCCCGTTTGGAAGAATCCGGTAGCTGACGATACCGTCATCGGCGATGGAATAAAGCCTGGTGCCGTCCCTGGAAGCGGAAACGTAGGAAGCATTGTTTACCCTGACTTCTTTTCGCTTTGTCATGGTTCCCTTTTCAGCATCCACGTCAAGGATGGTGATGCCTTTGCTGTTTCCGATATATGTGTAAGATCCTACGTATGCTGCATATCTCTTTCCCAAAACATATCCTCCTTAAAATACGACGGCCACTTTTCCGCACTGTCCGCCGGCCATCAGCGCATATGCCTCACCGGCTTTTTCCAGCGGGAATTCATGGGTGACCAGGTCTTCGGGATGGATTCCCCAGCGTACCAGCCGTTCTACCAGCTCTTCCATTTTCCAAAGGGATGTTACCCAGGAACCATAGATGGTTTTCTGGCCATGGATGATGTCGGGGCTGGGCGTAAAGCTGCAGGTGCCGCCTTCACCCACAAAGGCAATCTTTCCCCAAGATCTGGTGGCGCGGATTGCAAGCTGTCTGCCCGGATCGCTGGCGCTGGCATCAAGCGCGCGCTCTACGCCATGTCCTCCGGTAACTGCGAAAATCTGCTCCAGGGTATCTTCTCCGGGCTTAAATACATAATCCACAAGACCCAGTTTCTTTGCCAGGTCAATCCGGTAATCATTCATTTCCACTCCGATGGTCTTTTCTGCGCCCATGGCTTTGGCCAACATCAGGGCAGCCAGTCCCACCGGCCCTAAGCCTGTCACCAGCACGGCATCGTTTCCACAGACGCCGATTTTTTCAATGGCTTCATATACGGTGCCGAAACCGCAGGCCACTTGTGCGCCGTCTTTATATGTCAGTTCATCGGGGAGGGCGATCAGATCCTTTTCCTCTGCCAGGATATAGGGCGCCATCCCGCCGTTTCTCTGCCAGCCATATGCCTGGCGGTGTTCACTCTGGCAGGAAATATAATATCCTCTCCGGCAATCATTGCATACGCCGCAGCCGGAAATATGATAGACGATAACCCGGTCGCCCTTTTTGAACCGTTTTAACCCCACACCTTCTTCTACAATAATACCGCAGGGTTCATGCCCGGCCACAGTTCCCGGAATATACCCTTCCGGCCCTTTCCCCACGTGTTCCCGGTAAATACAGCGGATATCACTGCCGCAGATGGTTGTCGCCTTTGTCTGAATCAGTACCTGGCCGTGCCCTGGTTTTGGAACCTCAAACTCTTTCAGCTCAACGCTGCTGTTTCCTGGTAAAATCGCACCCAGCATTTTTTCCATGTCCCCTACCTCCATATTCTCTTTGTATATTTTTAATGAAACTCTTCAATAGTTGTATTATACCTCTTTTTTGCCCAGGGTTTTAAGAGAGAAACAAGACATTTTTATGGAGTTAATGTCGTATATTCGCAGTTTTATTGTCTTTTATCAGAAGGAATGTTATAATGGCGACAAAATGATTTTTGGTAAAAGCAGAAGCGCCGGAAATATCCTGGCGGGAAGGGGGATGTATGAGAGAAGGTTATAATGATTTAAATATCCGTTTTTCGGTGGAACAGAGAAATTTCTGCGCACCCAGCATTGTGTTTGAGCGCCTCCTTCGGACCATTCCAAACCACAGCCACGGCAGCCACAGCTATGAGATCCATTATATCCCGTCGGGCTTTGGCTATGTGAAAATCAATGGGACACTCTATAATATTGTGCCCAATACGCTTTATGTCACCGGCCCCCACATAGAACATGAACAAATTCCCTCTGCCGAAGATCCCATGTGTGAGTACTGCGTGTATCTGAATCTGAGTCGGAAACATTTATATAGGAAACAAAGTCCTGAGGAACAGGAATCTTCCATCATCCGTCTGTTTGAAGAAACCCCTTTCTGGTTTGGGAAAGACCGCCAGAATGTTTCCGGAATCATGGGGCAGATATTCCGGGAACTGGAAAATCAGTACACCGGCTATATGCAGCAGGTGGAAGCGCTTCTCACCCAGCTTGTCATCCATACGGTACGGAATTATGAAGAGAAACAAAAGGCCGCCACACATTTTGGCCCGTCAAACCCTTCCGACAGCAAGTTTATTATTTTGGAGGAATATTTTCTTTATGAATATCAAAATCTTTCTCTGAAAGACCTGGCAGGCCGCCTTGGCGTTGGCTGCCGTCAGACAGAACGGCTTTTAAAAGAACACTACGGAAAAACCTTCCTCCAGAAAAAAACGGAAGCCAGGATGGCTGCTGCTGCCATTTGGCTGTCGGACGGGAATATGAGCATATCTTCCATAGCCGAGGCATTGGGATATTCCTCCACAGAACACTTTTGCGCTGCCTTTAAACGGTATTACAATATGACGGCCAGGGAATACCGGCGCCTGAAATTGATATAAAGTTTCTATATTTTTTAACTTATTTGAAAATGACGAAAATGTCACCAAAGCTGTCACTGGAATGTCATATTGGGGTGGTAAGATAAAACCAGGTCAGAAAAGTATCGGTAGTTTTCATAATAAATCATGGAGGAAATCAAAGGTGGAAGTATTACGAGTGGAAAATTTGTGTAAGACTTATGGAGTGGGAGACACCAGGGTAGATGCGCTGAGAGATGTGTCCTTTTCTGTGGAGAAAGGAGAATTTGTGGCCATTGTGGGGCCGTCAGGCTCCGGGAAATCCACACTGCTCCATATCCTGGGCGGCGTAGACCGTCCCACCTCCGGCCAGGTTATCATCGACGGGACGCCCATCTACAGCTTGAATGAAACGAAAATGGCAATTTTCAGAAGAAGGCAGATTGGTCTGATTTATCAGTTTTATAATCTGCTTCCGGTGCTGAATGTGAAAGAAAATTTAACGCTCCCCCTTCTTTTAGACGGGCAGAAGCCGGACGAAAAATATCTGACAGAGCTGACGCGGGTACTGGGATTGTCCAAAAGGATGAACCATCTGCCCAACCAGCTTTCCGGCGGGCAGCAGCAGAGGGTCTCCATCGGACGCGCTTTGATTAATCATCCGGCCATTGTGCTGGCTGACGAACCCACGGGAAACTTAGATTCCAGGAATAGTGCGGAAATTGTGGAGCTTTTAAAGGAATCCAATTTAAAGTACCATCAGACCTTGGTGATCATTACCCACGATGAGCGGATTGCCCTGCAGGCCGACCGTGTAATATCCATTGAGGACGGGCAGATTTCCGGTGACCAGTGGCAGACGGGCAGACAGAGCCGAGCCAGGGAAACCGGCTGGCGGGGGGAGGCATCATTATGAATATCGTAAGCAAGGTGACAATCCAGCATTTAAAACAAAACAGGAAAAGAACCATTGTCACGATTTTGGGAATCATGCTTTCCGTGGCGCTTATTATGGCTATCTCCGCTTTTGCAGAATCTTTCCTGGATATGATGCGCCAGCAGGAAATTGCCACGGACGGAGAATGGCACGTAAACTTTGAGGATGTTCCCAAAGAGAAGATTTCAGAAATCACACAAGACCCGGAAGTGAAAAAGACCCTGATCAGCAAGGAGGTAGGCGCAGCCCTCCTGGAAGGCTGTGAAAACGAGGCAAAGCCTTATCTGGCTATCCGTGCTTACAGTGACGGGGCCATGGAAGAATACCCCCTAACACTGATGGAGGGGAGGTTGCCACAGGCAGAAGGGGAGATTGTCCTTCCAAAGCATTTGGAAACAAATGGAGGGATTGACTGGAAGGTGGGTGACACCATTACTCTGAATCCGGGCATCAGGATGATTCACACGACAGAAGGAGAGGAAGAGGCGCCTGTTTATTACCCTTATTATGAAGGGGAGGAAAGCCTGGAAAATACCCATGAAGAGACTTATACGGTGGTGGGTATCATCGCGCGCCCCAGCTTTGAAGGCTACAGCCAAGGTTCCTATACGGCCATTACCTGGCTGGATGTAGACCGGCTTGGGGCTGACGAAACCGTGACAGTAGGGGTTCAGATGAATACCTTAAGTAACGACCTGTTTGCCTGGGGAGATAATAAGGCCTCAGATCTTGCGTTGGAGCATTATTTTAATAACGGTCTTCTTTCCTTTTATATGCTTTCCGGAAACAGCCAGATTGTCACCATGTTAAACAGGGTCAAATGGGTGATGATGTTGATTGTGGCAGCCGGTTCTGTGGCGGTTATTTACAACTCCTTTGCCATTTCTATTTCAGAGCGGAGCCGTTACCTGGGGATGTTGGCCAGTGTGGGGGCCACCAAAAAGCAAAAACGTAACTCTGTTTTTACGGAGGCCGTTATTTTGGGGCTCATCGGTATTCCTCTGGGGCTCCTCCTGGGATTTGCAGGCGTATTTGTCACCACAAAATGTATTAAAGGGTTGGTGAGCAGTACCTTCGGTTTCAGCCTTGGGATGGAAAGTGTTACCATGCGGGTCATTGTTTCCTGGCCCGGAATCCTGGGCGCAGTTATCCTGGCGGCGGTGACGATTTTTGTGTCGGCCTGGATTCCCGCAAAACGGGCGTCGAAAATCACTCCTGTGGAAGCCATACGCCAGAACCAGGACATTAAACTGTCCACAAAGCAGGTGAAAACCTTGAAACTCACCAGAAAGCTGTTTGGTTTTGAGGGGGAACTGGCGTTAAAGAATCTGAAACGGAATAAGAAACGCTACCGGGCAACCGTGCTTTCTCTGATATTCTGTATTGCCCTGTATTTGAGTGTGGCTTCCTTTACTGCTTACCTGAAAGGGGCCTACCGGATGGGGATGGGGGTAGATTCAGCCAATCCGCCGGATATATCCGTGACGGTCTATCCCGACCCCAATTACGAGGAAGGAGATGTGGCCTCAGCGGCTCCCGGAGAAGAGCCGGAGGAAGGGGAACAGGCAAGGGAAGAGAACCTGAAAGCAAGGGTGGCAAAGGTCAAGGCCATAGGCCATATTACAGAATGTGTAACACAGGTGAATACCTGGGCACAGATTTTTGTGACAGATGGACGGGGACTCAATGAAGAATCGAAAAAAGTATTTGAAGAAAATAGAAGTGTGGAACTGGGCGGAAAGGATATGGGCCCCTACTTACTGAATATGAATGTGGTGGGAATGGATGAGGAAAACCTTATGGCCTTTGCAGATCAGGTTGGGGCAGATAAGGAAATGCTTTTCGACCAGTCAAAGACAGGGGTTATCCTGATCAACAGGAGGGGCGATATGACAGGGGGACGCCGTTCCTGGAAAGAAACCTGGGACGTGGAAATTGGAGATCGCATTGAAGGGACTCAGTGGTCCACGGTCGATAAGAATTCAGAGCTGTCGGCGGAAGGTGTGATTGTGAGGGAAGACGACAGTGACTTTGTAGATGTACTGACTCCATTTACAATGGATGTGGCGGGAGTGACGACAGAGCTACCCCTGGGAGGTGGTTACAATGATGATATCAATAATATTCTGGTGTATACAACTTTTGAGAATGTCGTGAAGCTTGACCGTAGCGAATACGACGCCGGCGGTGAGCGGCAACTTCTGATCATGAGTGACGACTATGAGTTTGTGATGGATGAATTAAAGGCCATGCAGCAAGATGAAGGGAACCTTTTTGCTTACAGCTACAAGGAAGAGATGGAGAGTGCAAATAATGTCCTGCTGCTGATCAATGTGTTTGTATATGGATTTATCATTCTGACAGCCCTCATCTGTATCACCAGCATTTTCAATACCATTTCCACCAGTATGGCTTTAAGGCGCAGGGAATATGCGATGCTTAAGTCGGTGGGTATGGATCCCGGGCGGTTTAACAGGATGATTGCCTATGAAAGTGTGTTTTACGGGCTGAAAGCCCTGCTTTACGGGCTGCCCATCGGACTGTTTCTGATGTTTGGTATTTATGCTGCCATTGCCAGCGCCATTGATACGGGATTTTACATCCTGTGGAACCAGGTGTTTATCGCTGTTTTAAGCGTAATGCTGGTGGTGGGAATTACCATGTGGTATTCCTCCAGGAAAATTAAGAGGGCCAACGTGGTGGATGTTTTAAAGGATGAGAATATTTGAGAAGGAAAGGGAGATTGCCGCTTATGCGGCAGTCTCCTTTTGCAGTGGAAAATTTAAGAATGGTCATGGAAGGGTTTGTGTAGTATAATAGAAAATATGCTAATAATATAGGAAGTTATAATGAGTGGAGAAGATTAATATGGAGCAGATAACATTTATGAAATATCAGTCTGCTGTAAAAAAGACAGCGCCGGAATTTTTTTATAGTGAAGAGAAGGGCTGCTTATTTAAAGGTGATAGTTTAGAGATTTTAAAGAGAATAAGGGATGCTTCTGTAGATATGATTTTTGCAGACCCTCCATATTCTATAAAAAAAGCGGATTGGGATACTTTTGAAAGCCAGGAGGAATATATAAAATTTTCCCGCAGATGGATTAAAGAAGCGAGCCGTATATTAAAATCGAATGGTACTTTGTATGTTTGTGGATTTTCAGAGATTTTAGCAGATATTCATCACCCAGCTATGAAATATTTTTATAATTGCCGTTGGCTGATATGGCATTATAAAAACAAAGCGAATTTAGGAAACGACTGGGGAAGGAGCCACGAAAGTATTTTATGCCTGAGAAAATCAAAAGATCATATCATGAATGTGGATTCTGTGCGGATTCCTTATAATTCGCATACATTGAAATATCCGTCACATCCACAGGCTGAAACAAGCCAATATGGGAACGGAAAAAAAAGAGGAGAATGGACACCTCATCCATTGGGGGCAAAGCCAAAAGATGTAATAGAAATTCCAACAACTTGTAATGGAATGTGGGAAAAAACACCCCATCCAACTCAAAAACCGGAAGAATTGTTAAGGAAAATCATATTAGCGTCATCCAATGAGGGGGATATTATTTTGGATCCATTTGTGGGCAGCGGGACAACGGCGGTATGTGCGAAACAATTAGGAAGGGAATGGATAGGCATAGATAATAAAGAAGAATATTTGAAATGGGCAATAGCCAGATTAAAGAATGTACAGGAAAAATCAATAGATGAATGGATCCAATTCGACAAAACAGTTATAGCAAGGAGAGAGACTATCAGATGAAAACATTGTGGGAAATTATGTCGTGGGTATCGGAGAAAAGAAGATTTTCGAAAATTGAGGAGTACATAGAGTTTGCTAAATATTACTTAGAGTTTATTGAAACAGAGCTGCAGGCGGAGATAATAGCCCAAAATGAGACAAATTATAGATTCTTTCAATATAGAAGGGATGGAGAATATAATATCACGCGTCCGATAAATGGAGACTTATTTTTTAAGCTTTGGGACTATGAGAACCTGGCTTCGGATTTTGGATATATTTTAGAAAATATTAAGGATATAAGAGATGATATAATTAAACGAAAAAATGTAAACAGATTTATTTATACAACACAGCAAGCAATAGGCTGTGCTTTGGATGCACTTCCAGCGTCAAAAACAAATACTTCCCGGAAAGTAAACGGAGATTTATTTGAAAGACTTATGCAGATGATAATGTGTCAAATGGGGTTTACGATTGATTCTGAAACACTGAATGTACCTATACCACAATCTAAAGAACAAATGAAATATCAAAATGATATTGAAATAAAGATAAACGGGGAAATTGTTGCGGTTGGTTCAGTGAAGACATCGAGTAAAGACCGGATTGATAAGATTTTCCTTGATAAGTTAATGTATAATAGATTGACAGATACGGATACTCCTCATTTTGCAGTCTTTTTACATGATGTCCAAAGGGCAGGGCAAGAACCAAATTATAAAGTCGGGCAGACGTTTTTGACAGGGCATTTTAAGGCATATACGATTGGGCTGAATCCGTTAGACGGTGTATATTATTGTGATTTACGTCCTGTAATGAAAACGGATACCTTGTTGAAAGAACATATTAAATCTTTGGATTATTTGTTGTGTGAAGATGTCTGGAAGTACAGGCAGGAATAAGAGGCATTTGTATTTAGACGATTTGTCGGTTGAAAGAAAAATGGATTAATGCTATACTTTAGTATAACTGTCTTGCGGCAGGGGCTTTAAAAAGCCGATAAAATAAGGAGAAAACGATACATGGAAGCGTATAAAAAAGAATTCATTGAATTTATGGTAGACTGCAAGGTCCTTAAATTTGGGGACTTTGTCACAAAAAGCGGGAGAAAAACCCCGTTTTTTATCAATACGGGATTTTACCGCACGGGAGGACAGTTAAAGAAACTGGGCGATTATTATGCGAAGGCCATTGCGGACAAGTTCGGTACGGATTTTGACGTGCTGTTTGGGCCTGCTTACAAAGGGATTCCCTTAAGCGCGGCGGCGGTCATCTCCCTTTCGGAAGCATATGGCGCAGATATCCGGTATTGTTCCAACAGGAAGGAAATCAAAGACCATGGGGACAAGGGGATTCTTTTGGGAGGCCCCATAGGGGACGGCGACAAGGCAGTGATCATTGAAGATGTGACCACTGCCGGCACTTCCATCGGAGAGACACTTCCGATCATCCGGGCGCAGGGGGATGTGGATGTCCTTGGCCTGGTGGTTTCCGTGGACAGGATGGAGCGGGGACAGGGAAAGAAATCGGCCCTGAGGGAAATCCATGAAAAGTATGGCCTGGAGACAACAGCCATTGTCACCATGGCTGAAGTGGTGGAGCATCTGTATAACCGGCCTTATAAAGGGGAAATCATCATCGACGATACATTAAAGAATTCCATTGACGCATATTATGAACAGTATGGCGCGGAAGAATAAGGAGGAAGGCCAATGAGTGAAAAGATATATAAGACCATGAAGCATACGGGTGGATTTTCCATTGCCATGGGGATTGTTATGATTGTGGTGGCGAATGTGGTGGGAATCTGCAGTATTATCAATGGCGCGGTCCTTTTAAAGCGGAAATCGGACATTACGTTTTGACGAGGGTGGATGTAATTGGAAAATCGTATAAAAACTGAAACCATCCGAAAAGTTGGCTGGATTTTGTTCGCTTTTTATTTGGCGGGCCTTGTTTATTTTATGTTTTTTGCAGAATCCCTGGGGAGGACTGAAACGGCGGAGGGTTATCGGTATAACCTGGAACCTTTTTTGGAAATCAGACGGTGTATCCGCTATTGGGATGTGCTGGGCCCCATAAATGCGGGCATGAATCTTTTTGGGAATGTGGCCGCTTTTATGCCTTTTGGGTTTATTCTTCCCATGCTGCGGTTTTCCAACAGGAAATGGCATGTGGTTACGCTTTTGAGCCTGCTTTGCAGCCTGTGTATTGAGACTGTGCAGCTTATTTCCATGCGGGGGAGCTTTGATGTGGATGACCTTCTGTTAAATACGCTGGGAGGCTTTCTCGGCTATTTATGTTTTTTGGCTGCGGTATCTTTAAGGCGCCAGATTCATGAGGGACGGCAGGAAAAAGGAGAATGAGATTGAACAGAAAGAGAATGAAGCTATTTAGGATGAAATTCTCCATGGCAGGGATGGTATCGATTCTGATCTGTGTCGCCTCTCTTTTAATTTTGGTGGCGGCTTTTTGGATTGCCTTCCGGACTTACGGGCATGGAGGAGGCAATATTGCGGCCCTGGGTTTTTTGGCCTTGTTTTTTAATATAATCGGAGTCGTAATCCCGGTTTATGATATGCACCGGAGGGGCAGCGAAGAGAGCTTTCCGGTTCTTTCCAAAATTGCCGTCGCGCTGAATGTGCTGACAATCGGAGGGATTTTGGCAATTTATATTTGGGGGCTTACCCTTTAGGAACGGTATTTTTCGGGAGGTGAGGATATGGAGACGGAGAAGCGTCTGGAAAAACAGCTTCGTTTTATTCTGGAGGCGGACAAGAGCAAACAGGTATTCAGGCAGACTTATCTTTCTGACGGAAGCAGAAAAGAAAATGATGCGGAACATTCCTGGCATCTGGCGCTCATGTGCGCCCTTCTCAGTGAGTACGCCACAGAATCCATCGATGTGGCCAAAACCATGGTGATGGTTTTAATCCACGATATCATCGAGATCGATGCGGGAGATACTTATGCCTATGACGAACAGGGGAATGTGACGAAGCGGGAACGGGAAGTGAAGGCAGCGGACAGGCTGTTCGGGCTGTTGCCGGAGGATCAGGAATCATATTTTCGGAGGCTGTGGGAGGAGTTCGAGGAAGGAGAGACGCCTGAGGCAAAATTTGCGGCAGCCCTGGACAAGGTCCAGCCGGTTCTTTTAAATGATGCGTCCGGTGGGCGTTCCTGGAAAGAACATCAGGTGCGGGTTTCCCAGATTCTGGCGCGGCAGCAGAAGACGCCGGAGGGTTCTGAAAAGCTTTGGGAGCATGCAAAAGCGCTGATTGAGAAAAATACAAAACTTGGGCGGATTGAGGACGACAGGTAGAAAGGAAAAAACAAAATGGGAGACGATTTTAATTTAATCTGGAGTATTTTGATGCTGGTGATTTTTGCCTTTGGCGGGATTATGACCCTCAGCGGAAAGACGAATTTTCTTGGGAAGAATATGGAGAGTGATATCAAGCCGGAACACAGGAGGGCTTACTGCCGGGAGATGAGTATTCCCATGTTTGTGCTGGCGGCTGTGGAAGCGGCAGATGTGGTGCTTCAGCTGACGGCGGGTTTTGCCCAGTGGTCGGTGCTTCTTTTGGGAGCAGGCCTGGTACTGGGGGTGGCGTGGATTATGGCCATACAGAAAAAATATACGAAAATGTAAGTAGCCAGAGGGGTTGGGAAATTGGAATATTCAGTTTTGGAAGAGCGGTATCAGCTTTCTACAGAAAGAATCCGAAAGATATTGGAAGAGTGTACTTGCCCCAATGTCCTCTGTGAAGGAGCGGCGGCGTACTTTCGGGGACAGGCCGCCTTTATCCTTTTTCTGGATGAGGTGAGGGGAGCCCTTTTTAAAGAAGGATGGGAAGGGCTTCCTCCGATGGAGGTTTTGGAGCGGAGGAACAAGGCCCTTTATGAAGACATTTCAGGGGAGGCTTATGAGGGAAGCTTTGCAAATCCTGCCTATGCGGTGCGTGTGCTGGGGGAAGAGGCGGGCCGCCTTTTGTCATTTTTAGCAGCGGAAATCCGCGGCGGGATTGCTTATGTTTATGAAGGGCGAATGGAGGAATGGGTTCCCTGCCTGGAAGTTTTTATTGAGGCATACAATCTGTTTGAAGCAGAAAGAGCCGGAGAGTTTACGAAAGATGTGTTGGTGTCGGAACTTACGGAGGCGTTGTATTATTACGTCAGTGACTACTGTGATGTAACTGTGGCAAGGCGGATACAGGAGCAGGTGGATAGTTCCCTGGACTTTGCGGTACGCATTGTAATGGAAAGTGATTTATCTGACCTTCGTTATTTATACAGGTTTGGTGAGTACATTACAGATCATGAAAAGCGGACGGCGGAATTTTTAAACAGCCTTCCTGAGGAAACCATTGAGCGGATGGCCTCTGTATATACAGAGGGTTACCGCCGGGGGTTTGAGCTGGCGGGGATTGACCTGAAGAAGAAAAAGACGGTGGAACTTCGCTACTGTGTAGGCTTTGAACGGATTTTGAGGGCGGCAATCCGGCAGTTTGCAGCCATGGGCCTTTCGCCTGTTTTATTCAGGGACGCCGTGGGGGCGGCAAATAAGCGGCAACATTTAAAGATCGGATATTATGGCGCCTATGCCAATAAACAGTATGAGTATGACCACCGCTTCGACCAGGCCCTGTTTTTGGATAAGGCATTTAAGGAGCGGAAGCTTTCTGTCATGCGGGTGACTTATGAGAAATATAAGGAACTGGCGGCGGTTTATGCAGGTCCGGCGGTGATGGAAACGTTTGGGGAAGCGCCGTTTTCTTATGTCAATAAACAGGAAGCATACCATTTGAGTGAGAAGCAGAAAAAGCTTTCGGTGGCGCTTTCTTCCCAGTCGGCGGAGCTGGTAAATCAGTATATCAAAGGGGAAGAGCGGAGTTTTACCATTATTTCCTGGCCTACGCCGGAGATAGGCAGGGATTTTGAAGGGATTTTTAAGGAAACCATCCATATCAATACTTTGGATTATGAGGAATACAAGGCTATCCAGGGAGCGCTGATTGAGGCCCTGGATGAAGGGGAGTTTGTGGAGGTTACAGGAAAAAATGGCAACAGGACAAAGCTTCGGGTGGCCCTCCACAGGCTTTCTGACAGGAAACGGGAAACCAATTTTGAAAACTGCCTGGCTGATGTGAATGTTCCTCTGGGAGAGGTTTTTACTTCGCCCAGGCTTCCAGGGACAGAGGGGCTTCTCCATGTGTCACAGATTTATCTGAATGAAGTGGAATATAAAAACCTGCAACTGCATTTTAAAGACGGGATGACAGCGGAATATTCCTGCGAAAATTATGAATCAGAAGAAGAAAACAAAAAACTGATTGAGGAAAATTTACTGTACCATCATAAGGCGCTCCCCATGGGGGAATTCGCCATTGGGACCAACACCGCCGCCTATGCCATGGCGGAAAAATATGATATTTTAAGTAGACTGAAAATCCTGATTATTGAAAAAATGGGTCCCCATTTTGCCATCGGGGATACTTGCTACAGCCACAGTGAGGAGGTCAGGGTTTATAATCCTGACGGGAAGGAAGTGGTGGCACGGGACAATGAATGTTCCATCAAGAGGAAGGAGAACCCGGCGGAGGCGTATTTTAACTGCCACACGGATATCACCATTCCTTATGATGAGTTGGGAGAGATTACAGTGATAGGTGAAGACGGCAGGAGGACAGCGCTCATAAAGGACGGCCGTTTTGTGCTTCCGGGAACGGAAAAGCTCAATGAGAATCTGTAATAGAGTAAGGTGTCAGTCTGTTTACGAAAAACGAGAGGAGAATGATTATGGCAAAAGTGGGAATTGTAATGGGAAGTGATTCTGACCTGGCTGTTATGAGCAAGGCGGCTGATGTGCTTTCCCAGTTGGGAGTGGAGTATGAAATGACAATTATTTCTGCCCACAGAGAGCCGGACGTATTTTTTGAATATGCAAAGTCCGCGGAGTCAAAAGGATTTAAGGTTATCATTGCAGGGGCAGGCATGGCGGCTCATCTTCCGGGTATGTGCGCGGCAATTTTCCCGTTGCCGGTCATTGGCGTACCCATGCACACCTCATCCCTGGGGGGGAGGGATTCCCTTTATTCCATCGTCCAGATGCCTTCCGGCATACCGGTGGCCACAGTTGCCATAAACGGAGGGGCCAATGCGGGGATTCTGGCTGCTAAAATCCTGGCGGTTTCCGATGAGGCTCTTCTTGGAAGGCTGAAGGAATATTCGGAGAACTTAAAAAAGCAGGTGGAGGCAAAGGCGGAAAAGCTGGACAAACTTGGTTATAAAGAATACTTAAACCAGAAATAAAGACCTACAGGAGGATAAAGATGAATTACAAGAATGCAGGTGTTGATATTGAAGCTGGTTATAAAGCCGTGGAGCTGATGAAAAAACATGTGCAAAGCACCATGCGCCCGGAGGTACTTGGCGGAATCGGCGGTTTTTCCGGTGCATTTTCCATGGATGCTTATAAAAAGATGGAGCATCCCACACTGGTGTCCGGTACGGACGGCGTCGGCACAAAATTAAAACTGGCATTTGCCCTGGATAAGCACGATACCATTGGCATTGACTGTGTCGCCATGTGCGTGAACGATATTGCATGTGCAGGCGGGGAACCCTTATTTTTCCTGGATTACATTGCCTGCGGTAAAAATGAGCCGGAGAGGATTGCCACCATTGTGAGCGGCGTGGCGGAAGGGTGCCGTCAGGCAGGGGCGGCCCTGATCGGTGGAGAAACTGCGGAGATGCCGGGATTTTATCCTGTGGATGAATACGACCTGGCCGGTTTTGCGGTGGGGATCGTGGATCAGAAAGACTTAATCAATGGGAAAGATCTGAAGGCAGGCGATGTACTGGTGGGAATGGCTTCTTCCGGTATCCATTCTAATGGATATTCCCTTGTGCGGAAAGTATTTTCCATGTCGGAGGGCAGTTTAAATACGTACTGTGAGTCTCTGGGGGCTACCCTGGGGGAGACCTTGCTGACGCCGACGAAGATTTATGTGAAGGCCCTTCGGGCTATTCGGGAAGCAGGTGTTTTGGTGAAAGCCTGCAGTCATATTACCGGCGGCGGTTTTTATGAAAATGTTCCCAGGATGCTAAAGGAGGGGACACGGGCAGTCATCGAAAAGGCCAGCTATCCGGTGCCTCCCATTTTTGCTCTTCTCCAAAAGGATGGGGATATCGAGGAACAGATGATGTACAATACCTTCAATATGGGAATCGGAATGGTGGTGGCTGTGGAGGAATCCCAGGCAGATAAGACCATGGAAGCCATCAGGTCGGCAGGAGAAACCCCTTACGTAATCGGAAGAATTGAAGATGGGGAAAAGGGAGTGGTTTTATGCTGAGAATTGGGGTCTGCGTATCGGGAGGCGGAACCAACCTTCAGGCCATTATTGATAAAGTGGAAAGCGGCGCCGTGAGGAATACGGAGATTGCCGTGGTTGTGAGCAACAATGCAGGAGCATATGCACTTACGCGGGCAAAGAACCATGGGATTCCTGCCATAAGTGTTTCTCCGCGGGATTATGAAACGCGGGAGGCTTTTCATGGGGCGCTCATTGAGACGCTGGACAGCTTCAGGCTGGATTTGATCGTCCTGGCCGGATTTCTGGTGGTGTTACCGGAGGAACTGGTAAAGAAATACAGAAACAGGATCATTAATATCCATCCGTCCCTGATTCCTTCTTTTTGCGGGACGGGGAATTACGGGCTGGCAGTCCATGAGCATGTGCTGGAGCGGGGAGTAAAGGTGACAGGGGCCACAGTCCATTTTGTAGACGAAGGGACAGATACGGGGCCAATCATTCTTCAGAAGGCAGTGGCTGTGAAGGACGACGATACGCCGGAAAGCCTTCAGCTTCGCGTCATGGAAGAGGCAGAATGGGAAATCCTCCCTGCGGCCATTGATTTGATTGCAGGGGGAAACATAAAAGTGGAGGGCGGACGTGTCCTTCAGACTGAGCAGGGATAAAACCAGTTTCCTCCGGGAGACGAACCATGAATATGAGGGAGAAAGCGATGAAAGTATTGATTGTGGGAAGCGGCGGTAGGGAGCATACCCTGGCATGGAAGATTTCAAAAAGCAGCCGTGTGGAGAAAATTTACTGCGCGCCGGGTAATGCCGGGATTGAGGAGTACGCGGAGTGCGTCCCCATCGGTGTGCTGGATTTTCCGGCCCTGACGGCTTTTGCAAAGGAAAAGTCCATTGACCTGACGGTGATCGGCATGGATGACCCGTTGGTGGCGGGGGTGGTGGATGCCTTTGAGGCGGAGGGCCTTAGAGTATTCGGTCCCCGAAAGGGGGCGGCCATCCTGGAAGGTTCCAAGGCGTTTTCCAAAGATTTAATGAAAAAATACGGAATTCCCACGGCGGCCTATGAAAACTTTGACGATGCAAATACGGCCCTCGCCTATCTGGAGACGGCCAAGTTTCCCATTGTTTTAAAGGCAGACGGCCTGGCCCTCGGAAAAGGCGTCCTGATCTGCAATACCCTGGAGGAGGCGAAAGCCGGGGTAAAGGAGATCATGATGGATAAAAAGTTTGGTACGGCCGGAAACCAGATGGTGATTGAAGAGTTTTTGACGGGCCGCGAAGTATCGGTGCTGTCTTTTGTGGATGGGAACACAGTGCGGATTATGACTTCCGCCCAGGATCATAAGCGGGCGGGCGACGGTGATACCGGGTTAAACACGGGAGGCATGGGAACCTTTTCCCCCAGCCCTTTTTACACAAAAGAAGTGGATGAATTCTGTCAGAAATACATCTATCAGGCGACGGTGGATGCCATGAAGGCGGAAGGAAGAACTTTTAAAGGGATTATCTTTTTCGGCCTGATGTTGACAGAGGACGGCCCCAGGGTCCTGGAATACAATGCCAGATTCGGCGACCCGGAGGCCCAGGTGGTGATTCCCCGGATGAAGAATGACATCGTGGATGTGATGGAAGCATGTATAGATGGGACCCTTTCCGACATTACGCTGGAGTTTGAGGATAATGCGGCAGTCTGTGTGGTGTTAGCCTCCGACGGTTACCCGGTAAAATATGAAAAGGGTTTTGTCATCAGGGGCCTGGATACGGTAAAAGCGAAGGAAGACGATGGCTATTACGTGTTCCACGCAGGGACAAAGCGTACGGAGAAAGGGATTGTCACAAACGGCGGACGTGTGCTGGGTGTGACGGCAAAAGGCCACGATTTAAAAGAGGCCCGTGCCAATGCTTATGAAGCGGCCCGGTGGGTGGACTTTGAAAATAAATATATGCGCCATGATATTGGAAAAGCCATAGATGAAGCGTGAGCGGCATGATTAAAAATTATAAAATCATCATCAGTTATGACGGGAGCCGCTATGACGGCTGGCAGAAGCAGGCAAATACGGAAAATACCATACAGGGAAAGCTGGAAGCACTGCTTTCCCGTATGGCAGGTTCTGCGATTTTAGTCCATGGCTCCGGCCGGACGGATGCGGGCGTCCATGCCCTGGGACAGACGGCCAATTTCCGGATGGACACGACTTGTTCGGAGGCAGAACTTCAGGCGGCCATCAATGGATACCTTCCCGAGGATATTGCAGTGGTTCATTTAAAGACTGCTTCGGAGCGGTTTCACAGCCGTTTGAGCGCCGTGGGTAAAATCTACCGTTACCGGTTGTATGTGGGAAATGGGAAACCGGTGTTTGACAGGAAATACGTGTGGCAGCCGGATGGGGAATTGAATATGGATAAAATGAGGGAAGCAGCCTCATTTTTGGTGGGGCAGCATGATTTTAGAGGTTTTTGCGGAAACCGCCATATGAAGAAGTCCACGGTTCGGAAAATTACCCGTATTGATATTGAGAAAACTGCAGGCGGGACTGAGATCGATTTGACATTTGAGGGGAATGGATTCCTTCAGAATATGGTACGGATTATGACGGGAACCCTGGTGGAATGTGGCCAGGGCTTTCGCCGCCCTGAGGAGATGCCGGAAATCCTGGAGACAGGAGAACGGCAGATGGCGGGAAAAATGGCTCCGGCTAAAGGGCTTACTTTGATGGAAGTGAAATATTAGGCGTTTTCTGGCGCCAAAGCAGAGAGGAGAGACAGCTGTGACGGAATTTCTGGTCCGCAGATTTGTGAAAGATTATAATCAGGTAAAACGAGCCAAAGTGCGGACTGCATACGGGATTCTGGCCAGTGGAGTGGGAATTTTCTGCAATTTGCTTTTATTTGCCGTAAAACTTACCGTAGGCCTTTTCCTCAACAGTATTTCTGTCCTGTCGGATGCCTTCAATAACCTGTCGGATGCAGCTTCCTCCATCATCAGCTACGTGGGGGTAAAGATGGCAGAGCGCCCTGCAGACAAAGACCATCCTTTCGGACATGGGCGGATTGAATATGTGGCAGCCCTGATCGTTTCTTTTCTGGTCATCGAGGTGGGCTGGACTTTTATGAAAACTTCTTTTGGTAAAATCAGGAATCCGGAAGAATTGAGTTTCCATGTAGTATCCGTAATTATCTTGTCACTGTCTGTTACGGTAAAGCTGTGGCTGGCTTTTTTCAATAAAAAGCTGGGGAAAAGGATTGATTCCAGGGTGATGGAAGCCACTGCGGCGGACTCTCTGGGGGACGTGCTGGTGACTTCAGCAACTATCGTTTCCGTCGCCCTCTATGGAATATTTAAGATCAACATCGACGGTTTTATCGGTATGGCCGTGTCGGTGGCAGTCATCCTGGCCGGTATCGGAATTGCAAAAGACACGCTGAAACCTTTGATCGGGGAGGCCATCGACCCTTCTCTTTACCGGAAGATCAAGGAGTTTACAGAAAGCTATCCGGGGATTTTGGGAACCCATGACCTTCTGGTCCACAGCTACGGCCCTTCCACCAATATGGCTTCCATTCACGCGGAAGTAGATGCCCATGAAAGTATGGAGGAAATCCATGAAATCATCGACCAGATTGAGAGGGAGGCCAAGGAACAGCTTGGAGTGCTTCTGGTTATCCATATGGATCCGGTGGAGTGCGGGGATGTGGTCAGTGAAGAGTACAGGGAAGTTGTTTTAAATATTCTTGATGAGCTGGACGGGCGGATTACGCTCCATGATTTCCGCCTGGCGGACGGGCGCCGGCAGGTGCAGCTGTTTTTTGATATCGTGGTCCCTTATGAGATGGCCGACAGGGAAGTAGAACATGTCACTGCTGTTTTGGAAGAACGTCTTAAAGATTATGACAGGCGAATCCGGTGTGTGATTACCATTGATAAAAGCTATGTGGGAGAATAGGGCAGGAGAAAATGATGACAGAAAAGAAGAGTGGGAAAGAAGCGACACAGAAAGAAGGAACTTTGAATCAATGCGGGTTTTCTGCTGGCAATCTCCATGAAAGGTTTGAGTTTCGGAATATTGGTCCTGAAGAAGGAGAACAGGCGGCCAGGATAGAAAATATCTGTTTTCCGCCCAATGAAGCCTGTTCGGAGAAGATGATATGTGAGCGTACCGCAAAGGTATCGGAACTGTTTTTGACAGCAGTTGATAAGCGCACGGGAAAAATAGCCGGTTTTTTAAACGGGATTGCCACTGACGAACGGTCTTTCCGGGATGAATTTTTTAAAGACGCCGGCCTCCACAATCCAAAAGGCAGGAATGTGATGCTTTTGGGGTTGGACGTGCTTCCTGAATACCGGGGACAAGGCCTGGCAAGGGAAATTATGCGCCAGTACCTTCACAGGGAACGGGAGAAGGGCAGGCATATGGTGGTGTTGACCTGCCTGGAAGACAAAGTACAGATGTACCAGAAGATGGGCTTTGATGACCGGGGAATCGCCAATTCCACCTGGGGAGGGGAGCAGTGGCATGAGATGAGCTACATGCTGGATACAAGACAGTAAAACGTACATTTCTGGAGAAAGAGATTTTTTAAATAATTGTGGAGAAAAAACGAAAAAAGGGCTTGCAAAATAAAAAGTTTTCGTGTATACTATATTTCGTTGCAGGGATGTAACTGATGGGTTGTCGCCAAATGGTAAGGCACTGGACTCTGACTCCAGCATTTCAAGGTTCGAATCCTTGCAGCCCAGCGGACACCGTACTGAGAAATCAGTACGGTGTTTTTTATATGCACAGCCCCGTGCAGAGGCAATATGCCGCTAAGGCGGCTCACGGGGCGCGTGGCGAGTAGGGGAAAGGTTTTTCCTCTATTCGATTACACAGGGGAGTATAAGGAAATTAGCCGCTGACGCAGCATGCGGGGCGCGCGGCGAGAGGGAGAAGATAATTCTTCTCTATTCGATTGAAAAATCGGAGGCGGCCGTTACACTGCCTATGTGTGGGACAAGGAGAAGAAACCGTATGATAACAGGCGGAAGATGTGCCTGTATCGTACCGAATGGTGTGCTGTTTGGCTCTTCCAATGCTCATAAAGCTATCCGCAGAAAACTGGTGGAGGAATTGCTGGAGAAAGAGGAGTTGGAATAATAGAAATTAACATAAATTCAATACAATGTCCCAAAATATTGATTTTTGTCCCTGAATGTGATATGCTTTCCTCAGAGGTGGAAGAGATGAAAAAACAAAATTTAATAAATCTGGTTAAATATCATGTTGAAAAAAAAGAAGATGCATTCGTGAGTGAAGTTGCAACGATTGCACGTGCTTTTGAGGCCAGGGGAGACGAAACAGTTGCCCGGTATCTTATGGAGTTGATTTCTACAGCCAATTTCTATGTGCCACAGGCGAGCTATAAAAATTTAGCATATTTAAGAAAAGTAAATTATTCAAGCAACCCATTATTTTTGTCAGATGCGATAGAGCAGGATATAATAGGAATTACGAGAGCTATCAGTAATAAGGCGGGTTTATCTAAATTCCTTTTTTATGGAAAGCCGGGTACGGGGAAAACGGAATCGGCATATCAGATTGCAAGAATACTGGAACGAGATATTTTATCAGTTGATTTTGAACAACTTATTGACAGCAGACTCGGGGAAACCGCAAAAAATGTCGCACGGCTATTCGATGAGATTAACCATTTACAGTATGGGAAAGTAATTATTGTTTTTGATGAAATTGATTCTTTGGTTTTGGATAGGGTTAATAGCAATGATTTAAGAGAAATGGGAAGGGTTACTTCGGTTTTTTTAAGAGAGTTGGAAGTGCTCAATGAAAATATTGTGCTTATTGCAACAACAAATCTGTTTGAGAAATTCGATAAGGCTATAATACGAAGATTTGACGCAACAATATCATTTGATCGGTATAACAAAGAAAAACTTATCGAGATTGCCGATTCCATGCTGACTGCGAGCTTGAGAAAGGCCAGCAATTCCAGAAGGGATATAAAGCTGTTTCATAAAATATTAAAAAACATGCGGGAAATCCCGTATCCTGGGGATTTAAAACAAATAATTAAAACGGCTGTTGCATTTAGTGATGAAACAAATGAGTATGATTATCTGCGAAAAATTTATCTTGCACTGAACCCGGCGGATGAAGAATCACAACTTCAAGAACTAAGTGACGAGGGGTATACAGTAAGGGAGATAGAAATTTTAACAAGAGTACCGAAAAGCAGCGTTTCAAGGAAGTTGAGGGAAGATTAGATGAACAAGATTTTGCAAGTGAAGCTGAGATTCTCGAACGAAAAGAACAATCAACGCCCGAATGTAAGGAATTTAAGAGCGTATGCAGAGACTACAGTGGAGAAGATTCAAAATATAACCGATGATTTAAGAACCATATTGCGGTTTTATAAAAACTCCCCAAAGCTTTTGGAAAATATTTTAGTGGATGTCAATTACAATGATATTATAGCAAAATCCAATAGAATTCAGGAATTATTAAAACCTCCGGGGAAGAAAACAAACGATATGGTGGTTGGAGCAAGATTCTCCGATGCTTCGGAAGGCCAGGAAAATCATATTATAACGTATTATGTGGATAAAGGAACCATAGAAAATACCATAGAAGATTTAAAAAAAGTAAAGACATTTTTGAATGAGAAGTTAAAGGGAAAAGCTACGTCGAACAATTTTAATGAACCGAAAAATAAGTTGAAGTATGACGGATATGGCCTTTCAAAAAGCAAACTCCGAAATATCATAGTAGATTGTTCGGCGGTTGATTCTTGTTCTGTGCCACATATCTCAAACGTTCCGGAAAAAGAATCTTTTTTGGTGACATTCTATAAGACGGAATTGTCAGTTGCCAGGCTCTTGGAAAAGCTTAAGGTTGATGATGTAAAATATCGATACTATTTTTATGGTGACGATACAATTTCTGTAAATAAAGAGCTGTATGATTTTTTGGAAATGAATGTACCGTATCTTATCTCAATGGTATCTTCTGACCTCTCCCAAATTACATTGGCGGATATAAAAGAAAAGGATAAAGAAGAAAAAATAGATATTCCCGATCCAACCAATGAACCTACAATAGGTGTTATCGATACATTGCTTGATGAAAATGTGTATTTCAGCAAATGGGTCGAAAACATAGATTACTTGGATGACATTGAAAAGATATCAGTTGGAGATAAAGCCAGAAGTCACGGAACCGCTGTTTCCTCGTTAATAGTAGACGGGCCAAGATTAAATCCCTGGCTGGATGATGGTTGCGGAAGATTTAAAGTTAGACATTTTGGGGTATGTGAAGAGAGAATATCTACAGTGAGGCTAGTAAGAAAAATCAAGGAAATTATTTCGAATAATTCAGATATCCATGTGTGGAATCTCTCTTTAGGAACAGACGATGAGGTATCAAGAAACTTTATATCGTATGATGCGGCGATATTAGATGAATTACAAGCAAAAAAAAATATAATTTTTGTTATTTCCGGAACTAATGACAGCCGAAGTGAAAAAAGAGGGATTCTAAAAGTCGGCTCTCCGGCAGATTCATTGAATTCCATTGTAGTAAATTCAGTTCGACGGGATGGAACACCTGCAAGCTATGCAAGAAAAGGGAATATCTTATCGTTTTTTAATAAACCGGATGTCTCGTATTATGGAGGGGATTATAACGAAAGAATTAAAGTTTATACTCCAAATGGAGAAATGGATGAATATGGGACATCATTCGCAGCTCCTTGGATCAGCAGGAAATTATGTTATTTGATAGATGTTGTGGGGTTGCCGAGAGAGGTGGCAAAGGCGCTGATCATAGATTCCGCGGCAGGCTGGGATTATAAATTAGGGGCTTATAAAAACAAAGACGTTTTGGGATATGGGGTTATTCCGATCAATATATCCAAGATACTTTCTTCCGAAAGCAGGGAGATAAAGTTTATTGTGTATGGAACGTCGCAATCATATAAAACAGCAAATTATGCAATCCCGGTTCCGCGGGATGACGAAAATAAATATCCATATATAGCAAGAGCGACAATGTGTTATTTTCCGGAATGTAGCAGAACCCAAGGCGTGGATTATACCAACCGGGAATTATCATTGAAATTTGGGCGTGTGAAACCGGATGGCCAAATAGATGACATAAATGAAAATATTCAAGATGAAGATGGGTTATATGCAGATGAGCGGCAATCGAGAAAAGAATTTAGAAAGTGGGAAAATACAAAATTTATTTCTAAAGTATTAAAAGCCAACCGCTCAATAAAATCTTACGGAGAACGATTATGGGGAATCTCCGTGGTTTCTAAAGAGCGGCTGACTTCAAAAATGGACAAAGAGTTGAATTTCGGCGCGGTAATTACTTTGTACGAAGTAAACGGAATAAACAGAATCGAAGATTTTGTTAAAGCGTGTACCCTGAGAGGCTGGATTGTATCAGAAATTGATGTTCAAAATCAAATTGACATATATAATACAAATCAAGAAGAAATTGTATTTGACTAAAAAGGAGAAAAAAGGATGCCGGAAATATCAATGTTTTTTGGAATAAGAATATCAATGTATTATGATGACCATAACCCGCCGCATTTTCATGCAGAATATAATGGAAATAAGGCTTTGGTGGAGATTGATGAAGCAAGAGTTATAAAAGGCGCGTTGCCGTCAAGACAGTTAAAGTTGATTTTGGCGTGGTGCGTACTGCACCAGGATGAGTTAATGCAAAATTGGGAATTAGCTAAGGATGGTAAGCCGCTTGATAAAATTGCGCCATTGATGTAGAGGAGGGTGGATATGTTTCCTAAAATTGTTCAGGTTGTTCCTACGGAAGAATATACGGTGTATGTCTATTTTGAAGATGGTAAAATCGTGTGTTATGATGTAAAACCATTGTTGGAGAAGGAAGTATTTTCTGTCTTAAGAGAAATTGAATATTTTATACAAACCTGTACTATAATGAACGATACTCTGGCTTGGGATATATCCGGAAATAGGGATAGCACGAAATGTATTGATATAGATCCGGATACGTTGTATAAGCTGGACGCGGTAAAAGAGAAGACAGCATGATGCGCAGAACTATGGGGATGAATGATGGCAAAATTAATCGAGATTACAGGAAAAGCTTTGTCAGGAGAATGGGGAACTGATGATACTGGGGGACAGGAATACCTGTTCTGAGGACAACTAATTTTACTAATGAAGGCAGTGTCAATTATGAAAACATTGTAACCAGAAAGATTTCTAAAAAGAATATTGAAGAAAAATATTTGAGGCACGGCGATATTATTATTGAAAAATCAGGCGGGAGTGATAAACAGCCAGTTGGTAGGGTAATTTTTTTTGACGGTTCTGAACATATATATTTGTTTAACAATTTTACTGGTTTGTTAAGAGTCAAAGATAAAGAAAAATGGGATTCTAAATATGTATTTTATTCCCCTTTTTTCAATTATATAAAAGGAGGGACAAAAGCATATGAAAATAAAACAACAGGACTTTATAATCTAAAGACAGATGATTATGTATCAAAATATGAAGTAAAAGAAGTAAGTATTGAAAGACAGAAAGATATATGCAAGAAATTGGACATGCTTTATGAAATAATTAAACTACAAAGAGAGCAAATTACTCAGCTTGGCGAATTAATCAAATCCCGATTTGTGGAGATGTTTGGGGATCCCATTACTAATCCTATGGGATGGGATAAGAAGCCATTGGCTGATAAATGCGATATTATAACAGGTAATACTCCATCAAGGAAAGTATCAGAATATTATGGTGACTATGTTGAGTGGATCAAATCAGATAATATTAATACTCCTAATGCTAATTTAACAACTGCTGAAGAGTATTTATCTGAGGAAGGACTTAAAATTGGAAGAAGTGTTGACGCTGGATCAATTCTAATGACATGTATTGCAGGGGGTATTGGATGTATAGGTAATGTTGCTATTGCTAATCGAAAAGTTTCATTTAATCAGCAGATAAATGGGATTAACCCGAAGGATATATACTGTTTGAACTTTCAAAATGCGTAATTCAGAGTACTATTAATATGGCATTAAAGGGAATTTTAAGTAAAGGACAATTATCGGAGATGGAGTTTATATTTCCTCCAGTTGATCTTCAAAATAAATTTGGAAATTTTGCTGAACAAGTAGACAAATCAAAAGCTGTAACGCAGAAATCATTGCACGAGACACAGTTACTATTTAACAGTTTGATGCAAAAATATTTTAGTTGATATACGGTTTGGTAAAATAAAAAGGGGTGAGCAGAGTGGTAAAAGTAAACAGAAGAGGCGGATTCTCTGATCGTCAAGAAATTAAATCTGAAAATACGGGAATTCAACTAAAAAATTTAGACAATAGAACGCGTATACAAATTTATAACTTGTTAAGCAAACAATATAAATATTTATATCAACAATATCACTATCCCCATGAGTATAAGCAAAGTTTTTTTAGATATGTTACCAGCGAAGTTTTTTGCCAAAAAGTTGATGCAAGAATATTGATAAACGACGATGAATTTTTTGATGAAATAAATCAGGTTATAATGAATAATTCCTATGACGATGTATTGACATTGATTGAAGCGATTGGAGAATACTGGGAAAAGGAATTCGGCGATAGATTTTCCGATGAAATGTACAATTATCCATTTGTAGAAGAAAAGTATAGTGTATTTGATGAATTTAATAAACTATTTAAGCGGGAGTATGTAGGATACAGGTTTATTGACGGTTTAATTTCTCCGATTAGTGATGAAATAGAAATGGGGACTATTAAAGCAACAGTAGATAGTGGGTATACAGCGGTGACGCTGCATATAACAAAAGCTCACAGTTTATTGGCAAACAGGGAACACCCTGATTACGAGAACTCCATCAAAGAAAGTATTAGCGGCGTAGAAGCTATGTGCGAAATTATTACAGAGGTTAGAGGAAAAGAGGCAACATTAGGAAATATGCTGAAAAAATTGGAAAGGAATGGTGTTGTAATTCATTCGGGCTTAAAATCTGCATTTAATATATTGTATGGATATACGAGTGATGCAAATGGCATCAGGCATGCCGGAGACATAGGGGGAAAGGCCTCAACATTTGAAGAAGCAAAGTTTATGTTGATTTCATGCTGTGCATTTATTAATTACTTGAAAGGGGTGATGGCGGATTAAAAAGAAGTAAGGGGGTTTACAGATGACCAACTTTGATTTCCTTAAGGAGGAACCGCAGTTTGATTCTTTCGCGGACGTAGCTATTTCGGCTGAAAAAATATTACATATTGATCTGGAAGCCAGCGTGATTAATTGCCGCCAGGCGATGGAGTTTGCCATCAAATGGATGTATTCCGTGGATGGTTCTCTTGCCATGCCGTATCAGGATACGTTGGCCAGCCTGACGGGTGCGGAAGAGTTCAGGGATATTGTGGATCCGGATCTCTGGAGAAGACTGAACTTTATACGGAGAGTGGGAAATAACGCGGCCCATAACGGAAAGAAAATTACCTTGGATAAAGCAAAACTATGTCTGGAAAATCTGTACATTTTCCTGGATTTTATCGCTTATTGTTATGGGGAAGATTATACAGAGGGAGAGTTTCATGCGGAATTCTTGGAGGAATCCAGGCAGCTTGCCACGAAAGAAGACGTACCGATTTCGGAAGTTGACCTGAAAGCCCTCATCGCGGAAAATCAGGCGCTGAAAGAGCAGCTGACGGCAAGGCGCGAAGAACAGCGGCAGACCTATGTACCGAAACCCCTTGATTTGTCGGAGTATAAGACCAGGAAGCTTTACATAGACACCATGCTGGAGGATGCAGGATGGACGGAAGGAAAAAACTGGATCAATGAGATGGAACTTCCGGGGATGCCAAACAAATCTGAGGTGGGCTATGCAGATTATGTGCTATATGACGACGCCCACAGGCCTCTCGCGGTAATTGACGCAAAACGTACTTGCCTGGATGTGGCAAAAGGGCGCCAGCAGGTAAAGTTATATGCAGATCTTCTGGAAAAGCAGTGCGGCAGAAGGCCGGTGATTTTCCTGACCAATGGATTTGATACCAGAATTGACGACGGGCAGTATCCGGAGCGAAAAATATCTGTAATTTATTCCAAAAGGGATCTGGAAAAATGGTTTAATCTTCAGTCCATGAAAACAAGCTTGCGGCATATTACGGTGGATAAGAATATTGCAGGGCGGTACTGCCAGGAAAGTGCGGTTAAGGCGGTTTGTGACAGCTTTGGAAGAAAGAACCGCCGGAAAGCATTGCTTGTGATGGCCACAGGATCCGGGAAAACAAGAACGGTTATCTCCCTGTGCGACGTCTTACTGCAAAGCGGCTGGGTAAAGAATATTTTATTCCTGGCAGACTGCAATTCTCTGATAACTCAGGCGAAACGGAGTTTTGTGAATCTTCTCCCGGATTTATCGGTGACAAACCTCTGCGAGGAAAAAGATAATTATCAGGCTCTCAGCTATGAGGATACGTTGCTGGTAAGGGAAGAGGTGGCTCCGCTGATTTTAGCGGATGGAGGAGAGGCGAGCGCGGTTCGGTTTGACGCATTGATATACGGGATAGAACTGGCATACCTGGCCGGAAAAAAATATGGGAAAAAATTCTGTGAAGTGATCTGGGAACGAAGGAGGACTATGAAGCTGAGTATGGGGATAAGCCTCTGGGAGAGTTTGTCCGAAAGATTGTGGAGCTGGATATGAACGCAGCAAAAGAAGCCTTTGCTGAGTATCTGAATGAGGCTGATCTGGACAGCAGACAGATCTATTTTGTAAATCAGATCGTTGAATATATCGTACATAACGGATTAATGAAAGACTTATCCGTTCTGTAGAAATCACCGTTCGCAGATCAGGGGAGCGTTGTAGATATTTTTACCGATTTAAATATATGGATGGGGATAGGAAGGTTATCGACGAGATTAATGCCAATGCAAAGGCGGCGTAGGTGAAATATTTTTTGTAAAGGTTTAAAACGGAAAAAACACTTTACAACCGAACGATTGTTAGGTATAATGTTTCTAACAGTTGTTCGGCAAAGGGAAGAGCCATAGGAGAATCAGAAGGGGAATGGAGATGGGAAACACAAAAGAACAGATTATAGAGACAGCCCTTCAACTGTTTTCTGAGAAGGGATATGACGCCGTATCGGTTCGTGACATTGCCAGGGAAGTGGGAATCCGGGAAAGTTCTTTGTATTATCATTTTAAGAATAAGCAGGATATTTTTGACACCATTGTGGAGTATTGTTTCAGAAAGGCGGAGGAATATTTCCGAAGTCAGGGGCTTCCTTTTACAAGAGAAGATGATATTTCCATGTATTTTAATGCGGAACCGGACAGGCTGGAGGAACTGCTATTGTCTACGTTCCGATATTTTTTTGAAGATTCCTGCAATATACGTTTCCGAAAGCTCCTGACAGTGAATCAGTACGAAAACCCGAAAGCGAAAGAAATCTACCGGAATCTTTACAGGGATTATCCCCTTCGTTTTCAGAGCCGGCTGTTTTCTATATTAATGGAGCAGGGAGAATTTCAAAAGGCGGATCCTGAGACAGCTGCCCTGGAATTTTATGGCCCGGTGTTTATGCTGATTCATACCTGCGACAGCGCTACGGAGGCGGTGGAACCGATGAAACGCCATATCCGGCAGTTTATAAACCAGTACCGAAAAACACGGGACAAAGTATAAGACGGAGGAACGTAAAATGAAACCGGTGATTCTTTATCATTCACAGACAGGCTTCACGAGACAATACGCAGAATGGATGGCGGGGGAGCTTTCCTGTCCTTGTTTTTCTTTTGAAGAACGAAAAAGGATTGACTTTTCCAGGTATGATACGATTATTTTTGGAAGCTGGTGCCATGCGGGGAAACTTAAGAAATACAAATGGTTTCAGGAAATGCTGCCGGCCTGGAGGGGAAAACGAAAAGCGGTCTTTGCGGTGGGCGCTTCCCCTGCCGGAGCGCAGCAGATAGAGCAGTTCCTGAAAACATTGACAGTACCGGGAGAGGAGATGGCCGCCTTTTATCTGCCGGGAGGCCTTCGCTATGAGCGGATGGGGGCGGCTTCAAGGATTATGATGAAGGCTTTTTCTGCCATGGTAAACGGAAAAAAACAGAAAACCCTGGAGGAAGAGCAGATGGCGCAGATGGTCAGCCGGTCATACGATATCTCAGACCGGAACTTAATCAGACCTGTCCTTAAATATGTCCGGGGAAACTGAAAAGGTATAGTTTAAGGAAGCAAAAGTGTTTCCAGGACGTCTTCCACATATTCACAGGTGTGGCGGCAGGCGGCGATGACTTCCGGTTTGGCAGTGGAGACGGCATAGCTTTCTTCGGCGCAGGCCAAAAGCTCCAGGTCGTTATAATTGTCTCCAAAAGCCATGGTTTCTTTTTTTGATATGGCGAGGGTTTCCATGAGGGCTTCCATGGCGTAGCCTTTGTGGATACCCGGCGGGATAAAATCAATCCAGTGGGCGCAAGTGGAAGCCAGGGTGAAGTGGCTTCCCCAGCGTTTTCGGAATTCTTCCATATATTCTTCCGTCTTTTCCCCGTGGACATAGGCGGAAATTTTAATATATTCTTCCGGTGTGGAGAAAAGATCCGTTACTTCTGTAATATTATTTTTCAGTACATACTTTAAGTGCTCCGTGAAAGCGGGGCGCTTTGGTTTAATATAAGCAGTATTGATACCGGAAAGCTGAACCTCGCAGTCCGGTACGGAAAGAATATCGGCCATCAGTTCCTGGCCCAGTGCCCTGTCCATGACAGCTTTATAGATGATCTCGCCTTTGTGGACTACAAAGGCGCCATTTTCGCAGATATAATCCACGTCGGGAGCCGCGGCTCCCATCAGCCGCTGCAGATTTGCATACTGGCGGCCGCTGGCCGCCACGAAAAGAACCCCTTTTTTGATGAGCCTCTGCAAGAGGGGAACCATACGGGGCGGCAGCGCCTGGGCGCCGTTTCTTAAAATTGTACCATCGATATCGCTTGCGATGAGACGAATCATAATTATCCTCCACAGGCAAAAAAGTAAGAGCAATTTACAGACAGATGTGTTATACTATCCGAAGGGCTGTCCTTTTTGGGCCGCCGCAAACTATTTATAAAGTATATGATTAAAAAGGGACATAGTCAAGATACAGGGAGAAGATATTGATGTATTCTTTTAAGAGCAGGGTAAGATACAGCGAGACAGGGGCTGACGGATATTTAAGCCTTTATTCAGCCGTTCATTATATGCAAGACTGCAGTACATTCCAGTCGGAGACCCTGGGCTTGGGTGTGGAAGCCATGAGGGAAAAAAGAAGGGCCTGGTTTCTTTCTGCCTGGCAGATTGAAATTCAGGGGAGGGCAAGGCTTGGAGAGGAGATCACGGTGGGAACCTGGGCCAGGGGGTTTAAGGCCATGTATGGATACAGGAATTTTGCACTCTGGGACAGAGCCGGGGAGTTCCTCATCAGAGCTGATTCCACCTGGGTTTATATGAATACGGAAACCAGGCGGCCGGAGCGGATTGACCAGGAAACCATAGATTTATATAGCCAGGAAAAAGCTCTGGATATGGAATATATGGGTAGAAAAATCGAACTTCCCGAGGGAATGACAGAATATCCTGCCTTTCCGGTGAGGAGAGTCCAGATAGATACCAACGGACATGTGAATAATGCGAAATATATTGAAATGGCGGAAGAATGGCTGCCTAAAGATTCCGAGATAAAAACTCTGCGGGTGGCTTATAAACATGCTGCTGTGCACGGGGACATGATTGTGCCGGCTGTCAAAAAAGAGGAAAACCGCCATACGGTAGCCTTAAAAGGCCCGGAAGGACAGGTTTATGCAGTGATTGAAGCGAGTAAGTGAAGCCAGTGAGTGAAGAAGAAACCTGGTCAGAAAAATAAAGGGGATAACGATGTTGGAACTGGGAAAAAAACAGACCCTCAAGGTACTGAGAAAACGGGAAAACGGCGTATATCTGGGAGAAGGCCGGACAGAGCAGGAAGCAGGGAGACGGCTGGATGCGGAGGGGAGAAAAAAAACGGAGACAGGAGTTTTGCTTCCTAAACGGCAGGTGCCGGAGGGGACAGGTGTGGGCGATGAGCTGGAAGTATTTCTTTATAAAGATTCTGAAGACAGGCTGATTGCCACAACGGAGACGCCTCTTCTTTCCCTGGGGGAGCTTGGAACCCTTGAGGTGGCAGAGACAGGTAATATCGGCGCGTTTTTAAACTGGGGCCTGGAGAGAGATCTTTTCTTGCCGTTCAGGGAGCAGAAGTGGAAGGTGAAGAAGGGGGAACAGGTATTTGTGGCTGTTTACCTGGACAAAAGCAGGAGACTTTGCGCTACCATGAAGGTGGATCAGTACCTGAAAAGCGATTCTCCATACGGAAAGGACGATCAGGTGACAGGGGTTCTCTATGAGATCAACAGGACACTTGGCGGTTTCGTGGCTGTGGACGGCCGGTATTTCGGTATGATTCCCGCTGCGGAACTTGACAGGGGACTTCGGCCGGCCATACAGGTAGAGGCCAGGGTTTCCAGGGTCCGCGATGACGGAAAGCTGGTTTTAAGCGCCAGAAAAAAGGCTTATAAACAAATGAATATTGATGCGGAAGCGGTTTATTCCCTCATTGAGGATTACGGGGGAAAGCTGCCTTTTACAGATAAATCCGATTCGGACCTGATCCGTCTGGAGACAGGGCTCAGCAAAAATGCTTTTAAGCGGGCGGTGGGGCATCTGTTGAAAGAGGGCAGGGTTCAAATAAATACAGACAGTATAGAACAAATCAGGAGGTAATGTATCATGAAAAAAGTAATTTCTACAGACAAGGCGCCTGCGGCAATCGGACCTTATTCCCAGGCAATCGAGGCAAATGGTTTTGTATTTGCTTCCGGCCAGATTCCGGTGAATCCTGCCACCGGCGAGATTCCTGAAGGTGTGGAAGCTCAGACGAGACAGTCTTTGGAAAACGTGGTGAATCTTTTGGCGGCGGCCGGAGTAAAGCCGGAAGATGTGGTAAAAACCACAGTATTTATTAAAGACATGAATGATTTTGCAAAAGTAAACGCTATTTATGCGGAATACTTCAAATCCGAGTGCCCTGCCAGGGCCTGTGTGGAGGTGGCAAGACTGCCGAAGGATGCGCTGGTTGAGGTGGAAGCTATCGCAGTAAAATAAGCGGTAGCTTTAAGCAGGAGAACGGAAACGATGGATAAAATTTGGATTGACCAGGAACTTCATAAAGGGCGCCCTTCACCGGAGGGGCGCCTGCCCAAAGAAATGCGGGTTTATGACCTGTTGGATAAACTGGAGATCCCTTATGTGCGCCTGGACCATGGCGTGACGCCCTCCATTGAGGCATGTCACCAGGTGGATGAGCTTCTGCACATTGAGATCTGCAAAAACCTGTTTTTATGTAATGCCCAAAAGACGGATTTTTATTTGCTCCTCATGCCGGGAACCAAGAAATTCAGGACAGCAGTACTGTCAAAGCAGATTGGTTCTGCAAGGCTTTCCTTTGGGCCGCCGGAGTATATGGAGGAATTTTTGGATATTACGCCAGGGTCGGTCAGTGTCCTTGGCCTTATGAATGACCATGGAAACAGAGTACGGCTGCTGATTGATAAGGAGATTCTGGATGAGCCGGAGATCGGCTGCCATCCCTGTATCAATACTTCCAGCCTGAAAATGGCCACAAAAGATATTCTGGAAAAGTTTCTGCCTTATACAGGCCATGATTATCAGGTGGTGGAACTGTGAATATGGGCGATGGAGTTTATGGGATTTTGGGAGCTTTGGAACAGGAGAGAGCGCTTCTTCCTGCTAAAGAGCGTATGAGGGCGGCCACAGGGCCGCTTCTTTCCTGGTACAGGGAAAATGCCAGGAGCCTGCCATGGAGGGAAGAGCCTACGCCTTACCATGTGTGGATTTCGGAAATTATGCTTCAGCAGACCAGGGTGGAGGCTGTCAGAGAATATTACAGGCGTTTTCTGGAAGCGCTTCCTGATATTGATGCGCTGGCCAAGGTGCCTGAGGAGAGGCTTTTAAAACTGTGGGAAGGGCTTGGCTATTATAACAGAGCCAGGAATCTGAAAAAAGCGGCGGAGGAAATCGTTGCCCGCCATGGAGGGGAATTCCCTGCTTCTTATGAAGAAATTCTTGCGCTGCCGGGAATCGGCCCTTACACGGCAGGGGCCATCTCTTCGATTGCCTACGGGATTCCTGAGCCGGCAGTGGACGGAAATGTACTGCGGGTGATCTCAAGACTTCTTGCCGATACGGACGATATTTCGAAGCAGTCTGTAAAGAAAAGGACAGAAGACTTGGTACGGTCGGTGATGCCGCGGGACGCGGCGGGGGACTATACTCAGGCACTGATGGAAATAGGAGCGCTGGTATGTGTGCCAAACGGCGCCCCCCATTGCAATGAGTGTCCTTTGGAAAAACTTTGCCTGGCAAAGAGAGAAGGGAAAACTGGCCTGATTCCGGTAAAGGCGCAAAAAAAAGCACGGGTTATTGAGGAGAGAACGATTTTTGCAGTTGTCAGGGGAGGCCAGGTGCTGCTTGGCAAAAGGCCGGAGAAAGGTCTCTTAGCCGGGCTTTATGAACTGCCTGGGGCGAAAGGGTATCTGAATGAGGAGGAAATCCTTGGCTGGCTGGGAGTGCAGGGGGAGGATGTGGAACTTCTAGAGAAACTTCCTGAGGCAAAGCATATTTTTTCCCATGTGGAATGGCGGATGAAAGGGTATTATATCCGCCTGAAGGAGGGGGCAGGCACAACAGTTGGTTTTTTTGCAGATAGAGAAGAGGCGCAGGATGCGTATGCGCTTCCGGGCGCTTTTCAGATATATGCGAGATATCTCTTTGGAGAAGAGAGAGGCAAATTGCACAGATGAAAAAAGAGGAGGCCGCCGGCTTTTTGTGAATGTGACAAAATAGAGGAATACGGAAAAAAATAACTTGATTTATGAAAAATGCCATGATATATTCTGAACATGGACATCTTAGCGGACATCATGGAGACATCAGAAGGAATACCTCAGCAGACATCAGAAGCGGACACCTATGGGGACATCAAGTGGACATCGGCTGCAGACACCTGTGAAGACATCAGGATTTAGCGTACCGAAGAGACTCAGATGAAACGACGAGACGAAAAACACAAAAAGGCAGGGCGGTTTTGGAGAAGCAGCCCTGCTTTTTTGTCATATAGGAAAGACTTTCAGATTTCTTATATGATAAAAAAGCCCTCCGGGGAAGCGCAATCTTTTTTACAGTTTGATGGGAGAAATTATGAAATATAAATTGCTGGCAACAGATTTGGACGGCACTCTGGTGACAGAGGAAAAAAGGGTGACAGACAGGACAAAAAAAGCAGTGAAGGCTTTTGTGGAAAGAGGCGGGATTGTAGTATTGTCCTCCGGGCGCCCCAGTTACGGCGTATGGTACGTGGCAGATGAGCTGGGGCTTTCCGATTCCGGTGGCTATATCCTGGCTTACAACGGAGGGGAATTGCTGGATTGCAAAGATGGGAAGGTGAAATTTTCAGTTCAGATACCGCCGGAACGCATTGCTGAAATTGTCGGGCTTTCCCGCCGTTACCAGACGGCAATCCTTACCTATGAAAATGAATATGTCATCAGTGAGAGCGGCAGCGATATTTATGTGCAGGGAGAGGCGCGAAATACCAGGATGAAGGTGAAGGAGATTCCTGATTTAGTTTCGTATCTGACGTTTCCTGTGGTGAAGATGATGATGGTGGGTTCTGAGGAGAAGATTCTCTACATGGAGCCTGTTGTGCGAAAAGCACTGGGGCCGGATTTTTCTGTGTTCCGTTCGGAAGCTTATCATCTGGAAATCCTTCCTGCCGGCATCGATAAAGGAAGCGGGCTTCTTAAAACTTTGGAATATTTGGGAATTCCCAGAGAGGAAACCGTCTCCTGCGGAGATTATGACAATGATATTCCCATGAATGAGGCGGCCGGGTTTGGGGTGGCCATGGAAAACGGATGTCCGGCAATCAAAGAAAAGGCAGATTATATTACCTGCTCCAATGAGGAAGACGGAGTGGCGGCAGTTATAGAAAAATTTATGCTTCAAGATAATTAAAATGGGAGGAACACGGATGAAGAGATTTGTTTTGGATACCCATACCCATACGATTGCCAGCGGACACGCATACGGGACAGTAACAGAAATGGCAAAAGCCGCTTCCTGTGCGGGGCTTGAGCTTTTGGCCATTACGGATCATGCGCCGAAGCTTCCCGGAGGTACGTCTGAGATGTATTTCAGGAATTTTAAGGTTATCGACAGAGAAATGTTTGGTGTGAAGATTTTAATGGGGGTGGAATTAAATATCATTGATTACCATGGGACTGTTGATCTGGAAGAAGCGCTTTTAAAACGGATGGAGCTTTGTATTGCCAGCCTCCATACGGTCTGCCTGGCGCCCGGTACAAAGGTGGAAAATACCAGGGCTCTTCTTAAGGTGATGGAGAACCCCTATATCCAGGTTATCGGGCACCCGGATGACGGGCGCTATCCCATTGATTATGAGGCCATGGTAAAAGGGGCGAAGGAACAGGGGGTTCTCATTGAACTCAATAACAGTTCCCTGGTAGCCGGCGGCGGCCGGACAGAGACGCTCCCCAATTTGACGGAAATTTTAAAGCTCTGCGAACGGTATGGACAGGAAATCATAGTCAATACAGATTCACATTTCCCTTCATACGTGGGACAGTTTGAGGAGGCTGAGAAACTGCTAAGTCAGACAGGATTTCCGGAAGAATTGGTTGTCAATACAGATGTGAAAAGGTTGGAAAGATATCTGAAAAAGTAACAGGCAGAAAAAAGAAAGGAATTGGGACTGGACTTTAAAGTGCTAAAATGTTAAAATGTATGAGGGTCTATTTACAGCGTCAAAAACCATCGGAGGAGAGTTGCGATGAATAAAAAGTTGAAAACAGAGGCCGTCGATCATTTGTTCCAGGCCGTCCTTACATTAAAAGATATCAATGAATGTTATATATTTTTCGAGGATGTTTGTACGGTGAATGAGCTTTTGTCCCTGTCCCAGCGCTATGAGGTGGCTAAAATGCTGAGGGCAGGAAAGACGTATCTGGAAATTGCAGAAAAGACAGGTGCGTCAACTGCCACCATCAGCCGGGTGAACCGTTCCCTGAATTATGGAAACGACGGGTACGATATGGTGTTTGCCAGATTGGACGAAGACGAAAAATAAAAAGTGGCGGAGACAAAATACCTGCCCGGCGCCCGCTTGCCTCTGGGCTTGACCGGTAGGCAGATTTTGAAGGTTTTGTGAGCCTAGCGGCGCCAGTCCCGCTGACCAGCTTCTATGGAAGCGGCGGCTGGCGGCAATAGGCGGCGCAGCAAAACCAAAAAATCAACGTGGTCAGGCACAGAGGCAAGCGGGCGTCGGGCAGGTATTTTTACTCCGTCATTTCTTATTTTTTGTCAGGCGTCCCTTCTTTTGCGGCATCCCGCATCTCGTCGATGATCTGTTCGATCATCTGCTTTTTTAAATAGACATCAAAACTAAGCATACAGACGAAAGAAAAAAGCTGAAGATAATCCTGTTCTTCTTCAGGGGCGTTTTTAAAGGATCGTCCGGCAAGCTCCGCTCGGGCTTCCACTTCTTTCAAAAGGTCAACCAGCTGCAATTTTTCTATTTTTACGATCTCGTTATAAATCTTGTCCAGCTCGTGATGCTCCTCTGTAAAGTATTTTTCCGACAGAGGTGAAAGTAAAACCTGGATATCCCCAATGGATAAAAAGCCTTTAAAATAATAGATAAAAGCCAGCAAAATCAAATGATCCCTGGAATATTTTTTCTTTACCGGCGGGGGAAGCAGATTGTTTTTTGCGTAATTATTGATCATGGTTTTTGTAAGGATCTTGTCTTCATCATGACGTTTGCCAGGAGAAAGATGCTGCTCCATAAAAGTCGTCACCTGATCCATATATAATTCGATATCCGGTATGTCCCGGCTGTGGATGTAGTTCAGTTTCCGCAACCGCAACAACAGATCCTTTACTAATTCTTCGTTGTTTTTCATATGTTCACCTCTTTTTTATATTATATAGTATCTAAAACTATATGGCAAGACATAAATATCCAGATATTTTGTGTTTTGCAGCAGAAGTACAAAACCAGATACCGTCGATTGACAAAAGCATACAGACTGGAGCGTGTGTGTCCTTGTCAATCGACGGTAAGGATAGAACTTAAAATTGTATATGCGAAAAAATGAACGAAAAAGATAAAAACATTTTTGGGGGATGTAAAAATAGATATTGACTATACAAGAAGATTACCAAGAGATCAGTATCCACAGAAATAGCGCGCACCGGATTGTGATAGCCACAATCCCAAGAAAAAAGCTTTGGGAAAGCGGTACAAAACATCGGATACATGCTATAATCTATGTGTTGCTCACCGATACCCGCAACAGGGAGGAGGTGTTCACATGGAGTTATTTGCATCCTTTTTAATCGCCGTTATGGCTGGTGTGGCTTGCCACTACATCATCAAATGGTTAGACGGTGACGACA
>JAAWCJ010000044.1 GCA_022793195.1 Lachnospiraceae bacterium | reverse complement strand
TGACTGTACACTCTCCCGTGTGTATCCTGTAGGCTCACACGTCATTTCTACTTCTTATCCGTAGATGATTCAATCTGTACAGTGACTTGTCGCCAGTTTCCTAACTTGACATTCGCTCCACGGAAAAACCTGCCACATATGGGCAGCAACCTCACGCTTCATCGCTATCATGTCACAGCACGAATTATTATACACGAAGCCCCTGCAAAATGCAAGGGCTTTTTTCTAAAAATATAGGATTTCAGATCTCCAGTCCTCTCTTCACCGCCAGGGCTATGGAAACTTCAGGTGCGTAGTAAGGAATCAGCACCGCCTGCAGCGCATGATACAAATCTGCTTTTCCCGGCCACACGGTGCCTGCCACATGGTTCTCCCTGTCCAGCTGATGGAACCAGGAACCATTCACATGATCCAGGACTTTTTCATCCAGATACTCCATAAATCCGGCATAGTCTTCCCCGTAGCCTTTGTTTCCCGTCACGCGGTATAATACTGCCGCGGTATTGATCGCCTCAGCCAGGGTCCAGTGCATCCTGTCGTGTACCACCGGTTTTCCGTCCCAGTCTGTGGTATAGACAATTCCAGGCGCCCCGTCGGAATTCCAGCCGTCGCTTATGGCCCTGTGGTACAAATTCTTTGCAGCCTCAATATAAGGGGCCGCCTTCTCTTTCTCATCCGGATAGGAAGAAAGCGCCCATTGGACAATCAGCCTGGACCATTCCAGTCCGTGCCCCGGAGTTGCACCGTAAGGCTTAAAGGGATCATCGGGCCGTTCTTTGTTACATTCCAGGTCCGGCTTCCACTCTTTTGTAAAATGTTCCGGTATCCTCCAGTTATTTTTCTCTGCCCAGGAAACCACGCGCCGGATAATACGTCCCGCCCGTTCACGGTACTTTTCATCTTCAAGGACATCCGCAGCCGCCAGGAACGCCTCCACCGTATGCATATTCGCATTCAGTCCCCGGTAATCATCCAAAACTGTAAACTCCGTATTCCAGGTATCACAGGACATTCCCTCTTCTTCATTCCAGAAATACCGGTCATATACGTCAATGGCTTCCCCAAGAAGGTCTTTTGCCCCCTCCACACCGGCTAAAAGTGCGGAAGATGCCCCCAGAATCACAAAGGCATGGGCATAACAAAGCTTTCCGGGAAGAGGCGTCTCCTCTGCCGTAAGTCCCGCATACCAGCCGCCGTTTTCCCTATCATGAAGTTCCCCGCAAAGGCCTTTTACAGCTGCCTCTGCCAATGCCTTTCCACCCTCGAATCCCAGAAATTCTCCGATTGCATACACATGCGCCATCCTGCAGGTTACGTACACTTCCCTGTTCCGTTCTTTCCAGGGGGTTCCATCGTCCCCCAGGTAGTAGGCGCTTCCCCCCGGTGAAGGGAAATCTTTTCCGAACTTAAAAAGCCCCTGCCGGATATCCTCCAGAAACTTCCTGTTTTCCTCTGTACCGATTTCATATTTTCTACTTCTGTTCCCCATGGCCTCTCCCTCCTGACCGCCAACTCTACTCCTGGCTTTCCGCATTGACCCTTTCTTCACAGGAACGCATGGCAAGAATCGTCTTTTCCATCAGCTCTTCCAGTGTCCAGCCCAGCATTTCCGCTCCTTCCCGTATCACGTCGCGGGAACAGCCTGCGGCAAAGCGTTTGTCCTTAAACTTTTTCTTCAGGCTGGAGACTTCCATATCCATCACGCTTTTAGAAGGGCGCATCCTGGCAGCCGCACCAATGAGTCCGGTCAGTTCATCCACAGCAAACAGCACTTTTTCCATCTCATGTTCCGGCTTTACATCTGATACACGGCCATAACCATGGCTGCACACCGCATGGATCAGTTCTTCCTCCGCGCCCCCTTCCCGCAGGAGCTCAGGGGCTTTCCTGCAGTGCTCTTCCGGATAAAGTTCAAAATCAATGTCATGGAGCAATCCTGCAATCCCCCAAAAATCTTCGTCCTCCCCATAGCCCAGCTCCCTGGCGTAGTAGCGCATGGCTCCCTCCACAGTCAGTCCGTGGAGAATGTGAAAAGGTTCCTTATTATACTGTTTCAAAAGAGCGAGGGCTTTTTCCCTTGTCAGTGCTGTCTGCATGTCCGATTCCTCCCAGGTTAATTTGTTTTCTTATTCATCTGCACAAAAAATACAATACTGAAGATACACAGGGCAGCAGCCGAAATTACCAACAGGTAAAATCCGATCCCCCTGTCTACCACTGAAGAGGCCGTGATCCCATAGCCGAGATCCATACCTAATTTTGAATTCAGGTCTACAATTTCAAAAACGGCCAGTCCCAGAGAAATTATCCCGAAAATCAACGTCGGGTTCTTTTTTTTGATACACACAAATAACACAGCCAGGAGCGCCGCTACAATAAAGAAGATTCCGTCCCTCATTTCCCCCTCATTGCTCATTAAAGTGATGCTTTCACTGTACCCCAGGATAGACGCTGTCGCAAATGGCAGGAAAGTGGAAATAACCATAGCCACAGCGGCAATGATTACTCCGATCATTCCTAATGCTGCGCTGTTTCCGGCAGTCCCTTTATATGGAACATTTCCATACGCACCATTCCCATAAAACTGGTTTCCTCCCGGCATACTCCCATAAGGCTGGTTCCCCGGCATATTCCCATGAGGCTGGCTTCCTCCCGGCATATTTCCATATGATTGGTTCCTCCCGGACATATCCCCATAAGGCTGACCCCCTCCCGGTATACTTCCGTAAGGCTGGTTTCCCCCCGCTGTACTTCCATATGGCTGGCTTCCCCCTGCCATATTTCCGTATGGCTGGTTACCTCTAGGCGCATTTCCATATGGCTGGCCCCCTCCGGGTACGTTTCCGTAAGATTGATTTCCCCCCGGTGCGCTTCCGTAAGGTTGATTTCCTCCCGGTACGTTCCCGTGTGATGTATTCCCCATAGTTTCTCCGGCCTGCGCAGGCACTTCTCCGCCACATTTCGTTCCGCATTTGCTACAGAACTTCTCGCCTTCTTCCAGCTGCTTCCCGCAGCCTCTGCAAAACTTTCCCATACCTCTTTTTCCTCCTGAGTTTTCTCCTCATATTCCAACGGACTGCCCCTTTTGGCCTCTGTTTCCGGCCTCTGCAAAAATTCGGCGTCCCCCCTGATATATGGATCTGCTGCACTTCTATAATTATTATAATTAATGAACCAGTTATAGTCAATGGAGGAATTGTTACTTAAATTTTTAAAAACCCGCCTTATATCTTGCAAATCGCCTGCAATATATGATAGACTATTATGTATAAAAATAAAAACGTTTTTATTTTAATATTTTCTTTATGGGAAGGAGATCTTTACAATGGCAAAACCGAAAATTCTTGTGGTGGGCAGCTTCGTCATGGATCAGATTGCAACAACTGCAGTATTCCCCAGGGAAGGACAAACTGTCCTGGGCGGGACTTTTTCTAAAGCCCCCGGCGGCAAAGGCGCAAACCAGGCAGTACAGATGGCGCGCCTGGGTGCGGACGTCACCATGGTGGGAAAACTGGGACATGACGGCAACGGCGAAGACATGATCAAAACATGCAAAGAGGCAGGTATCAATACGGACTATGTCCTTTATGATGATGAACTTCCTTCCGGCTGCAGCGTAATTATTCTGGAAGAGGCGCCTGGAAAACAGACGGTAAACCGTATCATCGTATTGTCTGGCTCCAATATGAGCATCACCCCCGATGATATTGAGTTTCTAAAAGAAAAAGTGGCAGAATACGACCTGGTTGTGCTCCAGCTGGAGATTCCCATGGAAATCAATGAACTGGTGGCCGCATATGCTTACGAAAAGGGTGTTCCCGTAATGCTCAATTCCGCTCCCAGTGCTCCTTTATCTGATGAGCTTCTTTCTCATTTAACATATATTTCCCCCAACGAGCACGAAGCTTTTGATATGATTGGAATTAAAATCAGCCATGAGGGTAAAACAGTAAACATGGAGGAGGCCAAAGCTGCCACCGCTGCCCTGAAAGCAAAAGGTGTAAAAAACGTACTTATCACCCTGGGTGAATCCGGCGCAGTATTGGATACGGAAAAGGACGGATTCTTTTACAGCCCCTGCGTGGACGGTATCATGGCTGTGGACCCCACAGCTGCTGGCGATTCTTTTGTGGGCGCATTATCAGTCGGCCTTTGCTGCGGCTGGGGTTACGAAGAAACCCTTCTGTTCGCCAACCACACTGCCGGCCTTACAGTATCTGCCCTGGGCGCCATGCCTTCTCTGCCGACCCTCGAAAAAGTGGAGGCATTTTTAACGAAAAAAACCGGAAGCGCCCCCGATACATCCATATTAAAGTAAAAAGGAGTCCCATTATGGAAGCAAAGTGCAAAGAAGCATATGATTTTTTTCTGGATACTGTAAAAACTGATTTATGTGAATTCATTGAACATATGGATTATTCCGAAATTGAAGACGCCGCAGACCTGATCACAGAAGCCCAGAAAAATGGCGGGCGCGTCCACATTTCCGGTATCGGCAAGCCCGGGCATATTTCCGGCTATATTGCGTCCCTCATGTCTTCGACCGGAAATCCTGCATATTTTCTCCACGGTACCGAAGCAGTCCATGGTTCTTGCGGGCAGCTTGTTCCCGGTGATGTGGTAATCTTTATTTCCAACAGTGGTGAAACGGCAGAAATGCGTTCCACAGTCCTTGCTGTGAAAAACAATGGCTGCAGCGTCATTGGTGTCAGCGGAAATTCTGATTCCTGGCTGGCAAAGGAAAGCGCTGTCCATATTTTTGCCGGAGTAAAAAAAGAAGGCGGGCCCATGGGGCGGGCCCCCCGCATGTCTATCCTGGCCGAAACGCTGGTGCTCCAGGCTCTCAGTGTCGCGCTCCAGGCCCAAAAAGATGTTTCTCCAAAGCAGTATGTCAAATGGCATCCCGGCGGAGCCCTTGGAAAGCTCCGTGAAGACGAAAAATAACAAAAAAGGAGAGTTTTTATGCTGACCACAAAATGTATTCACCCTGGTATTATGAAAGCCCTGTCTTTATGCGGACATGGCAGTAAAGTTCTCATTGCCGACGGCAATTATCCCCTGGAAGAAAAAAGCGGAAACGCTGAAAAAATCTATCTGGGCTTAACACCCGGTCTCCCCACTGTCACAGAGGTATTAAAAGCCATTCATTCCGTGGTGGAAATCGAAAAAGCAGAAGTCATGGAACCTGGCGACGGTTCCACCCCTGAAATTTTTGCAGAGTTTCGGGAAGAGCTGGGCCTGGAGCTTTCCGGCACAGGCCGCTTTGAGTATTATGACTTGTGCTGTGAGCCGGACGTGGTTCTGGCGATTTCCACCGGAGAAAAGCGGGTATTTTCCAATATCCTGCTGACCATTGGATGTGCATAAACATCATCCTCATGGGATTGTTGTAAAATATTCTATATTTATATATACCAGAGGCACCGCCTGTTTTCGCCTTTTCTGCCTATCGGACAGACGCGAAAACAGGCGGTGCCTCTGGCATATGTAATATCCAAAATTTAATGACAGTGTATAAGTCTTATGGCTCCCCGTATTTAAATCCACATAATGTTTTTTATTTTATTATCTCTTGACACTTGTGAATGTTTGTTATAATATTTACATATACTTAATGTAGTTTTAAAAACTATATGTCAGGAGGTAATGCCATGAAAAATCTAAGACCTAAAGATCCCGGCAGCGCTATTACCCATTTGATCGGCTGGCTGATGGCCATATTCGCCGCTACACCGCTTCTCATACGTGCCGCAAAAGCACCGGACAAGATTCACACTCTTTGTCTGGCTGTCTTTATCCTCAGTATGATTTTCCTGTACGGAGCCAGCACCATTTACCATACTCTCGATATTTCTCCCAAAATCAATAAAATACTGAAAAAAGTCGACCATATGATGATTTTTATCCTGATTGCGGGAACTTATACGCCTGTCTGTGTTATCGTCATCGGCGGCAGACAGGGATTTTTCCTTCTGGGCCTTGTCTGGACCATTGCCCTGGCCGGAATCCTCATTAAAGCGTTTTGGATTAACTGCCCCAAATGGTTTTCTTCTATGCTTTATATTGGCATGGGCTGGGTATGTGTTCTTTCTTTTACCCAAATCCTCAACAGCCTGTCCCCGGCCGCTTTTGGCTGGCTGTTGGCCGGAGGAATCATCTACACCATTGGCGGTATTATTTACGCCCTGAAGCTTCCCATTTTCAACTCCAAACACCAGAATTTTGGATCCCATGAAATTTTCCACTTATTTGTCATGGCCGGAAGCTTCTGCCATTTCGTTCTTATGTACCGTTTTGTAGCTTTTATGCCTCTATAAAAAACAGGGATTTATTGTGCAGGGACTGTCGCAAAAGATTGAGATTATATATGGCAGGCGGGGTGCCGGGCATATATAATCTCAAACTATGTTAACAGTCCCTGCATAATAAGTCCCCGTGCGCAATCAGTGCCAGCTTGTCCTTTCGGGAAAGCTGTTTGATGGCAGCCTCCCGGCTCATGGCTTCTGCTTTTGTGGAAAATTTTTCCCAATAAACCAGCTCCACCGGCCTTCGGCTCTTTGTATACTTTGCCCCCCTGCCGGACTGATGAGCCGCCACCCGCCTTTCCAGATGGTTTGTCCAACCCGTATAAAGGCTTCCGTCACTGCATCTTAAAATATAGGTATAGTTGTCTTCCATTTTTCTTTTTGTCTCCCAAACTATGTAAGCGTGCGGGAGCCGCACGCCGTTCATGAAACCGCCAATGGCAGATTCCGTATTTATATAAAAGCATCAGACCTCAGAGCGAACCTGCCGCCCCCGGTACATTAAAAATCATCAGGAAAAGCTTGTGGTTTAACGTCTGATGCCTATAGTACATTCTCTCCGCTTTCCCGTCTATAATTTATCTTATGTACTTTCTCCGTTTTTGTCTACTGAAATTTCCCTCTTGGGGGTTACGTTTTTCCGTCGCTTACTCAGACTGCTTCCTCCACCTGTTTCATTACCAAAAGGCGTTTTCCCGGAACCAGACCGTCGTCGTTCAGTTCATTGAACTGCCGCAGGGAATCCACGGACGCGTGGAATTTTTTTGCAATTTTCCACAAAGTATCCTCCGGTTGCACAATATAAACCACAATGCCCGGCAGCTTTTGAATCCGCTCCAAATCAAGAGGCATTTCTGTGATTCCCGTTATGATCTGCTCATCCAGCTGTTTTCTCACCAGCATATCGAAAAGAAGCACTGCTTTCACTTCGATTTCTCCACCGCCCAGCATGGTAGCGCTAAGTTGCTCCAAGCCGGTGTCCAGCTGATAGGCGCATTGCTCATCCATGCCCCGCGCTTCCACCTTGTACTGGAACGGAATGGCGCCCTTCATGGACTGGAGGGGATGGCTGTCGCTGTCCGTCATATAAAGCACTTTGATACATAATGCACCTTCCAGCATCAGGCCACCTTCCACAGGCTTCTTATCGTCTACCCTGAGTACGCCATCCACATGGCAAATCTGCAGGATATTGTCCTCCGTCCCGCTTTTCTGTCGTTCATTGATACGCGTTTTGGAACTGTTCTTTACGAGGATTTCCTCCACCTCAGCCGACAAATATTCCGGTAAAAGCTCTTTTGCCGGAGAATATACATCGCTCACCACCTGAAGCGTTTCTTCCTCATAAAGTTTAATATCCATCTCAATCACCACATCCAGGGAAATGCTTCTGTTTTCCCCGTCAAAATCCGGCTGAATCTCCATCTGGCAGTGCCCCAGCCGCGCTGTGATTTCCGGATACATATCCTCAGTGGCATCCGGCAGCTCCACAATTCCCGAAAATGGAATTTCTTTTTCCAGCCATTGGGGCGGAATATGGGCTTCCGGGCCCCGGTAGATGCAAAACACATGCACCGTCCCCTGGATATTAAGCTGTCCGTCCAAAGGCTTGATCTGCACATTTCTCAAACGGCATTGATTCCACAGAAGCTCTTCAATATCCGGCTGGCTTCCCGAAATTTCTATTTCCTCTTTTAAACGGTATGTATCCTTCTGGCAAACTGCCGTCTGGGCCGCCCTCATAACCCGCATAAGCATTTCCACAGGCGTATCATCAGCCACTGCCGTCACCGCCATCTGCTCTTCTATCCCCTCCAGGTTCAGCCAAAAGGTAAGAATTGCTTTCACGTTGATTTTTCTGGAATGAATCAGCTCTATGGTCAAATCCTCAATTTCTGCTTCCACCTGCAGGTAATCTTTTTCACCCAACTCCGGGATATTCACATATTCATCAAAGGGAATCGTTCCCTCCATGGCACAAAGGCTTCCGCCCTCCGACGGGTGATAAAGAATCCTGTAAGAAAGCTTTCCACGCAGTTCCGCTTTCTCTGTCAATTTCTTAACTTCTTCAATTTCCACGTTTCCGTCGTCAAGGATAATTTTTTCTATATCCGGTTTCACATCCGGCACAATAAAATCGTCATCCATGGTAATCTGCGATACTGTCTTTTTCTTCAGTCTGCACATGCGTATGCTTTTTTTTGTCAGTTCCATAGCTCCCTCCTACAAAAATACCACCGGTTCTTCCCGATACTGAAGTTTTAACACCAGATAAGGACAGGACGGAGTTTTTGAAACCTCTTCATCCTTGGACGGTCCCATGGACTCTGTTTCCAGACAGACAGAACCATCCTGTAAATATAAATCTTTGACAGAAATGCTGTATCCGCCCGTTTCCTGCTGCCCCAGTCCGACTACCAGGTACAAAAACCCGTCACAGGTATAAGTCAGCCTGAACTCTGCCACTTTTTTCTCTTCGATAATGGTCTTTAATTCCGGCGGAATCCCTTCTTCCGCCACCATCTCATAATCCAGAGTTTCCCTGTCACCTTTTCCGCTTCCCTTTCCGCAGCCTGCCAGAAGAAAAACCGGAATCAGACAAAGCAGCCAAATGCTCTGTCCCCGCATTTTTCTTATCCGCATTTTCATTGCCTTTTACCCTCCTTGGCCATTCTCTTTCTAATGTATGCGGATAATTCTTCCTCTATGCTACTGTCAGTTCAGCTTTCCACGGAACCTTTCATATTCTTTTTCTCTTCTTTCAGACGTAAACGCAGCTCTTTAAAAAAATTCTTTAAAAGGGCAGAACATTCTTCCTCCATAATCCCCCTTACCACTTTCACCTGATGGTTAAATTCCGGCATTTCAAGAAGGTTTAAAATAGACCCCCCACATCCCGCCTTGGGATTCATACAGCCAATGACCACCTCCGTCATCCGCGCCTGGACCAGTGCCCCCGCGCACATCTGGCAGGGTTCCAAAGTCACATACATAGTACAGCCTTCCAGCCTCCAGTCCCCCAGTTTTTTGCTGGCTTTCCGAATAGCCTGAAGCTCCGCATGGGCCAGGGTATTTTTATCCGTAGTCCTCCTGTTATATCCCCTGGCAACAATTTTATCTTCATACACGATTACGCAGCCAATGGGCACCTCCCCCATGGCCGCTGCTTTTTTCGCCTGCCTGATGGCTTCTTTCATGTAATAATCTGCATCACGCCGCTTTTCACCGGCCATAATCCTTTCGTCCTTTCCCCCCAACTTCATTGCCTTCCTCTGAAAATCCCATACCCCCGGCCCGACTGGTTATTGATAATTGTCTCAATATCATCATAAGTCACATCCGTATTAATACCAGGGTTATTTACAATTACCTTCCCGTCTTCTGTAAGCCCCGCCAATGTTACATAGTGGTATACTGTTGCATAACGTCCGCCGTCCCCGCCCGGTTTCATGGACATCACAATTTTGGCGCCGTCCTCCAGCGCGTCCAATATCTCCCGGCCGGAGAGGGGGGCTGTTTCTGCTTGTACCCGGAGGCCATAATCCGCTCCCGCCGCGGCGCACATTTTTCCTCCGTAAGACCCCTGCTCCCTGCTCCGGTATGCATCATTATCATATCTGTTTGACACTTCCAGAGGAGTAATACGCTCTCCCTTAAAATAAGAAAGTACCATGGCAATGGCCGTTGGACAGCATGCGTCACTGGCAAGTGTCCCGCCTCCAAATGCTTCCGCACCCCATTCCGCTGCCCCCTGCTTATAAAAAGGTAATGGCGAATAAAGCAGGCTTTCCGCCTGACGCTTCTCAATTTCCTCCCGGAAGGCCTCATCCTCCATTGCAATGAGAGCATCACATTCCTGGCGTTTTTCTTCTGTCCACCCCTCCCATTCCACAGGTATCCGAAATTGATAGTAATCCATATCATAAATTTCCGTGCGGGGGCGGTTCTTTAAAATAACAGCCACCTTGCATCTGCCGTCAAATACATTCTCTGTGTGTTCCACTGCCTTCATGAGAGAAGCCCCTCCCATTCCCAGAAAATCTACTGTCCCTCCGGCCAGAGACTGCAGCTGCTTCAACGCTTTCTCCTGATATTTCGTCCCTATTACTTCATAGGGATACGTCTCCTCCCATAAATTGTCTGCGTACCATTGACAGACAATTCTGTTATAAAATGTATAATCCCGGCACACCGCTGTCATTGCCAGAATCTCTTTCGACATATCTTTAAAATCTTCCTCATACAAAAAGCTTTGAGAGTCTGCAGGAATTCCGGCTTTTTCCATTTTTAAAGACTGTTGTTCTCTCCAGGCTGTCTCTTTTGTCTGAATAAACGCACAAAGTGCATCCAAATCCGCCGTTCCAACGGCTTCATAAAATCCTCCCGGCTCCATCTGGCCGCCTTCTGCCATCCCGGTATCTCCCCCGCTTCCGGGACCGACCAGCAAATCTCCAATTCCGGCTCCCATCATTCCTGCCATCCCTCCCATGGCCGCCGCTTTGTTTTCTGCTCTCGCTTCTATTTTTATTCTGCTTCCAACAGCCGACGCCATCACTGCCATCAGCAAAAATGCTACTGCCCTTCTCAGCCTTTTCTTTCCGCGCACTTTGCCTCCTTTATTTACATAAAAGCAATGAACCGGGCAGCCATACCCTAAAAAGCTAACTTCTCGCCGCCCCGCACATATCCTTTTACCTGTATCGCCCCACTTTACCATACGGGGTATTCCCTGTATGATAAAGAAAAGAGCCGACGCAAAACTGTTTCCGTTTCACGGCAGCCCCCGCCTTTATTTTACATTTTTATAGATCTGCTGCGCTTCCGTAAGACTGGAAGCCATACCTTGATTCAAAATATCAATCAGTTTATCCAATTTATCCTGATTCATAAATTCCTGTCCGATATACGGCCCATATTCATCCGTAAAAGCAATCGTTTTCTTCTGAATACTGTTTCCCATTTCCCGGTTGGCGCCGGTCACCTGGTTTAGCTGACTCGAAAGGCTTTCCAGTTTTGCCCTGTTATTTTCAAAAATCTCTTGCTCCAGCGCTTCCTTCGTCTGATTCTCAAAAACTCCCAGAGCCTCCTGCTTCTTTTTCGCCAAATCTCCCAGCTCTGCCTCTATCTTGGAAATCTCCTTATCATATTTTCCCAAATTATAGATAGATTCATTCTTATCTTTTTCAATGGCTTTGATAATCACCCGGATTTTTCTCCGGTTAGCTTCAATCATATCTCTGTTTTTTCTGGCATCCCGCATAATCTCCAGGTGATTTACCTTCGTCCTGTTATTGATCGCAATATATATACCGCATAAAACTAAAATTACCGCCACGTATATAACGATCAGCAGCCAGGGCGCACGTTTTGGAATCAAAAGATAAATCCCACAGGGAAGCACCAGAAAAGCAGCCAAAAACGTCAGGAAAAAAATCAAAATTTCCTTTATGCCTTTTGTAAAATACAACGCATAATAAAATTTTGTATTACAGATACCTGGAATTCCATTTTGGCGGAACATTGTCGAATTCTGAAGTTTTAATTGACGGTTTTCCTCGCGCAGCTGCGCCGTCTCATTACTGATCCGCTCTTTTACCCCCTGGTTTTTCGCTTTTTCCCTCCGGCTTCTTGCCTTCTTCAGTTTATCCTGAGTCCTGCCGATTTCCCGGTCATAGCTTAGGGCAATCTCATCTTTGCGTTTCCGGACCGTTGATACAATCTCATCCTCAACCGCTTTTTTCTCTGATGCCAGCGTCCGTGTCAAACGCTTCTCCTCTGTCTGCAGACGAAGACTCTTGGCTTTCTCCGCCTCCAATTCGGCAAGCGCCGCTTTGGCCTCTCTAAGAAAAGCAACATTGTCCTGTATTTCCCTTGCCATGGTTATCCTCCTGTATGTGACTGTTTTTCTCAAAAACAATCAAATTTTTCACCCGAATTTCTGCAGTTTTCATACCGTCTGATGACAAGCAACCAACAAATCCGGTAACTTTCTACAAAAATCCCAAGTATTTTCCCCTGAAGGACTTATTTTTTTTATTATACTACATAATATTTCATTTGTGTGATAAATTTTCAACAGCAAAAAGTTTCATTAACTTAAACCTTCATAACATTGTCAGTTTTCCCTAAAAATGATATACTAAACAAAATAATAAAAATTGCAGACTGAGGGAGATTGTCTATGTTTCGTCTTTGGGGAAAAGAATTTCATAATAACCATTTACTAAAAGACATCGTCATCTGCGATGACGATCCATCCCGCAACCGTACCCGTAAAGTATTCAAAGCCCTCGAAGAAATCTGCGTGGCCTTTGACTTAAGTGTACCCATCTGGCTGGATTCCACAGTAAAAGATTTTCAAAGACATTCTAAATGTCGTTTTACCAGTGATTGTTTTATTGAACATATTGATTTTGATTTTCTGGAGATACAGGTGATAGAGGAAGACTGATCCCATACAATAAACTTAAGCCCCCGGCAATACTGCCAGGGGCTTTTAACTACTTTAAAAATAGCACAAACTCATAATTATAACCGCGCCAAAAGCGCTTCTCTCTGCTCCTCATATCCAGGTTTTCCAAGCAGTGCAAACATGTTTTTCTTGTAGCTTTCCACACCAGGCTGGTTAAAAGGATTCACCCCGAGGATATAACCACTGATACCGCAGGCAAACTCATAAAAATAGAACAACTCACCCAGGCAGAATTCATCCTGCTTAGGAACAGAAATCTTTAAATTCGGAACCTGGCCGTCAGTGTGGGCTAAGATCGTCCCGTTCATGGCATTTTTATTGACAAAATCCATATTTTTTCCAGCAAGATAGTTCAGGCCATCCAGATCTTCATCCTCCGCCTCAATAAAAATTTCAGTCTCAGGATTTTCCACTGAAATCACTGTCTCCATCAAATTCCTGGAACCATCCTGTATGAACTGCCCCATGGAGTGAAGATCTGCTGTCAAATCTACTGCTGCCGGGAAAATTCCCCTCTGGTCTTTTCCCTCGCTTTCGCCATAAAGCTGTTTCCACCACTCTCCCACATAATGAAGGCTTGGCTCATAATTGGCTGTAATTTCAATACATTTTCCTTTTCTCAGAAGAATATTCCGAACTGCCGCATATTGCAGGGCGTCGTTGGATTCAAAATCATTTTTCAGCGCCCTCTCTCTCCCGGCGGCAGCGCCTTCCATCAGTTTATCAATGTCTGCGCCGCTGACCGCAATCGGAAGGAGGCCCACTGCTGTCAATACGGAAAAACGTCCCCCCACATCATCCGGCACCACAAAGGTCTCATACCCTTCTTTATCCGACAAAGTCTTCAAAGCCCCTCTGGCCTTGTCCGTAGTTGCATAAATCCTCTTTCTGGCTTCTTCCACTCCGTACTTCTCCGTAAGAACCTTTTTCAGAATACGGAAGGCAATGGCAGGCTCCGTAGTGGTTCCGGACTTTGAGATTACATTGATTGAAAAATCCTTTCCTTTCAAAAGCCCAATCAAATCATGCATATAGGCAGTGCTGATATTGTTCCCTATGAAATAAATCTCCGGAGTCTTTCTCTCCTCCTTCGACATGCTGTTATAAAAATTATTTCTCAGGAATTCAATGGCAGCTCTGGCTCCCAGATAAGAACCGCCAATGCCAATCACCAGAAGCACGTCGGAATCAGACTGAATTTTCGCCGCTGCTTTTTTGATTCTTGCGAATTCATCCTTATCATAATCTACCGGCAAATCAATCCATCCCAGGAAATCATTTCCTGCCCCGCTCTTTGATACCAGTACTTCCTTTGCATCAAGCGCCAGTTTTTTCATGTTTTTAATCTCATCTTCAGAAATAAACGACGCCGTCTTACTGTAATCAAATGTCACCTGCATACCTTTTCTCCTTTTTGTAAACTCTCACTTTCTGAGATATTTGTACTTACATAACATTATACTGAATTACATTTTTTTCCGCAAGGGCCAACCAGGTTATTCATACAAATATTCCTGAATAATGTCCTCAATTAAGTGTTCCTCTTCCTCTGTCAACTTCCGCCCTTTGCCATTTCCCTTTCGCCCTGCCGCAATCCGTTCTAGACGGTTTCTCAAAAACACTGCATCCTGCTCCCGCGCGGCGGCTTCCTCCCGTCTTCGCAATTCTTCCTGGCTATCTGCAGCCATGCCCGAGACTGCCGCCTTTTTTTCGCCCGAAGGACTGCCGCCAATGACAGCATTCACTTCTGAAAAAGTATCCGCAATGTGTTCCTTTGAAAACATCCCTCCGGAAATTGGCTCTGGCCCAGGTTCCGGCTCCCTGCTTCCGGAAACATCCCCTCCATTCCCAACAAAACCGCCTTCCAATACCGGCGCCGCTCCGGCAGCCTGTCCAATTTCCATACGTCCTGCCAAAGTATTCTCAAAATAATCCCGAATATATAAAAGAAGCCGCCCTTTCTTTCCCGAAGTATTGCAAAGTCCCTCCCAAAAAACCATAGCCCCGCCCAGCAAAGTTCCGGAAACCGCATACAGTGTCACAATTCTCATATCATCCACGTACCAATAAGTCATAAACGCTGCCGTAAAACCCCCCAAACATACAACTGCTGCCGCCAGGCTGTTCATACGGGACAGCCTGGATAAGCGTATTCCCATAAATCGGTACTGTCCCAGGTTTTTTTCAATATATACAGGAATGTTCCCCACTCCACCGTTTGATCGGTATGTATTTTCAAATTTAAGTTTCCACTGTTTTAAGTATTTATCTTTCGCCGTCCCCATATTCTGCGACTGCTTAATCAGTTTTTTATATCTTCCGTTCACTAAAAGTTTGCTTAAAACCCCTAATACGCTGACTGCCAACATGAGATAAAGCATATTTCCTGTCTCCAAAAATTCCAATATCATGATGTTTCTCCTTTCTCATCCGGATCTCTTCCGGTTTTTCTGATCTTCTCCGGTACACTCTCCCGCCGCTTCCGGAGGTTGTCCCCATTGTATACCACAAAACCGTTGGATGAGAAGAAAAATCGTTCGTATTTTTCCGACAAGAATTTCCATGAGCCTTCAACATTAAGGGGATTTTCAAGGCATCAACGCCTTCGCCATCGCCTTTATGAGGGCAACTGTATGGGATATCGCTTTGGCCTCAAATTCAGGATAGTCCATCGATGCACTTCCATCTGCCTTATCGGATATGGCCCGGACCACCAAAAAAGGAATCCCATTGAGATACGCCGCCTGTCCAACGGCCGCACCCTCCATTTCCGTACAGAAGCCGTCAAAAGTATTTACCAGCCATTCCTTTTTTTCATTGTCAGCAATAAACTGATCTCCGCTCAATACACGGCCTCTGAAAGTCTTTATATCCGGATTTACCTCACCGCAACATTTCTCTGCACATTGGATTAACCCATTGTCTGCCTTGAAGGCCAATGTGTCCATTCTGGGAATCTGTCCGGCAGGATACCCAAACGCCTTCGCTTCCACATCATGTTGAAGTGTATCTGTGGAAAGAACAATATCGCCAATGTCAACCTGCGCTTTCAGAGAACCTGCAATTCCTGTATTAATTACAGCCTTCACGTCATAACAGTCTGCCAGGATTTGTGTACAAATTCCCGCATTGACTTTCCCTATCCCGCTGCGAACCACCACTACCTGCTGTCCCTCAAGAATCCCCTTATAAAAATCCATGGAAGCTTTTGTCTCCACTGAAACACCTCTCATCGATTTCTTTAACTGATTGACTTCTTCTTCCATTGCCCCAATAATTCCAAGCATCTTTATATTCCTCCTGATTGTTTTTTATAAACCTTTCTTAATCATTATATCCGTCTCCCGAAACCATAGCAATGAAAAAAGAGATACAATTCCGTTATTTTGTGCTATACTTGCTAAAAGGAGGTAAATATAATCATGAATACTTATAAAACCCGCGGTGTATGCAGCCGTGAAATCCGTTTTGAGATCGAGAACAATAAAATCAAAGCTGTTGAGTTTGTTGGCGGCTGTGCCGGAAATACCCAGGGCGTCGCCCGGCTCATTGAAGGGATGGATGTTGATGAAGCCATTCAGCGAATTGACGGCATTGACTGCGCCGGCCGTGGAACTTCATGTCCTGACCAGCTGGCCAAAGCCCTGAAACAATATCAGGAAACCCATTAATCCTAGGAGCAGCCATGAAAAAAATTATTTTGACCGGCGGAGGAACTGCCGGGCATGTAACTCCAAATCTTGCCCTGATTCCCGCACTTTCAGAACAGGGTTATGACATTCGTTATATCGGATCTTTTAATGGAATCGAAAAAGAACTCATTGAGAAAGCCGGTATTCCTTATCATGGGATTTCTTCCGGTAAACTGAGACGTTATTTCAGTCTGAAAAACTTTACAGATCCATTTCGCATTTTGAGGGGATATTTCCAGGCAAAAAAGATTCTGAAACGCCAGAAACCCGACGTGATTTTCTCTAAGGGCGGTTTTGTAGCTGTCCCTGTCGTCTTTGCCGCAAAAAAACGTCATATTCCTGTTATTATCCACGAGTCGGACATGACGCCTGGACTGGCTAACCGCCTGTGTATTTCCTCTGCCCAAAAAGTTTGCTGCAATTTCCCTGAAACCTTAAAGTATCTTCCTGAGGATAAAGCAGTCCTGACCGGTTCACCCATACGGCGGGAACTTTTAAACGGCTCTCCTCTGGCAGGTTTTAAGTTTACAGGACTCTCCTCTGCAAAACCTGTACTTCTTGTGATCGGAGGCAGCCTGGGTTCTGTCAAGGTAAACTCTGCCATTCGGAGTATTCTTCCGAGCCTTTTAAAAACCTGGCAGGTGATACACTTATGCGGCAAAGGGAATCTAGATCAATCTCTGGCCGGTATGAAAGGTTATATTCAATATGAATATATCAGCCGCCAGCTTAAAGATTTGTTCGCCATCTCTGATTTGATGATCTCTCGTGCCGGAGCCAATTCCATCTGTGAAATCCTGGCTTTGCGAAAGCCCAATATCCTGATTCCACTGTCTGCCGCAGCCAGCCGCGGTGATCAGCTTCTCAACGCAGAGTCTTTTAAAAAGCAAGGTTTCAGTGAAGTTCTGGAAGAAGAAAACCTGACAGATGAAACACTACTCGCCCTGATAGAAAAAGTTTACACCTTCCGGCAAAACTATATAAATGCCATGGATAACAGTAAAACTTCAGATTCTATTGGCACCATTTTGAGTCTGTTAAATAATGCATGCAACCGCTAACTGCCGCAGGCGGAAAATTCTGGTTCTCCGGATTCTCCGCCTGTATAATTTTCTATATGGGCTCCCTCTTCCCCATCGATTCCCTCACTTCTTTTATTATTGTAGCCCTTTTTTTATACATTCAGCCAGTTTGGCCAACTCTTCTCCGGAGGACGTTCCCGGCTCCCAGCTCACCATGTCGGGGCCGCCCTCATATCTTGGAATCACATGCATATGAAAATGAAATACCGTCTGCCCCGCCACTTCTCCATTGTTCTGCACTAAATTAAAGCCCGCACAGCCAAGGCTCTTTTTCATGGCGGCCCCGATTTTCGCTGCTAAAGCCAGTACTTTTGAAGAAACCCCATCATCCAGATCCAATAAATCCGCAAAATGATTTTTCGGCAAAATCAATGCATGTCCCTTTGATGCCGGTCCCAGATCTAAAATTACCCGAAACTCATCATCCTCATAAAGAGTTGCTGCCGGAATCTCTCCATTCGCTATTTTACAAAAAATACAATTTTCATCTCTCATTTCTTTTTCTCCAGTCTCACAATTCTTTGACAGCTTCCTGTCTTTCATCTAGTTTACCTTCATCCCATAAGTTTGTAAACTGTCCTTCCAAAAATTTTTCCTTTCTCCCCTCATTGAAATGGAAATTCGTCTTCTTCAATCCCTTCCGGAATGTTCATAAAATCATTGTTGGATCTCTCTACTTGCCCGGAAACCACCTTTTTCTCTGTAAATTCCTGTTCCATGACAATAACCTCTGTTGTATAAACTTTCTGTCCGTCTTTGTTAATATAGCTTCCTGTCTGAACACGTCCGCTGATTAGAATCTTCATCCCCTGGTGGAGATACTTTTCTGCAAATTCCGCGCCTTTCCGAAAAACGACACAAGGGATAAAGTCCGCCTCCTCGCCATTCCCCCTTCTATATCCCCTGTTTACTGCCAAAGTATATCTGGCTACGGCCATCACTGTCTAAAGGAACAGTTTTTAATAGAATTTAACGCAAGAAAAAACAGCGGGAAAGTCACCGGCAAGGGTGTTCATTTCCGCTGTTTTTATGCCTATGCACCACATATTCAAAGATTCGGATACCAGCGCAGCAGATCGCCGCGCCCTTCGGCCTCGATCCGTTCCACCGCATACCGGAGCCACTCCTCCGGTGTGGGTATCTTCCCGGCGCGGGGTATCCTTTCCCATTGCGCTCGCTTCTCCGGGTTAGGGTCATTCATTCCGGCCTCAATGCGGGCCGAGATAATAGCCCGCATTTCCTCCACCGTGATATTCCTTTCACGGGCCAGCCTTTCAAATACAGTTTCTTCTTCCATAGCAGCAAGCCTCCCGATTTTTTATGAATAGTATACCCGCCTGTCTACCACGCTATAACAGA
>JAAWCJ010000043.1 GCA_022793195.1 Lachnospiraceae bacterium | reverse complement strand
GCCATTGATGAGCTTACCGCCCCACTTTTGAATGAATTGATTGAGAAAATCGCAGTCCACCAGTGGAGGAAAGACGAGAATGGCAAAAAGGTATGGGACATTGAGATTTATTACCGTTTTGTCGGGAAGATTGATTAGATTCAGAAACTATGGGGAATGTGCCATTTGCGGCAGTTCCCCGAAGGATTATCCTTAAGTAAAGTAAAGCGGAGATTATTTTAATGACAAAAAAAGAAAAAATAAATAGAGCACTCAAAAAGGATGGGATTGTTATTCTTCCGCCAATGGATGTTTTCGAATCTATGGAAATTATTAGAAGAAGCGGGGTGCGTGTTACTTGTACTATGTTAGATCCGTGGTACAATAAAGGCATTGGTGGAGAATTACCAGTACAGGAATATGATAAGTTTATAAAAAAGCTCCTTAATAAATCTGCTAAGTTTTCGGACTTAATTTATTTATGGGGGTTTCCTGAAATTATAGGACCATATGTGAGATATGCTCCTATGGGTTTTAAATTATCTTCATGGCTAACTTGGTATTATAAAAATTGTCCTTCTGTCATACGTGGGTGGAGGTCTAGTCAAAATGCCTGTTTACAATTTACAAGGGAGGGATTTTCATTACATCCAGAGCATTTTTTAAATGATCAACAGAAAGAAAAATTTGCGAATGGTAAAATGCGTTATATCCCTGGACCGCCGACAGTAATAGAAGCTCCTTTAATAATAGGATTTGTGGGAAAAAGTGAGCAGACAGGTCATCCATCACAAAAACCAGAGGAAGTTTTTGAAAAGTTGATTTCAATGGCTACACTAAAGGACGAGATAATATTTGATCCTATGGCTGGTTCTGGAACAACAGCAGCGGTAGCAAAAAAGAACGGGAGAAAAAGTATTGTATGCGATATGTCAGAAGAATACATATGTAAAATTGAAAATAGATTGGGGATAAAAAGGATTATATTATGAACAAAATAGCCTTGATTTAAATTTTGCATCAGGGTGGTGAAAAATTGATAGAGCTTATATTTTGTGGGAAAAGGGATGCACGAACAATATTCGTACTGTAGAAATATTGCTCGTATTTTCGTAATTTTGTGGGGATATGTTTTGATTTGATACTACGTGTGAATTAGTCGATCAATACGCGGACATTTTTGATGCAGCCAGTCTTATCCCATACGCAGGAACCGCAATTGCGGCAGTAGGCAAAGTACTTACATCCAAGGTAAGGAATAGTATGAATTAAAAGAACAACGATATGCAGAGAAAAAAAGAGTTAGTCCGTAAAATGGTTGAGGAAAATTTAAAAATAACTGTTTCAATTCAATAGATACAGGTGCTGCCCTGTCACAATATAGTTATAAATGTGGAAAAATGGTATAGAAGGATTTATTGTAGAAGTTGATTTACTTCTACTGTCATGCTATACTTTATTCCAGAATAAATCAGCATTAACAGGATGACAATAGGGTTTTTTAGGAGGAAAACAAAATGGCATCTTGTCAGGCGGAGATTATGGAAAATTTAATTTTTTGTTGTGGGGGAACTTTGTATGAATTTTCTTGTGAATCAAAAGCTTGCAACGCGCATCAGCATTATTACTACGGTCATTACCTTAGTGGGGATGATGCTTTTATGGTTTATTGTGTCGAATAATGTGGTTTCCATAGTTAAGAGTGATATTACCAATCAGATGACGGATGCAGTGGAATCCAGAGCAACGATTATGTGACTTCTGCAGAAGAATATATGACGGCTTTTGCCCTCGGAAGCGAGGTGCGAAATCTCCTTATGAATCCGGAGGATCCTGAACTGTTGGAGAACGTTCAGAAATATACGGAAGACTTTGCCGGTGTCAAAGGTATCTTTGAGGGACTGTATATTGCCACTCCGGATACTTATGTCCTGACTCATACTTCGCGGGACGCAATCGGTATAACTACCCGGACAGGGGAATCCCTGGATTTATTCCGTGATACTATTTTGTCCAGCCAGCAGCTGACCAACCTGGGAATCATGAAGTCCCCGGGAACGGGCAGTATGATTCTTTCTATGTATTATCCCATTTTTGAAGGCCAGGAATGTATTGGCTATGTGGGCGCCGGTGTCTATGCCAGCCAATTAATGGATGTTTTGCTGGGACTGGAGATGAAGGGGCTGCCCAGCGGCGAATATGTGTTTTTAAATGTTGAGACAGGTGTGTACCTCTATCATCAGGATGAAGAGTTGCTGAACACAGAAACGACAGACAGCGGATATCAGGAAATCATCAGCCGGATTAAAACAGATGGCGATACAGAGGCCGGTACATATTCCTATCGGGATGAAAATGGAGTGAAACAGCTGGTCGTCTATAAATATCTGAAAGACCGGGGATGGGTGTTCATGGTTCGGGACAGTGCGGCGGAAGTCTATGGGGCCGCGGTCATGGTCCGCATTGTAGTTGGTGCATTATGTGCCGCTGTGGCGGCAGCCATTATACTGGTTACGCTTTTCATTTTGCACCGTCAGGGGAAGGAGCTTATGGCAGTGGAAAGCGCCATAAGGCATTTGGGTAACCTGGATCTTTCCGTTGACCGGGAATTGAAATCATTTTATGGAAGAACAGATGAAATTGGTCTGATTGCGCAAACAATACATGATGTCTGCCATTGTCTTCGGAAAACCATTGATGATATCGGACGAATTTTAGGTGAGATGGCAGACGGCAATATTGCGGTGGATGTGGTAAAGAATGAGGGATATTATATCGGTGATTTTAAAGTCCTTTCTGAAAGCCTGAAAACAATCCGCATGAAGCTGATGAGTGTGATGCGCGATATTTCCGGTGTTGCGAGTCAGGTTAATTCCGGCGCATATCAGGTATCTGCCGGGGTTCAGACGCTTTCCCAGGGAAGTATGGAACAGTCGGTGTCCGTAGACGGGCTTGTATCGCATGTGGCGGAACTGACTTCACAAATAAAAGACAGCGCGGTGCGTTGTGGCGATGCCAGTGAACTGGTGGATAAAGCCAATGGTTATGCTACTGAAGCCGATACAAAGATGGCGCAGCTGATTACTGCTACAGACAATATAGACCAGTCTTCCGCAAAAATTGGAAGTATTATCAAAACGATAGAGGATATCGCATTTCAAACCAATATCCTGGCTCTAAATGCGGCTGTGGAAGCGGCCCGAGCCGGTAATGCCGGAAAGGGATTTTCGGTTGTGGCTGACGAGGTTCGGAACCTGGCGGCCAAGTCTGCGGAGGCTGCTCAAAATACCGGTACGCTGATTGGCCATTCCCTTCAGGATGTAAAAATGGGGACAGAGTCCACAAATCAGGCTATTTCGGCAATGCAGATTATCAATGAATGTATTCAGTCAATAAAAAAACTAATGGATAGCATTGCTGCGGCCAGTATTCAGCAGTCGGATATGATTGCTTCTGTGGAGGAGGGAATCAGGGAAATTTCCAAGGTGGTACAGGCAAATTCTGTTGCTGCCAAAGAGAGCGCTGAGGTTTCCAGGGAATTATCCAATCAGGCAGATACCCTGAACAGTTTGATCGGGCAGTTCCGCATAAAATAAGCGCTGGAACAAGCTGAAAGGGGAGCTGGCAGTGAACGACAAACTTTATGAATACGAATATTTATGAGGTTTCCAACGATTAGAGCAGGGCAGAGGGCTGCTGCAAACTATAAACGATTCGTATGTTTATAATTTACAGCAGCCGGAGCCTGTAATTTATCTGAAATCAGATTTTTGACTGTTCTGTCATACTTGCCGGATTTGTTTTTTTTAATTCATCCGCAAAGTATTCTGCGAAAATTCCAATGACTTCTTAGGGGTAAGGCGCTTTGTTATTCCAGAAAGGGCTGTTGGTCATTTCTGCTAAGAGGGCATCTCCTCCATTCCGCATCATGACATCCCGGATGGTTCTGATATTTTTCTCTACATTTGCCACTTCCGCGTGGCATAATTTGGCGACAGGAACGTATATTTCTTTGCAGATATTTTGCAGACGGTGAGGGTTTTGGGCAGCAAGGGTTACAGCCAGAACAAAATGCCGATATCCACAGTAGTGGCAGAAAACACCGACAGACTGAAGGGCGGAGTGTATGGTTTGTTTCATGAATCTTTCCTCCTTTGTACGTATCTTTAGTTCGTAAATCCTCTTAAAAGATAGAACATAATGGAGGAAAAGTCCATAGAAAAGAGGAAAATCGACCAAGAGGCGGTTGCTTTTTATGGCAGGAATTTTGTCCGTTATAAGGCAAAAGCGACGAGATGGTTGTGAGGGATAAAAAGATTTTGAAATCAAAATATTTTGCTTGCAAAACAAATAAAGCTGCGCTATAATTCCAAAAGAATATTTCAGCAAAAGGACAGAATTTGTCCGGGAGGGATTATGGGCCAGTTAATTATAAAGGCGCAAAAGGCAGAAGAGATGGAGGTTTATCAGGTTTCTGCCGGAAAAAAACGGAGTCTTGCGGGGAAAAAGATCGTTTCCTCCGTTATTCTCCATTTTTTGTTTCACGGCCTGAATGTGCTGTATTGGAAAGATGAAAGAGTGCGCTCAGAGATCGAAGAGTGGGAGGATGGTTTTGTCTGGGGAATTGGTATGGGTGAGAAGGCTCCTGCTCTTTATATGAGGAAGACAAAAAGTGGATTTGAACGGCTTTCTGAAAAGAATACGCATCCTGGAGCCATGGATTTGATGATTCAGTTTAAAAGTGTGGACGCCGCTTTTCAGGTTATGTCGGGCCAGGTGGGTGTGGCTGGCTCTTATGCGCGTCATGGATTTGTACTGAAAGGGGATATTGCCAGGGCCATGTCAGTGGTTCGCTGTATGGATTTGGCGGAGGCATACTTGTTCCCCAAATTAATCACAAAGAGGATTTTAAAAGAAATTCCTGAAAAAAATATGGGGCTTTTTCATACCTATATGGCGGTGATGGGCCACATGGTAATACATTGAGAGGGTGATACCGATATGCTGCCAGTTTATTATGAATTTCAACACAGTACGAAACTTCTTTCAGGGAAGTCTGCCCTGGAAAACATCCCGGCGGAGCTTCATATGCTGGGTGCGGTGCGCCCAATGGTGCTCTCGGACCGGGTACTTCATGAGATTGGTTCCCTTTCTGTAGTCTGCGATGCAGTTCAGGAGGACGGGATTTTTATCGGGGCGGTTTATCATGAGATACCGGCAGATTCTTCATCGGCTGTTGTCAATGAAATCGCGGAGATTTACAGGAAGTCTGGTTGTGACAGCCTGGTGGCTGTGGGCGGGGGCTCTGTTTTGGATACGGCAAAGGGAGTGCGTATGCTTTTGTCCCAGAAGGTCAATGACATCATGGAGCTTTTGGGCTGTGAGATTTTGACGCGCGGGTGCCATATCCCTTTTGTTGCAGTTCCCACCACTTCGGGAACCGGGTCGGAATCAACTTTGGTGGCAGTGATCCGAAATGCATCAAATGGGATGAAAATGGAGTTTATTTCCTATTACCTTCAGCCGGATGTGACGGTTCTGGATACCAGGATGACCCTGACCCTTCCGCCCAGGATAACGGCAGCTACAGGGATGGATACTCTTTGCCACGCCATTGAGGCCTGTACCTGCCTTCAGAAAAATCCAATGAGCCATGCTTATGGGACGGCGGCTATCCGTATGGTGGCCGATTACCTGGAGAGGGCGGTGGAAAATGGAAAGGATAAGGAAGCGCGGCTTGGAATGGCCAATGCCTCAACCATGGCAGGCGCAGCTTTTTCCAATTCTATGGTAGGGATAGTCCATGGGATAGGCCATGCACTGGGGGGTGTCTGCCATGTACCTCATGCTGACGCTATGACGATTCTTCTGCCTTTTTGTATGGAATATAATATGGATCACCTTTCCGGAGAGTATGGAGAGCTCCTCCTTTATTTAAGCAGCCCTGAGGAATATGCGGCTACGCCGAAAGAGGAGCGGGGACTTGCCATGGTGAAAAAGGTGAGGGAACTGGGAATACGCCTTCATGGCCGCTGCGGCCTTCCTCTTACACTGAAGGACGTGAAAGTGGGGCGGGAGAGTTTTAAGGCAGTGGCCAAAGCGGCTCTTTCCGATGGGGCGATGATTGTCAATCCTAAAAAAGCGGATAAAGAAGATGTGATTTCCATTCTGGAAAAAGCTTATGAATAGATATGTTGCAAATTATTCGGACATATATAAAGCCGGATAGTTTGCAACATTTTTTATTTTTAATGACACTATATATATGAACATGTTCATATCGCCGGTTCACAAGGACATATACACTCCAGTCAACCGACGGTGACATCTGAATAAGACACAGATAAGCGGACAGCCATGGTGAAAGGTCCGAAGGGTGGTGGAGTATGGAACGATTGGAAGAAATACGCCTAGTTAAAATGGCAAAACAGGGAGATGTGGAGGCATATGGGCGTCTGTATGAAGAAGTATATCTGGATTTGTACAGATTTGCGTTGTTTACCTTAAAAAATCCGCAGGATGCGGAAGACGTGGTCTCGGATACGGTGACAGATTCTTTTGTGGGGATTGGAAAGCTGAAAGCGGCGGAAGCCTTTAGAAGCTGGATTTTTAAGATTTTAACCAATAAGTGTAGAAGAATGATGAAACAGTATGCAGAACGGCCGGTGATAAAGGAATATACGGAGGCTGTATCCGGAGAAAATGGCCAGGAAGGTGTTCTGTTTTTTTCCGGGGAGGAAAATACAGACAGGGAAGACCTTTTGGATCTTCAGAGAGCATTTGGAAAACTGGAGGAAGAAGACCGCCTGATTATCGGCTTGTCCTTTTTTGGGGGTTATACCAGCCAGGAAATTGCGTGGATGCTGCGAAAAAAACCGGGAACAGTGCGTTCCAGGCAGAGCAGGGCGTTAGTCAGGATGAGGGAATTGCTTACCGGAGCTTATGGCCTGTAGGCCGCAGATAGGAGATGAGTCATAATGAAGGAAAATTGGGAAATGGATCCTATGGACCAGAAATGGATAGAAGAAGCGAAAAAAACAGCCGGGCTTGTGGAACCTCCGGAGAGTCTTTCGCCGGAAGCAGTAGTGGAGCGGTTGAAACGGGAAGGAAGGAAGCCGGAAAAGAAAACGGCGTTTTACAGGCATTTTGGGCAAGTGGCCGCCGCTTTATTCCTTTTTCTGCTGCTGGGAGGTGGAAGCCTTTGGATATTCCGGCAAATAGGTGGTGGAGAAAACCGGACAAAACAGCCGGGGCAGACAAAAGAGCAGATGGCAGAGGGAGCAAGGATAGCCGCGGACTCTGCGGAGGAAGAGGAGAGTCTGCAGGGAGGATACAGGGCCGCTTCTTCCTATGAAGAGCTGTATGCGTATCTGAAAGAGCGGGAGAGAACCTATATCTATGAAGAATATGCAGACGGGGCTATGCCGAAGGCGGAAGCAGGAGCAGAGAAGAGTAGTGTCACAGAGGATGTGGAATATTCAGCGGAAGCGGTGGGAGGAGGACATGGAGAGGAACATTCAGACTATTCTCAAACCAATGTCCAGGTAAAAGGAGTGGATGAGGCGGACATCATAAAAACGGACGGAAAATATCTCTATGTGGTTTACACAGGGGATGAGTATGTGGGCCAGGTTCATATCATTGAAGTGGACGGTGGATTCATGCGGGAAGTATCTAAGACAGAACCGGTTACAGAAGGGGTTTACAGAGATTACGACTCGGTTTTGGAACTTTATGTGGACGGAGACACCATGACAGTCCTTATGGATTGTATTGATGAGGACACGGCGGAAGGCTATACGGTAACGGCGGTTTATGATATTTCCGACAGGGCGGCGCCAAAACTGACCGGTGCTTTGAGTCAGGATGGCAGTTACCGCTCCAGCAGGAAGAACGGACGGTATGTATATGTGTTTAGCAATAAAGGGGCGTCCGCGCAGGAGGGAGAGAAACGCGGCTACGTACCTTATGCAGACGGGAAACCGGTGCCTTGCGGGGACATTTATTATTCGCCGGATGCGGATACGGAACAAATGGTGGTTATAACAGCAGTAGATACTGAAAATCCGGGAGGGTTTACAGATACAAAAACGCTTTATTGTGGCTGGGATACCATGTATGTCAGTGGAGAGGCCATTTATGCGGCGGCAACCGTATATGAAGGAGATAAAAGCCAGACAGAGCTTTTTAAGGTCTCTTATGGGAGTGGAAAGCTGGAGGCAGAGGGAAGCAGACGTTTCCTGGGATGGCTGAATAATCAGTTTTCCATGGATGAATATAATGGTTATCTGCGCCTTGTGGCCACTGTGGATGATTACAGGAGTGGGGGGCAGGTGAATTCTTTGTATGTGATGGATGAAGATCTGGAAATTGTGGGAAGTATCCATAATCTGGCTCCCAATGAGCGCATTTATTCGGCCAGGTTTATGGGGGATACCGGATATTTTGTCACTTTCCGGGAGACAGATCCGTTGTTTAGCGTAGATTTGTCCGATCCCCAAAATCCAAAGATTATGGGAGAATTAAAAATCACCGGATTTTCCAGTTATCTCCACGGGTACTCGGAAAACCTGCTTTTGGGGATTGGGAAAGAAATCAATCCGCGCACAGGGGAAACGGAAGGACTTAAGCTGTCTATGTTTGATATCAGCGATCCCGGCAATGTGACGGAAAAGGAGAAAAAGGTACTTGAGGCTTACCAGGAATCGGATGCTCTTTCCAACCATAAAGCAGTACTCATTGATACGGACAAGAACCTCTTTGGATTTCTGGCTTATAGGTATTATTGGGGAGGAGATAAGGAGGAAGCCTGCGATTATGTCCTTTATTCTTATGAGGAGGAGTGGGGATTTACAGAGAGGGCGGTTATCCACTTTGACTGGAGTGAGATTTCAGGAGGATTCGGTTCAGGAGTCCGTGGCGTCTATATTGGTGAAACGCTTTATTTAACTGGTTTCCAGGATGGGGTACGGTCCTATTCCCTGAAAAGCGGAGAAGAGCTTGGGCGTATTGAACTGGAATAGTTTTAAGAAGGGGAAAGGAACTTTAAAGGAAACAGAGAGCCAGGAATTTGTGCTTGCAATTTATGGAGAATCCATATAGAATAGAACCCGTAGGCCATGGACAGTTTATGGCCGGTGAAGGGGACGAGGCTTTATGAAATACGGGTTTGAAGTGGAGGCGATCCAGGCTAAAAAAGGGACGCTTCCGCGGGAAGAACGAAATGATATAACGGCATATATTACTACAGTGAAGGTGGAGGCTGAAGAGGGGAAAAAAGCTTTTAGAAAGCTGGCGACCCGCGTAAATGGCCGGTTGTCCAGGGACTGTACTGAACGGGCGGCAACCATTACCCTTCCTGATTATAGCAGTTGCCAGGTGATGGTGCGCCTGAAAATAGAAGCATAAAATTCTAGTCCAGGGATTAAGCGGGCGAAACCGGTGAGACCGATGATGAAAGAAGGAGCGGCGCTTGAAGCAGATGCTGCTCCTTTTTTGTTGTATAGGGAATTTCCTTCCCCACACAACAAAAAACAGCCATTCTTTCAATGACTGTCTACTCCATGCAGTTGGAGGGACTTGAACCCTCACGAGCTAATGCTCACATGAACCTGAATCATGCGCGTATGCCAATTCCGCCACAACTGCGAACCGTCAATTAACTGACGCAATCATTATAATAGCATTGACTCACAAAATTGTCAATGGTTTTCATCCAAAAAAACAAAGGATTTTTTTGATTTTTTTATGTAAAATGTGTTGAAATT
>JAAWCJ010000042.1 GCA_022793195.1 Lachnospiraceae bacterium | reverse complement strand
TGTGGCTGCGGCCATGAGCATCACCATGAAGAGGGATGTGGCTGTGGCCATGAGCATCACCATGAAGAGGGATGTGGCTGCGGCCATGAGCATCACCATGAAGAGGGATGTGGCTGTGGCCATGAGCATCACCATGAAGACAGAGATATCTGCCGGCATGGCCGGGAAGGTTTCGGAAATAAACATATTTATATTTTAGAAAATTTAGGGTGCGCCCATTGTGCTGCAAAAATGGAAGAAAAAATCGGAAAGCTGCCGGGAATTACTTCGGCTTCCATTACCTATACGACGAAACAGTTATGCATTTGGGCAGAATATCCGGAGCGTTACTTAGAGCAGGTGAAGGAGATTTGCACCTCCATTGAGGCAGATGTCCAGGTGCGGGAAAAAGATGGGATTACAGAGGGAAGGGGGGTGGCCCCCGGACATACCGGGAACAAAAAGGGGAAAAATGCAGATACGGGAAAGCGGAAAGAAAAAACAGAACTTGTCTGTATTCTTGCCGGCACAGTCCTGTTTTTTGCTGGTGTAATCCTCAAATTTGTGGGTTTTGGAATAGAGGCGACTCTTCCGGTTTATATTGGGGCGTATGTACTTCTTGGAGCTGAGACTTTATGGACAGCTTTCCGCAATCTCACAAAAGGCCATGTATTTGATGAGAATTTTCTGATGAGCGTTGCGACTTTAGGAGCTTTTGCCATTGCAGAATATCCGGAGGCAGTAGGCGTCATGCTTTTTTACAGAATCGGAGAATTCTTTGAGCATAAGGCAGTGGAAAAGAGCCGCAGACAGATTATGGAAGCGGTGGATATGAGGCCGGAAGTTGTAAATCTGGAGACGGAAGCCGGAGTACAAGTGATCGGCGCCGGAGAAGCGCAGGTGGGAGACATTCTTCTTGTACGTCCGGGAGACAGAATTCCATTGGATGGAGTGATTGTGGAGGGGGAAAGCAGGATTGATACTTCTCCCATTACCGGCGAACCGGTTCCTGTCCGCCTGGAAACAGGAGATACCGTGATTTCCGGATGTGTGAATACTTCGGGGCAGTTGAAAATTCGAGTGGAAAAAGTACTAAAAGAGTCCATGGTTACAAAAATTCTGGATTCTGTAGAAAATGCGGCGGCCAGCAAACCGAAAATGGATCATTTTATTACCAGGTTTGCAAAAATTTACACTCCGGTGGTGGTAATGGCGGCAGCGGTGATTGCGGTAGTGCCTTCGGTTGTGGCAGGAGACTGGAATTATTGGGTTTATACGGCGCTTTCCTTTTTGGTTATGAGCTGTCCCTGCGCCCTGGTACTCAGTGTGCCTCTGGCCTTTTTCTCAGGTATCGGGGCTGGGTCCAGAGAGGGTATTCTCTTTAAAGGAGGAGCTTCCATCGAGGCCATGAGTGTCATAAAAGCTGTGGTTATGGATAAGACAGGAACCATCACAGAAGGGAATTTTGTGGTTCAGGAAGTAGTTCCGGGGAAAGAAGGAGCCCTGACAGAAAAAGGGCTTTTGGCTCTTTGTGCCGGATGTGAACAACACTCGACTCATCCCATTGCTGTCAGCATTGTGGCAAAGGCGAAGGAGGAAGGCCTGGATATTGCAGAGCCAGACAGGATGGAGGAGATTGCCGGACATGGAATCCGGGCATATGTAAAGGGAAAAGAAATCCTTTGCGGTAATCAGAAGCTGATGGATAAATTCGGCATTTTTATGGAAGAAACGGAAAGCAAAAGTTTAGGGTCGGAAGTCTATATTGCAGTTGACGGCGTCTATGCCGGACGGATTCTTGTTGCCGATACCATCAAAGCAGATGCGAAATCGGCTTGCCAGGAGCTTAAGAATATGAATGTGGCAGCCGCCATGTTGACGGGAGACCGGCAGGAAAGCGCTGAAAGCGTGGCCAGGGAAATCGGGCTTTCTGAGTTTCGGGCAAAGCTTTTGCCGGAGGATAAGCTTTCCGGGCTTATGGAACTCAGAAAAAAATATGGTTCTGTCATGTTTGTGGGTGACGGAATCAACGATGCCCCGGTGCTTGCGGGAGCTGATGTGGGAGCCGCCATGGGAAGCGGCGCTGATGCCGCCATTGAAGCGGCGGATGTGGTATTTATGACTTCCGGTATGGAGGCAGTTCCCCGTTCCTTAAGGATTGCAAGACATACAAGGCGAATTTCCTGGCAGAATGTGGTTTTTGCCTTGGTCATTAAAGCAGCTGTCATGGTTCTGGGACTCTGCGGTTTCGCTTCCATGTGGGCGGCAGTATTTGCAGACAGCGGCGTGGCCATGCTTTGCGTGTTGAATTCCATCAGGATCCTTTACAAAAAATAGTGTGTAGGAAGAATTTTCACATAATGATTAGGATTCGGAAAGCCGCCGCCAAGTCGCGGTATCACGAATCATTGTGCAATTTAACAACAGCCAATCCGGAGGCAGGTTCCCGCACTCTAATCATATAAACAAAATTCCCCCCACCGCCGCACTGGCAGTGAGGGGAAAATCAAAAGGGGAGGATAAGTATTTCTCTTTTCTTTGGTACTATCTTAAGTATGTCCCAAAAAAGGAGGCTTATACCTCCTTTTTAAATTTTTTTAAGATTCGATTGGGATATGTATGGATTCATGGAATTTCAGAGCAGCTTCACAAACCCACACATCTTCCAATCGAATCTAATCTGATCATGTGACAGGAGTATTTTGCAGCTATTGTCGCGTTTGAAAAACTGTATTATAATAAATCTCAGTATGTGAAAGACAAAGGAGAGATTATGACAGGGCGTGGAGGGACAGGCGCCTGGTGGGATAGGGTGGAAGGAGTAAAATGAGTTTGGAAAATACAGGGACAGAAGCATATACGGGTTTTGCGGGAGTCTATGATGATTTTATGGATAATGTGCCTTATGAGGCGTGGTGTGCATATTTGGTGGGGCTTTTGAGAGAATATGGATGTCAGGACGGCCTGGTGGCGGAGCTGGGCTGCGGGACAGGCAGCCTGACGGAGCTTTTGGCCCTGGCAGGTTATGATATGATCGGCATTGACAATTCGGAAGAAATGCTGGGGATTGCCATGGAAAAACGGGCAATATCAGGAAAGGATATTTTGTATCTTCTCCAGGATATGCGGGACTTTGAACTTTACGGCACGGTGGGCGCCATAGTCAGCATTTGCGATTCGATGAACTATATGACGGAATATCAGGATCTTGTGCAGGTGTTTCGCCTGGTCAATAATTATCTGGAACCAGGAGGCATCTTTATTTTTGACCTGAATACAGAATATAAATACCGGGAACTTTTAGGGGAGAAAACCATTGCGGAAAACAGGAAAGATAAAAGCTTTATTTGGGAGAATTATTACGATGAGGAAAGCAACATCAATGAATATGGACTGACTCTTTTTATAAAAGAAGAGAATGGCCTTTACCGGAAACACGAGGAATTTCATTATCAGCGGGCATATTCGCTGAATGAAATTAAGGCAGCGCTTTTGGAAGCAGGTATGGAATTTGTGGCGGCTTATGATGCCTTTACGCGGAATCCGCCTGAGGAAAAAAGTGAGCGGATATACGTGGTGGGGCGGGAACATGGGAAATAGCAGCGGGATGGAATATGTGGGGATTCTGACACAGAAACTTTGGCTGATTATGAAAAGGAAGGCGAGAGAATGATGGAAGGAAACAGAACAGGAAACAGGCCGGAAAACAGATCAGGGGATTATATCATCCGGGCCACGGCAGCAGGTGGGCAAGTGAGGGCCTTTGCCATCACTTCCAGAGAAATGGTGGAGGAGGCCAGGAGGCGTCATAATACAAGTCCGGTGGCTACGGCGGCGCTGGGGCGCCTTCTTTCGGCAGGGGCCATGATGGGAATTATGATGAAGGGGGAAAAAGATGTACTGACGCTTCGGATCCAGGGAGACGGCCCCATAGGCGGGATTACGGTCACTGCCAGGCAGAATGGAGAGGTAAAAGGCTGTGTGGTAAATCCTGAGGTTCTTCTCCATGCCAGGGCAGATGGAAAACTGGATGTGGCGGGGGCTGTGGGCAGAGGGACTTTGACGGTGATCCGTGACATTGGCCTTAAGGAGCCTTATTCCGGGCAGATTGATCTGGTGAGCGGGGAAATAGCAGAAGATCTTACCTATTATTATGCACTTTCAGAACAGACGCCCTCTTCTGTGGCATTGGGGGTGCTTATGAACCGGGAAAATACGGTACGCCAGGCAGGTGGTTTTATGATTCAGCTTATGCCTGAAGCAGGAGAGGAGCTGATTGGTGAACTGGAAAAACGTTTGGCGAAAGTCAGTTCTGTGACTTCTTTTTTGGACAGGGGAGAAACGCCGGAGACGATACTTTCCCATATATTTGAAGGCCTGGGCCTGGAAGTCCTGGAGAGGATTCCGACACGGTTTTTCTGCGACTGTTCCAGGGAACGTGTGAGAAAGGCGCTTGTCAGCGTGGGGAAGACGGAGCTGGAGGATATGATCGCATCCGGTGAACCGGCAGAGGTATCCTGCCATTTCTGTAATGAACAGTATCGGTTTCATACTGAGGAACTGAAAGAGATTCTCAAAGAGGCGGGATGCCGGGAAGACTGACCGGCCAAATACCCTTCCGTAATGGGGTAATCAACATTCAGGCACCGTTTGTGAGAGAATAATTACCAAATATTGTACCGAAAAATATACAAAAATTATAAAAAATGGCAAAAAAATAGTTTGCGGACAGGTCATTCTATGTTATACTAAAACCAGCAGGCGGACCAGCCTGCTGGTTAATGTCTAAAAATACAGGAGGGAGTTACAAACATGGCAAAATGGGTATATTTGTTTAAAGAAGGAAATGCTGATATGCGTAACCTTCTTGGCGGCAAGGGTGCAAACCTGGCAGAGATGACCAACCTGGGACTTCCGATCCCCCAGGGATTTACAGTGACGACAGAAGCATGTACAGATTATTACAACAGTGGCAAGAAGATTACAGAAGAAATTCAGGGACAGATTTTTGATGCTTTGAAATGGCTGGAAGGAGAAAATGGCAAACAATTTGGAGATACAGAGAATCCTCTCCTGGTATCTGTCCGTTCCGGCGCCAGAGCTTCCATGCCTGGTATGATGGATACGATTTTGAATCTGGGTCTCAACGATGTTTCAGTGGAAGGCTTTGCAAAGAAAACCGGAAACCCCAGATTTGCATATGATTCCTACAGAAGGTTTATCCAGATGTTCTCCGATGTGGTTATGGAAGTTCCCAAGTCCTTCTTTGAGAAGATCATTGATGAGGTCAAGACAGCAAAAGGCGTTCATTATGATACGGAGCTGACTGCGGAGGATTTAAAAGAGCTGGTTTCCAGATTTAAAGCCGTTTATAAAGAGGCTATGGGCGGCCAGGATTTCCCTCAGGATCCCAGGGTTCAGCTTATGGAGGCTGTAAAAGCCGTGTTCCGTTCTTGGGACAACCCCCGTGCCATTGTTTACAGAAGAATGAATGATATCCCCGGAGACTGGGGTACTGCGGTCAATGTTCAGACCATGGTATTTGGAAATATGAGCAATACTTCCGGTACAGGCGTTGCATTTACCAGAAATCCTTCCACTGGTGAAAAGGGAATTTACGGTGAGTACCTGATCAATGCCCAGGGCGAAGATGTGGTGGCCGGCGTCAGGACGCCTCAGCCCATCACGAAACTGGAAGAGGATCTTCCTAAATGTTACCGTCAGTTTATGGAGATTGCCAATAAACTGGAAGACCATTATTGCGATATGCAGGACATGGAATTTACCATCCAGGAAGGGCAGCTTTTCTTCCTCCAGACAAGAAACGGAAAGAGGACGGCTCCCGCTGCCATTCAGATTGCATGTGATCTGGTGGATGAAGGAAAGATTACGCCGGAAGAGGCAGTATGCCGTATTGAGGCGAAGTCTTTGGATCAGCTTCTCCATCCCACTTTCGACCCTGCAGCCCTGAAAGCAGGCGAGGTGATCGGAAGTGCGCTTCCCGCATCTCCCGGCGCTGCCGCAGGTAAGGTTTATTTCACTGCGGAAGATGCCCAAAATGCCCATGAGAAGGGTGAGAGAGTCATCCTTGTCCGTTTGGAAACCTCTCCGGAAGATATCGAGGGCATGCATGCGGCAGAAGGCATCCTGACTGTCCGCGGCGGCATGACCTCCCATGCGGCCGTAGTTGCCCGTGGTATGGGGACCTGTTGCGTATCTGGATGCGGCGACATCAAGATCAATGAAGAAGAAAAGAAATTTGAGCTGGGCGGTTACACCTTCACAGAGGGAGATTATATTTCCCTGGACGGTACTACCGGCAAAATTTACAAAGGTGATATTCAGACAGTGGAGGCTTCCGTGGGTGGAAACTTTGGACGGATTATGCGGTGGGCGGATCAGTATCGGAAACTGCAGGTTCGTACAAATGCCGATACTCCGGCAGATACGGAGAATGCGGTGAAGCTGGGCGCCGAAGGTATCGGCCTGTGCCGGACGGAGCATATGTTCTTTGAGCCTGACAGGATTCCGAAGATTCGTAAGATGATTCTTTCTGATACGGTGGAGGCAAGGGAAGCGGCTCTCAATGAACTGATTCCTTTCCAGAAGGAAGACTTCAAGGCGATGTATAAAGCACTTAAGGGCCGTCCCATGACAGTCCGTTACCTGGATCCGCCGCTCCACGAGTTTATTCCTACGGATCCTGAAGATATTAAGGCGCTGGCAGAGGATATGGGCCTGACTGCTGAACAGGTGCAGGCAAAGTGCGACGAACTCCATGAGTTTAACCCGATGATGGGCCATCGTGGCTGCCGTTTGGCTGTGACGTATCCGGAGATTGCAAAGATGCAGACAAGGGCCATCATTGAGGCCGCCATCGAAGTAAAAGATGAGATGGGCTATGATATTGTTCCCGAGATGATGATTCCTCTCGTGGGCGAGAAGAAAGAGTTAAAGTTTGTAAAGAATGTGGTCATTGCCACTGCGGAAGAAGTGATGAAGGAAAAAGGCGCTTACATCAATTACCATGTAGGTACTATGATTGAGATTCCCAGGGCGGCCCTGACAGCGGATCAGATTGCAGACGAAGCGGAATTCTTCTCCTTTGGAACAAATGACCTGACTCAGATGACCTTTGGTTTCTCACGTGACGACGCCGGAAAGTTCCTTCCGTCCTATTATGAGAACAAGATTTATGAGTCTGATCCTTTCGCAAAGCTTGATCAGGAAGGCGTCGGCCAGCTGGTTGCCATGGCTTCCAAGAAAGGCCGCAAGGCGAATCCCAATCTGAAGATCGGTATCTGCGGCGAGCATGGCGGCGACCCCAGTTCCGTGGAGTTCTGCCATAAGATCGGCTTAAACTACGTGTCCTGTTCACCGTTCCGCGTACCTATCGCAAGGCTGGCGGCAGCCCAGGCGGCTATTAACAACAAGTGATACACTGGGTGCTGAGAAAACAATAGCTTGACTATTTATAAGTATTGATAAAGAGAAATCCTCTGTTAGTTTACACAAAAAGTAGCAGAGGATTTTTTTGTGTGCTGTGAAATAGGGAGGTTCTGAGTATCAGTGAGATGAATGTAAGGGGATGATATGACCGCTATTGCAGGAGTGAAAAATTTGATAAAGGAGGGAGTTGAAGATATGACAGCAAAAGTATGGAATGAAAAGCAGGTGACGGCACTTGTTAAAGGAAAGATGGAACCAAGCGATTTAATTAATGCAGCTGAAAAATATCCTACCATGAAAAATGCAGTGCTTGCTTCTACGTTTGAAAGTATACCAAGTGATATACAGATTATTCATTAAAAAGTGATAGAATCGAAAGGATACAAGATGGATATTCATAGTATTGA
>JAAWCJ010000041.1 GCA_022793195.1 Lachnospiraceae bacterium | reverse complement strand
GGGAACGACCAAAGGCGGAAGCAAGAAATCCAAGAACCGCAGTATCAAATATGTCTGCCCCTGCTGCGGCACCATTATCCGGGCAACGCGCGAGGTCAATGTAATCTGTGGGGATTGCGGAGAGCCTTTCGAGCGGGCGTAAAGACAAAAAGCGGAGGCCGCGAGGTTCCGCTAAATTGTTTTTATATTTTTTAGCGGGAAACTTTTCAGCTTCCGCCTATTTGAAAAGGTGTTCAAATTCAAAGCTCATAATGCCAACCGCCAAACAATCAAAGAAAAATCCCAGCTTTATTCTTATTACGGTAAACCTTCTCAAACAAGAGAAATCCCCGAAAGTGCCAGAAATAGTGGCATTTCCGGGGGTAGATACGAAAACAGTCCTTCAAATTCAGAGGCTATTTTTCTATTAAAGTTTGTTCCTTGATATGCTTCCCCTTGTGTGTAACGAATATCCGGTTCCCGCGTCAATCGTCCCATCAAAATAACTTTATTCATTGTTTCTTTCCTCCTTTTTTCCATTATAGATACCTTATACCCTGTTTAACAGCCGAATGGTCATAATGGGTTGTTGCAAACTATAAGATATTCTGATATTTGGTAACAGCCCCTTGTTCCCTCTTCCCTAAAAATCCATCGAAAAGTTTCCAGTCTGATTCTATTTTTTATGGCGTCTTGTCGGATTTTGTCGACCGATTCTATTTGCCTTATTCCTTTTTAAGTGTTACGCTGCTATTTGTAAATAATTTGGCGATCGTATGCTGAAAGGCATGGTAGAAATCATGGATAATAAAAAGAAATGTGTAGATGAACTGATTTATAAAACTCAAAAGCTTCAAACAGAAAATCAAAATTTAATCCGACAGCTTGAATGTTCAGAATCCAATATGCAAACCTTCTTATCTGCGATTTCTCACGAACTTCGCAATACGCTCACTCTTCTCATTGGTTCCACCCAACTCCTTGAACAAGATCATCCCCAGTTGATTCCGGATAAAAACTGGCACAGTCTTCGGGCAGACCTTTTACATATGCAAACTTTTCTAATGGACTTAAGTTCTTTCAAATCCATGCAAAAGATCTCTCTTTCAAAAAGACTTTGCGACTTAAACGCCGTTCTCCAGAAAATTTGCCGAGACTGTCAGCCTCTTTTCGATGGTATTCACAAACGCCTGATTTTGCTTTGTCCCAGAGTCCCCATAGTTCTTTATGCAGATGATAAAAAACTATCTCATGTGTTTACTAATTTAATTAAAAATGGCATGGAATCGCTGGACACGGAAGGAACTGTTTCCTTACGCATAAGAGAAACTTCTGAAAAGGAGACCGCCCTGACTGGTTTGGAAACCATAGCTATAGAAGTTAAAGATACCGGTTCCGGGCTTTCTGATGAACAACAGAAAAAAATTTTTGAACCCTTTTATACCGAAAAATGTGATGGAACCGGCCTCGGACTTCCCATTGCGCAAACCATTGTGAAAGCACATAAGGGGATTATAACCGTAGCATCATCGCCTGGTAAAGGAACTACGTTCACGGTTCTCCTTCCCAGGCTTCCGGCCGCTTCCGATAAAAAATCCACACATAATCCCACTCAGAAAGCCACCGATATGGGCCGCCATATTAATTTCCGCATGGACAACTCCACTGTAAAACATTAAAAATACCATTAAAAGCATGCGCTCTTTTGGAAAACCCGGAATCTGCCTGCGATTTCGCAGACCTATACAGCAAAGCATACCTACCAGAGCGAAAACTGCTCCTGAAGCCCCTGCTGATACCACTGTTTTTTTCAAAATCCCAAACCAGAAAACGGTTGCCACATTTCCGGCAAGTCCTCCTATAAAATAGGTCAATGAAACCCGAAGAGCCCCCAGGCTGTTCTCCAGCATCTCTCCCACTACCAACAGCATTAAAAGATTGCTTCCCAAATGGTAAATATCAAAATGCATAAACATGGAGGTAAGTAGGCGGGCTACATTACCAATATACTTTCCTCCCTCCATATAAAGGGCCCCCCAGTGTATCATCCCCGGCGTTTTCTCCACTGCTCCTACCGCCATAAGAAACAAAAAATATCCGACATTAACAGCCGCCAATGCCAGTACTCCGTAAGGATGATTTTTTTTCCTGACAAATTCCGAACGATTCATATAACCCCCTCTTTTCCTGAGGACACCTTACCATGATTCTTCTCCTCTGTCAAATTCATATACTAATCCGGCAAGCCAAATCTGATCTCCATGATTCAACCTTCGTTCTTCATTGGGTTTTAAAGTCTCTCCATTTAACCCGGTTCCATTCGTAGAATTCAAATCAGTAATCCAAATCGTATCGCCACGTTTATCCAACTTTAAGTGAATACGGCTGACCCCTTGAAACTCCGGACAATAATCCAAACCTTCCTGCGTACCTATATAAAACGGAAAATGCTCCAGAAAAACTTTTTTCTTTTCTTTCGTTTCAATGAGAGCCGGAACTCGTCTCGTTTCTTCTACATATAGTACCTCCGTCGGACGATCTACTCTTTTTTCCTTCTCGTCTGGCACCTTCGCCTTTTCTTCCTTGAACCGGACAGGCTCCAGATCATCCCACATTTCGTCAGGCGGTACAGGGGTCTTTTTAAATAATTTCATTAAAAATCCTTTTCTGTCGCCAAAAACTTTTCTACCCTCCCGTACTTTCCCACTCCTGCTGTAAGTCTCTTCTTCTCCCCTCTCTTCCCATAAGCGATCTTCATATAAGGCCTTTTCCTGTTTCCCCGTATCTTCCAGATACAATTCCTCTCCCCCTGGTTCCATCAATCTTACTTGGTCCAGGCAAGCTAATAGCGCTTCTGCATCTGGTTCTTGGCGGGCAGAGGTTCGGTGGAGGCGAAACAGAAACTCGACCAGTTCCCGGTTTTCTTCATCTGCCTTTTCAAACAAATAGAGAACCAGAGCCCGTAAGTGCTCTCCATAGGTTCCCTCCAAATCCTCACAGAAAAAGAAAAGGCACCCCTGCCTCCCGGAACAAATATGCCCTTCCCTGTCTGCATATACATAAAGAAGTTCCGGCTCCAAAACCAATTTGTCCCGATCCAGCAAAAACAGCTCCATCCTCTGAAGAAATTCCGCCAGCTCTTCAATAATCCTTTCCGTTTCCTCCCCGGTTAACGGCCTTACATCAAGTATACGACATAACGGCTGTGCGCCAGTAATATCATATCCGTAATACCATTTATCATTGTCCCATTCCATATAGAAATCCGCTAAACCGGCGATCTTATTCCTCCGTATCATTTCTGTCTGAATTCCGACGGTCCCTTTTCCCGGAAACATAATATAATTACGGCCCTGCTCCCTTTTGTAAATCACTTCCACCTTCATACACTCCTTCTGAAACTCCCTGCGAACGAACCACCTGCTCCCCGTAAATCCTCTTTACATACTCCCTTCCTTCTAAGCGCGGCGCTTCCAACAAAAATAAAACCCTTACAATCCCGGATAAAAACTGCCCTTCTCCTTCACATTTTACTGTAACCATTTCCCCGTCAGAAACGATCTTCTCTTTCATTTGCGATAAAATCACCACTTCAGATAAACTTTTGTGATTCCCCTCTTTTTTTTGAAATCCCTCCCATTGAGCCGCTTCATGAACCCATGCACACACCGCTACTCTGTCATGTAAAATCAGCGCGGCAGAGACTAAAAATAACACCAACGCGATTCCTAAAGGAAGAAGGACTGCCGCCTCCACAGTATATCCTCCCTTGACCCACCTGTCTTCCCGGACAGTCTTTCTTACTTCGATGCACATTCAGATACTCCTTCCTTCTACTTCATGTTTCCCTTCCAGAACGTTTACAACAATATCAATTTATATAAATAGGCAGCCAGCATAAAAGGTGCAAAGGGCAACGCTTTCTTCCGTTCTTTCCGAATGACTGTCCAGAAAAAAGCTACAGGGAACATTATCAGAAGTCCTCCTTCCAAAAGCAGAAGCGAATCCTCCCACCCTGTAATCGCCCCTGAGGCCATCAGCATCCATCCATCTCCACCACCTATTTGCGACGGAAGTAAAAAAGAAATCAAAAGAAGAATCAACCCCGGAAGAACATTCCAAAACAATGTTTCTCCTATTCCATTCTCACAAAATTCCAATACTGTTCCCACAACCATACCCAACAAAAGAAACCAAAAAGGAAGCTTCCGAAAACGAATGTCTAAACCACTGCAAACAGCCAGAAATATCATTAAAACTCCTATTCTGTATCTTTTCATCCTCCTCCTCATTTCTGTCCACATTTGCTGCATGGCGCTTTTCCCTTAATTTCTTCTATGGGAACCTTCATCACCCACCGTTTCAAGCTGCTGCACTCCCTGCTATTATGATAACGATCTCCAAAATCTGTAATATACACAGTCTGATAAGAGGCGCCGACAAACTTTATACATCGTTCACAAGGTTTGTATTTACTTCCATCACTGCTTCTAAGCATTGGAACAACAATACCGGATACCGGACGTACGGACAGCCTCAAGTAGGTACAGTCCCTGTTTTTATGGTAAACGATCCCGTTCTGTGTTACATAAACATACTCCTCTTTACTATCCTCCTGTTCTATCCCCTCTTTCTCTATAAAGTCCTGTCCGGACCAGAATCGTCGACGGCATCGCTGTATATATATGCCTTTCATTGGCCCTAAAAATTTTATTCCGGGTCCGGCCTCAAAAACAGCTGTCATATCTAAAAATTCTCTCCCATCCCCCAAAGCGTCTTCATTTCTCACCAGGCGGATATCCCCTGCTTCCAGAAAAATTTCTTTTTCAGAGACTTCTCTTGTCACAGTATGATATAAGGCTGCGGTTTCCTGCAGATGACCGGCCTGATTAATAACCGCTTCCCTTATACTTCGTTCCATCGAAAACTGTAGCTCTATCTGAAATTCCATCAGATAAAAGAAATAAAACAGAACATTCACCGCCAGCAGAATAAAACTCATGAGAAGGGCCGCCTCCACTGTCATACTTCCTTCTGTTGAAATGGGGGAGGTGGAGGCAGATGCCCTCTTCCGGTGGGATATGCATGGGTTGATCCCATATGAAATCGATTTTTGACCGTTTTTTTTATGCGCTTGGAGAGGTTTTTTTTGACATGTTTCCACAAATCTTAGTTGCGGAACAAGGGATGAATTGATCAGAGCCTGATTGATATCAGTTTGTTTATAATTAAATTTTTTAGATTCCCAGCCGGAAAAGGACACCTGTCTCCACCCCCTTTCTATGTAAAATAAAAATCAGTCATAATAACTGTAAGCAGCCGTCTTGTAAAAAATATATGCTCCATTCCTGCTCTTCCCCGGCATCGGAAGGTGAAAAAACCTTGGCTCCGCCTGAAAGGAAACCTCTACTACCGCACTGGAAATACAGTTTTCCATAAAAAACCCCGAATCGTTTTTACGAAGGTTTGCTTCTATCAAATCCATCATCCGAAAACATTGATGTTCTGTATCTCCCATTAGAAGCAAAATACAAAGATATCCTTCATAATCCCACACTCCCTTCCTCTGTGATATCTCCCTTTTATAAAATGCCTCTTCTGCTGCTTTCTCCAGAGACGTATTCCAATCTGAAACTGTTTTAACCAAAGGAACCTGTCCGCCCTGAAAAAGAATTCGCACATCACAAACTGCCTCTGTAAACGCCCACGCTCCCAGAAGAATCCCTTTCATCAACTTTACCAATGGATAAATTCCGGTAAACCCCACCAATGCCGCTGCTAAAAGTTCCGCTTCTGCCTGCTTTTGCCCGTCCCCAAGTAAATACAGGAAATTCATCCCGGTTCGCACTGCCAAAAGCTTCTCCGCTACTACTGCCAGGTTTTCTTTGTCATTCTCAGATTTTCCAAGAATATACTCTGCTTCGTAATCCAGTACAGTATCCTTTTGCCCTCTTCCAAATCTTCCGAAATGGCTAACCGTATAAAGAACGGCCATTCCTTTCTCCTGCGCCGATATGGTTCCCCCTTCCTCTGATGTTCCTGCTGTCTCGGAAGGGTAGTCACCTGCCGGAAGCGTTTTATCAGAAACATTTCCCGGATCTTCCAGTACCAGGTCAAGGATTCCTTCACTCTTCCAACTCTTTACCACTTCCAAAAGAGAACTTTTCTGTTTTTCCCCTGAATCATGTCCCGAAAGGACACTGAGAGACTTACCGCCCTCTCGTACTACTTCCTGTAAAGCTACACTCGCCTTGCCATCCTCCCAAAATTCCACATCCGCCAGATTTTTTGCACATTCATTTAAAAGTTCTTTTAGAAACTCTGTTTCATTTCTTCTGCTTCCATCCTCCCTGGTATATTCCTTCAGATTCTCAAGTTCTGTTTCCATCTGCTCATAGGAAAGTTCACCAACACTCCCCTCCTTTTTTAAAAGTTCTTCCGTTTCCAGTTCCAGCTCCTCTTCCAACAGTTTCGTACATTTAAGAATTTCTGCATAACTTTCCGCAGTTTGCCTGGAAGTTTCCGTCGCACAGTTTTTGGCCTTCTCCAGAAGCTCTTTTCCGATGTCTGCTGTTAAAGTTCCTTCTTTCAGCGCTTTTTCCAGTTCCTGATAGACACTTTTCAAATGCTTTCCCTGGCTTTCCATAGCCTTATAGCTTTCCTCTATGGCTGAGATTTCCTGCTCATATTCCAACAGCCCTCCAATATATTCGGATACCTCCCCGGCTTCTTTTACTAATTCCGACTGCCCAAGTAAAGATTCTGCAAGTTCTGTTTTTCCATGTGCTTCCGTATCCGCGACAATGGCTTTAAGAAATGCTTCTCCGCCTTGATCTACGGCTGTAACACATTCCAGGAACTTAATCCCCTTCTGGTGAAATTCATATAGATTCGTTCCCTGCATACCCCCTCCCTTTTCCGGATTCTCATAGTAAGAAAGATAATCCTGCAGCATCGGCAAAAATCCAGGCCCATCTGCCATAAAAAACAAATGATAGCGTTTCCAAACAGGATTATAATATCCTGCAAAAACGGATTCCAGCGCGGACTCTTCCGCTTGAGCCGCCAGATAAGACACTGCCGTATAACGTGCCGACTCCAGGCTTGTACAAATAATCGCAAAAATTGTCACTAAAAGCATGGCAAAAAAGACACTGATACTCCCTTGCCCCTTTTGACTTTCCATCTAGTAAATATCCGCAGCCGCACTGTTTATTTTGGAAAAAATCCCCCTCACCAGTGCAGTAAGCTGTTTTTTAAAAATCAGTACCAGTGAAATCAAAACTACCAGTATCAAAATGATTTCCACTACACCAACCGCTGTTTCTTCCTGCCAGAAGTTTTCGGGTTCCTGTCCGTATTCCATTTTAAAAATTTCCGTCATTGTCACTACTCCCTTTCTGTTTTAAAAAGATAAAAATGCAGGCACCATGATGACCGTCAATACCATAAATAACATCATAAACATCGGCAGCATTAGCCTTGTCTCTGCCTCCTCGCCTAAACGCCTTGCCAGGTTTTTCCGTTCTTCAAAGGCCAGTTCCGCTTCTTCTTTTAATCGTACTGCAAGTTTTGTTGTCCCCTGACGTAAGTTTTGTTCCAAAAGCGCCCCAAGTTTCATATAAGTATGCAGACCACAGCGTCTCCCAAATTCTCCATAAGCCCTGCTTTCGTACATACCATTTTTCATTTGATTCCAGGTAATACTCATCTCTTCATATGCATATCTGGACTTCTTGCCTGCCATTTTCCGTTCCTCATATTCCTTTACCATCCTTTCCCACACATTTCTGGCTGTCAGGCCAGCTTGTAAAAGTACAGTGAACTTAGAAACCAGTTCCGGGTAATCCATCAGCATTTCCCTTTCTCTTGCCTTCAGCTTTCCCTTTTCCTGTTGCCTTTCTCTAACAGTGAAAAGCAGTCCAATGGCCACGGGAATTCCCAAAATCCAGTATCCGATATTCTCCTCCCCATCTAAAAACCATGTAAGCCTTTCCTCTCCATATTTCTTCGGAAGGGAAATTTCCTTTTCCTGACTCTCTTTTTCTTGTCCTTTCACAAGTTCTGTTTCCAATACATCCAGCAAAATTTCCTCTTCTGTCTGCTCCGGCGGATAAACTGTTAATTCTATTTCATATCGGCAGCTGTATCCACCACAGAAAAGCAGTAACTCATAATATCCTCTTTCTCCCTCCTTACGTAATTCTCCCGGCTGCTTTTGAAGTTCTCCCCAGTCATTAAATAGTTCCTGCGACAGGGAAACCCATTCTGCCTTGACAAGGCCGTTCCCTGCTTCATCCGGCAGCATCAAATCTGTATCCACATGTCCTATACTTTTGTTTTCTCCCAGCATATTTTTACAAAGTTCTTCATAGGCCTCTTCAAACCACTGTTTGGCCTCCTCCTGCGTAACAGTTCGCTCCGGTATTGTCACCTCCATTGGAAGTCTTTCACCGTTTTCCCGTTCCACCTCCAGCTGATAAATGGTTTCCATCTCTCCGTATTCAGGCCTCTCCAGGACGGTTATTGCTTCTGGCCCCTCCTTAAACCACAAGATCGCCATACACAAAATACCTCCTGCCAATAAAATCATACCCGCTTTTCCAATCCGCCTTCCATCCTGCTTTCGTAAAAACTCTTCCGGTTTCTCGGAAGGATATAATTTACGGCAAAGTCTGATTCTTTCCGGTGAAACCGGAGGTTTTCCACAGCGTTTTCGGAAGTTCCGATACTTATCCACCACCCAAGTACCTGCCTTCCCCAATTTCTCTCCCCTCCCCTCTTTATACAGCATGTTTCCTCATGATATCTCTCTGCCCTTCCTCCTCTTTTCCTGCACAAGTTATACATGGATATCGGCAATCTTTTCCGCCAGGGCAATCGCAGCCAGATATACAATCAAACAACATGTCATAATGCTGCGTCCCAGAAAACTTTCATACAATATGGAAAAGAAACCCGGTGAGGTGAGATCCATATAAAAGAGCAAAATCGGAGGGACTGCCCTCATAATTTTCTGTTCATACTGCTTTCCCCGCAGCATGGTATAAATTTCCTCACGTACCTCCAGACGCCCGGTTATGGTCTGTACGGTATCTAAAATCACTCTGCTTAATTCTCCGCCTGTCCTTCTTGCCACTGAAAACACTTCGGAAAAAGTCTGAATATCTGAAATTTTACAGCTGCCTGCCATTTCAAGTACTGCCTGTTCCAGAGGCATATTCATTTTCGTCCGTGTAACCACCTGTTTAAACTCACAGGTAATTCTTTCCTCTTTCCCATAAAGAAACGCCAATTCTCCCGCTGCATCCTGGAATGCGTTTTCAGCCGAATGTCCCGCTCTCAAAGAAGCCGCCAGGGCCAATAGCCCATCTTTAAACTGTCCGCACAGCTTTTGCTCCCGTAAAGCCTCCTCTTTTTGCTTTATCTTTCGTGCCAGGTAGAAAGCCAGCGGCTGCATAACCAAAAACGCCGTCATACTCCGATAAAACAAGTAGGCAAATATCCCGACTGCCCCTTCTGCCTTCAAGTACGGCATAAACGAGAGCTTATCTGTCTGTATTTTTCTCCGAATCCCCTGTCTTTTCAAGGGTTCCTGTTTCCCTGTTCCTTTCATAAAGGCTGTGGAAACAGTACTTTTCCCTGTCCCTGTCATATCCAAGCACCTCCAAAATCGTCTCCACCCTTCTGTTTCCATCCCGGTTTCTTACTAAATGCACCATAATATCAATGGCAGACGCAATCTGTTCGCGGATAGCGGCAAGAGGTAAATCCCCACCCATCATCGCCATGGTCTCCAGGCGCGACATCATATCCTTTGCCGACCGGCTATGGCCGGTGGACATGGAGCCATCATGTCCCGTATTCATGGCCTGAAGCATATCAAGGCAGGCCCCGTCTCTCACTTCCCCAACAATAATCCGATCCGGCCTCATCCGAAGAGCTGTCTTGATTAAATCCCGTATGGTGATTTCCCTCTCTCCCTCTCCGCAGGAACGTCTTGCTTCCAGCCGTACCAGGTTTTCCATATTCTGCAACTTAAGCTCCGCGGAATCTTCAATGGTTATGATCCGCTCTCCGTCAGGAATCCAGGCAGAAAGGGCATTTAAAAATGTCGTTTTTCCACTTCCTGTTCCTCCAGACACAAATATATTTTTCCTGTTTCTGACACTCTCTTTTAAAAACTCCGAAGCCTCCTCCGTCAAAGTGCCAAGTTCCAAAAGCCGTTCCAGGGAAAATTCCCTTTTTCCAAATTTTCGTATTGTCACTACCGGTCCGTTAATAGCTACTGCCCCCAGTACTACATTGACTCTGGAACCGTCTTTAAGTCTTGCATCTACAATGGGGCTGGCCTCATTGACTGTCCGGTTAACCCTGGAAACAATCTGCTGAATCACATCTTCCAGTTTTTCTTTAGAAGAAAACCTTTTTTCACTTTTAAAAATCCTCCCTTTCCGTTCCACAAAAATACAGTCCGGTCCATTTATCATAATTTCTGTCACAGATTCATCTTCCAAAAACTCCTGTATCACATCCAGACGTTTTAAACTGTTAAATAATGCCGTCCGTAAAGAGATTCTCCATTCCAGTGGAATCGGTTCCCTCCTGTTTTCCTTTACGATTTCTTCATCAATCAATTTCAGAATCTGATCTTCTTCTTCGGTTCCTTCAAGTTCCAGACGGACTAACAGCCGCTTTCTCATATTTTCTTCCCGTTCTGTCCGCATATCCTTTTTCTTCATAAATGAAATCCCCCGCCCCATCCGAAAGAAAGCCATCTTTTTGAAGAAGACTTCTTGCCACCGCTCCTGTTTCCAGGAGATGCGCCCTCCTGAAACTGTACTGCCTCCCTCCTTCCCCTTTCCACGTAACATTACATCGAACAAGCCGTTCCAAAAGTCCCTCGTATTCCATCCATTTCAGAAACTGATCAACACGGATAGCATTTTCCTCCGTTTTCCCCTCAGGGACATATAATTTTCTGCACATGCCCAAAAGCTTTTCTTTTTGAAACAAGCTGTTGCCCATATCAATTACCACATACCGGTAAGCCCCTGTTTCTGCAATACATCGGAAAAAATCTGTTTCATACGGTTTTCCTTCCCTGTATAAGTCTCCCAAACCTCCGGCCGGCGCGAGATATTCCGCTTCTCCCCATCTGCATACGGCTGACTGAATCCTGGCCCGCGTAAGTTCCTTTTGGCTGTAATAATAATACAGTTCCGAGACTTCCGCTTCCGCCCCCTCCTCTCCTAAAATCTCAGGAAGGCAGGAAAATTCATCCAATGTAAGAAAAAGGGTTCGCCCCTGCTTTGCCAGGAAGCGGCTGAGGCAAAGTCCCAATGCCGTCTTTCCACAGCCGTGAACTGCCGAAGCAACACCAAGAAATACGGTTTCTGAATTTTCTGCGGCCAAACCTCCATTTCCTGTCAGCCTTTCACCTCCAAGCTTCAAAAGCTGCTTCCATATCTGCTCCGCTGACTGATATTTTTCAATACACGGAATGTCATATACCGATTGCCCTGCCTCTCCTTCGGAAAGAATTGCCATCCATACATTTCCGTAATTTCTACATAGTCCCCACGCATCTTTTTCCACCAATACACAATCCAGCTGATCACTTTCCAGACACTCTTTGAGAATCTCCTTCTTTGTAAATACTCTCACCTCCAATTCATCTCCACATCTCCTTCTGATATATCCCGCCAGTTTTCCGGCATATTCTCTTTCTTTGCCGTAAATACCAATGCACTTTCTTCCCATCTTTCCTCCATGTCCAACACTGGTTCCAGTGTTAAAAGATTAAAAAAAATACCATAGGGTATAACCGGCTAAAAATGCCGGCGCAAAGGGAATGGTCCCTTCCATATCGCTTCCCTTTCTGTAGGGAATCCATCTTTTACAGGAAATACACTGCCTGAACCAGGCCAGAAAATAAGTCATCCGCCTCCAAAAACATCGCGTAAATACCATATAAAACAGAGATAAGACACTTCCGAAAAACAAGCTGAAAAGAATACTGCAGGCAAATCCTTGAATCCCCATGACCCCTGCCATAATACTGCAAAACTTCACATCTCCCGCCCCAATCATCCGAAGATTCCAAAGCGGATGCAAAATCAAAAGCGCTGCCGATGACCTTCCCAGATAACCAAGGGCACCGGATATCTGCCAGGAATACTCCGCCATTTTCTCTGATGGCAGCGGTATCGCATTTTCCGGCCCATGAAGCAGGAAATTTGCCATATGGGATACTTCCGTCCCCCGAATCGGAAGTTCTCCAAGCCCGGCCAGTAAAAGCCCTGTCAAAAACCAGCTCCACAGCCATATATTCGGTATTCGGCGCCATTTTAAATCTGTCACAGCCGCCGTCAGGCACACTACGAGAAACAAGTACTCCACTCATGTCCTCCATATAGAATTGAAAACGAAATTTGGGAATGATACCCTGAAAACGGGTACGTTTGATTTGATGGTTCGATTATGCATGAAAAGAACTCGTTTGTCAAGGCTTTTTTTCTTTTTTCAGAGTTTTTTTACTAAAATTGCTTTTCCTTTCTAAAACCAAGTCGATATATTACATATACTGATACTACCGTCGATTGACAAGATTACAAAAAACAATGATTTTGAGGGAGGAGGAGCTGCCCGTGAAAATAGCTACAGCAAGTAAAACCTGGGAAAATAAATCTGCTTACCAGATGGCCAAACTGATGACTGACGACAAGGAAACGGATGCTAAAACGGTAAAACAAGAAGAACATGCCGACGAAACTTCCGGAAATGAAACAAATGCTGCAACTAAAATAAAAGATACCGAAAGTGCAGATACCGATGTTTTTCTTTCTTCCATAAATCAGAAGGAAAATACTTTTACCGGTCTTTTAGGCCTCTCCTCCAGCCAGGAGCCTAAGTCTTCCGGTGGTTTTGATATGAAATCATCTGCCCCGGACGATTCCGTCGGTCAGCTGGCCGCCATGCTGGCCAGGGCAGAAACAAAACTGGACGTCCAACAGGTATCCGGCAAGGCTATGCGGGCCCTTGTAAATTTAAAGTCTGCAGCCGCCACCGCCAAAGGTGACGACGCCAAAAAGCTGGCCGCACAGATCCGCCGGATGGAAAAGCTGATCAAGCGCATTGAAAAGAAATTAAAACATCTGGGTAAAGAAGAACAGCTTGAACTCGAACAAAAGCGAGCCCTTGAAAAGGAAGAGAAGCAAAAAGCTGAGCTGATCGAGGATGAATTAAAGACCAGGCGGAAAAAACGCCGCAGGGATGAAAAAAATTATGCGGCAAAAGAACTGGCAGAAGACCAAAAAGAATCTTCCAATGAAATGCTCTCTGCAATCGCAGGCGGCGGTATTGCCCCTCCCTCTGCAGATTCCTTTATGGACGTGGGAACAGAGATGGTTGTCCCGGATGTTGTTTCTCTGGATGTCACAGTCTGATAGCTGTTATAAACGTATGCTTTATCGTCGATTGACAAGGACATACACGCTCCCGTCTGTATGCTCTTGTCAGTCGACGGTAAAAGCGCAATAAAAAACCTTCACCCACGTTTCATTCTGCATAATTCTCTCCATTTTTTCCCATACTTGGGTTAGAGAGGAGAATTTACCATGAAAAGAACAGATTTGTGGGACGATATTCGCCAGACCAAGGAAACCATTGAAAATGCTTTAAACAATTTCGATCAGGTAACAGACCCCATCCTGATTGATTATTACAGTTATACACTGAAGGCGGCCGGAATCCGTTATCAGTTTCTGTTAAAACAGGCCAAACGCCTGGAACTGCTTACTCCGGAATAAATCATTGTCCTCAGCGCACATCTGTAAAAAAATCTGCAAGAGCCGGAGGGTAGTTTCTGTTTTTATATCCTCCGGCTTTATTAGCCCTGGCAGACAATTTCCAAAAAATTCTACATTTCTTTTTTCTGCTTTGCAAACTGTCGTATTACGCAAATATCTTGACCTGATTTCCCATAATTGGTAAAATAGAAACAATATAAAAAATAGGGAGGTAACGTATGTCTGCCTGGTATGACAACAGCGTTTTTTACCATATGTATCCCCTCGGGATGGTGGGTGCACCAAAAGAAAATCATGAAGAAGCCCCTGCGGATCGTTTTACGGAGCTCGAAGCCTGGATTCCCCATCTGACGGAACTTTCTGTTTCTGCCATTTATATCGGCCCCTTATTTGAATCCACCAAACACGGTTATGACACCAGGGATTTTCAGTTGGTGGACCGCCGTTTGGGAACCAATGATGACTTTAAACATTTCGTCTCTTTATGCCACAAATCCGATATTCGTGTTGTGGTAGACGGAGTCTTTAACCATACTGGAAGGGAATTTTTTGCTTTTCGGGATATTCAGGAGCACAGGGAGGCCTCTCCTTATAAAGATTGGTACAAGGGTATCAATTTCTGTCAGGGAAGTTCTCTTGGCGATTCTTTTTCTTATGAAGCATGGCAGGGCCACATGGAGCTTCCGGCTTTAAACCACTGGAATCCGGCAGTCCGTGAACATTTGTTAAATGTTGTTACATTTTGGATAAAAGAATTCGATATTGACGGAATCCGTCTGGATTGTGCCAATGTACTGGATTTCGACTTCATGAAGGCCCTCCGCAGTCACTGTGATTCCTTAAAGCAGGATTTCTGGCTGATGGGCGAAGTGATACATGGCGACTACAGCCGTTGGGCCAATGATTCCATGCTCCATTCAGTGACGAATTATGAACTCCATAAAGGGTTATATTCCGGCCACAATGATTATAACTGTTTTGAAATCGCCCATACCATCCGGCGGCAGTCGGAATCAAACGGCGGAATTTACCGCAACATCAATCTGTACACCTTTGTGGACAACCATGATGAAAACAGGATTATGAGCAAGCTAAATAACAAGCAGCACATTTACACAGTATACACCATGCTCTTTACTTTACCGGGTATTCCATCCATTTATTATGGTTCTGAATGGGGGATTGAGGGGGCCAGGACTTCCACCTGTGACGACATGCTGCGGCCGGCCATTTCTCCGAAGCAATTTAAAGAGCTTCATACAAAACTGACTGACCACATCGGAAATCTGGCACGGCTTCACAGGGAACATCCGGCCCTTGCCACAGGCGCCTATAAAGAGCTTATGCTGACCAATCGCCAGTATGCTTATGCCCGTTCCCTGGAAGGCGAACATATTATCACTGCTGTCAATATCGACGATGCACCTGCTTCTTGTTCTTTCCGGCTTCCCATGGGAGGAAGCCTTGTAAAAGATCTGTTTACGGATGAAGAGATTTCTCTCTCAGACGGCAGCCTGAACCTTTCTCTGGCGCCTTCTGAAAGCAAAATATTTAAGATTGTGGGGTAACTGTTTTATGGGGAAAACAACGGGGTTTATCACAGAAACAGATTGTTATCTGTTTGGAGAAGGCACACATTATGAAATTTATGAAAAGCTGGGCGCCCACCCTATGAGTATAAGGGGAAAGCAGGGAATTTATTTTGCCGTATGGGCCCCTCATGCTGTCTCAGTGGCCGTAACCGGGGATTTTAATAACTGGTCCTCGGACAGTCATCCGATGAAAGCCATCGGAACCTCTGGCATCTGGGAACTTTTTACCAAAGACGCCTCTCCCGGCTGTCTTTATAAGTACGTCATTACTACATCCACAGGGAAGGCTCTTTACAAAGCAGACCCTTACGCCTCCTGGGCAGAGCTTCGCCCGGGTACAGCCTCCCGCATTAGTCCCCTGTCGTCTTTTCAATGGAAAGATGAGCGCTGGATGGAAAAGCGGAAAAATAATCTGCCAACCCTCGGCCCTCTTTCCATTTATGAAGTCCATTTAGGCTCCTGGAAGCGAGACGGCGAAGAATTCCTGTCCTACCGGACTCTGGCAAAAGAATTGGCGGCTTATGTAAAAGACATGGGCTATACCCATGTAGAAATCCTGGGACTTCTGGAGTATCCTTTTGACGGTTCCTGGGGGTATCAGGTGACCGGGTACTATGCCCCCACATCCCGTTATGGAAGCCCTGAAGATTTCCGATACTTTATTGACTATATGCATCGAAAGGGTATCGGCGTCATTCTTGACTGGGTTCCTGCTCATTTCCCCCGGGATGCCCACGGACTGGCAGATTTTGACGGCGGGCCACTTTATGAATACGCCGACCCCAAAAAAGGGGAACATCCCGACTGGGGTACAAAAATTTTCAATTACGAAAAGCACGAGGTTTCCAACTTCCTGATTGCCAATGCCCTTTACTGGGTGGAAAAGTTCCATGTGGACGGCCTTCGCGTTGATGCAGTTGCTTCCATGCTTTACCTGGATTATGGAAAGCAGGACGGCCAATGGATTGCCAACAAATACGGCGGCCATGAAAATCTGGAGGCTATTGAGTTTTTCAAACATTTAAATAGTATTATGAAGCAGCGCAACCCTGGCAGTATGATTATCGCCGAAGAGTCTACCGCCTGGCCGAAAGTTACAGAGCCGCCGGAATATGATGGCCTTGGCTTTACCTTTAAGTGGAATATGGGATGGATGCATGACTTCCTGGAATATATGAAATTAGATCCCTTCTTCCGCAAGGCTAACCACAGCAAAATGACTTTCGGTATGACTTATGCCTGCAGTGAAAACTTCATTCTTGTGTTGTCCCACGATGAAGTCGTCCATTTAAAGTGTTCCATGTTAAATAAAATGCCAGGTTATCCACGTGATAAGTTTGCCAATTTAAAAGTAGGCTATACCTTCATGATGGGGCATCCCGGTAAAAAATTGCTTTTCATGGGGCAGGAATTCGGTCAGCTGAGAGAATGGAGCGAAGAAAGGGAACTGGACTGGTTCCTGTTAAAAGAACCTCTCCATAAAGACCTGCAAAATTATTTCCGTGATCTTTTACATTTGTACAAAAAATACCCGGCCCTTTACAGTAAGGACTATGACTGGACCGGATTTGAATGGATTAACTGCGATGACGCCGACCGGAGCATTTTCAGCTTCGTGAGGAAAGGATATTCCGGGCGGAATAATCTGCTCTTTATCTGCAACTTCACACCCATGGAGCGTCCCGACTACCGGGTTGGTGTACCCAAAAAAGGAAAATACACGCTCCTTTTAGACAGCGAGCATGGCCTTCTGGAAAAAGATGGACAAAAGGTGTTGACTTCCGTAAAAAAAGAGTGTGACGGCAGGGATTATTCCTTTGCTTATCCGCTTCCCGCCTACGGGACGGCTGTTTTTAAATATTAAAAAACCTGGGGGCGTAACATATATGGATTTATATATCCCCGGCGCCCCGCCTGTCCTTGCCGTCGCCCGGTAGGAAGATTTTGCAGGTTTTGTGAGCATAGCGTCGTCAGTCCCGCTGACCAGTATCTGTGGAAGCGGCGACTGGCGGCAAAAGGCGGCGCAACAAAACCAAAAAATCAACGTGGGCGGCGGCAAGGACAGGCGGGGCGCCGGGGACATTAAGCTCCATATGTTACGCCCCCGTTTTTTAAACAGTTCTTTACATCCCCTGTTCTTTCGCATAATCCTCGAAAAAATTCTTTAAATTAGTAAGTGCCTGGACCAGAAGCTTCGTCTCCTCCGGGTTCATCCCCTCCACAAGCGCCTCCGTCATTTTCTGATGGAACCGGGCATGATGTTTATAAGCCAACTTGCCCTTCGCGGTCAACATAATATAAACCACCCTGCGGTCCTGCTCGCTTCGTTCCCGTTTCACATACCCTTTTTTCACCAGGCTGTTCATGGAAATCGTCAGCGTCCCGGTGGTGACGCGCAGCTGCTTCGCAATGGCTGACATATTTTTAGGAGTACCCAGGCCAATGGCTTCAATCACATGCATATCATTGTTGGTAATATCTTTAAAAGTATCTGTAATGATACTCTTTTCCTCAATATCCATAATATCATTAAATAGTTTCACCAAAATATGATTAAACGTATCATAACTGTCCATAGTGCGCCTCCCTCCCTACAAATCTCACCGCCGAAAGCCTTTTATCCACCTGTATGTATGGATATAGATTAACACAATCCCGCCAAAATCACAAGTGTCAGAAAACTTATGGATTTCCGTTCCAAAGGAAACCCTTGGTTACTTTCCACCTTTCCTCCAATATCCTGCTGCCGCTTCCACGCCTTTTCTCATAAGCACCAGGCATGGAACAGATGCGCCCATAATAATAAGCAAAATAATGAATTGCCTGAAACGAAGAACCACCAGTGAATACAGCCATTGTCCAAGAAAAAGAATATTGGCCGTCAAGAAGACTGCCATCGTGGCCCATATGGCAAAACGTTTCCTGTCAAAAGGCTGACATACCCCGGCCAGCACTAAAAGCCCCACAAAGCCCACGGTAATCCCCGCCATGGTATTCATGACTTCCACCGGATATCCCATTACTTCACAAATAATAGATACCGCCAGTACGGCCGCCACATTTGTCAGCCCTCCCGGCAGCGCCTTTTTCATAACATTAAAAATAAAACGGCCCTGAATCATATCCCTGTTGGGCTCAAGAGCCAGTAAAAAAGAGGGAATCCCTATAGTAAAACCGCCTATCATAGTGAGCTGAATGGGCGTCAGGGGATATGTAAGCGGAGCAAACAAAAGTACGACAGTCAATGCAAAAGAAAAAATATTTTTAACCAGAAAAAGGGCCGCCGCCCGTTGGATATTATTGATCACCTGACGGCCCTCTGCCACTACTTCAGGCAACGCCGAAAAGTCGGAATCCATCAACACCAGATGGGCGGCATGACACGCCGCATCACTTCCAGAAGCCATGGCTATGCCGCAGTCGGCATCCTTTAATGCCAACACATCATTGACTCCATCTCCGGTCATGGCCACAGTATGCCCGTTTTTTTGTAGCGCCTTTATAAACTGCCGCTTTTGTTCCGGCGTCACTCGACCAAATACGGTGTATTGTTCCACCGCATGCAAAATATCTTCCTCTGTCTCAAGATTTCTGGCATCCACAAATTGCCTGGCTCCGGCAATTCCTGCCTGTTGCGCGATTTTTGCCACTGCCACCGGATTGTCACCCGATACCACCTTTATTTTTACACCCTGCTTTTCAAAAAAATAAAAAGTTTTTGCCGCATTTTCCCTGATATTATTGGCAATCACAAGAAATGCCAGCGGATGAATCCTCCCTGTCAGAGGCTTTCCCTCTTCCGGCTCTCCTTCATACGCCGCTGCCAGAATTACCCGCTCCCCCCGCTTCGCATAATCCGAAACCCATCCTGAAAGTTCCGGGTAATCCTCCCCCAAAAGCACCTCCGGCGCTCCCATTACGTAAGCGCCACGCCCTTCAAACACAACAGCACTCCATTTCGTCTTTGATTGAAAAGGAATCTTTTTAACTGCTTTCCACTCTATCTCGGCCTCATTTTCCACTCCATCTTGTTTCTCTCCATAGTAACGCCGGATTGCCCTGGCCGTTTCATTGTCAGGCTCCAGTTCCCTGTGATACGTCTGCAAAAGCTCCGTTATAAAACTACTTCTGTCCGTATCCAGGCAAACCACCTGAGTGACCCTCATATTGGGTTCGGTAATGGTTCCCGTCTTGTCTACACAGAGTACATCCACCCGCGCCAAGGTTTCGATACAGTCCATTTCATGAACCACCGTATTTTGCTTTGCCAGCCGCATGACGCTTAAAGCCAGAGCCACACTGGTCAAAAGGTATAAGCCTTCCGGAATCATTCCCACTAAAGCTGCGATGACCGCCACTGTGGCTTCAGAGATATCCAGCTCCATAATCCAATGCTGCTTCCAAAAAAGAAGTAGCCCCATGGGAATCAAAAGTATGGCTATGACATGAAGGATTTTATCCAGCGCTTTCATCATCTCCGACTTTTTCCCAACACCTTTTTTTCTGGCCTCCACCGTCAACTTTGACGCATAAGACTCTGCTCCCACATGCGTCAGCCTGGCCAGACAGCTTCCCGACAAAAAGAAGCTTCCCGATTTAAGCTCATCTCCCGGCCTTTTACAAATGGCGTCCTCCTCGCCGGTAATCAAAGCTTCACTGACTCTTGCCTCTCCCTCTGCCACAACAGCGTCAGCAGGTATCTGGTCTCCTGCTTTAAAAATCACCAGATCGTCCTGTACCAGGCCATCCGACGGACAAAGTACTTCTTCTTCATCGCGAATCACCGTGTATCTAGCTGCTGACAAAAGAGAAAGCTTGTCCACTTCCCTTTTGGAACGAAGCTGCTGGACAATGCCGATTACCGCATTCACTATCACTGCAATTAAAAACAACATTTGTCTGTAACGTCCCACCAATATTAGGCAAAACGCTAAAACAACAAATATAAAATTAAAAAACGTGAAAATATTCTCTGCTATGATCTGCCTGAAAGTCTTGGATGGCGCTTCCACCGGCAGATTTTGTAAACCGGATTTTTCCCTTTTTTCTACCTGTTCACCGGTCAGCCCTTTCACAAACAGACGCCTCCTCTTTTGCTGCTCTGCAAACCGTCAACCATGCAGGCCGGAATATCCACGGCCTAATCAGCTGACGATATCTTTAGTATAAAAAATGAAAATCAGCCTGTCAACCCAGACAGTCGCTCAAGCTTCCTCCCCTTTTATGATTTCTCCCGTGCCTCAAAGGCTTCCAAAAGCTCCTTCCTTTCAGCATTATACTCATCGAACCAATCCACAGCCCGTCCATCAGCCGGGTGAGTATCCATATAAAACGATAAGTCATTCAGCATGTAACTGATTTCGTTCAACCTTTCCAGCTTCGCTTCATCTTCATGGATATTTTTCATCTCTATTCTCCTCTCTGCTACGCTTTCTGCTTATTAGTATGGCAGTTTGAGAAAAGTTCAATCATCTATCCAAAGTTTTTCTATTTGTTTCTATTAACACTTCCATATATGTATTTTCTTCTATACAAAAAGTTTAGTATTTTCCTGAGCTAATTTCATATATATCTTTAAGTAGTCTCATTTTGTAATTATTTGTCGATGAATTCCTCTATACTTTTTTATTGTTTTACACTATAATAGTTTTATAGTTTTAGAACGCAGAAGATTAAACAAAATGGGGGTTAACACTATGGATAAGGGCGCTAGAAATGAAGAAGCCATGCAGAACCGGATCCAGAGACTTGAAATCGAAAACGAGCAACTTTACCAAATCGTTCGACAATTAAACACTACTCTGCAAAAACTCATCGAAATCTATGTACTGCCAGAAAAATAACTATCGCTGAAATAAAGTTATTCAAATGGGGATGTCTCAAAAGACAGGTCATTGATTTGTCGGAGAGATGTCCCTCATTTTGTAAGAAACGGCTCATCCTGTAGGAGAAAATGCTTATTACTTTGACCCAATCCAATCTGCTTTTTTCTCTTTCATGGATTTTTGTCCTGTTTTTCGCGAAAGTATATACAAAGGAGGACTTTTCTGTGAAACAATCCATCCACCTAGCCTTACAATCTGTGGGCGTATTTCGTCATTACTGTGGATATCAACATTTTATCCTATCCGTAGCCCTGGCCGCTAAAGAACCCCAGCGTTTACAAAATATCCGAAAAGAAATATATATTCCCGTTGCCGAAATGTGCCATACTGAGGTTACAAATGTGGAAAAAAACATCCGGACAGTTCGGGATGTCATGATGCGAAACGATGGAGCCAGTATGCTGGCAAAGATGACAGATAACCCCTTCTGGAAAAATAAAACTCCTTATCCTAAAGAAATTATTGAAATCTTTGCTGAATATTTTGAAAATGAGGCAAAGGATCTCATTTAACTGCCCTTTATATTTGTTGTTTCATATCGTCCAAAACTTTTAAAAACAAATTTCTGACAGCGTCTCCCGGATAACGTCCCAGAGCCGCTTTCTGCTCCCGGCGTATCATTCCTCCAGCCATAGTGGCATGGCCGCCGCCGCTTCCTATGCCTTCCAATGCACTGTGGACCAAGTTTCCCGCATGGATCTTTGGGTCTTCAGATCGAACAGAAAGCTTTATGCCATCCTCCCTGTAAGAAGATACAACCGCCACTTCTACTTCGATCAAGGCAAGGATAAAATCCGAAAGGATTGCAATCAATGCGTCCGGACAGGGAAACGGAATACAGGAAAACCCTGTTTTATCATAAAGTTCTATACTTTCAATGGCCGCCCCATACGCTTTTAAATCATCAAATTCCATATTATTTCTTTCAAGCCGCGCCAGTTTCTCCCGGTCACAGTGGGAAAATAGAAATTCAAACATTTTAATGTCCAAATCTGTCACCCCCCGCGTAAACTGCAGCGTATCCATTTTCAGCCCATAAAGCAAAGCTGCGGCTGTGTCTTTATCCGGGGTGTGCCCCTGTAAAACATAATATTCAGCAATCAATGTGGAGCATGCCCCTGTGATACGGATGTTCCGATATTGATACTCCACAGGAACAAAAGTAGGATGATGGTCGATACAGGCCACCTCATCTCCTTTAAAATCCGTCACATTTCCACTGTTCTTCTGCGTATCCACACAAATAATATAGTCCTTTTCCTCCATATCCACAGCCAGACTTTCATAATTTGACATCTGAATATGAAACATGTCCAACATTTTAGACGCACTCAGCTTGTCAATCCTGCCGTCATAGCAGAGCTTTGAAGGTACGCCGTAAACAGAAAGCAGCTTCTGCAGTCCATATGCGGAAGCGATTGCATCCGGATCCGGAAAATTATGTGTCTGAATATAGACATTATGTCCCCTGCAAAGCTCCACAAGTTCAGTAAAATCGCTCATACCATACTCCCCCTTAAAACTATTTCTCAGTTTATATATGCCCGGCGCCCCTGCCTCTGCGTTTGTTTAATACGCAGAGGCAGGGGCGCTGGGCAGACATAAAAGTCAGATGCTTTTCGTTACTCCTACCTTCTTCTCTGTTCTTTACTGCGCCTTGGCAGTCAGATACTCATTTACCGCATTAACTAAACTGTCGGCATCAATCCCATGCACCATAGCGGCCTCTGCCAGCGATTCCCCCTGGGCGGAAGGGCAGCCGATACAGTGCATACCTGCCCCCATCAAAATAGGGATGATTCCCTGATCCATACGAATTGCATCACCAATTAATGTATCCTTTGTCACCTGAGCCATGACGTTCCTCCTGTATAATAGATTTTCATATTTATTCTCTACGTAGTATAGCAGTTTTATTCTTTTCTGTAAACCCCTCCGAGTGTTCCAAAGGGGCTGTTGCAAAATATAAAATATCCTGATATTTTGCGACAGCCCCTTTATTTTTTTAGTCTCTCGGCTTTCTGAAACATTCCAGTACAGGAATCAGCAGAAAGGCCACGATTCCGGCTGTAAAACCTCCGTTGTAAAGAAGGAACCCTCCATGGATCAGCGGAACGCTGGTCACCAAAATCGCGTGGATTGCCCCGGCCGCCACACCGGCAAAAAATCCAAACTTCCCACTGACCGGCGCGAGGCCACTTGCAAAGGCTACGCCCACCAAAATCCCCTGGGTAACTAAAGTCCAGCTCTGGGCCGGTGCAATTCCCGCCGCAAACATGGCAAAGGGAAGTAAAGACGCCACTCCATACCCCACAAGAATCGGGAACACTGTTCTGGGCTGCGCCCCCTGAGCGCTGAAGGACATCATACACATGAGGGCCCCCATGGTGGCTCCTGTAAATTTTACCCCTGTGAAAGCCACACTGCCATCCACCATAGTCATTCCATGGACAATATTAAAATAAAGAAGAATAAACAACCCGTACAGCCCAATATTCACAAACGTAGCCGGAATTCCGAAAGCTTCTGTATAGTCCGTCTTGTAGCTGTCATTTTTCCACAGCTTCTTATAATCCCGGAAACAGTCCTTATCCATCAGATAAGCGACAATCAGGAATAATACAAAGACAATTCCAAAAAATACACTGACAAAAAGCTGTTCCCCGTCTCCCAGGTTCGTGTTGGAAGGCACCTCCACACCTGCCGATTTGAAAAAGACGCAAAACATAAAAAACGCCAGAAATCCTGCTGCAGGACCTGCATTATACAGGTCATAACCTTTATGGAAATTAGGTGAGTGGGCGCAAAGGGCAGGCATCACGCACCCCACAACAATCCCGAATACAATCGCTATCACAAGGCCCACAAAGGAAAATCCCGACGCTTCCTGGCCTGGATACCGAAAGATAAACTCACTGGCAAAGGGCGCTAGGGCTGTGGCGAACAGAGACAAGTTGGCAACACTTCCGAAAGATACCTTTTTAATTCTGGAATACACCCACACACCGAAGATGAAGGGCCAGATGTTGACACAGTTCATGCCAAACGTCCCGTACCCCACATTCAGCCAGAAAGCCGCCACCGTAAGGCCGGTACATTTCGCCTTACTGAAATACAGGACGCCACAACAGATCAGGCCGATCAGGCCTGTATTTAAAAATGCGCTCCCCAGTCCCCCAAGGACAAAATAATCCATGGTAAACTGGGATGGCCGGGTATTAATCCGCACAAATCCCGGAATCAGTTCTCCCCAGTTTCCGGCACAGAGCGCCCCCATTAAAAATGCCACGGAAAATCCCAAAAGCGCCCGCAAAATCATTTTACTGCTGTCCCACGTTTTCTCACTCATACTGATACCCTCCTTCTGTGTAAAAAAGGGCAGCATTCGCAAATACAAATGCTGCCCAGACGGTCGGCTCATATGGACTCCGGCTGCACCGTGTTCTTCACGTCTGCCCGTCAGCAATCGGAGCCTTCTTTTCTCTCACTACTATAACACGCCGGCCAGGATTCGTCAATCCTGCAAACAGACTGAGTTTCCCTGTTTTACTCACCGCCGGCCTTTTCCACACGTGTGATGGCCGTCTTAACCATGGGAATCCTGCAGTTTTTATTTCCACCAAACTCCACGATGACCATATCATCCGTAATGTCGATGATAACGCCGTAAAAACCGCTTGTGGTCTCCACACTGTCGCCCACTTCCATGCTGGAAATCAACGCCTGAAGCTGCTTCTGCTGCTTTCTCTGAGGACGGATTGCAATAAAATACATGAAAGCAACAATGACAACGATATAGATCACCCAAAATCCTACACCACCCATGCCACCGCCGCTGGCTGCTAATAAACTCATATTCATTCTCCTTTTTCTGAGGCTGCGCCGTTCATGCGCTCCAACTTTTCTTTTTTGTATGCGGCAAAACGATGATTCTCAATCGCTTCCCGTATCTCACTCATCATTGTATTATAAAACCAGAGATTATGCAAGACGCAAAACCTCATTCCCAGCATTTCTTTGGCTTTCAAAAGATGACGGATATAAGCCCTGCTATAGCGGGCACACGCCGGGCAGCCACATCCTTCTTCAATGGGCCTGTCATCCAGCTCATATTTTGCATTGAACAGGTTCAGTTTCCCCTCATTGGTGTAAACATGGCCATGGCGCCCGTTCCTGCTGGGATAGACACAGTCAAAAAAGTCCACTCCCCGCTCCACTGCTTCCAAAATATTGGCCGGAGTCCCTACTCCCATGAGATATGTGGGTTTTTCGTCCGGCAGATGGGGCACCGTCACGTCCAGGATATGATACATTTCTTCATGGCTCTCTCCCACGGCCAGGCCGCCAATGGCATAACCGGAAAGGCCCATCTCTGAAATCTCCTTTGCATGGTCTACCCGCACATCATCCAAAACCCCGCCCTGGTTAATGCCAAAGAGAAGTTGATGCTTGTTGATGGTGTCCGACAGGCCGTTTAACCGTTCCATCTCCGCTTTACAGCGGGCAAGCCATCTGGTGGTCCTGGCAACGGAGGCCTCGATATAATCCCGCTCTGCCTTCGCCGGGGCACATTCATCAAAAGCCATGGCAATGGTGGAGGCCAGGTTGGACTGAATCTGCATGCTCTCCTCCGGCCCCATAAAAATCTTCCGTCCATCCACATGGGAATTAAAATAAACGCCTTCTTCTTTAATCTTCCTGAGGCCTGCCAGGGAAAACACCTGAAAACCTCCCGAATCCGTGAGGACAGGCTTATCCCAGGACATAAACTTATGAATTCCACCCAGCTTTTTTATCACCGCATCACCGGGACGCACATGGAGATGGTACGTATTGGAAAGCTCAATCTGTGTGCCGATCTGTTCCAGATCTGCCGTGGCCACGGCTCCCTTTATGGCCGCTGCCGTCCCCACATTCATAAACACAGGCGTTTCCACAATCCCGTGGACTGTGGAAAACCTGGCCCGTTTGGCCCGCCCGTCCTTTGTCAATATTTCATACATACTTTAATCCTTTTTTGCAGCCTGCGAACTGCCTCGCTTTACTTTCATCAAATACCAGATGGGCCCTGTCAGGAATACGGAAGAATAAGCCCCGCAGATGATTCCCACCATTAACGGAAGGGCAAACTCCCTGATGGAAGACACCCCCATCAGAAACAGGACAAACACCATAATAAATGTAGTCAGGGAAGTGTAAATACTTCTGCTTAATGTCTGGTTAATGCTCACGTTAACCACCTGGGAAAGCTCCGCCTTTGTACCCATGGCCTTCAGGTTTTCCCGGATTCGGTCAAAAATGACAATGGTGGCATTGATGGAATAGCCTACGATGGTCAGCATACATGCAATAAACGTATTTCCGACGCTCCACTTGACGATGGCGTAAAACGCCAAAACCACCAAAACATCATGGACCAGCGCCAGTACCGCACTGGTGGCAAAGCGGATATCCTTAAACCTGAACCAGATATAAATCAACATAAAAATGGTGGCAACCACCACGGCAATGATGGCATCCTGCTTCATCTCCGAACTTACGGTGGCGCTGATGCTGTCTGCCTGGATATTTTCCTTGTCTACACCATAGCTTTCCGCCAGCTTATTGTTGAGGCTTTCCCTCTCTTCCACAGAAAGAGTCCTGGTCTTGATGATGACCTCATTGGTCCCCGTCACCTTCTGGGTCTCCACATTGGCGTCGCCGGTCACTTCTTCCACCAGGGGGATCACGTCACTGTGGATGGACTCCATGGACAGATCTTCATTGAACGTCACATTGGTGGAGGTCCCGCCCTTAAATTCCAGGCTGTAGTTCAGGATGCTTCCCTGGTCGCCGGCAGCATAAATTCCCATAAATACAAACCCGGCGACGATGACTGCTAAAGAACAAACGATGCAAATATACTTCCGTTTCACAAAATCAATCCTGGCGGGCGCCTTTGCCTTTCCGTACAGCTTCTCCGACTGGAATCCCATGTTGTAAAGGCCGTTTAACGCCAGCCTGGTGATCACAAGGGCCGTAAACATGGAAAGTACAATACCCAGGGCCAGTGTCTGGGCAAAGCCCTTCACCGTGCCGGAACCTCTCCACAAAAGGACTGCCGCCGCAATGAGTGTTGTCACGTTGCCATCCACAATGGCGGAAAGCGCTTTGGAAAAGCCCTCTTTGATGGCGCTCTTTACAGTCCTTCCTGCCGCCAGCTCCTCACGGATCCTGGCAAAAATAATGACATTGGCATCCACGGCCATACCAATGGACAGGATAATACCGGCAATGCCGGGCAGGGTCAGCGTAATATCAAAGGCGCTCAAGAATACAATCACAAGGGCCACATAGAAAGCCAGGGCAATGGCTGCCGCCACACCTGGTATCCAGTAAAGGACGATCATCAAAACCGCCACCAGGATAAAACCGATCAGGCCGGCCTTTAAACTGGTGGATATGGCGTCCTGCCCCAATTTCGCCCCCACCACGTTGGAGCGGATTTCTTTCAGTTCCAGAGGCAGGGAACCAATACGGATGGTGGAAGCAAGCTGATTGGCGTCCTCATAAGAAGCCATCCCGTCAATGCTGCAGTTTCCTCCGGTGATCTTTTCCCTCACCGTAGGAGTCCTCACAGTCTGTCCATCATAAACGATGGAAATCTCCTTTCCCACATTTTTCTCCGTCACTTCGGCAAACTTCTGGCTGCCTTCTTCTGTAAGCTGCAGAGCCACATGGTATTCCGTGGCCCCTGTCAGCTGATTTTTCGCACTGGCCGGCTGGGCGTTTTCCACATCATCCCCGGTCAACACCACATTTCCCTCCGGATCACGGAAGGACAGGGTTCCAGGCTGCCCCAGCTCCTCCAGAATCGCATTGGCATCAGATACCCCGGGAATATCCACATTGATCCGGTCGGAGCCTTCCTGATAAACCTCCGCCTCATTGCTGTAGCCCGCCACACGAAGCTGCAGTTTGTAAATGGTATCTTCCATGTCCCGGTCGGAAGGGTTTTCGTCCACTGTCTGATACGTGATGCTGACACCGCCGGCCAAATCCAGGCCCAGCTTAACATCGCTCATGCTTCCGGATCCTTCATCCCCCAGCCCCATCAAGGCCGTGTAATACAGCCCTGCCACCACGGCCAGAAGAACAAGGAGGGATGCAATCCCCTTTCCCCGTTTGGAATCCTTCTTTTTGTAGGTTTTCATTGTCTTTTCTCTCCTTATATACTTTTTCAGTCTCCATCCGCCAGAGCAGCTTTTATCATGATCGCACACTCAATACGCTTTTTTTGCATTTCGCACCCAATATCATAAGCATCCGTGATGGAGCCATGGAAATTCCAGGAATTTGCCGCACAGCCGCCGCTGCAATAGAACCTGGCAAAACAATTTTTGCACTTCTCTTTTGCATAGACATTGCACAATTTAAATTCATCACGTACCACTGTATTTGTCACGCCTGTGTCCACATTGCCCAGAAGAAATTCCTCCTGCCCCACAAACTGATGGCAGGGATAGAGGTCGCCCCAGGGCGTCACCGCCAGATATTCTGTCCCGGATCCACAGCCGGAAAGCCGCTTGGCCACACAGGGACCCTGGCTTAAATCTATCATAAAATGGAAAAAATTGAAGCCTCTTCCCTCTTTTTTTCTCTTGATGAATTCTTCTGCCAGCCTGTCATATTCCGAAAGGATTTGTGAAAGATCCTCTTCTCTGATGGCGTAGTCCGCCTCCGGCGGCGCCACCACCGGCTCCACCGAAATCTGGTCAAATCCTTCATCAGCAAAATGCAGGACATCCTCCGCAAAATCCAGATTATATCTCGTGAAGGTCCCCCGGATATAATAGCTCTTTTCGCCCCGCTCTTTCGCAAACTGTTTAAACTTCGGCATGATGATGTCATAGCTGGAGCCTCTTCCATTTCTGGTGGGACGCATTCTGTCATTGACCTCCCTCCGGCCGTCAATGCTTAAGACCACATTTGCCATTTCCTTATTGACAAACTCTGTCACCTCATCATTTAAAAGCATACCGTTTGTGGTAATGGTAAAGCGGAAGTTTTTGTTACATTCCTTTTCCCTGGAACGGCCGTAAGCCACCAGTTTTTTAACCACTTCCCAGTTCATCAGTGGTTCTCCGCCAAAAAAGTCCACTTCCAGGTTCCTTCTGTTACCAGAATTTTCAATCAGGAAATCCAGGGCCTTTTTCCCCACCTCATAGCTCATAATGGCGCGGCGCCCGTGGTATTCCCCCTCTTCCGCAAAGCAGTAGCGGCACCCTAAATTGCAGTCATGGGCCACATGGAGGCACAGGGCCTTTACCACTGTTTTCCTGTTTTTAAAATCTTTCACATACTGTTCATAAATATCTTCGGTAAACAACAGGCCATTTTCCCGAAGCTCCCTGATCTCCCCAAGGGCTTCTTCGACCTCTTCCTTCGGATATTTCCCGGAAAGTTCCGCCGCCACGGCCTCCTCCCCATCTTTTTCATATATGGCAATGGCGTCATACACAACATCATCCACCACATGGACGGCGCCGCTGCACACATCCATGACAATATTATACCCATTGCTTTTATACTGGTGTATCACCGCTTTTTACTCCTCTCCTTAACGGAAGAAAAGACACTTCGCATATGCAAAGTGCCCCCCTTACATGCAAAACGAGTACAAAACCCATCTCGTACAGTCAATTCATTTGTGATTTTCGCAGGACTGGTTGCCCACCGTGCAGGAAGTCTTGCACGCAGACTGGCAGGAGGTCTGGCACTCGCCGCAGCCGCCCTTCTTCATGGACTCCTTCAGTGTACTGGAAGTCAATGTCTTCACTCTCTTCATATTCCTATCCTCCTATCCTCCAGGCGCGCCCCAGACGCTTAATGTCCGGCCTGAAGCCCGCAAAGGTATTATTTCCGCCGATAGTATAACACAGAATCTTCCATAAGAAAAGGTATTTTTCCAAATATTCTTTCATATTCTTGTCTTAACAAGTACAAATTTCTCAAGAAAGAAGGTATTACCATGGCATCTGCCCTTAAGAGCCGGCCCCTCTCCCTGGTCCGCTCCCTGTTGTTTTCCTACATACTGACCGGTATCCTGCTGCTTCTCCTGTCCTTCCTCCTCTATAAAATGAAACTTTCCAAAGACCAAATCCGCATTGGCGTTTATGCCATTTACGTACTGTCCTGCCTCTTTGGCGGATTTTTGGCCGGAAAACAAATTAAAAACCGCCGCTTTATCTGGGGCGCCCTCACCGGGATGCTTTATTTCGCAATCCTGTTCGTTATTTCCCTGCTTTTAAATAAAGGGCTCCACACAGGAATCCCCGGGCTTCTTTTAAGCTTTGCCCTCTGTGCAGGCAGCGGCACCATCGGCGGGATGATCAGCTGACCCTCGCTTCTGCGATTCATCGCCATCAAATGATTTTCATTTTAGTAAAATTAAGGAGCTGCCGCTATATTCAAAAAGCCTGCAAAATCTATCTATCGGACACACGTAAAGATAAATAATATAGAGGGTATATAAATACAGGGATTTTGTGACAGCCCCTTTTTGTAAAATATCCCGGTTTTTAATTAAATTTTAACTATTTTATCCCTAAAATTCTTGTATAATAGCTTATCCTGTTATATAATGAAAAAAGGGAGGGCTGTTGAATGGAAGAAAATTTAAACTACCAACCAGAATATAATTTGTTACAAGACGCTTATTTAGGGTCCAGAGAGGGGCTTCAGAAGAAATTATTATTTTTGTCTCACATGGCTCAAGAAGAAAAATGGGACTATAAGAGTACTTCAGATAAACGGATCTTATACAATTATCTTTGCTATACATACGATAGAGTCAAGGCAGAAGGTAAAATTAAAATATCAGATGATAAATCTGCAATGTGTTTTAATACAGGGTTACTCACTGAATATGATGCGGACATTTACGCATATTTCATTCGAAATACAAGCCCAAACAAAAAAGAAGGACAAGAATGGTTTTTATATGGCTTTAAGCAAAGATCGGCTTTAGAATTAAGAATTTTTAAACATTATCCAGATATTGCAGATTATTTTACAACTCCAGCTGATTTTATATATGATAAATCAATGGATCTTACCATAGATTATGATCATATTATAAATGACAATTATGAAAGATTTGTTATGGTAGGACTAACAGACAAATATATGATACATGGATTGCTTGAGGCTGCTGTAAAGAAAATAGTGGAAAAGGTAAAACGCAATTATAAATTAGCTATTCCACAATATTATACAGACAAATCAACAAATGAATCAAAAATACAGCTATTATTGCCACTATTTTTACAAAATAAAGATGTGGCTGATTTAGCTCTTGTAGTTGATAAAGGAGAATATGATTATGTCGGAAAAACTATTCTAACTATAGAATGGGCATATGTTAATTCAAGGCGAATCGTCAAACCAAATGTTGAATGGCTAAAAATATAAAAAGAGTTGCTTTTTGGGTCTAACTGATGTATACTGACATTAGATTTAAAGATTTATATATATTATATCTATAAAGTATAGTTGAAAACATTAAATTTAAAGAGTATAATTTATTTATCAGATGAGGGTTGCAAAAGCGACCCTCTTTTTTATCGTATAGGATTCGGGTGTCAAAAGGTCCATTTTCATTGCAGAGCAAATTTTTTCAAGATTGTGCTACAATATCTTGAGGCGATGCGGCGCATCGTTGATAGATATTGTGGTGCAAGATTGAGAAAATTGGCCTGCAAAGGAAATTCAGACCTTTTGACACCCGAATCCGTATAGGAAACTTCGTTCTCCACACGGCAAAGAGGCAAACTAAAAAAACCCGCTGTGCAACCGGAATTCCTGTTGCACAGCGGGTTTTTTATGTTTATTTGTAGTATTTCACCTTATCTGCATCGTCGAAGAGGTTGATCTTATGGCGAATCACCTCATTCATGACTTCAATACACTTGGGATAGATTGCCATGGGCTCACGAAGGGCCTTGTCTTCAAGAACCTTACGACATTCCTGATAAAACGCATCCTTGATATCACTGGAAATATTGATCTTGTTTACACCCAGTTTCACGGACTGTCCAATCTCCTCATCAGGATTTCCGGAACCGCCATGAAGTACCAGGGGAATATTGACGCTTGCCTTAATCTCTTTCAGTCTGTCCAGAGCCAGCTTCGGTGTCCTGTCCTTGGGATACAGGCCATGTGCCGTACCGATGGCGATGGCCAGACAGTCAATATCTGTTTCCTTAATGAAACGTACGGCATCATCCACTTCTGTATAGATAATCTCCTTGGAGCCCGCTTCGCCGTAGTCATCAGCGGTACCGATTGTACCCAGCTCTGCCTCCACCGATACATTTACCGGATGAGCCACCTCAACCACCTTCTTGGTGATGGCAATATTCTCTTCCAGAGAAAGATGTGCGCCGTCGATCATGACAGACGTGAAACCATCCTGGATTGCGCGCAGGATCTGCTCGATTTTTGAACCATGATCCAGATGGACACATACAGGAACAGTTGCCTTATGTGCTTCTTCAATCACAGCTTTTACAAAGCTGTCTTCCACAAACTCCAGCTCATCGGGATGAATCGCAATAATAACAGGAGCCTGCATCTCTTCACAAGTATGCATAACACCCTTCAGGAGCATATTGCTGCTCACGTTGAACGCAGGGACAGCGAAATTGTGCTCATTGGCAACTGCCAGCAAGTCGGCCATGTTCATTAACATAGTGTACTTCCTCCTAATTTTCCTTTTTCACATAATATTTAATAAGTAACTTTATGTGTTCATAGTACATCGAATCTATCATGCTGTCAAGAATAACTTGTCTACTTTAGAGGATTTTTCACGATGAGTTTTTTTCTAATTGTATGGATTGTATAATTACAAGAAATAATATTTCATCTGTCGTTTTTTTACGTCTTGATTCCATTTGTATTCAAATATTTTATTTCATAAAGTAAATATTGACAGTCTTTTTTGCTTCTTTGCAACAGACACACAATGTATACTTTGCAGAAACCGGCACACACCCATGAAGGGCGGAACCAGCTTCTTCCTCCAGGAATTCCTTGCTGTAAAACCACGTATCCTCTGCTTTCCATCTGAAGCTTTTTCTATTCAGGTGAGCAATTTCTTCTCCGTCCTCACTTGCCCTGACACCTTCCTGTCCCTCTGCCCCGAATATGGACGCTGCCGGAGCCAGGGATATTTTCCCAAAATCCGCCCCAATCCCATCCCCGGTATATTTGACATAGCTCTCTTTTGCCGTCCATATCCTGAAAAACCGTTCGTAGACTTCCTCTTTAACCCAGCAGGCTTCCCTTGGATGAAAAAAACGATCCGCCATCCTTTCAAACCGGTCTGCCGCCTCTTTTTCACTTTCCCAGGCTTTCTTCACATGCTTCTGCACATCCACCCCCACCGGCGCTCCGGCAAAAGCGCATACCCAAAAACTTCCGCTGTGGCTGATGGAAAAAAACAGCTCCGGCTGCTCCGGAAAATAAGGCTTTCCCCGCTCGGTGCGGGCAATACGCCATATATCGCGTTCCGGCCTCATCACCTTTGAACCATCAGGTCCCGCCCCTCTTCCTGCCGCTTCTCTTCCATATCCTCCCACCCGGGCCGCCTCTTTGAGCCTCTCTTGTGGCGTCCGCCCATCTTCTGCCACAAAAACAAAAACCCCCACTGCCGAAGAAATCGCCCCCTTTTTATCCAAAACCATAATCCTATCGGCTGCCGTCTTTCCACTGTGCCACAATGGGCCACACATCTGCCGATTCTAAGCCCAGCTTCCAAAAAGCTACCCCGGCAATTCCATGTTCCGCCACCTTCTCCAGCTTCAGCCGGATGGACTCTTCATCCTCCAGCCAGATACGCCAGGTGGAACCATCCTCTTCATACTGGCCGTAATATTGGCCCAAATCATTCAGCCATTCCGGCGTCACACCATGTTCGGAGAGAATCCTCTTCCCTTCGTCCATACCCACTGCCCGTGAATCCCTGGCATAGCGCCCATCATATACGGACATACCATCCTCATAAAGCTTTGCATCAGAACCGGCATTTTCTTCCGGAGTCTCCTGCCATACCCGCATGAAAAACGGCAAGCCATTGATGACTTTTTCTGCCGGGACATAGTCCAGCGTAGAAACAATCCCCTGTTGGGAAAATCCGATAGAAGCATTTGTCCCGGCACAGCAGCCCTTATAATGTTCATCATACCCCATAATGATCACATAATCGGCCACCTGTCCCTGTTCTCTTAAATTGTACCAGGAACGCCCGCCTGCCGGCACGTAGTTGTCAATGGAAAGAACCAGCCCCGCCCGCCTACATGCGATGGAAAGCTCCCGTATAAACTGGAGGAAATGTGGCGCACTGTCCGATTTAATTCCCTCAAAATCCACATTTATCCCATCCAGGCCATAATCAGCTGCTGCCTGCATAAGGCCGTTTACCAGATTGTTTCTGGCCGCCGTGGAAGAAAGCAGGGAAAGCACATCCACATTTTCATCAAAATCATCCACCAGCCCCCATACCTGCAGCCCCCGTCCATGGGCCAAATCCACATAAGCCCTGTCTGCCAGGCTGTTCAGGTTCCCCTGATTATCCGCCACGGAAAACCAGGTGGGTGACAACACGTTAAGGCTCTGCGTCCCCTCCAGATATTCCGAGAGCTTTGCATTATCCTCGAGGGAAAACACCTGATGCCACGCAAGGCAGACCGTCTCTGAAATTCTTGCCGAAGTGTACTCCGGCAGTTTTACCGTTGGCCTAAGCTCATATTCCTGCCTGTTTTCGAGATATTTTGTTTTCAGATATCCCACGAACCCGTCTTCTGTACGTACCCTTGTCCAGTCATCCACACTGTCCATAATGACCAGTGTACTTCCTTTCACTGTTTTGGTGAGAATCGGGCTTTTAATCCCTGCCAAAACCCGGACCGCCGTTTTCCCGGCAGCCTCCGCCTGTTCATACCGGCCTCCGCCTCCGTCAAAAAAAATCCTGGCCGGAAGGTTTTTCTCTGCATCCGCGGGGAAAGATTCCATTTTAACCCCGGAAAAAGAAGCCATAAAATCAACCGATATGTAAAACGTCCCGGCCTCTTCGTAATAAATTTCATATCCCGCATCCAATGTCTGTCCGCCCACCGTATAAATATGGGAGGACGGCGGTATCGCTACTGTTTCATTGGCCAGCGAATAAAGAAGCAGCCCTTCATCACTGTGATACCATTTGCTGTCAACTCCGGCCGCCAGGGCTTCCGGCAGATAGACTCTTCCGTCTTTTGTAACAGCTGTCCCCCCCGTCTGAATCCCATTGCAGAAAACTACTGTTTCATCTGCTCCTGCCCCATATAGTTCTGCATAGTCCGCCCAGGCCGTCCCCGGCCCGAACTTCCTATATAACAGAAAACCTGCAGCAGCCACCAGCATTAGTAAAACTAGCAGGATTATTATTCCTGCCGGCGAATGTCTTTTCCTGTTCCCTGTATTTTGATCCCGCTCCCGATTTCGGGCCGAAACAGGGCTTTCCGGCCTCTGCTCCGACCGCCTTTCATATGTGCTGCGAAGTTCTGCCATATCTGTAACCTCATTTTCTAAAAATAACTTTCTTTGGATTACAGTATAACACATTTTTCAAATGGAAACGGAGAATGTTGAAAAAATCAGAGAATTTTAAGAATTTATCCCTTGTTGTAACGGCTAAATGGCCGTCATGAAATGCCCGAAAGGTATAAAAGTGTGAGAAATGAAGTTCATCCGCCAATCTTATTTTTATCAGAAAATCCAGCTATATTAATCGGCATCCCGCTCGATTTTATCGTAATGTATTTCTGCCAGTTTTCCCTTCTCATCCCATATATAATCGCCCATATAACAGCCATGTTCCTTGATGGCACAGGCTGAAGCCAGCTTTTCGGGAGAGCACCGTTCACCGGACAAAAGGAGTTCCACGCCTTGTTTTTCATAGCGTTTCATCTGCTTCAAAAGAGTATCGTAGCGTATGCGCTCCTCTTTTGTCAGTTTTTTCTTTTTCATATAGCTTGCTCCTGTTTTTACAATTTCCATGGAAAATCTGCCCGATTGGACATAATGAAAGAGATGAAGAACTGCTTTGTTTTATAATAATACAAATCTGTAGAATTTTCAAGGGGGAATTTCCCTAAATTCTTCCATCTTGACAAATACGGACATTCCCTCTATATTTACTGATAGGCCAGAAATTATTTCATCGTCCCGGCCAATACCACCGTTTGACCGGAGTGTGTATCCTTGTCAATCGACGATACCGTTCCTGGTAAAAACGATATCCGCAGTCCGCCGTTTCCCCGGAGGTATCCCATGAAGGCCATTTTAAAAAAACTTTTGGCTCTCCTTTGTTTCCTGGTATTGCCCATCCTTTTTTATTCCCTGACAGCCTTTTTCATGGCGGCTGTTTTTCAAACCATTCTTCTTTCTATGGATGAAACATCAAAAGCCGCTCTTTTTCTCAACAATAACCTTCCCATTTTATATTCCGGCTGCGCCGCCATCCTCGCCGGAAGTGTATTGGGATATATTTATTTTACTTTAAAAAAGAATACTGCTCCGGCAGGATTCTCCGCCTGCGGCGGCTTGCGTCAGCAAGGTTATTCCTCTCCGCCGCAGTGCGATCCCCCGGAGGGCTTTTGTCGTATAGGGAACGAAGTTTCCTATACGATAAAAAAAAGGACGGCGAGGCCCATATATCTCCAAAAGGACTTTCCCTTCACCGGATATATTTATGTGATTTTATTTGGCGCCATGGGAGCCGTCTTCTTCAACCTTCTAATGGCGCTGTCCAGGCTTCCGGAGCTTTTGCCTTCTCCCGGCAGCATCGAAAATGCCGTGGGCCACGCCAATCCCATTCTCCATTTTCTTTCTGTCTGCCTCCTTCTCCCGGTGACAGAGGAAATCGTGTTCCGCGGACTGGGGTATTTTCAGCTTCGCAGATTCTTTGGCCCTGTTTCCGTCGCTATTCTGACAGCCGCTCTGTTTGGCGTCTTCCACGGTAATGCGCCTCAGACCCTTTATGGATTCTGCATGGGGCTTTTGCTGGCCCACACTGCCGAATCCTGCCAAAATCTGATTTCCGTCATTTTATTTCACTGGGCGGCAAATATTGCTTCTTTTACACTATTAAAAGACCCGGCCAGCCAAAGGCTGCTCTACTCTATTCCCATTCTCGGCCTTTCCGGCATCGGCTGCGCATGGCTTTTCTGCAAAATCAGGGACTTTGGCGCTCCGGACGCCCATGTTGATTCCTGAAAAATCCTGATATCAAATACCAAAGCCGCCAGGGCTCACAGGGCACCAAATGTTTCACCTGATCCGTTTGCCTCTACCACGGACAATGCATCCATAGATATTTTCATGATGTCCCTGGTCATATCTTCACTTAAGTTCATCTTCCGGGCCACTTCGGCTAAAGTTGCCTCCCGCCCCAGTTCCTTCACAAGCTCCTCAGTTGCTTCCATAACGGCATTGGCCTGGGCAGCCAGATAGCTTCCCGTATCGTTTTCTCCCGTCTGCTCTGCCAATGCTGCATCCAGGGCGCTGCAGATTTCCCTGGTGATATAAACACCGAAATCCCCATCCTCAAACTCATCCATGGCCATAAGAAGGGCCATATTCCCTTCCTGCACCAAATCTGCCATGAGAACCCCTTTTCCGGAATATTCCTTTGCAAGCTCCACCACCCGCCGCAGATGCCCCTCCGCCAGGCGGTTTCTGGCTGCCTGGCTTCCTGCCTGCAACCTTCCCACAAGCTCTGAAAGCTCACATTCCGAAAGTTCTTCTATGGTTTCCAACTCTTTTAAATACATCTGATAACATTTGGAATCTTCCCCTGTCAGCTTTTTTTTCACAGGCGGATCCGGCTTTTTCTCTTCTTCCCCTCCTTTTAAATAAGAGAGGCTTCCCCTGTCACTTTCATGGCCTTCCACCCAAATCTGGTTTAATTCCAGATAGCTGTAGATCAGTTTCCACTGTTCTTCTGTAAGTTCCCACCCAGGAAAACACTCCCGGATCTGTTCTTCCGTTACCTGAAGGCCGGAAGCCTTCGCCAAAAGTAAAAGGCTACCAAGTGCAGCCTTAAATTCTGCCTGTCGTTCCATTAAAATGTTCCCTTTCTTTACAGATTAAAAAGCGCCGTCGCAATGGAAAAATAGATGGTGATGGCCGCCGCGTCCACGCAGGTGGTGATCAGCGGGGCCGCCATAAGGGCCGGATCCAACTTACATTTTTTAGCTAACATCGGCAGGCTACAGCCGATCAACTCCGCCAGCGTCACTGTACACACCAGGGTCAAGCCGATCAATACCGCCAGCCGCAGGTTCTGCTGGTACATGATATAAATCCGAATCCCATTGACCACTGCCAAAGTACTGCTCACTAACGCCGCCACCCGAAGCTCTTTCCAGATGACCCGTAAAGCATCCTTCAAATGGATATCGTCAATGGCCATCCCACGGATGATCAGGGCTGAACTCTGGGAACCGCAGTTGCCGCTGGTATCCATCAGCATGGGAATAAAAGAAACCAGCACCGGAATGGCCTCGAAAGCCACTTCATATCTGGTGATGATCATCCCCGTCACCGTGGCAGAGAGCATCAGAATCAACAGCCAGGGAATCCTGTTTCCCGCGTGGCGGAACACCGAAGTACTGAAATAGGAGTCCTCGCTGGGAGCCACGGCAGCCATCAGGGCGATATCCTCCGTGGCCTCATCCTGCAGAACCTCCATGGCGTCATCTACGGTGACAATCCCCACCATACACCCCTCCCGGTCCACCACAGGAAGGGCAATGAGACCATACTTGCGGACCAGCTTGGCCGCCGTCTCCTGGTCGTCATGGGTATTGACCGTGATAATGTTGGACTCCATAATCTCCTCAACACTTTTTCTTTCATCGGAAATCAACAGGGATTTTGCCGTCACAATCCCCAAAAGCTTTTTCCCCTGAATCACATAACACGTATAGATGGTTTCACTGTCAATACCGACTCTGCGAATTTTTTCCAGAGATGCCTTCACTGTCATATGAGGCTTTAAATCCACATATTCCACTGTCATAATGCTGCCGACACTGTCCTCGGGATAGCTTAAAAGCTGATTTAACTGCCTCCTTGTCTCCCAGTCCGTGTTGGCAAGAATCCTCTCCACCACATTGGCCGGCATTTCCTCCAGGAGATCCGCCGTATCGTCAAGGAACATATCGTCAAGGACTGCCCGAAGCTCCCGCTCCGTCAGGGCCTCCACCAGAATCTGCTGCTCCCTGGGTTCCATACAGCTGAAAGTTTCCGCCGCTTCCTCTTTACCAATCAGCCGGAAAGCCATCAGCATCTGCCGCTCCGGCAGTTCTTCCAGAAGCTCCGCGATATCCACCCGGTTCATATCGGCAAAAGCTTCTTTAATTCTTTTATACTGCTTCGTTTCAAGCAGTTCACAAATCTCTCTCTCTGTCATGTCCTGCCTCCTTTTCACCTATTGTCTGGTACGCAAAACATGAGATGAAAGCCCGTTATTTCCCCGCGAAAATTACAGTGAGCCTATGGGCCTTCCCTGCCATGCTTTGCCTGCAACTATTACTGCCGTCCGGATCCATAAACTCACCACCTTTTCCTTTTATTCATTCTCTCTCAAATCCCATACAGGAAAGAAAAGACACGTCAGTGACATGATGACGTGCCTTTCCACCTATTTCATTTATACTATACTTTTCTTTTTCCTGTCAACCCATTTGAAAAATTTACACGTCCATTTCCACAGTCACTTTATCCAGATGCCAGATCTCATCCACATACTGCTTAATGGTTCTGTCGGAAGTAAACTTGCCGGAGCAGGCCACATTCATGATGGCGGCCTTTGCCCACCACTTCTCATCACGGTAAGCGGCATCCACCCGCTTTTGCGCCTCCGCGTAGGAACGGAAGTCCTTCAGGTTGAAGTAAGTGTCCGCCTTGTCGGTGCTCTGGGTATTGAGCAGGGAATTATAAAGGTCGCGGAACAGTTCCGTATTGTGGGGGGCATAAAAGCCGTTGATCAGCTGCATCAGCACCCGGCGGATATCCTGGTCGTTGTTGAAGATATCCATGGGATTGTAACCGCCGTGAGTCTCATAACCTATAACTTCGTCGGAGGACATACCGAAGATAAAGGCGTATTCCTTGCCCACTTCCTCCACTATCTCCACATTGGCGCCGTCCATGGTTCCAAGGGTCAAAGCGCCGTTCAACATGAACTTCATGTTACTTGTGCCGGAGGCCTCCTTGCTGGCGGTGGAAATCTGCTCGCTGACGTCGGCAGCCGCAAAAATCCACTCCGCATTGGATACCCGGTAATCTTCGATAAATACCACCTTGATCTTTCCATTAATGGACTTATCGTTGTTGACAACATCTGCCACAGAATTGATCAGCTTGATGGTCAGCTTGGCAATCTTGTAACCCGCCGCCGCCTTGGCGCCAAAGATAAAGGTCCTGGGAACCATATCCATCTCCGGGTTATCCTTAAGTTGATTGTACAGATACATCACATGAAGAATATTGAGCAACTGTCTCTTATACTCATGGAGACGCTTCACCTGCACGTCGAAAATAGAGCGGGGATCCACATCAATGCCGTTGTTCTCTTTGATATACCTTGCCAGGCGGAGCTTGTTCTGATACTTGATATTCATAAACTCCTGCTGGCATCTTTCATCATCCGCATAGACAGCCAGCTTCTTAATATGGGGCAGATTGGTAATCCACTCATCGCCAATCTTATCCGTCACCCAGTTTGCCAGAAGCTCGTTGCCGTGGAGCAGGAAGCGGCGCTGGGTAATACCGTTGGTCTTATTGTTATATTTCTGAGGCTCCAGCTCATAGAAGTCCTTCAGGACTTTATTCTTTAAAATTTCCGTGTGAAGTCTCGCCACGCCGTTGACGGAAAAGCTTCCGGCAATGGCCAGATGGGCCATTTTCACCTGTCCGTCATAGATAATGGCCATCCTCTTTACTTTCTCTTCATCGCCGGGGAAAGCTTTCCTGACCTTCTCCACAAAGCGGCGGTTGATCTCCTCCACGATCTGATAGATACGGGGAAGAAGTCTGGAGAACAACTCCAGCGGCCATTTTTCCAGGGCCTCAGCCATGATCGTATGGTTGGTATAAGCGCAGGTTTTTGTGGTAATTTCCCACGCCTCATCCCAGTCCAATCCCTCCACATCCAGAAGGACTCTCATAAGTTCGGGAACGGCCACTGTAGGATGGGTATCATTCATCTGGAATACCACCTTTTCAGGCAGCATATGAATATCGTCATGGTTTGTCTTAAACTTCTGGATCGCCCGCTGTACGCTGGCGGAAATAAAGAAATACTGCTGTTTTAAGCGGAGCTCTTTGCCTGCATAATGATTGTCGTTGGGGTAAAGAACCTCAACAATATTTTTTGCCAGGTTTTCCTGCTCCACCGCCGTCCTGTAATCGCCCTTGTCAAAAGAGTCCAGATTAAAAGTATTGATGGGTTCTGCATCCCAGATTCTCAGTGTGTTCACCACGTGGTTTCCATAACCTACGATGGGAAGGTCATAAGGGACGGCGCGGACAGACTGGTAGCCCTCCTGGATAAACTGGTTCCTGCCGTTTTTCCACTCCGTACGGACATAGCCGCCGAATTTTACCTCAACCGCATATTCATCCCGGCGTACCTCAAAAGGATTGCCATCCCGAAGCCAGTCATCCGGCACCTCCATCTGATAACCGTCCCTGATCTCCTGTTTGAACATGCCGTATTTATAACGAATTCCGCAACCGTAGGCCGCATATCCCAGAGTCGCCAGCGAATCCAAGAAGCATGCCGCCAGACGGCCAAGGCCGCCGTTTCCAAGGGCGTAATCCCTCTCCTGATCCTCGATCTCATTCAGGTCAAAGCCCAACTCGTCGAGGGCTTCCCTGATCCCGGTCCTGGAACGGATGTTGATGATGTTGTTTCCAAGGGCGCGGCCCATGAGGAATTCCATGGACATGTAATAAACCATCTTCACATCCTGTTTATCATACTGCTTATGGGTAGCGATCCATTCGTCAATGATAACGTCTTTCACCGCATAAGCCACTGCCTGAAAAACCTGCTTCGGTGTCGCTTCGGAAATCGTCTTCCGATAAAGATTCTTGACGTTGCTCTCCACTTCCCGTTTAAACTGTTCCTTATCAAATTGATAATTTGACATAAAAATTCCCTCCTGTTACAATTTTGCGCTGCCCTTTTTACACTCCGCCCTGTTGCCGGCCGGCAGCCCGCTCCCTATACGGTTGCTTTCTCCACACCAAGCATAACACGTTCGCCGTTAATATTCCAGTCTTTTTCGTATCCGGCGATCTTTCCGATATAAATTTCTTCTGCCAGCACTTCATTTTTGATCTCGTCGGTATATTTCTTTAAAATCTCCGCGATCTTGTCATTTTCATCCTGGTACAGGCAGATGTGGTCCACCACCTCAAACCCCGCTTCCTTACGCATGGTCTGTACCTTGCTGATGATCTCCCGGACAAATCCCTCTTCCAAAAGTTCTGCCGTCAGGTTAGTGTCCAGCACCACCGTGACTTCCCCGGACACCTCTGTCACGTAGCCTTCCTTCTGGACCATGTCGATCAGCAGGTCTTCCTCAGAAAGAGAAACTTCCGTCCCGGCCATGGACATGTTGAGAACCCCTTTTGCTTTCAGTTCATCCATGGCGGCATTTCCGTCAAGCTCCGAAAGCGCTCTCTTGATTTGCCCCAGAAGCTTTCCATATTTGGGCCCCACGGTCCTCATCTGCGGCTTAAAGGTATAGGTGGTAAATTCCCGCACGTCATCGGTGAAAACCGCTTCCTTCACATTCAGCTCATCTTCTACAATCTCCGTATAAAACTCCGGAAGGGTGAAAGGCGCCTTCACAAACATCTTCCCGATGGGCTGGCGGTTCTTGATATTGGCTGTGTTCCGGCAGGCCCGGCCCATAACCACCACCTTCAGCACATGCTCCATATGGTCTTCCAGTTCTTTGTCAATATGGCTCTCATCGGCAACGGGGAAATCGCACAGGTGTACGCTCTCCGGCGCGTTTTTATCAATGCTGCATACCAGGTTCCGGTAAATATCCTCTGTCATAAAAGGAATCATAGGGGCAGCCGCTTTGCTGACCGTCACAAGAGCCGTGTACAACGTCATGTAGGCATTGATCTTATCCTGAGGCATACCCTTTGCCCAGAACCGCTCTCTGCTCCGTCTCACATACCAGTTGGAGAGGTCATCCACAAACTCCTGGAGAGCTTTGGCTGCCTCCGGGATACGGTAATTCTCCAAATTGGAATCCACAGCCTTTACCATAGTATTCATCTTGGACAGAATCCATTTATCCATAACGGAAAGTGCATTATAATCTAAGCTGTATTTCGTCGCGTCAAAGTTGTCGATATTGGCATAGAGCACAAAGAAAGCATACGTATTCCATAAAGTGCCCATGAATTTCCTCTGGCCTTCCATGACGGCCTTTCCATGGAACCGGTTGGGCAGCCAGGGCGCGCTGTTGATATAAAAATACCAGCGGATGGCGTCCGCCCCATAGGTGGCCAGGGCATCAAACGGATCTACCGCATTGCCTTTGGATTTGCTCATCTTCTGGCCGTTCTCATCCTGTACATGTCCCAGTACGATTACGTTTTCGTAAGGCGCCTTATTGAAAATCAGGGTGGAAATCGCCAGCAGGGAATAGAACCATCCTCTCGTCTGATCCACTGCCTCAGAAATAAACTGGGCCGGGAACTGGGCTTTAAACAGTTCCTCATTCTCAAAGGGATAATGGTGCTGGGCAAAGGGCATGGCCCCGGAATCGAACCAGCAGTCGATGACCTC
>JAAWCJ010000040.1 GCA_022793195.1 Lachnospiraceae bacterium | reverse complement strand
CTTCAGACAGAAGTGAAGGATCTGCGCCAGGACGTGGGCGTTCTCCAAGAAGAAGTGAAGGATCTGCGTCAGGATGTGAGTGAGCTGCAGGCGGATATGAAGGGACTTCAGACAGAAGTGAAGGATTTGCGCCAGGATGTGGGAAGCCTTCAGAGCGACATGAAAAATGTTCAGACTAATATGAGAAACCTGCAAATGGATATGGAAACCATGGTTTGCCCTCAGATTCAATTACTGGCGGAATCTTATGTGCCGGCAGCAAAAAAATATGAAGAAGCTGCGGCCCAGATTGATGGGATGCAGGCTGATGTGGCTCTTATAAAAAAAGTGGTGTCGGGACACAGCCAAAAGCTGCAGGCATTGGTCTGATTATTTCTTGATATTAAAAACGCCATATTTCTTTGTGTAGTTCCAGGCTTTTATTTTGCCAGGGGATACCGTCGATTGGCAAGGACACATACGCTTCACTCTATATGATTTAGCCGTTTATGTAGTCATCTCTTTGCTATTCAAGCATGATTTCTTTGACTGATAATTTTTGCATCTTTTGAGAGTAAATGTACATGACTATTTCATAAATCATGACAAAGGCGGCGAAAGAAAGGAGCATGATAGGAATATCGAATTTGTATACAGGAATATTTCCGATATCTTTAAACACAATATCGACCATCATTCTAAGCAGCACATATTGATATACTGTTCCGAGGGCAAAACCGATATAGGACACAGGACGGTATCCTCCAAGCAGCGCTCTGCAGCACTCTTTTCCCGAATAACCAAAGGTGCGCATCATAGTAATTGTTTTAGCATTACTTCTGACCACTGTTGTAATTGCCAGGAAAAGAGTAGTACAGGCTAAAATAATTCCGATCATTAGTATCATCGCTCCCATCATCTTGCTTGACAAATCTTTCATACTTGCAGACATCTGTGTCATTGATGAAAAACAAAATGAAGCAAAGACGATAAAGAATACAAGGATTTTCCCAGACTTGAGAGTGCTTTTCTTTAAATCATCAATAAACAGACTGTTTTTGTAGTTTTTTTGTTTTTGTATTTTTGAGGATGTTTGTGCATGTTCCTTTAAAAGCATCAGTACAGGTTTATTTAATTTAAAGAGAGCATAAAAAATTGCAAGAATTGAAAACGCAATGGTGGGCAATACCACGAAATATAAAAAAATCGTTGGATGAAAATGTATAGAAAATTGAGGCAAAAGATGATCCTTATTTTGTAATTCGTAGAACTTTGGCATCAGAATAAATGATCCGGAGAAACCAGTAGCGGATCCAATTAAAATGCTTATTCCAAAAACCCAAAAATTTTTTGCTATTTTTATGTTGGAATATCCCAGGGCCTTTAATATCCCCAGTTCTTTTTTGTGTGTATCTATGTAGTATTTAATGTAAAAAAACATCATAATTACAGATGTGATCATGAGACAACCACCGCTGACAAAACAGACAACTTTTGCAGTAGCCGTCTGCCCCTGGTAAAAGAGCATTGCATATTCTGATAAAATCAGGTGTTCCACTTGTAAAATATCAAAATAAAAATTCAAAAACATGGTGCATACAAGGACTGCACAGCAGGCGATAATGGAAATTCCGGTAAGTTTTGCTGCATCTTTCATTCCTACGACCATGTTTTTCACCATCCAATCTCATAAGCAGTTTTTTGCATTGTATTTGTATATCGTTCAAGTATTTTTCCGCTGTTTATTTTAATAACCGTATTTGCCATTTCCGCAATATTTTGATTATGAGTTACCATTATGATTGTAAAATGATATTTTTTTTGCAGTTTGCAGATATAGTCGAGAACCTGTCTGCCTGTCTGTTCGTCAAGGGCTCCCGTCGGCTCATCAAGGAATAAGACTTTTGGTTTTTTTGCCAATGCCCTGGCAACAGCGACCCTTTGCTGTTCGCCGCCTGACAATTCGCTGGGATATTGTTTCATTTTTTCTCCAAGCCCGACTGCTTCAATGATGGCTTTGTAATCTTTATTTCCTGCCAAATCGGCTCCCATTTTTACATTTTTATCAATATTCATATTCGGAAGCAAATAATACTGCTGAAATATAAATCCGACATTTTCTTTACGAAATTCGGTCAGGCTGTGTTCAGAAAGATTTGCAATATTTTTTCCATCATAGATGATTTCACCGCTGTCTGGATATTCGAGGCCTGAAACTACATTTAGTAAAGTGGATTTTCCAGAGCCGGAAGCGCCTAAAATAACGGCAAAATCACCATTTTGGATTTCAAAGCTGATTTCCTTTAATACTTGAAAGCGGTTTTTTCCATTCCCATAAAATTTTGTAATCTTCCTTACATCAATCATTGGATTTTCCTTCTTTCATTTTTTGGTGCAGAGATATAAACACCTCTGTAAGCATTTCGCTGATTTCCTGTCCTGTGAAACGGCACATTTTCGTGGCGCATAAAGTAGCGATTCCATGGGAATAAATCCATAAATGGCGATACAGTTTTTCAGCATGGCTATTTGTTATTCCATATTCCTCAATAATGGATGAAAGGATTTTGTGATAGTTTTCATCAATTATCTGCAGTATACTGGAAAAACCAGGAATAGTTTCATGCTCTGCCATAAAAAGGAGTTGAAACAGCTTTGGCTCTTCTGTGGCAAAACGAATATATTGTATGCCGACACCTTTGAAAGCGGGGGCTCCAGATAACCCTTTTTCTATATATCCTTTATAGAGTACTCTGGCAGCATCCATCACTGCTTTTTGTACTTCTTCCATATTTTGAAATACGGTAAAAACCGGACAAGATGAACTGCCCAGCCGGATGCCTAACGATCTGGCAGTTAGAGCTTCCAAACCTTTTTCACGGACAATATCCAATGCGGCAGTTATAATTTCTTCTTTTTTAAATTTTGCTTTTGGTGGCATAGTTTAATCCTCATATTCAATAACAAACGTTTTATAACAGATGTTTTAATTATATACTTTTTATTCCAAAAGTCAATAGGACGAAGCTGTTCTAAGATATCAGAATATCTTGCAACAGCCCCGCCCTGTTTTTATCCAACAGAAAACGACGATCCCTATATGGTAAAAGATTTTCCAGAGATTGTCCTGTGTCTGCCGGCCATATCAATGGCGGCAGTATAAGTTGTTTAACTCATCAATCTTTTTAAATCTTTGTAAAAGTCAGGATAAGAGATGTTTACGCAGTCCCGCCCTTTAATATGGGGCATGTCTCCACAGAGAAGCCCTGCGATGGAAAAACTCATGGCAATACGATGATCCAGGCAGCTGTCGATGAAAGCGGATTTTAAAGGCCGTCCGCCTTTTATGATCATGCCGTCTTCCGTCTCTGTCACGTCGGCGCCCATGGCCGCAAGCCCCTCAGTCATGACCGCAATACGGTTGGATTCTTTTACTTTGAGTTCTGCTGCATCGGAAATCACAGTTTCACCCTCAGCAAAACAGGCAGCTACGGCAATAATAGGAAGTTCATCAATGAGAGCCGGGATGATAGAGCCTCTGATGGTGGTTCCGTGAAAGGTTCCACCCCGTACAAGAATATCAGCCACAGGTTCCCCTGAGGATGTCCTCTTATTCAGAAGGGTAATATCTGCACCCATATCCCGATAGACCCGGAGGATTCCGTCACGGGTCGGATTGATTCCCACGTTCTTGATCAGAAGTTCGGAGCCGGGGATGAGAGCGGCTGCAGTGAGAAAATAAGCGGCAGAAGAAATATCACCGGGCACGAAAATTTCCTGAGCAAACAGTTCTTTTGGAGGAGTGAGTGCGGCAGTGGAACCGTTACATTCCACTTTTGCCCCAAAACCGCCCAGCATAAGCTCCGTATGGTTTCTGGACAGATATGGCTCTGTGACGGTTGTTATGCCTTCGGCGTAAAGCCCTGCTAAAAGCACGGCGGATTTTACCTGGGCGGAAGCAACCGGCGAACAGTAAGAGATGCCCTTAAGGTTTTGGCCACGGATGTAAAGAGGGGCGCAACCGTTACCGGATTCACTGGTGATATTTGCCCCCATTTCAATAAGGGGGGTTATAATTCGCCCCATGGGACGTTTTTTTATGGAATCATCTCCAGTCAGTCTGGAAGAAAAGGGCTGGGCGGCAAGAATTCCGGAGATCAGTCTGGTGGTAGTACCGCTGTTTCCACAGTCCAGAACTGATTTCGGGGCGGTCAGCCCGTGGAGGCCTTTGCCGTGTACCAAAATCCGGCTGGTGTTATTTTCGATGGAGATTCCCATGGACTGAAAACAGCTGATAGTGGACAGGCAGTCGGCGCCCTGGAGAAAATTTTCGACTCTGGTGGTGCCCTTTGCCAGTGCGCCAAACATGACACACCGGTGGGAGATGGACTTATCGCCGGGAATAGTCAGTTCACCGCGAAGGGGAGAAATAGTCATAATATTACCTCATGTATATATTGTTTAATTAGATTGAATTGTCAACCGACGGCAGTGATGCTTTATAATATTTGCTCAGCCTGTTTCTCAATATTTGCATATATTTGGTTAAACACTTCTCTTTTCATATTTAACACTCTTTGATATACGCCATCGTGGGCAGGAGCGATTTTCAGGGAGATACTGTTGGCTTTATTTAAACAGGTGAGAAGCAGATGATCAGGAACGACCCCCTTATTTTCCAGTAATGATGATTGTAAATCCATATATATCTTTTCTAAATCCGCTTCGATACTGCAGAATTGTTGAATGGCATTTTGAATTTCTTCTATATAACCGGACAGGTGTTTATATTCATCCGGATCAATGTAGCATTTGATCAGGTTTAATGATGTTTTTGCAGTAATAGAATAGGATTGGAGATTTGAAATCCTAACATGTATGTTTACACTCAATGAATTATCCCATTTTTCGGTATCACACATGTTTAGTGGTGAGATGTCGAGCAATGCCTGTGTAATGATGTCCTCGACTTTTTTCCATTTACTACGGCTGCACTCTAAAAATCTATCCCTCCGGTATTGTTTTGTGGTAAATACAATGGTTGTCACCATTGCAATAATGGTAGCGGAAACACCTAATATAGAAGCGTAATAAGAAAGGACGTCTTCAGCGTTCCATACAGTGGTATAGCCGGAACCGGTTTTATAAGATTCATTGATGAGAATAGGGACTCCGACTATAAAAATGAGGGCAACAAAAACCGTCATTACAGATATTAATATAAATTTTAGCCTGGCCATAAAAACACCTCGGATTATATATTTTCATCGACGATACACGGTATATCTGCACTGGGCCAAAAGCTCGGCGGCATGCCGGAAGGCTTCTTCATCGTAAAATTCAATTTTCAGGACACCTTCCTCAAATTCGCGGTTATGAATAATCCCAATATTTTTAATATTGATCTGATGGGTAGCCAGGATGGTGGCAATGGTGGCAATGGCGCCGGATTCGTCTACGATATCACAGTACAGAGAATATTCTCTCTTAATGGGACCGGCAGAGCGGTCGGCAATGGAATTGCGGTATTCTCTGGAAATATCGAACAAATCATATATGGCCTTGTCATTGCCTTCGGCCACATCTGCCCGCACCTGGTTCAGAGCCTCAATATAGTTTCCCAGGATAGACTGGACATTACTCCGGTTGGCGGCACATATCTGCTGCCACATGACAGGGGAAGAGGAAGCGATTCTGGTGATATCCTTGAAACCTCCTGCGGCGACCAGTTTCATGGTCTGTTCCTCTGTATCTTTGTCTTTTACAAGTTTCACAAGACTTGCAGCGATCAAATGGGGCAGATGGCTGATTCCTGCTACGATATAGTCATGCTCCCGATAGTCTAAAACCAAAGGCAGAGCCGACAGGGAGAGGACAAGCTCTTTAAGCTCTTCCACCTTTTCACAGGGGGAAAGTGCAGTGGGGGTAATGACATAATAGGCATTTTCCACCAGATGATCTGTGGAATAGGGATATCCGCTTTTTTCCGATCCTGCCATGGGGTGGCCGCCGATGAAATTAGCTTCCATGCCCAGTCTTTTTATTGCCTCGTGTATATTACTCTTGACGCTTCCCACATCAGTGAGGATGGCCTCCTTTCGCAGGAAAGGCTGAACTGCCGTCAGGTATTCTTCATTGAAAGTGACAGGGGTACAGAGAAAAATATAATCGCAGCGAAGGAGAGAGTCATTGATGCCATCCATAGCTTCATCAATGGCGCCGTCTTTTAAGGCAGCTTCCAGAGTTTCCCTGTGGCGGGCGTAAGCCATGATATGATGCCCTTTATTGGCCCGTTTGAGACCCTTGGCGATGGAGCCGCCGATTAAACCAAGGCCGATGAAACCGATGGTCAAATTCTTCATAATAGTTGTATCCTTTCTGTATATGCTGCAGGCAAAACGGCCTGTACCATGGTTATTTTATTGCAGAAGGATTGCTTTGTCAACACTTTTGCACGTTAAAGCGATATACTGCCAGGGAGATTATTCAATTTACATGTTTTTGTTGCTATTTTCAAGATTTTTTAGTACAATATAGCTAAGTCACGAGATGCAGACATCTTGCCGCTTTTCCTTGGGCGGCGTGGGGCTAATACGAATTAAGGGAGGAAGTATCTATGAACGTTTTTGAATCGGAAAGAATTCGTAACGTTGTATTATTGGGGCATGGAGGCGCAGGTAAGACAACTCTGGTAGAGGCAATGGCCCATGTAACCGGAGTGACCACACGTCAGGGAAAGATTACCGATGGAAATACCATCAGCGATTTCGATAAAGAAGAGACAAAGCGTCTGTTTTCTGTTTCCACAACAGTAGTTCCCATTTTGTGGGAAGGGGTTAAGATTAATTTTTTAGATACTCCCGGTTATTTTGATTTCGTGGGAGAAGTGGAAGAGGCTTTAAACGTCGCAGATGCGGCGATTATCGTGATAAATGGGAAGTCCGGTGTTGAGGTTGGCACTCAAAAGGCATGGGAATTCTGTGAGAAATATAGCTTGCCCAGGATTATTTTCGTTACCAACATGGATGATGATAATGCCAGCTATCGTCAGGTGATTGAAGATTTGGAAGGGCTTTACGGAAAGAAGATTGCACCTTTCCATCTGCCGATCCGTGAAAATGAGCGGTTTGTCGGTTTTGTCAATGTGGTAAAGATGAAAGGCAGACGGTTCTTAAGCCTCAGTGATTACGAGGAATGTGAGATCCCTGATTATTCCATGAAGAATCTGGAAACCTGCAGGGAGGCTCTCATGGAAGCTGTGGCGGAAACCAGTGAGGAATACATGGACCGCTATTTTGCCGGAGAAGAATTTACATACGATGAGATTTCCATTGCACTGCGCCAGCATGTGATGGACGGTGCCATTGTTCCCGTCCTCATAGGAGCAGGTGTCAACGGCCAGGGCACGACCATGCTTTTACAGGCAGTGGAAAAATATTTTGCTTCTCCTGAAAAGCTGGAGATCGCAGGCACCAATACTGCGACAGGAGATGTATTTGAAGCCAATTACCAGGATGCGAATCCTTTGAGCGTCAAAGTCTGGAAGACACTGGTGGATCCTTTTATCGGAAAATATTCCTACGTAAAAGTTTGTTCCGGTGTGCTTCGTGCGGACAGCGCCCTTTATAATGTAAATAAAGAAGCGGACGAAAAGCTGAATAAGCTTTATGTGATGCGCGGCAAAGAGGCCATTGAAGTGTCTGCCCTCAGAAGCGGTGATATTGGTGCGATTCCAAAACTTTCCGTGACTACGACGGGAGATACTCTGGCAACGAAAGCTGTACCGGTTGTTTACGACAGACCGGATATTTCCAAGCCTTATACCTATATGTGTTATAAAGCTAAAAATAAAGGCGATGAAGATAAGATCGCAGGCGCCCTTCAGAAACTGATGGAAGAGGACTTGACCTTAAAGAATGTCAATGACAAGGAAAATCGCCAGACCCTTCTTTATGGTATTGGAGACCAGCAGCTGGAAGTGGTGGTCAGCAAACTTCTGAACCGTTACAAAGTGGAAGTGGAACTTTCCAGGCCGAAAGTGGCATTTAGGGAGACAATCAGAGGTAAGGTAAAAGTACAAGGCAAGCATAAAAAGCAGTCGGGCGGACATGGACAGTACGGAGACGTTGTCATTGAATTTGAGCCTTCCGGAGATTTGGAAAAGCCTTACGTATTTGAAGAAAAAATTGTGGGCGGCGTAGTTCCCAAGAATTATTTCCCGGCTGTGGAAAAGGGAATTCAGGAATCTGTTCTGAAAGGCCCTCTTGCAGGCTATCCCGTTGTGGGTATGAAAGCTACCCTTGTATTTGGTTCTTACCATGCAGTTGACTCTTCGGAAATGGCCTTCAAGATGGCGACCATCCTGGCGGTGAAAAAGGCTTTCTCCGAACCGGCTGCGAAACCTGTGCTTTTGGAACCGATTGCATCCTTAAAAGTAAAAGTGCCGGATAAGTTTACCGGGGACATCATGGGTGACCTGAATAAGAGAAGGGGCCGTGTACTGGGCATGAACCCTGACCATAAAGGCAACCAGATCATTGAAGCAGATATTCCCATGTCAGAATTGATTGGATATTCTACAGATTTGCGCTCCATGACAGGAGGCATCGGACATTTTGAATATGAGTTTGCCCGTTATGAGCAGGCTCCCAGTGATGTTCAGGCCAAAGAGATTGCAGCGCGAGCCGCGGAAGAATAAAGACAGGCAAACACGAGAAAGATGAGAAAATAAAAACCGGGCTATCCGCGAAAAGGATAGCCCGGTTTTCATGAGAATTGGATACCGTCGATTGGCAAGAACGAGTGTGTCCTTGTCAATCGACGGTATCTTTAATCATAAAGATCAGAATCAAATTTTAAAATTTCACCGGTAACTGCATCTATCTCATATTCATATTCTACATTGTCTTTGAGAAATTCAATTTCATAAATCAGATAACCGTCGTCATAGTCGGATTCTGCCTTGGAAAATGTCACGTCAGAGACGATCATTCCGGCATGACCGGCAGCGATGGATTTTGCTGTTTCCAAGCCGATGTCGGAGGTTCCCCCAGAAGGAGATCCTACGCTGTGATGGGAACTCTGGGAGTGATGCCGGTAAGCCTCCTGTTCCCTGTGGCATACGGCTCCGGTCTGTGCATGGATTTCGTACTCATACTCATGGGAAGAGGTATAAAATTCAATCTCATAGACGGGAATATGGTCATCATAGTCCAGCTTGGCTGCGGTATAAGTGACGTCGGAGGCGTTCAGGCCGGCATCCTGAAGGGCGGAAGCCTTGGCTTCTTCCAGGCTGAGCTGGCTTTCGGAGGGAACTTGTAAGTTGGCTGGGTTCTGTATATCGGTGGACGGCTGCACATTGGAATTTGGCATATCACCGGCGGGAGGCTGTACATCGGCCGGGTTCTGTGCATCATTGGGAAGCTGCAGGGAGGGAGCCGTTGGCTCTTGCGGGGAAGTCACGGAAGGAGACGTCGGGTATGTTTTAGGGACAGGATCCGTTTCAGAGACTCCATTCTGCTTTGCAAAAGGACTGGCAGCCAGAAATGTCCCGGCGCCTATGAGGACCAACAGAACCACAAGACAGATAGTGGAGAGAACAGCCTTTTTGGGCGTATCAAAAAAATATTTGTTTTTTTTCATGGCAGAAAACCCTTTCAGTCTTATATGTTTTTTTCATTATAATACTTTTTAACGGCCTTTTTCTGCCCCTGCCTGGCAAAGACAGGGAACAAAAAGGGGTCGGGCATATATAATCTCAGCTGAAAAACGTTATACCTCCAAAGGGACAAACTGGAAGGTGGTACAATCCACCAGCCCGCGGTTGGTGAGGCGAAGCTCCGGCAGGCAGGCCAAAGGAATCAAGGCCATGGTCATAAAAGGAGACGGCATGGAACAGCCAATCTGCTTCCAGGATTCTTCCAGGTTTTCCACCAGGGAGCTCATTTCTTCTGCCGACTTGTCGTTCATGAGACCGGCGATGGGAAGGGGGACGGTGCCCAGGACTTTTCCATTTTGAACGGCAGTCATGCCGCCGCCACATTGGATTAACGTATTTGCTGCCAGGGCCATGTCTTCGTCATTGGTGCCGATGACCAGCAAATTATGGGCGTCATGGGCCACTGTGGAGGCCATGGCGCCACAGGTGATGCCAAAGCCTTTTACAAATCCAAAACCGCATGTCCCTGTTTCATGATGCCGTTCAAAGACCACTGTTTTTAAGACGTCCTGGGACGGGTCGGATTCCAGATGCCCATTCCTGGCGGTCAGGGTAACATGGCGCTCGTAGGAACCTACTTTGGCGGGAATGACTTCGATGGCCCTCACTGTTACCTGGTCGGAAGCCGCGGGGATTTCAAAAGTTTCCTTTGTAATGGCTTTTCCAATATGCATGGAATGGGTGGCCCATTCAGGATAAGTATAGGGGGCAAATTCTTTTGTCATGGAACCGTTTTCAGCTACTTTTTCCCCGTCAATCCACACCTTTGTGATTTTAAGGCTTTCCAGATTGTCTAAGAGAACCATATCGGCGCATTTCCCCGGAGCAATGCTTCCAAAATCATGGTCCATCTGGAAGCACTGGGCACAGTTGATGGTCACCATCTGGATTGCGGTGATGGCATCGATGCCTTCCTCTACTGCCCGGCGGACAATATGATCCAGATGCCCCTGGGACAGCAGGGTATGGGGATGAGTGTCATCGGAGATCAGAATGGCAAAACGGGAATCCACCTGGTGTTTGGTGATGCTTTTTGCCACTTCTTTCAGGTCGTGCCATGCTGACCCTTCCCGGAACATGGCGTACATACCCAGACGCATTTTAGCGAGGGCGTCTTCGGCCCTGGTGGATTCATGGCAGCAGCGGACACCGGAAGCTATGTAGGCGTTAAGGCCCTTTCCTGTTTCCGGAAGGGAATAATGCCCGGTTATGATTTTTCCGGCTTTTAATGTAGCTCCGGTGATGCCATGGGCATGATCGGAGGAACCTAGGATTCCGGGGAAGTTCATCATTTCGCCGAGGCCGACACATTCTTTCCAGTTCATGGTTTCGGCAGCCTCGTCGGGGCCGATGAAGGAGCCGGTATCTTCAAAACCCGGAACAGCCGGGACACAGGAGGGGGTGGTGAGCATGGCTTTCAAGGGTGTCCTGGCGGCATCTTCCAGCAGGCACTTTACGCCTTCCAATCCCAGTACATTACAGATTTCGTGGGGATCCATGTAAATCCCCACAGTGCCATGGGGAATCACCGAACGGGCATATTCGCCGGCCCCCATCATGGAGGACTCCACATGGATGTGGCCGTCTAAAAATCCGGGTGCCAGATACTGGCCTTTCACATCGATGACCATGGTGTCGGGGCCAACACAGTGGGAGGCATCTCCCACCAGGGCAATGCGGCCGCAGGCAATGGCTACGGAGATATCTTCCTGGATTTCATGGGTACAGACATTGACCAGCCTGGCGTTTGTGATAACTGTTTCGGCGGGAACAGAGCCGCCGGCCACGGCTGCCAGCGTCTGGCTGACCTCCCAAAGCGGCTTCTTGCAGAATGTATTAATCATAAAATGCCTCCTGTAAGGATAAATTTTACAGATAGTATACCAAAAAAATACGGCATTGTAAATTTTTCATGGTTGTGATACAATAAAAAAACATAATAAACATCAGAGTGTCTGAAGTTCTATTCTGCCTTTCTCAAGGCAGCAGTCTTTAAAAATCCCGAGTTTCAGAAATTTTCAGAGCGATGGAGAAAAAGGAGAAGACATGAGGGAAAAACTGGAAACCCTTTCTTTGGCGCAGTTGCGCCAGATTGCAAAAGATTTAGAAATAAAAAGTATTACAGGAAAGAAAAAGGCAGAGCTGATTGATTGTATTTTAGAAAAAAAGGGAACAAAGGATATGCCCCAGGAGGAGGCGGGGGAGACAGTTTCTGAACTGCCGCTGCCACAGTCTTCGGCGCCACCCCGCCAGGCTTCTCTGCAGGGCCGCCAGGCGCAGACACCGCTTTCTTCCTCAGCCGTTTCAGAGGGACAGCCAAGAAAGGGGGCATCCCAGGAAGGCCATCAAAGGCGTCAGAACCCGCCCCAGGAGAGCCAGGGAAAGAGGGGATTTGGCGGAGGGACAAGGCAGCCATCTGTGGTGCCCAATATCAATCCGGAGGAGCTTCAGAATCTGGATAGCGGGATTCCTGCCCACGGGATTTTAGAAGTTATGCCGGACGGGTTCGGATTTATCCGATGTGAAAACTATATGCCGGGGGATAATGACGTCTATGTGTCGCCTTCCCAGATTCGCCGTTTTAATCTGAAGACGGGAGATATCGTCAGCGGGAGCCAGAGAGTAAAAACTACGGCAGAAAAATTTGCCGCGCTTTTATACGTTTCAAAAATCAATGGACTTCCCCTTGGGGCGGCAGAGAGGAGGCCGAATTTTGAGGACTTGACGCCGGTATTTCCCAACGACAGAATTCATCTGGAGATGCCGGGAGGCAGTGTTTCCATGCGAATTGTGGACCTCTTGTCTCCCATTGGAAAAGGGCAGAGAGGGATGATTGCCTCACAGCCGAAAGCGGGAAAGACAACACTTTTAAAAGAGGTGGCGAAGGCTGTTACCAGAAACCACAGGGATATGCATTTGATTGTACTTTTAATTGACGAGCGGCCGGAAGAAGTGACAGATATTAAAGAATCCATTGAAGGCCCCAATGTGGAAGTGATTTACTCTACCTTCGATGAGCTTCCTGAACATCACAAAAGAGTATCCGAGATGGTTTTGGAACGGGCCAAACGGCTGGTGGAACACGGGCGGGATGTGATGATTTTACTGGATAGCATTACCAGGCTGGCCCGTGCCTACAACCTGACGGTGGCGCCCAGCGGCCGGACTTTGTCGGGCGGCCTCGACCCGGCCGCCCTTCATATGCCCAAACGGTTTTTCGGCGCGGCCCGGAATATGAGGGAAGGAGGCAGCCTGACCATTTTGGCCACAGCCCTGGTGGAGACAGGCAGCCGCATGGATGACGTAGTATTTGAGGAGTTTAAAGGTACTGGGAATATGGAGCTGATGCTAAACCGGAAACTGTCGGAAAAGAGGATATTTCCGGCCATTGATATTTTAAAATCAGGAACCAGGAGGGATGACCTCTTGCTGACATCGGAGGAACAGGCGGCTGTGGAAATTGTGAGGAAAGCCACCGGGGGCCTGAAGGTGGATGAGGCTGTGGAGCGTGTGCTGGATTTATTCCGCCATACGAGGAATAATCGGGAGTTTATGGCAATGGTAGGAAAAATGAAGGTATGACAGTCTGAAAATGCTTGCATTTGGAAAATGGTTATGATATAATGATGACTGCTGTTTTATTGTAAAAACAGGCACAGATGTATCAGAGTATACCCAAAGGGCATTTATCGGTGCCGTTTGGTGTCCGTCAAGGGATAGAAATTGTGGTAAGAGAGGTGAAAAGAATGAGAGAAGGGATCCATCCTGAGTACCATCAGGCAAAGGTTGTGTGCAACTGTGGAAATGAATTTGTGACTGGCTCCACAAAGGGAGACATCCACGTGGAAATTTGTTCCAAGTGCCATCCGTTCTATACAGGTCAGCAGAAGGCTGCATCTGCAAGGGGACGTATTGAGAAGTTTAACCGTAAGTATGGCGTAAACGCAGGCAAATAGGTATTGCACATGGATGAGGTTGAGATTTCGGACGATGAAGGAATCTCAACCTTTTTAGCGTACAGAGAGAGGAGTACCGGATGAAGTCATCAGGAATTGGCGGCCAGGCGGTGATAGAAGGCGTTATGATGCAAAATCAGGACGTGTATGCCGTGGCAGTCAGAAAACCGGACGGGGAGATCGAGGTGTCAAAGGACACCTGGCAGACATTTACAAAGAAGCATCGGGCCCTCAATGTTCCATTTGTAAGAGGGATTTTTAATTTTATAGATTCCATGCGCTTAGGAATGAAGATCCTGAGTTTTTCCGCCAGCTTCTATGAAGAGGAGGAAGAGACGGAAAAAGGGAGGGATGAAAAAAAAGAAAGCGTGATTATGGGGATTGCCATGGCGGCGGCAATGGTGCTTGCACTGGGGATTTTTTTTGTGTTGCCTATGTTTTTGTCGAATTTGTTCCGCCGTTTTATAGATTCCAGGGCGCTTATGGGGTTTATTGAAGGAGTCATCCGCCTGGCGATTTTTGTGGGATATGTGCTTTTGATTTCTTTGATGAAGGATATCAGAAGGGTATTTATGTACCACGGGGCGGAGCATAAATGTATCAACTGTGTGGAGCACGGGCTGGATTTAACGGTGGAGAACGTGAAAAAAAGTTCCAAGCAGCATAAACGCTGCGGGACCAGTTTCCTTTTGTTTGTGGTGTTTGTCAGTATTTTGTTTTCTATGGTTATCCAGGTGGATGACGTGTGGCTGAAAGCGCTTTTGCGTATCCTCCTGATTCCGGTAATTGCGGGGATTTCTTATGAGATCCTGAAGCTTGCCGGCAGGAGTGACAACTGGCTGATTAATTTCATCAGTAAGCCGGGGCTTCTCCTCCAGCGCCTCACCACCAGGGAGCCGGAAGACGATATGATTGAAGTGGCCATCCGGTCGGTGGAGGAGGTATTTGACTGGAAAGCTTATGAGGCAGAGAACTTTGGAAAGGTTTTTGAAGAATGACTTATGGAAAAATCCTGGAAGAGGGTGAAAAGCTCCTTTTGGACGAGGGAGTGGAAGAGGGCAGGCTGGATGCCTGGTACTTATTCTCCCACTGTTTTTCCATGGACAGGGGAATGTATCTGGTGAAAGCGGGAAACCGGATTTTGCAGGAACACAAGGAGGCGGAAGCCTCTTTCCGGAGCCTGATTGAAAAGAGGAGACAGAGGATTCCCCTTCAGCAGCTTTTAAAAAGCCAGGAGTTTATGGGATTTGAGTTTTTTGTGAATGAGCATGTGCTGGTTCCAAGGCAGGATACGGAGACACTGGTGGAGACGGTGCTTTCCGAAGAAAAGATATGGGTAATGGAAAAACGCCCTTATAAGGTTTTGGATCTTTGTACCGGCTCCGGGTGTATTGGCCTGAGTCTGGCGAGATGCTTTCAGGGAATGACAGGAGCAAAACAGGATGCCGGAGGGAATAATGGCTGCTGTCCACCCGATATGGAAATTGTTCTCAGTGATATTTCGGAGGAAGCACTTCAGGTGGCAGAAGAAAATATTGGCCGCCTCAGGTGCGAAACTGTGTGCCGGGCGGTGCGGTCGGATTTGTTTGAGGCTTTTGAAGGGACAAAGTTTGACTGTATTGTTTCCAATCCGCCTTATATCCCCAGCGGGGAAATAGAGAGGCTTTCCCCGGAAGTAAGGGACCATGAGCCGCGGCTTGCCCTGGACGGAAGCCAGGACGGCCTGGAATTTTACCGGAGGATTGGCAGGGAGGCTTCAGGGCATTTGGTTTTTGGCGGCCGCCTTTATCTGGAAATTGGCTGGGATCAGGGGGTGGCCGTACCGGAGATTCTATATGCCGCAGGTTTTACCGGGATAAAAGTGCTCCGGGATTTGGCAGGAAAAAACCGGGTGGTAAAAGCGGTGTTTCCGGGGATTGAAACAGAGAAATAGAGGAAAAGGAGGAATCGCCATGTTTGACAGGCTTGAAGATATCCTGATTCGCTTTGAGGAGATTCTCGAAGAATTAAATAATCCATATGTGGTGGAAGACCAGATAAAATTTCGGAAGTTAATGAAAGAGCAGACGGAACTGACACCCGTTGTATCGGCATACAAGGAGTACAAAGGGGCAAAGCAGGATATAGAGGACAGCCTTTCCATGCTGGAGAGTGAAAATGATGAAGAAATGCGGGAAATGCTTAAGGAGGAATTGTCCCTGGCACGGGAAAAGTCTGCCGACCTGGAAAAACAGTTAAAGGTTCTGTTGCTCCCCAAAGATCCCAATGACGATAAAAACGTTATTGTGGAAATCCGCGCTGGGGCGGGGGGAGATGAGGCAGCGCTTTTTGCGGCGGAAATTTACCGGATGTACGCCCATTTTGTGGAGACCAAACGATGGAAGCTGGAACTCATGGAGGCTGACGAGATTGGAATCGGCGGTATGAAGAGCGTCAGCTTTATGGTAAAAGGCCAGGGCGCTTATTCCATCATGAAATACGAATCCGGCGTCCACAGGGTGCAGAGAGTACCGGAGACAGAGTCCGGGGGCAGAATCCATACATCCACCATCACTGTGGCTGTGATGCCGGAGGCGGAAGAGGTGGACGTCCAGATTGATGAGAAAGATATCCGTATTGATGTGATGCGGGCTTCAGGAAACGGCGGCCAGTGCGTCAACACCACAGATTCTGCCGTGCGCCTGACTCACTATCCGACAGGGATTGTGGTATACAGCCAGACAGAAAAGTCCCAGCTTCAAAATAAGGCCAAGGCGTTTGCACTGCTTCGGACAAAGCTTTATGATATCGAATGTCAGAAAGCCCATGATGCGGAAGCGGAAGCCAGGCGGAGCCAAATCGGGACGGGGGACCGTTCTGAGAAAATCCGTACTTACAATTTCCCCCAGGGGCGCGTCACCGACCACCGCATCGGCCTGACCCTTTATAAGTTGGATAAGATTATGAACGGGGACATACAGGAGATCATCGATTCTTGCATTGCGGCAGACCAGGCGGCAAAGCTCACAAAGCTGGGAGAAAATTAAACTTGTAATCTCCCGGTGATTTGGTATAATAATAAACAGCGAAGCCTTCCGGGGTATCAGCATCTGGAAGGCTTTTTGTATGAGAATATTCCAGTGCAAACGAGGGAGAAAAGTGATTCGGGTATTTATATGTCCTGAGTGCGGAAAGACAAGGATGGTATCAAAGCTCTTAAAAGCGGAGTGCCACTGCTGTGGAGCTGCCATGTGTTCCTGTGAGATTCCCTATTCGGAATGGGTGGAGCTTGATTCGGGAGAGCGGGAACAGATATCGAAGCGTTTACTGCGTTCGGAGAAAGATAAATAAACAGAGAGATACATAAAGGAGGAGAAGGTATGGCAGGAACAGCATGGGCGCTTTTGCCGCCGGTTGTGGCGATTGCGCTGGCACTGATTACAAAGGAGGTTTATCTTTCGCTGCTGATCGGCATTTTGTCGGGGGCGCTTTTGATTACAGGATTCAATCCGTTGACCTCCGTGGAAACCACTTTTACCATTATGGGAGAAAAAATCGGCGGAAATGTGGACATTCTGGTTTTCCTGGTGCTTTTGGGAATTTTGGTGGCGCTGATTACAAAATCAGGGGCATCCAGGGCATATGGAAACTGGGCATCCAGGGCGATCAAGTCGAAACGGGGAGCGCAGCTTTCCACCGTGCTTTTAGGTTCCCTGATTTTTGTGGATGATTATTTTAACTGCCTGACTGTTGGTACGGTGATGCGGCCGGTGACGGACAAATACCAGGTGAGCCGGGCAAAACTTGCTTATATCATTGATGCGACTGCAGCTCCCATCTGTATCATTGCCCCCATTTCAAGCTGGGCTGCTGCCGTAGGTTCTTCTTTGCCGGAAAACAGTGGTATTGATGGTTTCAACTTGTTTTTGCGGACAATCCCTTTTAACCTGTACGCCATCCTTACCATTATTTTTATGCTGTATATGATTATCCGAAATGTGGATTACGGCATCATGAAGGCGTATGAGGCAAAGATTGCGAAAGAAGGGGAGGAAACCAGCGACGATAAGGATCTGGAAGTGACCGGAAACGGAAAAGTCATTGATCTGGTGCTTCCCATTGCAGTGTTGATTGTATTTTGTATTGCCGCCATGCTTTACACGGGGGGAATCCTGGAGGGTGCGGGAATCGTAGATGCTTTTGCAAATTGCGATTCGGCCAGAAGCCTGGTGCTCGGTTCCTTCTTCACTTTAGTTGTGGTGTTTATTATGTACCTCCCCAGAAAGGTTATCACCTTCCGGGAATTTTGCGATAGTTTTGTGGAAGGCTTCAAAGCCATGACGCCTGCCATTATGATTCTTTGCCTGGCGTGGACTTTATCAGGCGTATGCCGTGAGGATTACTTAAATATTGGCGGTTTTGTAAGTACCGTAGTGGGGGGAAGTGCCCTGGTGGGTATGTTGCTTCCGGCGATTCTCTTTGCGGTGGCCACAGGGCTTTCTTTTGCCACGGGAACTTCCTGGGGAACGTTCGGTATCCTGATTCCCATTGCAGTTCAGGTGGTGGGGACGGCGGACATCAACATGTTGACCATTACAACGGCGGCGATTTTAGCGGGGGCTGTGTGCGGAGACCATATTTCACCGATTTCGGATACGACGATTTTAGCTTCTGCGGGGGCCCAGTGTAATCATATCAACCATGTATCCACACAGATTCCTTATGCAATGACTGTGGCAGGCTGCTGTCTGGTGGGCTTTTTAGCAGGAGGGATTACCGGAAACGGATGGATTGGAACATTGGTTGGCCTGGTAGTGCTTCTGGCAGTGGTCCTTGTGGTTGGCAAAAAGGCAAAATCAGTGGAGGCTGGCTGAGGTTTAAGAAAATGACAGATGGTACCGGAGGGCGTTCTTATGAATTTATTCAAGCATAATGTCATTGTTTCTGAACGGCGGGATATGGTGAGAATCACCGATATGGTAAAAAAAGATGTGGAAGAAAGTGGGATTTGTAATGGAATCGTTGTGGTTCATTGTCCCCATACGACTGCCGGGCTGACCATCAATGAAAATGCGGATCCGGATGTGGTTCAGGATATGTTGTATGCGCTGGAGAACGCCTATCCGACAAAGGATATTCGATACCGTCATTATGAGGGAAATTCCCATGCCCATGTGAAAGCTTCCTCCATGGGGGCCTCTGTGACGTTGATTCTGGAGGAGGGGGAGATGATTCTCGGTGTCTGGCAGGATTTGTATCTATGTGAATTTGACGGACCGAGGCAGCGTACCTTTTATGTGAAAGTAATAGAGGGATAATTGCATGGATATCGAAAAACTCGTAAAAAAGCAGAGAGATTATTTTAATTCAGGAGCCACCAGACCGGTGGCTTTTCGTTTGAGGGCGCTGTGCGCGCTGAAGGAGGAGATGAAACGGCGGGAGGGCCAGATTCATGCGGCCCTAAAAAAGGATTTAAACAAATCAGGTTTTGAGTCCTATATGACGGAAACAGGGCTGACAATTTCGGAGCTTGGATATATGGAAAAGCATTTAAAAAGCTATTGCCGGCCGCGTAAATCTCTGACGCCCCTGGCGCATTTTCACGGAAAAAGCTTTGTAATGCCGGAGCCTTATGGAGTGACGCTCATTATGTCACCCTGGAATTATCCGTTTATGTTGTGTATGGAACCCCTGGCGGGAGCCATTGCAGCGGGAAACTGCTGTATTTTAAAGCCGTCAGCTTATGCGCCGTCTGTTTCTGCTGCCATAAAAGAATTGGTGGAGGCGGTATTTCCTCCAGAATACGTGGCTGTGGTGGAGGGGGGACGAGCGGAAAATGCCGCCCTTTTGGAACAGCGATTTGACTATATTTTTTTCACCGGCGGCGTAAAGGTGGGAAAGCTTGTGATGGAGAAGGCCGCCCGGCATCTGACACCGGTGACTCTGGAGCTGGGAGGGAAAAGCCCCTGTATTGTGGATGAGACGGCCAACCTAAAAATTGCGGCAAAAAGGCTGGCTTTTGGGAAGTTTTTAAATGCCGGGCAGACTTGTGTGGCGCCGGATTATCTGCTGGTACAGGAAAGTGTGAAGGAAAGATTTCTGGAGATTTTTGAAAAAGTAGTACGGGAGATGTATGGAGAAAAGCCTCTGGAAAATGGGGACTATCCAAAGGTCATCAATGAAAAGCATTTTGACCGGATAAGCAGTCTGATGGAGGGCGCTCACATCCGAATGGGCGGGGAAAAGAAACGAGAAAGCCTCCAGATTGCTCCTACGGTATTGGATTATGTGACACCGGATACGCCTGTGATGCAGGAGGAGATTTTTGGCCCGGTGCTTCCCGTGCTTACTTTCCAGGATATTGGGGAAGCGGAAGCTTTTGTGAAAGAGCGGGAAAAACCGCTGGCCTGTTACATTTTTACAGGAAGAAAAGAAGTAGAGAGGAGGCTTCTGACGTCCTTAAGTTTCGGAGGGGGGTGCGTCAATGACACCATCATCCATCTTGCTACCTCCCGTATGGGATTCGGCGGTGTGGGCAACAGTGGGATGGGAAGCTACCATGGAAAGAAGAGTTTTGAGACTTTCAGCCATGAAAAGAGCATTGTGAAAAAGTATAACTGGATTGACCTGCCAATCCGCTATCAGCCTTATTCCAAAGGAAAAGAGAAACTGCTTCGCCTGTTCTTAAAATAAAAGACTTGCGGCGCTTCACCCTGTAGCACCCGGGATATTACAGCACAAGGCGCCGCAAGTCTTTGCCGTTGTAAAAGTCTTCAATCACTTCTGCTATGGTTTCCGATACGGCCTGGTCAATATACTGGTTAGAATGGCCGGACTCAACGGAACGCACAAAATTTACCAGTTCATATCGGATACCTTCTCCATCTAAATGATAGAAATACCGTTTATTTTCCGCAGGATTTTCGTAACGAATTTCAAAATATTCCGTTTTCCACCAGGGAGCCGGGACATAGATATAACCTTTTGTCCCTGAGATGACCAGCTCCCCTTCTGATTTGACGCCATTTCCGACTGTTAAGGCGGCGGTGGCATTTGGATAAACAAAATTGATTTTTGTAAAAATATCAAAAGGAGAAGAGGTGTCTTTTAAACAGGAGATAATCTGCTTCTCCGAGTACCCGCAGCCAAACAGGTGGAAAATAGGAAGCATGGCGGTAGGCCCCCAGGCACAAATACTGTTCCATAAGGCGTCGAGCTGGGTTCCTCCGTCGGAAGCAAGGCTGGTACAGACGGCATCAATGGCAACGATTTGGCCGATTTGCCCGCTTTTAGCCAAAAGAAGCAGACGATTATAGGCTGTTGCATATGCTGTTTTTACAGCCTCCATCAAAGTCAGATGCCGCTCTTTTGCCAGGGAAAATAATTGACGGCACTGGTCTTTTTTGAGGGCAATGGGAGATTCACATAAAACATGCTTTCCGGAAAGCAGGGCCTGTTCGATCTGCCGGTTATGCATGTCCGGGTGGGAAACGAGATATACGGCGTCCACCTGGTTTAAAAGCGCTTCATAACTGTCTGCCAGGAGAGAGGATTTCTCTGTTTCCTGAATCCGCTTATCAGTGGTGTAAATTCCGGCCTCCTGAAGGCCATTGACAAAGGCGCACTCATTTTTATATTTACTCAGGATATTGGTCTCGCCCACCAGGCCCAGACGGATGGCACGTTTTTTGGCCCGCTCCTCAGAACTGGAGATGCCCTTTGTCCTGGGCAGGTACACCACCTGACAGTATTCATTGAGATAATCAAATTTGCCGGCCCAGTCAGAACCAACGGTAAAAATATCCACATGATAGCGGCGGATATCGTCTATTTTCTGGCCCTCATATTCTTCCACAATGATTTCGTCGGCAAGGCCTGTGGCCCGCACACCTTCGATGCGTTCCATAAGAGGCTGCTGTACGTTGATTTTTCCGCGTACTTTGTCGAAATCATCGGCAGTGACCCCCACGATCAGATAGTCACCCAATGCCCGGGCCCGCTCTAAAAGCCGTATATGTCCGTGGTGAAGCAAGTCGTAAGTGCCATAAGTAATCACTTTTTTCATAATGAAAGATTCTCCTTAAAGGAAAGCCTTTGTAACTTTATCATAAAAGCCACTCTTCTTCCTGTCCAAAAACAAAAAATCGGAAACGTAAGGTATGCATATCTTGTCAATGGATAACATGCTTGTTATAATGAAGACAAAAGAAAAAATCTGTTGATTTCCATAAAAAACATATGTAAAAGTATAACATAGTTCATTTTACAGGACAACTGTTTTCCGGGGACGTAAGGCAAAGATAAACGGCGTACCGGAAACAGAAACAGCAAAGGAGCAAAAGATGTATTATTTAAGTAAAGAAATTGAAACCCTTGACAGAATTTTCGACCAGAATAAAAGAGCGGGGTATCTGCGGCTTGATTTGAATGAAAATCCCGGAGGGCTTTCCCAGGAATTTATTGACAAGGTTTTAGAGGATGTGACGCCGGAATTCGTAGCCCAGTATCCTGAGACATTGGAATTTACCGAAATGCTGGCAGGATTCCTGGGAACGGATATCGAACATCTCTGCCTGGTCAATGGTTCCTCAGAAGGAATTCGGAATATTATAGAGGCATTTACATCGCCGGGAGGAAAGATTGTGGGAGTAACTCCCACATATGCCATGTTTGAAGTCTATTCCAAAATGTATGGAAGGACTTTTATCCCTGTCCCTTATACGGAATCTCTGGAAATGCCGGTGGAACATATCATGGAGAAACTGACGCCGGAGGTTGAACTGCTGATTTTGGTAAACCCCAATAATCCCATGGGCAATGTATATTCGGACGATGAATTTGCCGCGCTTATACAGGCGGCTGAAAAAAATGAAATTACGGTACTGGTGGACGAGGCGTATTTATATTTTTATCCCAAGTCATTCATTGATTATGCGTTAAACCGTCGGCATATTTTTGTGACGCGTACATTTTCTAAACTGTTTTCGCTTGCCGGCTGCCGTCTGGGGTATGTGGTGGGCTGGCCGGAAGGCATCAAAATGGTACAGAAATTATGTACTCCCCATAATGTCAATGCGTTTGCCATGAAATTTGCAGAGACCATCATAAAAACCGACGGTATGCTTGAGGACTTGATCTGCCGTCAGAAAGAAGGAAAGGCGTATCTGGCCGATTCCCTGACAAAACATGGATATAAATTTAATGGAGGAGAGGGGAATTTTATTTTTATCCAGCCGAAAACCGATGCAGAAACTTTGGTGAGAAGGATGAAGGCGGAAAAGAAGATTTTAATAAAAACTTATGCCGGGATTGGAGGCATGGGAACTTGTCTCCGTGTTACCACCGGTGAGAAGCAGTATATGAAACAGTTTTTGGATGCATTGTATGAAATGGAAAAAGAAGAGAATTGATGAAAAAGATATGGAAAGCGGCAGTCTTGATTTTTGCGGCCTGTCTGGTGGCCGTCGGCGGGTGTGGCAGCGGAAACGTAAAAGAGACAGGACAAAATGAGATAGAGACGGAAAAAGGGCAGGAAGAGCGAGAATCAGCTCAGGAGACCACCGGCGCGCGAAGCCTGGAAGAGACGGAGAATCCGGCCGGGACGGCGGAAAATCCTTCTGCCGGGCAAGTGACTGATGATACAGGGAAAACACCTGCGGCGCCTTCCACCTGCGGCGCCCTCCGGGTCAATGGGACAATGCTGGTTGATGAAAACGGGAAACCGGTGCAGCTTCGCGGAATCAGTACCCACGGCCTAGCCTGGTTCCCGGCTTATGTCAATGAAGACTGTTTCAGGCAGCTTCGTAAAGAGTGGGATGTAAACGTCATAAGGCTTGCCATGTATACGGCGGAATCCGGAGGCTATTGCAGCGACGGAAACAAGGAAGAACTTAAGGCGCTGGTGGAACGGGGTGTGGAGTATGCGGTGGAGCAGGATATGTACGTCATCATTGACTGGCATATTTTATCTGACGGAAATCCCAATCAGCACATCGAGGAAGCGAAAGCATTTTTCCGGGAAATGTCGGAGAAATACAAAGACTGTGACAATGTCATTTATGAAATCTGCAATGAGCCAAATGGAAATGTGGACTGGGGGGAGATAAAAACATACGGGTCAGAAGTGATCGCTGTCATCAGAGAACAGGATCCTGACGGCGTTATTCTGGTGGGAACCCCCAACTGGTCACAAATGGTGGATCAGGCGGCAGCGGACCCCATAACCGGGTATGACAATGTCATGTATACGCTTCATTTTTATGCGGCGACCCATACGGACTGGCTTCGGGATACCATGAAAAAGGCCATTGACGGCGGACTTCCTGTTTTTGTATCGGAATATGGAATCTGCGATGCCAGCGGAAATGGAAGCATCGATGTGGACCAGGCGGACGCATGGATTCAGGCTATGGATGAGTATGGCGTCAGCTATGTGGCCTGGAATCTGTCCAACAAGGCGGAGACTTCGGCCATTTTGAAAGAAAGCTGCTCTAAAACCTCCGGTTTTTCTTCGGGAGACTTGAGCGAATCGGGAAAATGGCTGTATCAGATGCTGACGGGAGAGTCATCCGCGGGAGATGAAAGGCCGGAAGAAGGAATCGAAAAAGATGCAGAAAAAGAACCGGAAAGAAGCGGGGAGGAAATACAGGCAGCAGGCCGGATTCAGGGAGAAGGGGTAAACTGCCAGGCAGAGCTTAAAAATACCTGGGAGGCAGACGGACAGGTATTTTGCCAGTATGCCCTCACGGTCAGCAACAGCTCGGAAACAGAGATGGACGGCTGGAGTGTTTCTCTTACCTTTCAGGAAGAAATTTCTCTGTCCGACGGCTGGAATGGGGAATATAAAGTGGAGGGAAACACCCTTACGGTGTCTGCCGTAGACTATAATAGGAAGATTCCCGCAGGAGGGACTGTTTCAGACGTTGGGTTCATTGTGGGCGGCGTGGAAAAACCGGCGATTGCATTTTAGATTTTATTGTATATCCTTCGGTTTTTCAGTATAATAGTAAAAAATAAAGAGTGAGGGAAACCAATGATGAAAAATCAGACTTTGGAGAGGGGAGCGGGGATCCTGCTTCCGATTACCAGTCTTCCATCCCCTTACGGAATCGGGACATTTGGGAAGGCGGCTTATGAATTTATAGATTTTTTGAAAAGGGCAGGACAGAAGTACTGGCAGGTACTTCCCATGGGGCCCACCAGTTACGGGGACAGCCCATACCAGTCTTTCTCGGCATTTGCCGGCAATCCATATTTCATTGACCTGGATGTACTGGCAGAGGACGGGATCCTGGAAAAGAAAGATGTAGAAAGCGTATTTTGGGGGGACAATGCGTCTTACGTTTCTTATGAGACGATTTATGAAAGCCGTTTTCCGGTGCTTCGGAAAGCATTTCAAAACAGCGCCCATAAAGAAACAGCGGATTTTCAGAAGTTTTTAGAGGACAATACTTATTGGCTGGGCGACTACAGCCTTTATATGGCATGTAAAGGACATTTTAAAAATACAGGATGGCTTTCCTGGGATGAAGATATCCGGTTCAGGGAAAAGGCGGCTGTTGCAAAGTACCGCCAGCTTCTTAAGGAAGACATAGAATTTTGGGAATTTTGCCAGTATGAATTTTTCCGCCAATGGAAGAAACTGCGGGAATATGCTTCAGAAAAAGGAATTCAGATCATAGGGGATATTCCCATTTACGCCGCGATGGACAGTGCGGATGTGTGGAGCCATCCTGGCCTGTTCCAGCTGGATGAGGAGAACCTGACGCCTAAATTTATTGCAGGGGTGCCGCCGGATGCATTCAGTGAGACAGGGCAGCTTTGGGGCAATCCCCTTTATGACTGGGAAGCCATGGAGAAGGAAGATTTTGAGTGGTGGTATCAGAGGATTGCTGCTTCCAGGGAATTATATGATGCCCTCCGTATTGACCATTTTATCGGCATCACCAGATATTATGCAGTGCCCGGAGGCGCAAAAGACAGTGTGAAAGGTTCTTATGAGCCGGGACCCGGGACGAAACTGACGGATGTGATCAACAAGGCGGCGGGAGAAATGCGTATCATAGCGGAAGATCTGGGGACGGTAACGCCAAAGGTACGGGAACTTCTCCGGGAAAACGGTTATCCGGGTATGAAGGTGTTGGCATTTGGTTTTGACGGTGATCCGGCCAATGAGCATTTACCTCATAATTATAAGACATCCAACTGCGTGGCCTATGGAGGGACCCATGACAATGAAACACTGGCGGGGCTGTTCTGCGATAAGTCCGACGAGGTTCTGACGTACTTATTTGAGCTTTTAGGCACCAGGGACCGCAGCAAAATCGTGGAAGGGCTGTTTCGACAGGCATATGGAAGCATTGCGGATGTGGTGATTTTCCAGGCCCAGGATGTGCTGAAGCTGGACAATTCCGCCAGGATGAATTTCCCGTCCACCCTGGGAGACAACTGGAAATGGCGGTTGAAAAAAGGACAGCTGGGGCAGCATGAGGCAGGATTTTTAAGCTTTTTGGTGCATGTATACCACAGATATTGATGAAGATGATGTAAGGCAATCATGGAGAGGAGGGCTGGATATGGCGCGAACGGCTAATCAGAAACTGAAGATTTTGTATGTGCTTAAGCTTTTGGAAACGAGCGACGAGACCCATGTGGTGACAATGAAAGAAATCCTGGAAGAGCTTGCCCGCCATGGAATCCGTGCGGAGAGGAAACGGATATATGATGATCTGGACGCCCTCCGTGAATTTGGTTACTCGATTGTCGGAAAAAGAGGCCGCATGGCGGGATATTATCTGGAAAGCAGGGAAGGCCTTCCCACTTTCCCGGAAACAGAAAAGGCGGCCTGCGCCGTCTCAAGGGAGGATGCCGAAAGCGTGGGAAAAAACGTCGGGGCAGAGGCAAAAGTATCCGGGGAGACGGAAAGAGCGGACAGGCGGCAGGTGAAAACAGCGGAATATGAATGGCTGTCCGGTGATACCAAGGTGGAACTTCTCTGTGAAGAAAAAATGGCGGCGTTTATCCTGGAAGAATTGGGAGAAAATGGTTCCATCAGGGAGAAGGCCAGCAGGAAGACGGGAAGTGCGGTTCTTAAGTTCAGGGTAAAACAAAGCCGGGAATTTTACGGATGGCTTGCCCGTTTTGGCTGTCGGGTGAGGGTAAACAGCCCGTCCTTCATTATCCGGGAATACAGGAAGTATCTGAAAGAAATCAGAAATATGTATAAGGATAACTAGTGTGCTGACAACCAGACACTTTAAAGTCTGTCAACTGTCTGCCGGGGCAGACAGGAAAAGGAGGTAGCGGATGATTTATAAGACATTTGGAAAAACAGGACTTCAGGTTTCGGCCATTTCCCTTGGAACCTGGGCAATCGGTGGAGCCGGCTGGGGGCATACGGATGAAAAAGCCTGCCAGGAAGCGGTTGCCGCCATGCTGGATGCGGGGGTGAACCTGGTTGACACAGCGCCTGCCTACAACGGCGGGGAGGCGGAAAAATTTCTCGGAAAGATTCTGAAAGGCAAACGGGATGACCTTGTATATGTGACCAAGACAGGCACACAGTATGTGAACGGGACGTATATTCGCGATAATTCTGCGAAGGCGGTTCGCCGCCAGTGCGAAGAGTCCCTGAGATACTTAGATACGGATCATATTGACGTATACCTGGTTCACTGGCCGGATCAGAACGTGCCTATGGAAGAAACCTTTACGGAGTTAAACCGCCTGAAGGAAGAGGGAAAGATCCGTAATATCGGGGTATCCAATTTTTCGCTGGAACAGATTAAGGAAGCTTCCTGCTTTTCTGAGATTGCGGTGGCACAGGATCAGTATTCCATGGTTTATGAAAAGGAGAAAGAGAAACTGTATGGCATGCATGGGATGGGAATCGGAACCATGACCTACGGTTCCATGGGGGCAGGTATTTTATCCGGGAAATACCGGGAAAAGCCGGCGTTTGACGCAGGAGACATGAGAACAGAATTCTATAGCTTTTTTAAGGAACCTGCATTTACAAGGATCCAGGAATTATTAAAGCAGATGGATGAAATTGCAAATCACCATAACGGGGTATCCCTCTCACAGATAGCCCTCAACTGGAGCATGTCTAAACCTTATGTGGACACGGCCATTGTGGGTGTACGGTCCGCGGCCCATGCCCTGGAAAACTGTGGCGCAGCCGGTTGGAGCCTGACGGCGGAAGAGTTAAAGGCGCTGGATGATGCAGCAGAAAAGCTTCAACAACTGATGAAGTAATGCAGGTGAATTTGCCCTTACTTGGAATTTGTACGGAAAAGCATGTGAAAATTATGAGTTATATGTAATATAGGCTTTATTGACAAATGAAAGTAAAACGGCCTTCTGCATAGTATAATTATTATATTAATTACAGGAGGCTGTTTTTATTGTATAGGAAACTTCGTTCCCTATACGACAAAGGCCCTCCGGGGGATCGCACTGTAGCGGAGATAAAGAAGGGAGACGATTTTGGTGGATTTATCACAAATAAAAGCGGTTATTGTAGATGATGATGTTATTAAGGGGTTTGATATACGAAAAGCGTTGGAATTTAATGGAATAAGAAATATAGAGACAGTGAGAAACCAGGAAAAGTTGTGGGAACAAATATACCGCGGTGAGGAAAAGATAGATTTGATCGTGACAGATATGCAATATCCGTTGGAAGCAGGAGGAGCTATAGATGAAGAGGCAGGATTCAAACTGATAGAAAGAATAGAAAAAGAAAAAATAGACATACCGGTCATTGTATGTTCTTCTCTTAACTACAGTATCCCCAACATATTAGGAAGTGTATGGTATAACAAGCTCAGCGACCTTGATTCAAATTTTAGGAAGGTGCTGGGTAGATTTAAATAGACAGTTTAACACAGATAACAATAAATGAGCTGACAATACCCAGGGGGAGCCAACTTCCTCATGGCAAAAGTTACTTTATAGTAGGAGAAACAAATGATGCAAGATAAGGATAAATTGCTTGAAAAGTATGTCAATGGGACGGTTACATCAGAAGATGAAAAAGAAATTTCATTGAAGGAACTGAATTTTGAGAAATGCATTATAGGAAGCGATGAAGCCGGCAGGGGAGAAATGTTCAGACCGCTCATTACGGTTGCGGCCTATGTAAGCCCGGAAAATGTGGACAGGCTTATTGAGATGGGGGTGAAGGATTCAAAAGCCTATGGTAATGTTTATAAAAAGGCTAAAGAAAAATTTTATCCCATAGGTAAGAAATTAACAGGATTTACTTCTTACAAAGATTTTGAGGGCAAAGAGGGGAAAGTCATTCGTACAGATTGTGCGACATTTGTGGCAAGCCCACTGTTAAACCATAAATTTAATAAAGACTTTAAACCCGGTTCCGGGAAAAGATCCGGCAATCTCGAAGATTTGCTGAGACATGAACATAAGGTGGTGGTGCAGACATTGGCTGGGGCTGTGCCATATGATTATGTGGTTGTGGATGATTTCCAAAATGGACTCCATCATGACAGAATTCGTGAAGTAATGAATGTACCGAAGGGACAGGCAGTGATTGTCATAAAGGCAGATTCTAAGGTGATAGCAGTAGCTTGTGCATCTGTTATCGCCTATTATCTTAGCAATCTTTATGTGGATGCAGTGGATCATATTTTGGAGCATGAGTATGGAATCAACATACCCCTGGAGCGCAGTACCCATTATAATGCAGAAGCTTTTCAGGCTCCCCTCAGAAAGTTAAACGAGATTTCAAAAGAGAAATATGAAGAGTTTTTGGAAAAATACGCAAAGAAATATTACATAAAAAATATGAAATTAGGGGATTAAATAAGGTTTATATAGATAATAGGAGAAGCCGGATTATGAAAAAAATGATTTATGCAGTAAAAAGAGGCAGAAAGACGGGGATTTTTAATGAATGGCTGAAATGTTTTGAGCAGACAAACAAGTATCCAAATGCAAAATTCCGCCGTTTTGAATATCGGAGTGAGCTTGAGAGAGAAGCGGAAGATGTGCCTGGCAGTCTGCGGTATGCCATAAAAGAAGCGGAAACATATCTGCAGGATTTGGTATATCTGGGCGAGAGTGCCGATTATTTGGAGGATGTGAATTGGGAGAAGGATGGCTTTTTGCCCTTCGGCGATGAGCCAGAAACCGAGGAGCAGGAGCTTTTTTCGGACTCGGAGGATGCGGATCTGGAAGAAGACGACTCTTTTTTCTTCGACGATGAGCTGGAAACCGAGGAGCGGCGCTTATTGCCGTGGAAGCTGGAAGAAAAGAATACCGAAGACCATGAGGAAGAATATGGCGAGTGGTTAGCTGACAGCAGAGACATTCCTGATGTGCCGACAGGATATTGGACGATAGCGAAAGAAATGGAGCAGTATATACGTATTATTCGTGGGAAGCAGAACGACAAGGACGCCAAGATAGCTGCGGCAGCTAAGCTCAAATTTGAGCTGAAGAAATGTCTTTCAGATGTGAATTTAAACAAACTGACTGCTATTTACCGTGACAAAGAAAAAGAAAATGTCCTTGGATATGATGCGATTGCCGTATCTAGTTTTGTGGCTCAGATGCTGTATACATATCCAAAGCCGAAATTATCAGAATTTCAGGAGGTGGAGGAGAAAGTTTCTATTCGGCAGATTTTTATGGAGGCCGGAGCCGTAGAAACGGAACTGAAACAACGGGTTTTCGGACAGGATGCAGCCATTGAGAGGTTGAGCGAGGCATATTTTAATGCGGAACTGAAAGCACGTCTGACGCCCGACAGGATAGGGCCTAGAAACGCCTACCTTTTAGCAGGGCCTCCAGGGGTAGGGAAGACTTTTATGGCGCAGCTGTTTGCTTACAAGTTGGGAATTCCTTTTAAACGTTTTGATATGTCGGGATATTCCAACAAGGAAGCCATACAGGAATTGGTTGGTTTTGCCTCGACCTGGAAGGACTCGCAGCCGGGTATACTTACTGAGTTCGTGTTAAAAAACCAGAAATGTGTTCTTTTGTTTGATGAAATCGAAAAAGCGGATATTGATGTCATACGATTGTTTTTACAGATTTTGGATGCCGGGATCTGCGAGGATAAATATTCTAAACGGGATGTATCCTTTAGAAACACCATCATTTTTTTTACAACTAATGCAGGCAGACAGCTTTACCTTAATGCGCGAAATAAAAATCTTGCAATGCTTTCGGAGAAGGTGTTGATAGACGCGCTGGAGAAAGATAAAGATCCGAGAACAGAACAGCAGTATTTTCCACCGGAAATACTTTCGAGGATGTCTTCCTATACAGTTATCATGCTGAATCATTTAAAGGCAGATAAAATCTTTGAATTGGTGGAGAAGAGTATAGAAAATCATTTAAAAAAACTAAAGAACACATATGATTATGAGCTGAATCAGGGAAAGGAGGATCTGGCCAGGACCGTATTGTATTCTATGGGGGGAAGCGCAGATGCCAGAAATGCCTCAAAAATAGCGGACAAGCTCATTGACAGGGAAATACGTAAGCTTTTGGAACTGCTGGAGAATAAGCAGAAACTGGATGAAAACGATGAGGGAATAAAAATCGAGTGGAAATGTGATCTTGAAGACGCCACGGAGGAAATCAAAGATTTTTACCTGGGGGAAAGGGACTGCGTAATTCCGGTCTTCGGAACAGTGGAATATGAGCCGGTTGAAAAGATTAAAAATAACAATGTACGCGTGAAGAATACTGTGGATATCAAAGAGTTCATGGAAATGCTCCATAAGGAAAGGGTTCTTTTCGCAGTCATTGATTACCTATACGGCCTTGAAAATGTGGAAAGCGGATTGAGCATTGTGGATGCCAGGACGATGGGACGGGATATCTTTTTAAAACTTCGGGAGGTAGATAAAGAAATCCCGGTGTACATTTTAGACGGAAGCCAGGGATACGACTATACGGAAACAGAAAAAAATGCCCTGATGAAAAAAGGGGTTGGAGGATTTATTGAGCGAGAATATTTTAGAAGCCAGCTGGAGCAGACCTATCTGAACGTATGTTGCCAGGTGGTAATGGAGACATTGACAGCGCGGCATCAGGTCCTAACCTACAATACTAAAAAGGAATTTGATGAGGAAACCAATGTCGGCAGTATCATTTTCTGCGATTTCAAGCTGGAAACGGCAGTGGAGTCTGAGGACCAGTCTTCGCTGCTGTCTGACGACCTGCGTCCACATAAAAGCTGGGATGATATTTATGTGTCAGAGGATCTCAAAAAGGAGATGGAGTTTTTCATTCATTATCTTCAGAATCCTAAGAAGTATAATAAAAAAGGCGTGAAGCCGAGGGGAATTCTGCTGTATGGCCCTCCGGGAACCGGAAAGACCCTTCTGGCAAAGGTTGCAGCCTCGGAATCCGGATTGAATTTCCTGTCCATCAGCGCAAGCCAGTTGCTTAATGAAGGTCCCGGGAAGGTAGAAGATGAATTCCGTATCGCGAGAAAATATGCGCCTGCCATCCTTTTTATTGATGAAATTGATGCCCTAGGTATGGAACGGGGATATTCAAATTTACCCAACCCGACACTGAACGCATTGTTGATTGAGATGGATGGTTTTAAGAAAGTAGAAGATAAGCCGGTATTTGTCATAGCGGCCACGAATCATGGAGATAAAATTGATTCCGCTCTTCAACGCCGTTTTGACAGAACCTTCGATATGGGCTATTTGGATAAAACGGGAAGAAGGTGGATTCTGGAAAAAAACATCAAAAAGCAGAGCGATATGTTTGATCTTTCTGATGAAGAATTGGAAAACATTGTTGTCAGGTCTGAGAGGCTGTGCCCGGCAAAGCTTGAACAGGTAGTTGAGGCGGCTTTGCGGGAGGGGATTCGGTCAGACCGCGTTATTGATGACGACTTATTTGATGAGATATTTGAAAAATACAACATGGGAGAAGAAATGGTTAACATTTCTCAAAAGTGGAAAGAGAAAACCGCATATCACGAAGCAGGCCATGCTCTGATCTCTCTATATTATGGTGGGGCACCCAGCTATATGAGCATTGTGGCGCGGGGAAATCATGGAGGATATATGCAGCCTGGAATAGAGGAGACGTATCCGTCCAAAGAACATTTACTGGAGAGAATTTGTATGGCATTGGGTGGCAGGGCAGCAGAATTGGTATTTAAATATGGCCTGACATCCGGCGCATCCTCTGATTTAAATATGGCTACAAAGGTTGCCACGTGGATGGTGTGTGAGCTTGGAATGTATGAAAAAGAAATCGGATTGGGCGTGATCGGAAAAGAAGAGCTTAAACATAATGAAAAGGCAAATGAGCTTATCAATCGGATTTTATCAGAGCAGATGAAAGAGGCAATAAGCATCATTGAAGCGAATCAGGATGCAATGAAACGTCTGGTGGATGCGGTTATGAAAAACGGGAAGAGGTATCTGACCGGGAAAGAAATCCGGGAGACGGCAGGCGAACTGAATAAAAAGTAAAACGCTTTACGTTGCTCAAAGTGTAAACGGTAATTGGAATTTCTACTTGACAAAAGACATTTTATAACGGAGGTTTTATGCTAACGATAACGGAGTATTTGAAGGAAATTTTTGAAAAATTTAAAGAACATTGTGATGAAGAAACTGAGAATATGTGGGAACCTAACTCTTATACAAGTCAGTTGAAGAATAACAGTCCAAGACTTGATTCCGGCGGAACATCGATTTATGATAATCCAACCGTACAACAGATGTACCTGTTAAAATATGCATATGCATATGGTTTTGAATATCTATCGATATGCAATGAGTTTATGGAAGATTTTGCAGATCAGGAGGAAATTTCTGTCGTATCACTGGGGTGCGGGACAATGCTTGATTATTGGGCGCTGGCCTGTATGCTTGATCAAAAGAGAATGTCCCGGCCTGTTGTTAAGTATTATGGAATTGATGCGATAAAGTGGAATCATAGTTTAGAAACACAAGCCAGGGACAAAGACACTGTCAAATTTTTTCAGGAGAGTTTCGCAGATTTTTTTAAAAGACATGACAATGAATTTAATACTCACGATGTATATTTTTTCCCGAAATCAATCAGTGAATTTTCCGTGAAAAAAAATGGGAAGATTGACGAGGCGAGTGATATGGGATTGATGCTGAATAATTTATCCGCAATGAAAAAGGACACAATCTATTTCTGTATCGCTTTGCGAAAAAACAACAATGGAGTAGCTAAGGAGGATGTAGGGAAAGTACAAAAGATCATAGACAGATTGGAAGATGAAAAGAACGGCTTTCATGTGAAAGAGGTAAAATGTATAACAAATACAGAGGCGACAGTAAGCAAATTGGAAGAAAGCGGGTTACACCTGGGGGATGTTACATCCATACTGTTGGGTAGAAAACAGAATGGTAAGGATAAGAAGATCTGGGATACGGATATTGCGAAAAATATTCTGGGATATCCCCAGATTTCTGAAGATGATCCCATAACCGGCTATAGGGAAGTCCTGCAAAAAAAATGTAAATACAGGTCGCCGGAAAAAGGTGATCCCTGTGAGGGATGTAATAAAGACTGTAAAATAGAGTTTGAAAAAACAATGACAGCTACAAACTATATTTGTGATCTGATTATTAAGGTTGAAAAGAAGAGGACGCTATGATTTTAAGTGTTAGCCGCAGAACAGATATTCCAAATTACTATTCGGACTGGTTTTATAACAGAATAAAGGACGGTTATTTATATGTCCGTAATCCTATGAACGCCCATCAGATCAGTAAAATCATATTGTCTCCGGAGGTGGTAGATTGTATTGTATTCTGGACCAAGAATCCGGAACCGATGTTTTCAAGATTAGATGAATTGGACGCCTATAAATATTATTTTCAATTTACACTTACCGGATTTGGAAATGATATGGAACGCAATGTCCCTCACAAAAAGGAGCATATGATTCCTATATTCCAAAAACTGGAAAAGAAAATCGGAAAGGAAAAGGTAATTTGGCGGTATGACCCAATCATTTTCACTGACAAATATACCCCGGAATATCATTTAAAGGCCTTTGAACAAATTGCTGAGGCATTAAGTGGATATACGTCTAAATGTGTTATCAGTTTTGTTGATCTATACAGGAAAAACAAAAAAAATATGAGTGCTGTAAATTTCTATTCTTTATCGGAAAAGGAACTGGCTGCATTTGCAGCACAGATTGCATCAATCGCCAAAGTCCATGATATAACGGTTGCATCCTGCGCAGAAACGATTGATTTGTCAGCTTGTGGAATAGAACATAATTGCTGCATAGACAGAGAATTAATTGAGCAAATCATCGGATATAAAATACAGGCGGACAAGGATAAAAATCAGCGAAAAGAATGTGGCTGTGTGGAAAGCATCGACATTGGCGCCTACAACACATGTAAAAATGGCTGTGTATATTGTTATGCTAATTATAGCTATGAAAGCGTTTTGCAAAACAGCAAATTATATGATGTGAAATCTCCGCTGCTATGTGGAAACATTACAGAAAATGATAAAATTACAGAAAGAGTGGTAAAGTCGTTAAAGAAATCGCAATTAACTTTGTGGGATAAGTAGATAAAAGCACATTACGCTAAAAGCCGTCTGGCATGAAAAAACGGGCGGTTTTTTTGCGTGGATAGACGGAAAGGAGGCAAAAAATAATTACAGAAATTTACCCCCAAATTTATGCGACTTTCACAAAAAAGGAGGTTAGTGAATGGCAGATGAAAAATTGAACACAGGCCCCGGCAGTGAAAAACTCCCGGATACCCCAAAGGGCGCTCCCGAGTCCGCCGCCACCGTGGAAGCTTTATCAGAGATAAAAGGCTATCAGCCATATGCAAGGAGAATATTCTGAACAGGGGCGAATCCTTTCGCCATGAGTTACGAGAATCTGAAACTTAGGGCTTTGACCGTAAGGAATTATCTGATTAAATGCCAGACAATGGCTATGTTTGCCAGCATCCGTGATATTAAAAACAAAGAGGTATGGCAGCTTAGAAAATTAAGAGCGATGGGTATTAACGGACTGAGCGT
>JAAWCJ010000050.1 GCA_022793195.1 Lachnospiraceae bacterium | reverse complement strand
AAGAATGGATACCCACCTCAATATAGCCCGGAAGTATTCAATAAGGTTATGGAGCAGGTAGAGAATTTTGAGGAGTATTCAGGAGCAGAAGATTTAAAAAATGAGACATCTGCTTCGGCAAAGATTTATCAATATGAGATAGAGAGCAATGTGATGATGGTTGCTGAAGACTCGGTACCTTATGGTAAATCATAAGATAATTAGGGAGGTAATAGAAATGATTAGTCCAGATTTACCAATTACAAAGTTTGAAGATGATATATTGAACAGAGGCTCATTTGCGCAAAGTCTTGCCCAAGTTTTGTTACAGTATTCTCATTCTTCTTCTTTTTCTATTGGTTTATATGGAGAGTGGGGAAGTGGAAAGACTTCTTTGCTAAATATGGTACTTGGAATTGTGGAAAAATCCGATGAAAACATAGTTATTCTTCGGTTTAATCCATGGCTATGTTCAGACCCCAAACAATTAACAACTCAATTTTTTAAACAAATGGCAACTGCAATAAAACTAAAAAAACCAGCAGCAGCTCAAGCATGGGAATTGATTGATCAATATGCAGATATTTTTGATGCAGCCAGCCTTATTCCAGTTGCAGGTACTTTTGTAGCTATTGCGGGCAAAATATTGACCAAACAGGCAAAAAAGCAAAAAGAACAACCCGTTAATGATTTACAAGACATCAAAAACAAGATTATAGAAAAGATGATTGAGGAAAATTTGAAAATAGTTGTGTCTATAGATGATATTGATAGGCTTTCGGAGGAAGAGATTATTGCTGTGTTTCAGCTGGTTAAAGCATTAGCAGATTTTCCTAAAACCATTTATCTGCTTGCGTTTGATTATGATGTTGTTGTGAAGGCACTTAGAAAAGTACAGCATGGCGATGGCAAAGAGTATTTGGAGAAAGTTATACAAGTTCCATTTGAAATACCTGCACCTAGTATAAAAAGTATACATGAAGCACTCTTTTCAAAGCTGAATACTATACTCGGTGATATTTCAGAGGAAAGGTTGGACAAGGCAGCATGGGCGGAATTATTTCAGTTTGGTCTTAAAGAATATATTAAATCTATTCGTGATGTAATACGTTACACAAACGTCTTTTCCTTGAAATATGAACTTTTAAAGAATGAGACGGATATTGTGGATTTGCTGGGAGTCGCTTGTTTACAAGTATTTGAACCGACCATTTATTCCAGACTTCCAAATTTGAAAGATATACTGTGTGGTGCAACTAGCAGTTATTCATATGAGAGTCAAAAGGCTGAGGAGGAAAAAATACAAAAGGCTATTAGTGCACTTATTGCAGATAGTGAGAAGACGGCAAATATCGAATCAGCAAAAAAAATACTTGGTATTTTATTCCCTAAAACAGGGAATGCAACAGGTATTGCCTATAGTATCGGCAGAAATTATGTACATAGAGATTTTTTAATAAACAATAATATAGCGGTGTCGGCGTGTTTTGATAGATATTTTTCACTATCATTGGAAAATGAGGCTATACCTACAAGCATCATGAAAAGATTGATTTATGAAGCAAATGAAGTAGAATTTAGTAATGGAATTGAACAGATATATCAAGAGGGGAAAATTGTCCGCTTTCTTGAAGAAATTGATGCATATGCAAATAAAAATAGTTCTGTAAGGCTTTCATCAGAACGTGCATCACTAATATTGAAGCAGCTTGCTCGATATTGGGGACTTTTTAAGGTGGAGGAAAAGGGATTTTTCTCTATTCCGTTTGAGTGGAGATTTCTATTTTGTGTTGATCCACTATTAAAATCTATAAATGAAACTGCTCGTTATTTTTCTCTTCGAGATATTTTTGAAGATAGCAAGGTGCAGCCGTCTACTTTGGCATTGCTATTAGACGATTTTGAGACACAACATGGGAGGTTTCATGACGATGCTACGGTTAAGGATGAACAAATAATTACATTAGATCAAGTTATAGAATTGGAGGAAATTTTCAAAAAACGTGCAATTGAAACATTAGAATCAGGATCGGCGTTGGACCGGTATAATGGGTTGAATTTTTTATGGATGTTAGGAAAAATAGATCCTGAACTTGTTGCAAGTAAGAAGAAGTCAATAATTACGGATGAAATATCTCTTGTTAGAGTTTTAAGTTATTGCACATCAAATGGAAAAGTATCGGGAAGAATAACCTCTAAAACGTGGCAAGTGAATCTGAAAAATATTGAAGAATTTATTGATGTAGATGAAGCTTACCAACGTATTCAAGCATATGTAACAACGAATAATTTCTTAACACTTTCAGAAGATGATCAGATGAATGTTACGGCCTTTTTACTTACTATGGAGAAAAAGTCAGAGAATGGAATAATGGAAAACCATATAGTTGAGGAATCTATTCAAAAGGAACTGCGCAAATTGGTTAGTAACATTACAAGTAATGATTGATTATTGTTTTTGAAATTATATATCAGATATTCCAAGTATTGATAAACAGGCTCTGATTTTAAGTTTCGTTTATCGGCTATCATGGAAAATATCTTTTGAATTAGGAAATACATTAACTTTATTAAAAGTTGCGACACTGTCGCAATTTTTGGGAAGGTGGTATTCATGGGAGATGAAATAGTATTGTCGGATAATTTTGATCATGTTTATGATGATATAAATGATCTGATAAAGCGAAAAAAGTGCGAAGTTAAAAGTACTGTTAATGATGCAATGATTTCTTTGTATTGGGGGATTGGGAAAAAACTAACAGAGGAAATAACGGGCGTTAATAAACCTGAATATGGGCAAAAGGTAGTTATTGAAATCAGCAATAGATTATCTGTAGATTATGGAACTGGGTTTAATAGATCTGCTATTTCTCGTATGATAAATTTTTATCAAGAATTTCCGGATTATGAAAAAGTTGCGACATTGTCGCAACAATTGACATGGTCGCATTTTATTGAAATATTGCCGATTAAAGATGAACTGAAAAGGAATTTTTATGCCGCAATGTGTAAAAATGAAAACTGGTCAGTCCGCACATTGCGTGAACGCAAAAAATCCATGCTTTATGAGCGAACAGCAATCTCAAAAAAGCCCGATGAAACGATAAAAAATGAGATTGCAGAATTGAATGAAGAAAAGAAAATGTCAGTGGATATGTTTTATCGCGATCCATATATGTTAGACTTTCTTGGATTGAAAGATACTTATAGTGAAAAAGACTTGGAAAATGCTATTCTTGCTCAATTGGAAAAATTTATATTAGAGATGGGTTCGGACTTTGCATTTTTAGCACGTCAAAAGCACTTTGTCCTTGATGGTAAAGATTATTTTATGGATTTACTTTTCTTTCATAGGACATTGCGGCGTTTGGTGCTGATAGAGTTGAAATTAGGGGAATTTGAGCCGCAGGATAAAGGACAAGTCGAATTGTACCTTCGTTGGCTTGAAAAATACGAGAGGGCAGAGGGCGAGGAGAAACCGATCGCACTGATATTGTGTGCAGAGAAATCGCAGGAAACGATAGAATTGATGGAGCTTGATAATGGGAGCATTCATGTGGCACAATATTTGACTAAAATGCCGCCAAAAGAGGTGTTGGAGAAGAAGTTGCTACAGGCGATAGCAAATGCGAAGGAGCAGTTGGAGCAGAGGGAAGAATAAATGTATTTTCTTAAAAAATGATGTAGGAGGAGACAATGAAGGCAGAGGAACTATTTTTTGATGAATTGATAAATGAAAATAGATGTGTGAAGGTAAGAAATACTATTGATTATTGTAAAGGATTTTCTGACGATACAGAAAATATAGAAGTCATTGAGAAATTGAGAAAAATAATTGAACCATGGTTAAGCGGAATTCTTCAAAGTGAGCATTTGGCATTGCTGGTTGGAGCAGGATTGACGCAATCAGTGTGTTGCATTGCTGATGTGCTATCATCTTCAATGGGAACGGCTGACTTTAAGGAATATCAAGTGAAAATAGATAGCTATGCCCAAAAAGCAGCCCAAAAGATGGGGAGAGGAAAATATAATATTGAAGATCAAATAAGAACAAGTTTGGAACTGTTATCAGGATATGAAATTGATGAAAACATAGATGCCGCTAATGAGTTATCGCCGATTATTGATGATGTACTTGAATCGTTTGGAAACAGTATTTTACGTGCAGAGAGTGAATTTGTAAAAAAGTTAGACAAAGGAGATGCGAAAGCGGAGTGGGCATTAAAGTGCTTGGTTTCGTTTATGTTGACGTTTAGTAGTAGGAATGCAACAAGAGATAGACTGCATATTTTCACAACAAATTATGACAGATTTATTGAATATGCTTGCGATAATGCAGGAATAAAAATATTAGATCGTTTTTATGGAAAGATAGAGCCTGTGTTTTCTCAAAATGATACAAATTTAGACTATTACTATCGGGTTTCTGATTCTCAAAATGAATTTAGGTATGCGGAGAATGTGGTGCGGTATAGTAAATTACATGGATCGGTAGATTGGTTGCAAAAGAAAAATAAAATATATCATAGTAGTTTGAAATTTGGGGCAGATAAAATAATGGATATAGATAAGGATAAATATAGGGAACAACTTATGATTTATCCTAATTCTATGAAGTCGATAGAAACATTGTTTCATCCGTATGCAGAATTATTCAGAGATTTTAGTAGTTCTATATGCAGACCTAATTCGGTATTAATAGTATACGGATATGGTTTTGGGGATTCCCATATTAATAAAATTATTAAAGAAATGTTGACTATACCGTCCACACATATTGTGGTCATTGCGTATAATGCAGATGAGCGTTTGATAGGTTTTTTAAAAACAGTTAATTTGGATCAAGTGACATTATTGTGTGGAAGTGAGATTGCGAGCATTGATAAGCTTGTTTCTTATTATCTTCCGAAAGCTGCAATTGATAAGATTTCAGTGACAGTGTCGAAGTTGCTTAAGGAACGCGAAAGTTTTAAAGAAGAAACCACGGAGGATAGCCAAAAGAGTAATAATGAATAATTCAATTTTAGATAGAAAAATAGGAATAGTAGATTCTGTTTCGGCAAATGAAATAAAAGGTTTTTTATTAGATGAAGCACCCCAAAGTATTTCAATTTTGGAGGGCAATGTTACTTTTTTCCCTAGAATTAACAGTTATTTGGTAATTCCTAATGAAACGGGATGGCTGGTAGGAATGATTTCGTGGATTGGATATAATCATGCTGTTGTAAATAATGAGGTCAACCTGCCCAAAGGACAAAGAATGATTTATCTAAACATTATGGGGCATATTGTAGAAACATTACATGGTCTGATATTTGAAAGAGGAGCGTTTTCATTACCGACAGTGGGGGATTCTATATTAATGCCTTCTGTAGAACAAATGGATGCTGTGGTAAAGAATTCTGATAAAAATACCATTACGGTTGGCACTTCACCGCTTGCGGGCAATCAAGAAATTAAATTATCCATTGATAGTCTGTTTGGACGCCATTTGGCGGTATTGGGTAATACGGGAAGCGGAAAATCCTGCACTGTTGCGGGAATTGTGAGATGGTCTATTGAGGAGAGTATAAAGAAGGCAGAAAAATCACCAAATGCTAGAATTATTGTGTTAGATCCAAATGGAGAATATCGACACGCTTTTGATGATTTGGATATGGATGTTTTTTGTTATGCGATTAAAGCTTCTGATTCGAAACAAGATTTGAAACAGTTGAGAGCTCCAGCATGGATGTGGACAAGCCAAGAGTGGTCAAGGATTTTGCAAGCAAGTGGAGGGACACAAAGACCGATATTAAGAGAAGCATTAAGGGGGTTAAAATCGTCCAATGTTAATATTGATGTTGAAAAAAGTAAAAATATAATTTCTGTAGATTTGTTAAAGGCACATTTTCACAATTGGCAGATGTTCCTAAAAAATTCGATTATTAATCAAGATTATTTGAATGCAAATAAAAATAAATTTGGTACGCAATTAAATGATCGTTTAAAAAGTATGTGTCAGATTATTAATGAAATCAAAGATACATATCCATTGTTACAGGAGAGCAAAGATTTTTATATTAAAGTGGATGCTATTTTGAAAAAGAGCTTGGTTCAAAAACCAGAATTTTCTTTTTATAATGCATTTAGTTTGAGTGATGTAAATGATATATCTCAAGAATTGCAGAAATTGATGGACAAGCTTGGAAAACCAGACGAACAATATCTTTGTAATGAAGATGATCCTATCGAATTTGAAATAAACCAATTAGCTCCATATATTCGTGTGTTGGCACAAGATTCAGCAGCATCTCAATACCTTGAGTATATGACAATTAGAATCGAATCTTTGTTAAAGAATACTAACATTTTGTCGGTTATTGGAAATGAGCCACAAATAAGTCTGTTAGACTGGATAAATCATTATTTAGGAAATGATGATGATAAAGGCAAGATATGTGTAATTGATTTATCGATTGTTCCTACAGAAATTGTTCATTTGGTTGTTGCAGTTGTTGCACGTTTGATTTTTGAGGTACTACAAAGATATAGAAAACATTATGGACAGGAATTACCTACACTTATGATTATGGAGGAGGCTCACACATTTATAAAAAAATATTCAGAGGATAATAGTGAGTATTCATCGAATGAGCTGTGTACAAAAATATTTGAAAAAATAGCAAGAGAAGGGAGAAAGTTTGGACTTGGATTAATTGTTTCCTCACAAAGACCTTCGGAATTATCACCGACTGTACTTTCACAATGTAATTCATACATTTTACATAGAATAGTCAATGATAGAGATCAAGAGATGGTAAAGCGCCTTGTGCCAGATACTTTAGGTAAACTTTTAGATGAGTTACCGTCTTTACCGACAAAAAAAGCAATTGTATTAGGGGCAGCGGTTCCGATTCCTACAGTGGTTGATATTAAGGAATTACCAAAAGAAAAAAGACCTAAATCAGAAAATCCTGAGTTTGGTGATGTATGGTCCGGTAAATGTTATCGTTCCTTGAATTGGAAAGAAATCGTGGATGAGTGGATATGATGTGGGTACAATTTGGGTACACCAGCTTCAAAACTATATAAACAATTAACAAAACCGTATCAAAATGATATGGTTTTGCAAGAAAAAGCAATGTCAAACAGGACTTGTAATGAACTGGAAAAAGAGTACCAGTGACTAAGATTGCAGAAAAAATGAAAGCATATGGTTTATGGGAGACGTTTGTAACAGATTCTTTTGAGGAGTATATTGATAATTTTGTAGTTAATACGGATTTGGAGCTGGATGATAATGATTTATTCCAAGAGGAATTTTTCTAAAATGAAATGGTGGAGTATATGCTTTAAAGAGATAAAATTCTATTTAAAGCAGTAAGAGATATTTATAACAGAAAGTGAGGCATCTGAATGATACCATTAAAGATAGAAACTTTACTGGAGGGACGTGTCGTTGAACATGATCGTGTAGAGTATAAAACAGGCTGGAATCCAAATGATATTATTCATTCTATTTGTGCGTTTGCAAATGATTATGATAACACCAATGGCGGATATATCGTCATAGGGGTAAAAGAGAGTAATGGTATGCCAGTATTT
>JAAWCJ010000039.1 GCA_022793195.1 Lachnospiraceae bacterium | reverse complement strand
CTTCCGGCATGGCTGAAAAGGATTGCAGAAGAACAAAAGGTAAACTATTCCCGGCTTTTGGAAACTGCCCTGATTGATTATCTGCAAATACCCATGCCCGGCAGACAATAAGCCCTTGTTCTATTTCTGAAAGTTCCGGCGCATGGTTTCCGCTCTATGCCCACCAAGATATTTAGGGCGCAAATTCAATAAAACCTTAAGCTTCCTCCTGTACAATGGAAAAACCAGAGTACAGGAGGGATTTTTTATGGCCAAATACCGGCATGAGTGGAAGTACGAAATAAGCTGCGGTGATTTTTTTGTGCTAAGGCAGAGACTGTCAGCGGTGGCGGAGCGGGATTGTCACGCTTTGGGAGGAGTGTACCGTGTCCGCAGCCTCTATTTCGACAATATCCGCGACAAGGTTTTGAGAGAAAAACTGGACGGCGTAAACAGACGCGAAAAGTTTCGTATCCGCTATTACAATGACGATACGTCGTGGATACGGCTGGAGAAAAAGAGTAAGGTGAACGGGCTGTGCCTCAAAGACAGCGAGAGGATTACGAGAGAGCAGGTGCAGATGATTCTCGACGGAGAGTGCGGGTGGATGGCAGGGAGCAGACTGCCTCTCCTGGAGGAATTTTACACAAAGATAACGGGGCAGGGCCTCCGTCCAAGAATCATTGTGGACTATCTGAGGGAACCATTTGTGTTTGGCCCCGGGGAAGTGCGCGTCACCTTGGATTATCAGATACGGCTGGGGATGGAGCCCGGGGATTTTTTAAATCCTTCCGGCGTCACAGTCCCTGCGGGGGAAGCCCCCTTCATTTTGGAAGTGAAGTGGAACGAGTTTCTGCCGGATATTATCCGGGACGCCCTGCAGATTCCGGGCCGGAGGGCCGGCGCTTTTTCCAAATACGCCGCCTGCAGGATTTATGGATGAAATTGCAGAGATTTCAGAGAGAATCATATGGAAAAATACCGGTAGACGGCAGGGGCCGGAACCGGGGAAAAGAGGAAAGGAACAATTATGACTTTTCAGGACATTTTTAAATCGAGCTTTTTGGAGAATATCGGAAGTGTCAGCCTCCTTGATATGGCGCTGGCCCTGGTTCTGGCCTTTGGCCTGGGGCTGTTTATTTTTCTGGTTTACAAAAAAACGTACCAGGGCGTCATGTATTCTTCCAGTTTTGGAACCACCCTGCTGGCACTCACCATGATTACCACCATCGTGATTTTGGCGGTTACTTCCAATGTGGTGCTTTCCCTGGGTATGGTGGGCGCGCTTTCCATTGTACGTTTCCGCACAGCCATCAAAGAACCGCTGGATATTGCTTTTTTATTCTGGGCCATAGCGGACGGGATTGTGCTGGCGGCCGGAATGATTGTGTTAGCTGTCGTCGGGAGTGTGATCGTCGGAATCATTCTTCTTGTATTTGTCAACAAGAAATCCCACATGAATCCCTATATCGTCGTTTTGTCCTGTTCAGATTCCGCATCTGAGAAGGAAGCGCGAAGGTTCCTGGAGGCGCAGGTGAAACGGTGTGTCGTCAAAAGTAAGACCGCCAGAAAAGGAAACATTGAACTGAATATGGGAATCCGCATGGCTTCGGATAATACGGATTTTATCAATGGGTTGTCGGAGCTGGATGGCGTAAACAGCGCAGTGTTGGTCAGCTACAATGGGGAATATATGGGCTAAGGAGGTGCAAAATGTCTACGCATAAACATTTTGACCGGATTTGCTGCGCCGTGTTTGCTGTGATATTGGTTCTTGTCATCCTGTTTATGAACAGCGGCCGTTTCGGGGTTCAGGCGGTTTCCGCAGCCCTGGGATATGAGGCACGCCTGTTTCGGAGGGACACGGTACATACGATTGATATTGTGATGGAAGACTGGGAGGGCTTTATCGATTCCTGCAGGGATGAATCATACCGGGAGTGCAGCCTGGTAATCGACGGGGAAGCATACAAAAATGTGGCTATCCGCGCCAAAGGGAATACGTCCCTCACCCAGGTGGCGGCTTACGGAAATGGGAGGTACAGTTTTAAAATTGAGTTTGACCATTACGATACGGCAAAGACTTATTATGGGCTTGACAAACTGTGTCTGAACAATATGATTCAGGATACCACTTATATGAAAGACTATCTGTCGTACCGGCTGATGGAGGAGGCGGAGGCTGCAGCGCCCCTCTGCAGCTATGCCATGATTTCCGTGAACGGGGAGGAATGGGGGCTTTACCTGGCCGTGGAGGGGGTGGAGGAGGCATTTCTCCAGAGAAATTATGGGAATGGTTACGGTCAGCTTTATAAGCCGGACAGTATGGAGATGGGAAAAGAAGGGTTCCGGGAAGAGAAGAAAACCTTGCGGGGAACGGAAGGCGAAGATATACAGGCTGTGATGGATATGGGGAATCCTCTGGAAGTGGCCGGAAACGGGATGGCTGTAAGGGGCGAAAAGCCCGGGGGGAATGGAATGTCCATGGGAAGTAGCGACGTACTGCTCCGGTATACGGATGATGATTTGGAAAGCTATTCCAATATTTTTGAGAACGCCAAAACAAACGCGGACGAGGGGGACAAAGAACGGCTGGTGGGCGCTCTTAAAAAATTAAGCGGCGGGGAGGAGCCGGAAAAGGCTGTGGATACAGACAGCGTACTCCGCTATTTTACAGCCCACAATTTTGTCCTGAATTTTGACAGCTATACAGGGACAATGATTCATAATTATTATCTTTATGAAAAGGACGGGCAGCTCTCCATGATTCCCTGGGATTACAACCTGGCTTTTGGCGGCTTTGAATCAGGGGGGAGCGCGGAAACTTTAATCAATTTTCCCATCGATACGCCGGTGTCAGGCGGCAGTGTAGAGGAGCGCCCGATGTTATCCTGGATATTTGCGGAGGAGACGTATACGGAACAATATCATCAGTGCTTTTCGGAATTGATCGGCGGATATTTTGAAAGCGGGAGATTTGCGGAGGAGCTGGAAGCCGTCAAGACGATGATTGCCCCTTATGTGGAAAAAGACCCGACGAAATTCTGTACCTATGATGAATTCGTCACAGGGATTGACACTTTAAAGGAATTTTGCCTTCTGCGGGCGGAAAGTATCCGCGGCCAGCTGGATGGAACCATTGGTTCCACTGCAGAAGAACAGGACACCTCCACGTTTGTCACAGCGGGAGATATTGAAGTTTCAGCCATGGGAACCATGGATGATTCCAAGGGTATCGGAGGTGGCTCCCAGGAGCGGCCGGAGGGCGGCGGGAAGGAATTTTCCCGGGAAGAAACAGAGGACGGGAAAATACCGGAAGACACGGACGGGGAATTAAACCGGGAAGCGCCGGAAGGCCCGGGAGGGATACCAGGAGGAGAAGTACCGGAAGGGATTTCAGGAGGTGAACTACCGGAAGGATTTCCGGATGGAAAGCTGCCCGGAAACCAGGGGGAAATGCCAGGTGAAGAAATCCCGGGGAACCTGGGAGAGATTCCGGTAAGCCAGGATGAACTGTTTCAGCTGGAAGAGAGGGCTGAAAACCAGAATACCGTATGGGTGTTGACAGGAATCTCCGCCGGGATCCTGGTTTTGGGGATACTATTTGCCTTATTCTTTAAACAGAGATGAAAATACTTGGAAGGGCTGGGCCACCTCATATCGGTCTCCACCGCCAGGAATCCCGGCCTGTTTTTTGTCTTGCCACGTTGATTTTTTGGTTTTGCTGCGCCGCCTTTTGCCGTCAGTCACCGCTTCCATAGAATCCGGTCAGCGGGACTGACGACGCGATGCTCACAAAACCTGCAAAATCTGCCTATCGGACAAGGCAAAAGACAGGCCGGGGATTCCTGGCGGTGGAGACCGGCATGGGGCGGCCTGACCCTGAAAAGTATTTTCATGGCTTATCTCATCACTTTTTCAAGTAACGCTTGATAGCTGTCCACCACTTCATAGACGACATTCCCGCCGGAGATGGCTTTGAAATGTTCCTCGGCACAGTGTTTCTTTGCATCTTCAATCAGGCGAAGCTGCATGGAGTGCATGGATCCTTTTGTCTCTGCCACAAAATAAATGTGTTTGACGTACCCTTCGTAAAAGGCGATGGCCCAGTCGGGGGTGTAACGGCCGACGGGTGTTGAAATGTAAAAACCGCGGGGCAGCTTCACATAGACTGCAACATCCGTATTGGTATCGAGGTTTGCGGCAAAATCCCGTTCACCTGTCGAGTCATAGACAATATGGTCATACAGATGTTTTTTCGCTTTCATGGCATTGACGCCGGGTCGTCCTTTGATTGTGGGAGCGGTAAACACATCTGTGCCGTAATGTTCCTCCAGGGTATTGTAAGTAATGTGTTCAATGACCGCAGTGGCCTTCTCATCATTGATGAGGGCTGCCGCTTTGGCGATAAATTCTTCCGGGTTGTCTTTAAACTGGTTAAACACACATGGCTGGATTCCCTGGAGAATGGCAATCACGGCCCTGCGGGTCAGGCCCGTCTCCTCCACCAGCTTTCCGACCAGGTCATATTTTACATTGGAATTTGCCGCAATGTCCGCATTGTAGCTTTCGGATGTTTCTTTTATCGGATAGGAAACTTCGTTCCCCATACGACAAAAGCTCTCCGGGGGATCACACTGCGGCAGAGCGGAATGATCTTGCTGACGCAAGCCGCCGCAGGCGGGGAATCCTGCCGGGGCAGGATTCTTTTTTATAAAAGAAGCGCCGGAGAGAAGCTCTTCTTTGGATTTGATGGTTTCCATGGTGCCGCTCTCCACCTGGAAACGGATTTTTGAGACCTGCAGCCTATGGTCGAGGGCGGCGACGGCTTTTCTGATGAGTTCCTCTGTATCAAAATCCACCGTATAGGCGGATTTTGTATTGATTTTTGACCAGAGGGCCTGGAACTGCGGCATTGCCAGTTTTTCTTCCTCTACCTGCAGCGTTACAGTACTGGTGCGGGCGTTTTCCGGCTGCGCGATGCGGGGGTTATAAACGGAATCCACGATTTCAATGACAGAGGCGGCAAAGTCTGCCGCTTCCTCAGCCACATTGATCTTACCGTTGGCTTTGTCCTCGTAGTATTTATCGGTGAGGGCGCCCCTGCGGTCGATATAGCCACTCAGAATCATATCGTAATGGATAGCGGATGCCGTATCCTGGTCAATGACTTGTTCATTGCCGTGACCGTCCCTGATGACTTTGCCCACAAAGAGATCAGGCGTGACGGCCCGGGGCCTGTCTGCAACGGTCTCCGCTATTTCAGCCTGGAGCCCCCTGGAAAAGGAGTCGTAACTTTCGCTGGCGATCACAGTGAGGACATTGACGTTGTGGACGTCGTCCCCCAGGACATTGGCATCCATACGTTCGCCGTCCTGGTTTACGCAGAGGCGAAGCCCCCTTCCAACCTCCTGGCGTTTGCGGATATCGCTGCCGCTCTGCTTCAAAGTACAGATCTGGAAAACATTGGGATTGTCCCAGCCTTCGCGGAGGGCGGAGTGGGAAAAGATAAACCGCACGGGGGAGCGGTTCGGATCCCGGTCTAAGAGAAGCTCTTTATTTTTCATGATCAGTTCATAGGCGCATGTATCGTCGGAGACGGTCTCTTTTTTGCCCGTCCGGCTGTTGACCATTCTGCCTTTCGCATCCACGGAGAAGTACCCGGCGTGGGTTTTTTCTGCCGGGATGGCCTGCAGATACCGGATATATTCCTCCTCGCCGATGGAGATCTGCAGATTACTTATGACGTCCGCGTATTCCTCCTCAAACATGGCGGCATATTTTCCCCTTACGGGACGGCCGGAGACATCGTATTCCCGGTAGTTGGCCACTTCATCAATGAAAAACAGGGAGAGGACTTTGATTCCCTTATAAAATAACTGCCGTTCCCTGTGAATGTGTGAGAGGATGGTTTCCCGGATCTGGATGCGGCGCAGATGGTCTTCGCCGACGGCGCCGACGACATCCCCTGCAAACAGCTTGACCCCGTTCAGAAATTCCACAGAATCATCGCGGCCGTCGATCTGCCTGATGACAAAACCGTCTCTGTATTCTTCCAAGCCGCCGGAGCGGCTATAGAGATTATCGCCGATTTTGACAATGCGGCTTTTTTTCTTCAGTTTTCCACTTGCCGTCTTTACATCAAACTGCAAAGTGGCCGTCGGCTCCTTTCTGGAAAGGTTGATACCCTCCAGATAGAGAAAACTGTCGGTGGCGGTGGTGCCTGATTCGGTAATCCCTTTTACAGCGATTTTTTTAACCAGGCGCTTATTGTAAGCATCCATGGCGTCCAGACGGTAAACCATGTTGTAAATGCTGTCGTCTTTGTGGGTGGCGGAATAGCGCAGCGTTAAAAGCGGGTGGAATTCCTTAAGCCGTTCCTTTGTCTGCCTCCCCTCCACCGACTGAGGCTCGTCGATGATCAGGATGGGGTTTGTCTTCGCGATCACATCAATGGGACGGCGGGAACGGAAGTCATCCAGTTTCATGTAGATCCGCCTGGCGTCTTTACCTCTGGCATTGAAAGCCTGGGCGTTGATGATCATGACATGGATGGAACTGTCTGAAGCGAAACGGTCGATTTCCATGAGCCGCGACGAATTATAGATGAAATAACGGATTTTTTTTCCATATTCCTCCGCAAAATGTCCCTCGGTCATTTCAAAGGATTTGTATACGCCTTCTCGGATGGCCACGCTGGGAACCACCACGATGAACTTGCTCCATCCGTAAGCGCAGTTCAGCTCGTACATGGTCTTAATGTAGGTATAAGTCTTGCCGACGCCTGTTTCCATTTCAACGGTGAGGTTGTAGCCGTTTTCGCGGCCTTCCAGCCTAGGGGAGGGCGCTATGCCGCCCTGTCTCTGTATTTTGTTGAGCTGCTCCAGTATCAGCCGGTCGGAAAGCCCGGGTACGATTTTCTGGTTGCAATGGCCGGTAAAATCGCTATCGCCGGTGAAGCTTTGCTGAATATATCCGGTGCCTTTGTCCATCATATAGGAAGGAGTCAGATAGGGCTGCCCGGCAAAGACATCCACGACGGCCCTCGCGGCATCGGCTTGAAATTTTTGATGTTTGTACTGAATCTTCACAGTTTCTTACCTCCGGTTTCCTGGACGCAGTTTTTTGGCAGGAAACTTTTTTTCAGTATATTATAGAAGAATTCAAAAATCAAACAAAAAAAACACGGAAAGAAAAACCGCTTCTGTTAAAAAAAGAAATTTAGTGTTACAATAGTAGTCAGAAACAGTAGTCCGATTGTCTGGAGGGAGGAATCCACATGAGACGTAAAGACAGGGAAATAACGAAGTTTGATGAGATAGTTGCAATTATGGAAAAATGCGATGTGTGCCGGATTGCCTTAAATGACCATGGATATCCCTATATACTGCCGCTTAATTTCGGGATGGCAGTGAAAAACGGGGTCGTGGAACTATATTTCCACGGCGCCATGGACGGGATGAAATATGACCTGATTGAAAAGGATAACAGAGCCGGTTTTGAGATGGACTGCGGCCATAAGCTGATGGCGGAAAACGTAGATAAAAGCTGTACATGGACTATGAAGTACGAGAGCGTCGTGGGACGGGGCCGCATAGAAATACCGGACGATCATGAGAAATACGATGCTCTGTGCTCTTTAATGCGGCATTATCACCAGGGGGAAGTTTCGTTCGGTGAGGCAGTCATGGAAAAAACAAAAGTTTTTAAGCTGGTTGTGGAACAAATGACGGGAAAAATCAATTAAAAGGGTGAATACCATGTGGATTCCATTGTGGGAACCGGGGAAATGTGGTACAATCTTCAAAAACGTTGAGGGAGAAATATCATGTTGGCAGCTGTAGTTTTGTTTATCGTTGGATTAGTCCTTCTGATCAAGGGCGGCGACTGGTTTGTGGACGGGGCCACAGGCATCGCCAAACGGTTCCATGTGCCGGAGCTTCTGATTGGGGCCACGGTGGTTTCCATCGGGACGACGCTTCCTGAGGTGATGGTCTCTGCCACGTCTGCCGTAGGCGGCCATGGAGAGATTGCTTATGGAAATGCCATCGGCTCTGTGATCTGCAACACGGCGCTGATTGCGGGGCTTACCATCGCCATAAAGCCGTCGAAAGTAGAGAGGAAAACCCTCCGTACACCAGTGGCCTTTTTCTTTGCGGCGGCGGTGTTTTATATGGTGACGGCCTATACCGCCGGGCGTTTTAGCCGGGTATCGGGCCTGCTTCTGCTTTTGATATTTTTGGTATATATGGTGTCCACAGTGATGCAAATCGGGAAAATGCCCGGACAGAAGGTGGCGGAGGAGCCTCTGCTGCAGGCAGCCAGCCTTTCTTCCCGGGAAGAATCCTCCGCCAATCCTGTTTCAGAAGAGGAGAAAAGCGGTTCCATGGGAAAGGATCTGCTGCTTTTAGTGGTGGGGGCGGCGCTTATTGCCGTGGGTGCAAGGCTTTTGGTGGACAATGGCACTTATATCGCCCAGGCCATCGGAGTACCGGAATCGGTGATCGCCCTGACTTTTGTGGCTCTTGGAACCTCCCTTCCTGAGCTGGTGACGGCAATCACTTCATTGGCCAAAGGCCATGGCGCTCTTTCCCTGGGGAATATTATCGGGGCCAATCTTTTTAACCTGGTGCTGGTAAGCGGCCTTTCAGTCACGCTGGCACCTTTCGACATCCCCCAAAATGCCACGATAGCCGGATACAATGCTTCTTTGGTGTTAGACATCCCGGTCATGCTGTTTGTCATGCTGTTTCTGACAATACCCGCCCTGGCGCGGGAAAAACTGACCAGGTTCCAGGGGATTGTACTTCTCCTGGTATACGGGGCGTTTTGTGCGATTCAGTTTACCATATAGGTTCAAACATATGGTGTCGTCAAATTGCATTGGAGGTTCGTTTCCTGTGCTGATGTCGTGGATATTGAAATTCTAAATGTTCTGACTTAGGAAAAAATTCCTCTCGCAACCGGCTTATGACCCGCCGTCCATGGCGGCATAAGCCTTTTCCGGACGTCCTGTCCGGAAATTGCTGGACGTTCTACAGAACATTAAGAATTTTCTAATATCCCCGCCAATGCACAGTACACGAACCTCCAATGCAATTTGACGGCGCCATTAATCTATATGGCCTTCGGCTTCCTTCCGGGAGATCACCTTGTTTTTTACCATGCAGTCTAAGACTTGCTCCGTTCTTTTTGAAGCGAAATCCTTGTTGACGTCCGGGGAATAGATGGAAGGGGCGTTGGGAATTCCCGCCAGCATGGCACATTCGTAGTCTGTCAATTCCATGGGCTCTTTCCCGAAATACCCCATGGATGCCTCATAGATGCCATAATAACCGCTGCCGAAATAGACAGTATTTGCGTAGAGCTCAAAGATTTCCTGTTTCGTGTATTTTGATTCTATTTTTAAAGCGGCAAAAACTTCAGCGGCCTTCCGTTCTATTTTTTTCTCCTGTGTAAAGAGCATGTTTTTGGCGAGCTGCTGCGTGATGGTGCTGCCGCCTTCCACAAAAGCCATCGCTTTTAGGTCTGTCCATGCGGCGCGGCAGATTGCGATTGGGTCAATGCCGCAGTGTTGTTCAAACCTGTGGTCTTCTGTGGATATGGTGGCCTCTATGTAAAACTGTGGCATCTGGGAATAAGCCGTGAAATTTTCTGCACCGCGGATTTCTTCCACCCTTTCTTCAAGGTTTTTTTCTGCAACCGCGTTCCGGTACATCTGATATCCTTTTATTCCATAGAAACCGAGAACCAGGACAAATACGAGTAACGCGGCGGCGGACAGGCGCAGGATCAGTTTTCGGAAAAATTTAAGGGTAGGTTTCATAAATCATCTCTCCTTTGGTAATTGGCAAACTTCTTTTCCAGTTTTCCGGTTACCCAGTCTAACAATGACCGGATAACGGTAAAAACAAAAAATAACAGGAAAAACGGAATAAGGAAAATACACGGCAGTATTCCACATATTCCCGGAACAATTCTCTGAACTTTTCTTTCCAAGGTAACGTCCCTCCTTTTGATCAAGGATAGCACATCTACCTTACAACTCCGTGACATCCAGGTGAAAGTTTTGTCACTTTACAGAGAGGGACTGTTGTAAAATACAAGATGGATGAAACCAGATAAGGAGAAAATCAAAAGTTTAATGGAAGGAGATAATTTATACGCAGGAAAAGAAACAAATGTTTTGGATGTAGTAATTGTATTTTCCATATTAGCAATGTATAATTTAATTCAGTCAGATATATAAAGGAAATAGTGAAGCAAATATACAGCAAAAAAATGCGTATAAGGGAAATATTGCAGAAAGGAGCATTTTAGATGCCCAAAAAGAAAATAAATCAAATAACAATCCGTTCAAGCGCTGCAGAATATCTCACCTATGTTGCTTCGGCAGGTGGAGAGGAAAGCAGCATAGAAATGCGATACGAAGATGAAAATATCTGGCTGACACAAAAGATGATGGCCGTTTTATATGGTGTATCAGTTTCTGCTGTCAATCAGCATTTAAAAAGAATTTTTGTTGATGGGGAATTAATGGAAGCGTCAGTTATTAAGAAATACTTAATAACTGCTGCTGATGGGAAAAAATATAAAACAAACCACTACAATCTTCAAGCCATTATTGCTGTTGGATTTAAAGTAAATAATGATCGTGCAGTGCAGTTCCGTAAATGGGCAGGGCAGATTGTGAAAGACTATACGATTCAAGGCTGGACAATGG
>JAAWCJ010000047.1 GCA_022793195.1 Lachnospiraceae bacterium | reverse complement strand
GTGAGCCTCCGGCTGGAAATATAATAATGCCATTCCTCCGTTTTTCAGGGTAGATTTGGATTAATGAACCCCGGCAAAAGCTATCAAAATCCTGTCATTTTCTGTCTATCAATCCGAGAGGGGCTTCATCGTCGGGACGAAATCGGACAGATTGATATAGTCTACCCAAATGCCCTTACCTTTCTTATATCGTCTCTTTTCACATTTCGCTACTTCTACTTTTCCGCATTTATCAGTACCGTTATGATGTAAATGATGTGGAATTTGATGTAGATGATGTAAATACTTCTGATGTTATAAGAGAAGTCCTGACATATTCAGTCTTGGTCTTTAATCATCATAATGTCCACGACAGGACAAAATCTCTAATACACCATTTTCAACCCGATAAACAAATCTATTGGTTTCATCAATCCGCCGGCTCCAAAAACCACTCAACTCACCTTTCAGCGGTTCAGGTTTTCCAATTCCTTCAAACGGACTTCTTTCCGTATCTTTTAAAAGTGCATTGATTCTTTTTAGTGTTTTTTTATCCTGCGACTGCCAATATAGGTAATCCTCCCATGCTTCTTCAAACCAGATTTTTTTCATTCACCATCCTCCAAAAGAGGCTCATGCTCTACTCCCCTGCCGGAATCAAGCGCTGCAATTCCCCGCCGCAAATGCGCCATATTGCTCTCAGAATAGAACGGATCTGCTGTAATCTCAAAAGGAATCCTGTGTTCACGGCTTACTTTTTTTGCAAAAATAGTAAATGCGGTTGTCATGGACAATCCCATGTCCTCACATACCTGTTCCATTTTCTTTTTAAGTTCTGCATCCATACGGAAATTTACATTTACTGCCTGTGCCATTTATATCACGCTCCTTCCTAAGATTATTATATGCATTTGTAATGAAAAAATCAATCTTTTTCATTACAAAATATAAAATCCTAACCTTCCCATTATGAAAACATCAGGACTATATTATATTTGCTCCTTTTCAGACAACTTATTAAATCAAGATTTTCTATCTTTCTGCATATCATCCGCCCTAATTTAGACAAATTTTCAAAAAAATAAACTATATTTCTTTTCTTTGGATACTTCTCTTGGAAATTTGGTTTTTGAAAATCAAACGGCTATGTATCAATAAAACCTTAATTATATGGATTTTCTAATAATTTCTTTGTCCCCCTTTTCTTATCCTCATCAATAATCAAATCACATGTCAAGCGATCAATATCTGAAAATGACATACCCTCTTTAAATCCATTGTTTCCTTTTAACCACTTATTCATCATTAACCTATCAAACGTAGCTTCACAACTTCTTCTGGGACATCTACCTAATGTTGTATCAAAGAAACTTGTATGATAAGAATAATGGTGAGTATGTATAAATTCATTCCATGAATCTACTACTTCATCCTCCGGCCTCAAATCAATAAGTTCAATTTCTTCCAAATTACGATCTTCCACTTTTCCCCAGGCTTTTTTTAACATATCTATTGCTGCCTTATCACTTTTAGGTGCGCTATATCCAAATATTGTTATCATATATGCTATCTCTAATGCATTTTCCAAACAATTCCAAAATTTACTAATTGCTATATCTGATGTGTAGTTTTTATTCTTTACAGGAAATAACAACTTTGTTGGCTTAAATGGCTTTCCGCATCTACATAAGCGTCCTACATTACCAGCAATATTATCTTCTTCACAATATCCAACTGCTACATTTCCATGTAAAAATACCATTTGAGGAAGATTCTTAGTGTAATTCATAGCTCGGCTATATGCCTGCAAAAGTAATGGGTCCCAATTAAATGTTGCTACAATATCCTTCGATGTTAAATTCAATATTAAATAATCATATATTGTAGGTTCTAATGGCAATTCATACTCAGACATATGCTGATGGTATTCCCAAAGGATTATCTGTGTAGCAATAGAAAAATCGTCCTCGTTTGTACCGCTGATCGGCGCTGTCCTTCCGGGCTGCCAGCCGTAAAGAGAGGTCAGCATAATGCCGTACTAAATGGAAGCCGGAAGATTCTGAAAATAAGAGCTGTTTTTTCCGCTTGTCTGATCGTGTGAAGGTGTGCAGTCGTTTAAGTCAATTTCGTCCACCACATCACGCTGGCGGTCCTCGTCAAGATACGAAAGCTCTACCGCAGGACGCATTTTGATTTTTCCCTCGTCCACAAGTTCAAGCAGTTCGGGGACGAGGTTTGTAAGGCGAACATAACGCTGAATTTGTGAATGACTATCCCCACTTTCAGCTGCTAAGGCTTCTCTTGAAAACTTTTGCCCCACTGGGGCAGAAGTTAAATCAGATCGTTTTCCTTGCCTATTCATCGCTTCCAACCGCATTTTATAGGCAAAAGCCTTTTCTGAGGGAAGTATCCGCGACCTTTGAAAATTGCTCTCCACCATTAAAATCGTGGCTTCGTCTTTCGTCAGTTCAACGACTTCACATCTCAGCGTTTCAAATCCGGCAAGCTCGCAAGCCTTTTTTCGCCTGTGTCCTGAAACAAGTTCATATCTGCCGTCCTCTTTCTGCCTGCCATCGGCTAACACCTCCCTTGTAAAATCGGCATAAGCCTTAGATACCGTACTGTTTGGCTCATAGGCATAAATGCTTTTGCCCTTTGAGCTTACCTCGGCGGCTTTTATAGCAATAGGAATTGATGAATGATAAATCCTAATATGGTTTCCGAAGTTCTCACGCAAAGCGTCTACGGTGCTTTTGGCAAGGTTTGTTCTTCCGTCCACAAGGGTTAAAAGAATACCGTCAATCTTTAAGCCGGGATTGGTATGCTTCCTGACCTTTGAAACCGTCTGTAAAAGCTGTATCATTCCCTTAGCAGGCAAATACTGTGCCTGAACAGGAATAATTACACTGTCTGCCGCAGTCAGGGCATTAAGCGTAATCATACCGAGCGAAGGCATACAATCAATAAGGATATAATCGTATTTGTCCTTTACTTGGTCGAGATAGTTCTTCATTACGGTTTCACGGCTCATAGCGGTGACAAGGCTCATTTCTAACGCTGACAATTCAAGATTAGAGGGAACGAGGTCAACTTTTTCCTCGTGATGGAGCATACCGTCAAAGGGATTTTTTGTTTCCTCACGAATTATCTCTAACAGCTTGTTTGTGAGTGTATGCGTTAAACTGTCTGTATCCTGCCAGCCGAGACAGGTCGTTAAATCGCCCTGTGGATCAGCGTCCACAAGGAGTACCTTTTTGCCCTGCATGACAAGACCGATACCAAGATTGACCGCCGTAGTGGTTTTGCCCACGCCGCCTTTCTGATTACATATAGCAATAGTTTTACAGTTTGATATCATGCCCTTTGGGTACATCTTCCGCTTTACCTCCTTTCGCTGTATTCATAACCGCCTTTATTAAGTCGGCTATGTATCAGCCGCAGTATTTGTTCTCAACGCCCCCTGCGGAGGGCAGACCGTTTACACAGCCTGCCCTTGTGGGAAGCACTAAGGCTACGGTGAGCTGCACCGTATC